>JAITOU010000018.1 GCA_031289755.1 Clostridiales bacterium
CTACCTTTAAAATTCCTGCCCTTTTGACAAAATGGGGAGTGGAGTAAGCCGTAAAGCTTAAAATGTCAATAAATAAAAATGCGTGCTTGACACGGAAGGTGTGCAAACGGCAAAGCAAAGGACAAAGGAGAACAAAATGGCTTTAAGCAAAGATAAAAAGCGGAGCAAAAAGAAAATCATTGTGTTTTTGACGGCGGCGACTTTGGTTGCCGTGCTGATATTCGGCATTGCTTTCGTTAATATTCTTCAAACGGGCGGCGGTATTATTGTGCCGCTTCCGACGGGCGGTAGCGCGCCCGTCGGCATTCACATAGACAACTCGACGCCTACCGATAGGTTTCTGTTAAAGGACGGCGTTACGGAATATAAAATTATCATTCCGTCAACCGCTAATATGTATTCGATGACAACAAATGCCGCCGAAGAATTTACGACGTTTTTTGCGGAGGCGACGGGCGTAAGGATTGTTACGGTTTGGACCAACCCACACAATACGCCCGACGTAGGCGATACGCTTAATATCGTCAAAGAAGCCGTTCAGCCGCAATACACCGACGATGCGAAATATATCTCAATCGGCAACACGGCACTGTTGGCAAGCTCCGGCATCGAGATTGACTATTCCCAATTAAAGGGCGGCGGTTTTCGTATCGTCACAAAGGGCAACTCGATTTTTTTGACGGGCAATATCACGGGCGGCGGCTCGGCGAATGGGGAAGAAGACGGCAATGTGTATGCAACGTACGAATTGCTGTACAAGCTTTTTGATTTGGACTTTTATTTTACCGATTCATATTCGATGAAGCATAACGTGACGGATATTCCGCTGATGAATTATGACGTTACCGAAGTACCCGACGTCGAATACCGTGCGACAAATTACAGCTTTGTAGATAATCAATATACAGGCAAGTATTTTGCGGGGTATAATTACAATTTGTTCCGTTACCGTCAGCTCCGCAGCAATCAGCTTTTGCTCGGCGTCGGTGCGAGCGGTTTTATTTGGCACAATTCCTTCTCCTTTGTCGGTGTCGAAAAGATGACCTATGTACCCGGTTGGTTCGGTTATGTCGCCGAAGACGACCCCGTTTATTTGGCGCACCCTAAGTGGTTCGGCATCGACCAAACAAATCTTGAATGGCCGAGCTGGACGCATTGGGACCGCGGACCGGAGCATGGGGTGAACGACGGAACGCAGTTATGCTACAACGCACAGGGAGACGAAGCGGAGCGCGACGCTTTGCTTGCAAAATCCTTCGAGACTCTCAAAGCGGCGTTGATAAAGTCCCCCCAAAAAAACGTCGTAACCTTTACCGTACAAGACGGCGGTGAATTGTGCGATTGCGACGAGTGCCGTCATGTCAAAGAAGAATACGGCGCGGATTCCGCATCTATTGTCTTGTTTATGAACGATTTGCACGGCATAGTTGACGAATGGTTTTTGACGGACGAAGGCAAAGATTATGCACGCGAATTGGAAATTATCTTCTTTGCCTATTACGGCTCGGAAGAACCGCCGACAAAGGGCGACATAAAATGCGCCGACGGCGTGAGCGTTTTCTTTGCGCCGATTACCGCCGACTTTACACGCTCTATCAACGACCCGATAAATGCCGTGACGAAGCGCAATATGGAAGGATGGGCAAGAGTAAGCGACAAAATGTTTTTGTGGATATACGGCTCAAATTTTGCCAGCAATTTTGCCGGTTTCGACTCGTTTGATGCTTTGCAGGATTGGTATCGGTTGGCGTTTGAATGCAACACGGCGTATATCTTTAACCAATCGCGAACGGGGCTGGCGCTTACCTGGATGCAGACAAACGACCATGTGACGGCATGGGAGATTTTTAAGGCATATCTGCAAGCAAAGCTCGAATGGAATGTAAACGCCGACGTGGACGAGCTGACCGACAGGTTTTTTGACGGCTATTTCGGCGAAGCGTCGGGGGAGATGAGCGAGTATTTTGACGACTTCCTGCGGCATTTTGCCGACCTAAAAGCAACCACCGATTACGGCGGCGCAAGGTCTATCGTTCAGAACACGGCTACCGAAAAATATTATCCGTTAGACGTTTTGTTTAAATGGAACGATTATATTGACAGTGCTATCGCCGAGCTCGAACCGCTTAGGCTCACCGAACCCGACCGCTACGCTCTGCTTTACGGTCATATAGCCAACGAACGGTTATCGGTATTGTATCTGATAATAGAGATATACGGTACAAAAGCTCCGGCGGTGATATCTGCGGAGAAGCTATTAGAATACAAGCTGACATTCAAAGAAGACGCGATAAATCTCATGTACTACGATATCTCTACCTTTAAAATTCCGGCTCTTTTGACAAAATGGGGAGTGGAGTAAGGGATATAATAATTACGGCATATAATTTTTAGTCATAAATAAAAACCCGTGTTTCAGGTCTGTAACGCGGGTTTTATTTTTTTTAAAGGAATTACGGGGTATGCTTTTGATTTGCCGAGATAACTAACGCGGTCTTTTTCCGCCGTTTCCGCCCGGCATACTTCCGCCCGACGATGTGAGATAGGAGCTTATTGTAACGGTAGCCTTTGACGCGCCGTTCGAGTAAATTGTGTAAGTGCCTTTGGTTAGATTCGGCGACAGGAAGACTACCGAAGAATATTGTTTCTTTGTCGTGTAGGCATAGATAACCTTGCCTGATGAATCCTTAATTTCAAGTATTCCGGAAGCCGCCGAGCCGATAGATGCGTTAAAGCCGTACACGCTGTTTGACGTCGGGCTTTGTGCGCCCGACGCGCCGACCGCCAAAACCGTGCCGCCGGTAACCGTAAAAGTACCGTCGTAGTCTATCGCGCCGTCGCCCGAATTTAGCGGTCCGTCCACTATAAGCAAGCCGCCGCTCATTGTAATTGTTCCGCCGTTGGAATCGAAGCCGTCGCCGGAAGAATTGATGTAGATTTCGCCGCCGCTAATCACCGCTCTGTACACAGTCGAGTTGAAGCTGCCCGAACCCGGTCTGTTTGAGGCGGAGAAGTCCGCGCCGCCGGCGATATTTATTCCGTCGTCGCTTGCGGTGACGGTCAGCTTACCGCCGGTTATTGTCAAATCACAGGTTTCTATGCCTTCATAGCTTTTTGAAATCGCGATTTCTCCGGCGGTGATTTTTATCACGGTATCGGCGTGAATGCCGTCGTCGCCCGACGACAGGGTGAGCTTGCCGCCGTACACCGCAAGGCTGTTGTTGCTGTGAATGCAATCGTCCGCCGAATCGACCGTGATGTCGCCGGAATTAACCGTTATCCCGACGCCGCCCTTTATGCCCTTTGCGCTTGCCGTGTAAGAAGTTTTGGAGCTTCCGCCGCCGGAGCGCAAATTTACAACGCCTCCCGTTATCAAGACGTGCTTTGCCGCCTGCAAAGCGTCCGTGCCGCTCACGACCGTATATGTGCCGCCGATAAGAGCCAATATTCCGGCGTTTGTATCGGTGTCGTTTGTAGAACGCATTCCGTCGCCCGTAGACGTTATATTGATTGCGGCGTTCTCCGCATAAAGGCTGTCCTTGCCTATAATGCCGTCGTCTACGGACGTTATTTTAAGCACGGAATCTATGATGACAAGCTTGTCCTTAGACTGAATCGCGTTGTTTGAATTTCCGGCTACGGTCAATGTTCCCGTGCCGTTTATCGTCAAGTCCGACTTGGCAAACAAAGCGGCGGAAGGCTCGCCGTCCGAGTCTTTGACGGTAGCGGCGGTATCGGAAAGGCGGTTTTGCGTTTCGGCTTTTAGTGTGATAATCACTTTTTGCGCCGCCTTTATATACACGGGCGCGCTTGTTAAACAGCTCAAATCGAGTCCGTCAAAAATCAAGCGCACGGTTTTGTTTTTTGCGTCTATTATTATTTGAGCATTGCCGTTCGTACCCGAAACGCTAAAAATTCCTTCGTCTTGTACGGTAACGGTTTTGCCGCTCACCGACGCGCCGACCGCCGTTATTCCGCCCGACGTAAAGGTTATTAGGTGTTGAGCGTCGGCGCTGCCGCCGTCGTCGTAGTCGCCGTCATTCGGCAAATAATCGCTTGTACCGATTTCCATAATAGGGTTGCCGTCACCCGTATCCGTTCCGCCGGTCAATTTCGGCACGACAAAGATGACGACTAATAAAATCGCTATGACAAGCAATGCGGCGATTAATGCAATCACTTTCTTTTTTGCGGTCATTAGATACATAGAAAAATCTCCTTATTATAACTCTTCCGCCGCGCTTCTTCTGTTGACGCATACTATCGGCAAATTGCCGTTGCGTATGCGGATTTCGTCTATCATCTTTTTTTCGGAAACGTCTTTTTTTAGGCGCACAAAATAATCTACCGTAAAAAGACTGCCCATATTACTCGTTTTTATTTTGAACATTTCAAAGGTGTCCGCATAGGCGGACAATATGCCCGTCATTTCGGTTTCAAAATCAAAATCTTCGGGGAAGGTGATTTTTAATTCCTTTTCCCTGACGGGCGATTTTTCTTTGCGTTCCCCGAAAGCTTGCGCCGCTAAAAAGATTATACATATAAGCACGGCGAAGCAAAGCGCGAACCAAATCTGTCCGATACCCGTTGCGATTCCCACCGCCATGCCGAAGAAAATAAAACAAATGTCCTTTGCGTTGCCGGGGAACGAGCGGAAGCGCACCAAGCTGAACGCACCCAAAACGGCGACGCCCGTGCCGATATTGCCGTTGACCATCATGATGACCGCCTGCACGAGCGACGGGATAAGCAGCAACGCTATCAAGAAGTTTTTTGACGGACGGTTTTTGAAGCGGTAGGCGAGCGCAAGCAATAATCCGAGTCCTAACGAAAACGCCGTGCATATAGCCGCCGCAGAAAAAGTGAGCGAATCCTTAATTATACTCTCCGGCATATAAGACCTCCTTATCGGGTATAAGCAATTGTAAAGGCGCGGACGTAAAAGACGGCAAAACGCCGTGAACCTTTTCAAAGATTTTTCCGTATTTTGAAAACGAAACGGGGAAGAGCCGTTGCTCCGACAAGAGCGCGGTCAGCCATAGCGGCAGAGCCAGCGGCGATTTGATTTCCATTATGTAAAAATCGCCGTTGTCGAACCGTAGGTTTGGGTGCGGCGCGCCGAGAGTCAGCTTGTCAAAGCGATAACGGATATTGAAGTCGAAGGTTATTCTTGCCGCGCCGTTATTTTTTTCTTTAAGGGCTATACGGTCGTATGCGATAAATATTTTTGGCATAACCGCGTTATGCGCCGCAAAATAATCGATTTCACGCTTGATTTGTCCGTCCGCGCCGCTTGCGGCTTCGCCGTTAGCCGTCAGATACTTTTTTGCTTCGGAATATTTTAGCTTAATCCTGCGTTTGTAGACCGTGCCGTCGTACTTCTTTTTTAGCTCCGCATATACGACGGTGTTCTCGTCGGCAATCCCGTAGCTTCTAAGACGCATTTTCTCTTTGAACACCGGCTTTTCGAGCGACCGCCTAATAATCCCGTCGTTTTGCGTGTCAAAATAAATATTGTGTATCGGCTGTATGCCGTACTCGTCCTCAAAAAAATGCTCCTTTAAACGCTCCAAAAGCTCAGGATAGCGGCTCGTCGGCACGGCGTATTTTTTTTCAATCCGCCTGAATATTCCTTCCATAAAAACGCCTCTTTATCAAATTTTATACGGCAGCGGTTTTTAAACGGAATTTGTCCGTTATTTCATTCTATGCTAACATGATAGCTCAAAAACCTTGAAAAAAGGTTGAAAAGCACGGCTGAAACAAAAAAGTTTCTTTAACTTGTCATATACCGTAAGGATTTGCAAAAATTTGCCGTACGTTAAGTTTTTAATAGAAGTCTATCACAAAAAAATCGGCGCGATTTCAATAAAATTTTAATCTTTATATGATAAAATAAAGTATCGAGATAAAATACGGATAAGGAGACTCGCATGAGAGTGCTTATCGTTGACGACGAGAGAACGCTCGCCGAAATGCTGACGGAAATATTAAAGCGTGAAAAAATCGAAGCCGACGCCGTTTTTGACGGTGCGGATGCCGTTGAGTACGCGCTGACGGGGCGTTACGATTTGATTGTCTTAGACATCATGCTGCCCAAAATAAGCGGACTCGACGTCCTTAAAATCTTGCGCGAAAAGAAGCTGTCCGCACCCGTCTTATTCCTTTCGGCAAAGTCCGAAGTGTCGGACAAAATAGCCGGCTTGAATATCGGCGCGGACGATTATCTGACGAAGCCCTTTGCGGCGGGCGAATTTGTCGCACGCGTCAAAGCGCTGTCGCGCCGCAAAGCCGAATATGTCGGCAACGTAGTCATTTACGGCAGCTTGCGCCTGAATAAGGATACCTTTGCGCTTTCGTCGGGAGAGAATGAAATACGTTTGAGTGCGACGGAATTTAAGATTATTGATTTATTGATGTCAAATCCCGAAGCCGTAGTCTTAAAAGAGCGGCTCATAGAACGCGTTTGGGGCTGGGACAGTGAAGCCGAATACAATAATGCGGAGGTATACATTTCTTTTTTAAGAAAAAAGCTTGCCGCAGTGGGGTCGGACGTGCGTATAAAATCCGTGAGCGGCGCGGGTTACCTTTTGCAGAGCGGCACGAAAGGGGAGAAGTTATGATAAAAAAAACGAGATTAAAATTCGTCGCCGTTACAATGACGGTTTCTATTGTCATAATAGCCGTTTTCGGCGCGGCTATTTTGATTAGCACCTTTGTGCGCGGACGCTCGCAGTCCTTCGCCATTTTGGAACGCGCCGCAGAGGATTTTGTCCGTAGCGTTCCCCATGACAATTCGCCGAAACAAAATCCGCAGCAGCAAGAGAAGTTTAATCAATTGCGCAGCTTTACGGTAAGGCTTGACGCCGACGGACAAATCATCGAAGCCGAGTACAATGCCGAGCTGTATTCAGCCGACGGCATAAGCGGTTATGTCAAAAAAATTCTCGCAAAGAACAAGCGCGAAGGCGGCATAGAAAATTTGCTCTTTATCGTCATATCCCTGCCCGACGGAAAAATCATCACGGCAATAGACAACGACATGGAAAATTCCATGTTCAACGATTTGCTGGCGACGATATCGATTGCGGCAGCCTTCGGAATAGTCGCGCTGTTCTGTATCGTTTGGGTCTTGTCCTATTGGGTCATAAAGCCGACTGTGCAGGCGTTTGAAAAACAAAAGCGGTTTATATCCGACGCGAGCCACGAACTCAAAACGCCGCTCACAATTATCCGCGCAGGAGCGGAGCTGCTCGAAAAACAGTTGGACGAAAACGCCGACGCGGACGCGCTCAAAAAACGTATAGGCGACATAAAATACCAAGCCGACAAAATGAACGCTCTCGCCGTTAATCTCGTGTCGCTTTCAAAAATCGACGAGCTTGAAACAAAGCATGATTATGTCGGCTTTGATTTAGCGAACGCCGTCTTGTCCGAGACGCTCACCTTTGAAAGCGTCGCGTTTGAAAACAAAAAAACGCTTTCCTACGACATTGCGCCGTATTTTGACTACATCGGAAATCCCGCCGCCGTAAAGCAAGCGGTTTCGATTTTTTGCGACAACGCCGTCAAACATTCCGACGAGAACGGCAAAATCGCGGTTACTCTCAAAAAACAAGGCAGCCGCCCTATCTTGTCCGTTTCAAATACCGGCAGCACGGTCAAACCCGGCGAAGCCGGACTTCTCTTTGACCGTTTTTACAGAAGCGATACTGCAAGAGCAAAAATCGCCGGAACGGGGCTTGGTCTATCTATCGTCAAAACGCTCGCCGAGCAAAATAATTGGAAAATCGACGTAAAAACCGATTTATCAGGCAATATTACTTTTAGTATAATGTTATAAAGAAACCGTCAATTTGATTTTAGACGCCGTATGCAAAATTATTTGCGAACAAAGGCTATAAAAAACTACGATACAAGATAACGTAGACAATCCTGGCGGCTCGACAAATGCTTTTATTTGTTTTACAGTATTATATATTATCCTTTGCCGTTTTGCAGCTTTTTATAAGCATAACGCGTATATTAGCACAAAGACTGTCAATTTCTTTAAATTTCGCTTCTATTATATAACCTGTTTTTAGCGATAGCTGTAACCAATAACTTGTTTCGTTGCTTTCTTTAAGAGCGATTTCAAGTTTTGCTATAAAATCATTTTTGCTGTGAGCATATTGTGCTTCGTGGATATTTGCGCCAATAGATGTACCGCTTCTTCCAATTTGATTGGAAATGATATTTTCTTTTTGGGCTTTTAGTTCTTTCACTAATTCAATTATTTTGACGGCAAAATCTAAGGACAATGTAATTAGTTTATTTTCTTTCATAAATTTTATCCTTTATAATTTTATCAATAATGCGGCAAAGGCGCGCTTCATATCATAATGTGCCGTAGGCAGCATCATTTTTGCGTTAACGGAAAGATGTTTGATGATGATATGATGATATGATGACGCTTACGCTTATGATGAGATATTTTGCTACGCAAAAACATCATAAGACACGGCGCAACGAAAGTTGCGCCGTGTCTTTTTTGGTGGAGATGAGGGGGATCGAACCCCTGACCTATGCGTTGCGAACGCATCGCTCTACCAACTGAGCCACACCCCCGTTTTTGGGTACTGTGATTTTTCAACCATAATATTATACCATATTATTTTTAAAAGGCAATCATTTTTTTAAGAAAATTAAAATGTTATAAATCGTTATTTACGGTTATTTTAGAATAGGTGTGTCGATAGAGAGCCGACAAACCTATTGTAAAACAACGATAGATTTTTTATGATTTTTGGCTGTGCTATTGAGAATGAGAAAAAATTATGATATAATTAATAAAACAGCGGTTAAAACAGCGGTTTATCTAAGTTTTTTATAATGGGGATTAGGGAGGGATTGCATTGGATACGAATTATGATATTTTGGTGGTCGGCAGCGGTACTGCCGGAGTGTATTTTGCTCACGAAGCGGCAAAACAGGGTTATAGCGTGTGTGTCTTGGACGCCGCGCCGATAGAGAGACTTGGTGAAAGGCTGAATGTCTTTCATACCGACACGGAGCGATTTGCTCCCTTTGGAGTACCCGAGCCTAAGCCCGGCGACGATGATTATGTAGGAATGTTCGAGTACGGCTATGTCAAGTCGGCATTGGACAATTATCCTAAGCGAGCGGAGTACCCGTTTACCGTCGCGCTTTTGCCGCCTTTTTTAAAGAGAATGCGCAAATGGGCGGAGGAAGCCGGAGCGGAATTTGTCTACGGTACTCGGTTTGAAGATTTTACATACGATGCTGACGGCAGGATAAACGGTGCGGAATTTACAAGTCAAGGCAAGCCGCTCACTCTGTCTTCAAGGCTTGTCGTCGATTGTTCGGGTATACCGTCCGCCGCACGCCGAAAGCTCAAATGCGGCGTGAGTGTGGAAAATTTTGAGATAACGCAGAGAGAGCAATTTTATGTCATTCTCCGCTATGTCAAGTTTAAAAATCCCGAAAAAGACCGTATAACCATCAACACCGCTTGGCCGTATTTTAAGGCGTGGACCGCTCCGGCTATCGACCCTGACGGTGCGATAGTGGGTATCGGCGCAAATCTGTCTTATGAATATGCCGAAACGTGTTTTCAAAGATTTCAAAAGGTCATCAAGCTTCCCGAATACGATATCGACCATATCGAAAGGGGAGTTACGCCTTATCGCCGTGCGCCGTATTCATTTGTGACGGACGGCTTTATATGCTTAGGCGACGCGGCTTGTATGACAAAGCCTTTTAGCGGAGAAGGGATTACGTCGGGTTGGGTCGGATGTAAAATCGCGGCGGATGTCGCCTGCCGTGTCATGAAAGACGGCGCGTATCCGACCGAAGAAAAGCTTTGGGATATCAACGTCGTTTACAATACGACGCAGGGTGCGGATTTTGCCTACGTTATGGCTACGCTCATCAATGCCGTCGAATGCTCGCCGCAGGAGAATGACTACGAATTTAAAAAGGGTATAGTCTTCAATTCAAAAGCCCTGACGCGCACAAACCGCAATTTTAACGCCGACACCCCCGTAGGCGAATCTCTCGCATTGGTCGGCAAGATTGCCGGCGGCGTTATCGGCGGCAAAATACGCTTCAAAACCGTCAAGACGCTTTCACGCGGCATTCTGCTCGCCGGTCAGTTTAAAAGCCTTTACAAAAAATTCCCGTCAACACCGGCAGGCTTTGCGGAATGGAGAGAAAAAGCCGATAAGCTTTGGAGAATGAACGGCACTATGGCGGACGTTGTGGAACGTATGGAAAGCGAACAAAAGTGACGAAAAAAACAAAACGTCATAATTCTAATTAAGGTATAAGGAAGATATAAAAATGATTTGTCCCGAATGTAAGCAAGAGATGTCGGACGGGTATATTCCGATAAGCCGCAGACTTGATTTTCTCGCCAACCAAAAAGACACCCTGCCGACGGCGCATTCGGCTTTCGGCAAAGAGTATATCAAGATATCGGGAATACCTATCTTGCCGCAAAATATAGAAGCTTATTATTGTCCGTCTTGTCATTTTGTCGTCATTCCGTGTAAGGAGTAAATAAACAATGGCGGATAAGATACAAATAGGAGATTGGGTCACGCAATACGGCTCGGATATAGTCTAACCCAAAATCCCTAAAAATCTGCCCCCGTATAAGGTAGGAGACAAGTCTAATGAATGAATTGCTGTTATCTTCTCCGAATAAAAGCCATGAAAAGCAAGCGTTAGAATATATGCAAGAGCATTTTTCGGTCGGAGAGCGCGATTTGCACGGAGCATCTCTTTTGGAAAAAATGCCGGTCTACGGTGATTGGCTTACGCATCTCAAAAAAACAAACAATCCCCGAACGGCAGACCCCGATTGGGTTACGGCAAGTACCTTTTTCGCCGTCCGAAAAGCCGATAAAAAAATTGTCGGCATAATCGACATACGGCATTACTTAAACGATTTTTTAAAAGGCTACGGCGGTCATATCGGATACGGAGTCCGTCCGTCCGAAAGACGCAAAGGATATGCAACGGAAATATTGCGGCTCGGTCTTGAATACTGCAAGACAATCAACCTGACGCACATTATGCTTGCCTGTTACAAGGATAATGCGGCTTCCGCCAAAACCATCGTCAAAAACGGCGGAATATTTGAAAAGGAATTTGAATATACGGACGGAAAAACAATACAAGTATATTGGGTTACGCTGTAATTTGCAAATCTGCGGCGGCAGGGGATAAGGCGGCGCGAACTGAAATTCCCGATAAATAAGCGAGATTAGTATCGGCATTAAACGGCTGTTTCGATAAGTAAACGGCCGTGTTTTTATTTGTTACCAAAAAAGCCCGACGGTCTGTATTCGCGGTAATACGACAATGCACGTTTGCCGGCGTGCTTTTGTCAAGGGTCGATTTGAAACTTTTTTTTGAAAATGGCTTGAAAGCCTTCGGTTTTTATCAAAAATATAGTATAATGACCTAAGTGAAAGGTGACGGAAAAATAAAAAAAAGAGTGTACGGAAATGAATATTTTTAAGAGAAAAAAAATCAATCAGACCCAACGCCAAAAGGATGCGAGCAGCACGCAGCTGCGCCTGTATTCCTTTATGACGGCGGATGAAATATACGCGGCTCTCGAAGCGACGCCGACGGGACTTTCGACAGAGCAAGCGGAGGAGCTGCAAGGCAAATTCGGCGAGAACGTCATCACGTCGGGAGTCAAGAATACCCTTGCGCGGAGATTGAGAGCGGCGGTCGTCAATCCCTTTAACATAGTATTATTGATAATCGCTTTGATAACCTTTTTGACCGACGTTATTTTTTCTTCAAGCCCCGATTATCTGACCGTAATAATCATCATCGCTTTGATACTCGTTTCGGGAACGGTAGCTTTTGTTCAGAGTCAGCGTTCAAACGCCGCCGCCGAAAAATTGTCTAATATGATTACAAATAAGGCAAACGTTTTGCGTGACGGCGTCTTTTCGGAAATTGACATAAACGGAATAGTACCGGGAGATATCGTGCGCTTGTCGGCAGGCGATATGATACCGGCGGACGTGCGGTTTTTGGCGACAAAGGACACGTTTATAGCGCAGGCGGCATTGACCGGCGAATCCAATCCCGTCGAAAAATTTGCCAAAGCCCGAAACAATGCCGACGACGCTTTGACCGACCTTCAAAACATCGGCTTTATGGGGTCTAACGTCGTCAGCGGCAGTGCGACCGTGCTTGTGCTTGCAACGGGCAACGACACTTACTTCGGGTCAATGGCTAAGTCCCTGTCGGGCGACCGCGCAAAAAACAGCTTCGAGCGCGGCGTCAACGCAATCGGAAGCCTTTTAATCAAGCTCATGCTCGTCATGGTGCCGATAGTTTTTCTCATCAACGGCTTTACAAAAAATAATTGGCTGCAAGCACTTGTCTTTGCCATCACGATAGCCGTCGGACTGACCCCCGAAATGCTTCCGGTCATTATGACGTCCACACTCGCCAAGGGGGCTGTGTCGATGTCAAAGCACGGCGTTATCGTCAAGACGCTGGGTGCTATACAGACCTTCGGCGAAATGGACATTCTCTGTACCGACAAGACGGGTACGCTCACCGAAGACAAAATCATTTTGGAAAAATATATGAACGTACTCGGCGACGACGACACGCGGATATTGCGCCACGCCTATCTCAACAGCTATTTTCAGACGGGACTCAAAAACCTTATTGACCTTGCGATTATAAACCGTGCCAATGAGAACGGCTTCGGAGAATTGTTGGAGCAATATGTGTGTATAGACGAGATACCTTTTGACTTTTCGCGCAGGAGAATGAGCGTATCGCTGCAAAGCAAGAACGGCAAGCGTCAGCTCATCACAAAGGGTGCGGTGGAAGAAATTATCGCCGTCTCGTCCTTTGTCGAGATGAACGGACAGATTTTGCCGCTGACCGAAGAAAACCGTTTAAAGGCTCTTCAAACCTATGAGCGTCACAATACCGACGGCTTGCGCATGATAGCCGTCGCTCAAAAAAACAATGTTCCCGATGCGCGTATGCTGGGAGCGGACGACGAAAGCGATATGGTTCTGATAGGCTTTGTCGGCTTTCTCGACCCGCCTAAGGAAAGCGCAAAAACGGCAATTGCCGCTCTCAAAGAACACGGCGTCCGCACGGTCGTCCTGACGGGCGACAGCGCGGGCGTGGCAATAAAGGTCTGCAAAAAGGTCGGCGTTGACGTGTCGTCCTGTCTGACGGGCAAGGAAGTGGAGAATATGACCGACGCCGAATTGTCGGCGGCAGTCAAGGTTTGCAGCTTGTTTTCAAAGCTATCTCCGTCCCAAAAGGAACGCGTCGTCAAAGCCTTGCAAGCCGAAGGACACACCGTCGGCTATATGGGCGACGGCATAAACGACGCGCCGCCGCTCTATCAGGCAGACGTCGGTATATCGGTGGACAGCGCGGTCGATATCGCTAAGGAAACCGCCGATATTATCTTATTAAAAAAAGACCTTATGGTCTTGGAGCAGGGTGTCATAGAAGGGCGAAAGACCTTCGGCAACATTGTAAAATACATCAAAATGGCGGCAAGCGGCAATTTCGGCAACATGATTTCGGTCATAGCCGCGAGTATCTTTTTACCGTTTTTGCCTATGCTGCCCGTACAGATTTTGGCGCAGAATCTTTTGTGCGATTTTTCGCAGATGGGCATTCCTTTTGACACAGTCGACAGGGAATACATCAAAAAGCCGCGTAAATGGGAAACAAAATCAATCAAATCCTTTATGGGCGTCATGGGTCCGTTAAGCTCCTTGTTCGATATTCTGTGCTTTGCCGTCATGTGGTTTGCAATCGGTGCGAAAGCCGAATCGGCGTCGCTCTTTCAGGGCGGCTGGTTTATCTTCGGCACGGTGTCGCAGATATTGGTTATCCACATGATACGCACCGCAAAAGTACCGTTCCTGCAAAGCCGTTCGTCCGCCGCGCTCTATATCTCGACGCTTACGGTGACGGCGGCTGTCTTTGTCATAGGCTTTACGCATATCGCCGTCGGCTTTGATATGACGGCTTTGCCGATAATATTCTTGCCTTGGCTGATTGCGCTGCTATTCTTGTACTTCGTGTCCGCACAGCTCATCAAAAGGCTCTATGTCAAACGCTTTAAGGAATGGTTATAAGCTTTGTTTTTGGGCGGCGCGGCATTGTGACGGTATTATTTTTTGTTCGTTTTTTTATCGGTTTGTGATATAATTATAGTCGCCAACAGGATAACTTGACGAAAGGTAATAAAAAGGAAAAGATAAATGCCGTTTTTTATTTATTTTTGTTTTTGTTTATGGTATAATGATTTAAAAGAGATAACGACCTAAGGACAAGATAGGTTTACGATACAAAATATCAATGAAATATACCGTATCGCGACCGAATGCGAAATTCGGTTTGACGGGAAAGGGGATATATGGCGGAAGTAGTTTTGGACGTTCAAAATCTGACCAAGATTTACGGCAAGATAAAGCGCGTGGACAACGTTTCGTTTCAGGTATATGCCGGAGAAGTTTTCGGCTTTTTAGGTCCGAACGGCGCAGGCAAGACGACGACTATCCGCATGATATCGGGGCTTGCAAATATGTCGGAAGGCGAGATCTTTATAGCCGGACATTCCATAAAGAAGAATTTCAAAAAAGCCGTTTCGTGTCTTGGCGGTATTATCGAAAATCCCGAAATGTACAAATACATGACGGGCTACGACAACATGAAATATTATGCGAGCCTGTACGACGGAATTACCGAAGAAGATATCCGCGACGTCGTTCAGCTTGTCAAAATGGAAAACCGCATTCACGAAAAGGTCAAGAAATATTCTCTCGGTATGCGCCAGAGAGTGGGTATAGCCCAGAGCCTTTTGCATCATCCGCGCATTCTCATACTCGACGAGCCGACAAACGGCTTAGATCCTGCCGGAATACACGAGATGCGTGACTTTTTAAAAATGCTTGCGCACGAAAGGGGATATTCCGTCTTTATATCGAGTCATATTTTGACGGAAATGCAATTACTTTGCGACAGGGTGGGCATTATCGCCAACGGCAAGCTTCTCGCCGTCAAGTCTATGGACGAATGGACGGAAGCTCTCGAAGGAAGCGTCAATCTCAAAATGAACGTCAGCGACGCCGTCAAAGCCAAAGAAATTATCACGGAAGAATTTAAAATATCCGTATACGCCAACAAAAGCCTTATCAATTTTACTATCGCATCGGAGCTTGTGCCGGAGATTTCAAAAACCTTGGCAAGGAACGATATCGCCGTGCTTTCGATGTATACGGGCGAAAAGTCGTTGGAGGACACCTTCCTTGAATTGACCTCGACGGCGGGAACGGCGATAAAATAAATTTTTTTACCGACAAAATCAGCGGTACGGCAAGGCAAACCGAGCTTTGCGTACGGTCATAAATACAATTTTTATATTAGGGTCGCGATGAAGAAGTTTTTTGATAAGATAGCAAAAATCAGATTCAACTTTAAGATGCGTTCCGCCGGAAAGAAAAAACGTTTCGGCAGAAAGCGTCATTTTGACATGGAAAGACTTTTGCGCGGCGAATTTTACAAATTTTTTAAGGGTGTCACCTTTAAGATTTCTCTTATACTTCTCGTCTTGTCTATGGTCGCCACGGTTTTTATCTACGGCGCGGACGGCACGCTTATGGATTTGGCGCGGTCATTGCTTAGCAGCGACCTTGATGCGGACGTCTTTACGGTCATGGACGGTATCGATTCGGACTTTCTCTCTCTTGCGGGCGAATTTGAAGTGGATATACCGACGGAAGCTTTGAGCTTTATAACGGACAATTTCGGCGACGAAGCTAAGGTGAGATTTTTGTCGACCGCACCGAAGGATTATTATGCCGCGTTAAACCCCGCGAGATTTTTGGATATCGCCGAATTGCAAAAGCTTTACAGTGACGAAATGATAGAGTTTATTCTCACCGACAGAAATTTTCTCAAGCTTATGTTTAACAGCGACGCGATATACCGTGCGGTTCAGGATTTTTCGACGGGTAAGAGCAACGCGCTGACGGACGACCTGATAAAGTTTTTGGAAGACAACAGATACTTTGTCGAGCTTATTGGTTCGGTCATGAATCTCTATACGATTATCGAAAATTCTCCCGTCACCGACAACATTAACGCAAAATTTGAAGATTTGAAAAAACTCAATATATCGGCAGTCCCCGACGACAATTACACGGTACTTAGCTTTTACACCGAGTTTTTCGGGGCTATGCTTACCTACGGACAAGAAGTAACTCTGCTCAATGTCAATTCGGTTATCTATTATTGCTACGAGCAGACGAGAATGCACACGGTTTACAACGTCCCTGCGGCGACTTTTTTTGCGGAGACCGCGCCCGGACCGAACGCCATGATAATGTTCGGCAGAGATATCTACAACAGCGGAATAATAGGCGCGGTTGTCAATGCGGACAGCGGCAGCTTTGCGTTCTTTGATTTTATGCTCAATGCGGCGGTAATGTTTGCCGGTCCTTATTCGATGAGTGCGGCGGAAGAAGCGTTGTATCTGCCCGACGATTATGATAGTATGCCTGCCGGACAAGAAAAAGACGAGGCCTATGCCCAAGCCGTAAAGCAGGCAAAATTTCAAGCGGTAAAGGAATATGTCTTTACTTATCTCAGAGCCGAATATCCGGGTTTTTACAGCTATGCCGACACCCTGCCTTTGTTTGACGTCAAGACGCTCAAAAAGCTTGTGCCGGATATACGTCTTCAAGCCGAAATCCGTGCAAAGTCCGCAGAGATAGTCGATACTTATATAGAGATGTTTGCGGCGGCGGCGCAGGACGCGGCGATGTCGGGTTCGACGGACGAGTTGATGGAATTTCTTATGTACTTCGCCATTGTCGGCGATTTGCACGACATCATATACGATACATACACCGCAAGAATGCTCGACCTTAAAGACGGCTTATTGAGAATGAAAAAGATTTTGGACTTTTTCTCCGTCGGCGGCGGCAAATCGGCACAGGATTTTATAGAAGCGGAAATCATAAATTTGGGCAACGACTTTGAAAGCCTTCTTGCGCTCGTCAATGAGCAGGGCGCGCTTTCGGGCGAAGAATATTTGGAAGCGTTGACGGACGGCATGGAGCTTTTTGCGGCGCGGTATACCGACCTTCATACATACATAAGGTCGTCGGCAGGCACGATAAGCTTCTCATATTTTCCATCCAAAAACGCTACGACAGAGCCGGAGAAATATGACTTTTATGACAGACAATACAATAATTTTGTCAGGTCGTACAGGAGCGTATCGGGCATAGTCGTCAATCCGTCAAAATCCGAATCTGTCAAGATAGAGAGCATAAGGCGTTTTGCCGCAGGCTTGACCTCCGGCACGGAAGGGTTCTTCTCCGATATGGGCAAGAACGACATGACTATCGAACAAAAAATGGCGGTATTTTTGAGCGTCACGGCGGATTGCTATACCGCCGATATAGACGAAGAATTTTTTGAGACGAATTACCGATTGATTTACGGCGAAATGCTTACGGCTTTTAAATCGTATTTGTCGGTATATAAGGACAAGGATTTTTTTGACGACGAGCTTTATGTGCTTTTTGACGCGGAGACCGCCGCGCTTCTCGCGGAGTATTACATTAACGGCGACTTGTCGTCTTACAGCTACGCGGAATTTCGCGATATGAGCAGAAGCTTTACGAGAAGGGCGTCCTTGATTTTGGATTATGTGCCTAAGGTCTATCTCAACGAGGTCTTGATTCAGCAAAATCTCAACGACAAGGCTCTCGGCAGTATTTACGGAATGATAAGCATGATGGGCATGGGTACGACAAAGTATTCGGTAAAAAGCGACATTCAAAAGGACTTATTCTATTTTAAGAGCTTTGAGATGTACGGCTCGCTGACCGGCGCGATGTCGCTCGATAACGGCTACGGTTATATGAATTTCGGCATATCGTTTATGTCCTTGTTTATCGTGCTGATAGCCTTAGTCATCGCATCGGGCACTATCGCGGGCGAATACGAAACCGGCTCTATTAAGCTCTTGCTCATAAGACCGTACAGGAGATACAAGGTCTTGACGGCTAAGCTCTTATTTGTCGCTCTGTCGCTCTTTGTCATGTTTTTATTTGCGTATTTGTCGCTCATGCTTATGGGGCAGGTAGGGACGTCGGGTTGGAGCGAAAATTGGGCGGGACTTGCTTCGCGCGACGTGCTTGTCATAATGAACGCCGAAAACGCCGTCATTATGTCGCCGTTCTCTATCATAACGTATGAGTTTTTGTTCTTTTACATAAATTGTCTGATGTACTCCTTTATCGCCGTCATGGTATCGACGATTTTTAAGTCGAGAGCCGCGTCGGTCGCCGTTTCGGTCTTTGTATTTTTTGCTTCGACTATCTTGACGGCACTTTTGTCTAATTATAGTTGGTACAAATTTATCATCTTTAACAACACGGACTTCTTTGTCTATCTTGCGTCCGGTCCGTCACTCGCAGATATGAGCATGGGCTTTTCGGCGGTTATATATATAGCTTACATGATAGTGATATTAGGTTCGGCATATTGGATTTTTGAGAAGCGCGACGCCGTTTGAGCTTAGGACGTACGGACTAATCAAATACGGTACAAAACGCGGCAAAGGCAGAGGTAACAATGAGCGGCTTTTTTGATAAAATCAAAAAATTCTTCAATTTAAAAGAAATGTTCCGATTGGTAAGGGGCGAGCTTTTTAAGTTTGTAAAAAGCTCTACTTGCTATGTCGTCGCCGGAATGATTATCATATTTTTGGTCGTCACGGCTTTGGTCTACAATCCCGAAAGCGAAGGGTGGAATTCCGTCACCGAATTTTTGGGCGGCAGTGTGGCTGCGGAAGATTATTTTAGCTATCTCAACCGTGTCGATTACTTTACTTATGCCGAGAGATACGAGCTGGATTTGCCGTATATAGATACCGTTCAAGCAAACGGCGTCTTTAACAAGACCGACAAATACACCTATTTGACCGTCGCGCCGAGCGTGTATTACAAGACTATCAATCCCGTGACGACGGACAATCCTTATTTTGCTTTTTTTGAAGAGGACACATCGGGATTTCTTGTTAAGGACGGCGACGCTTTTGCGGCATACGGCTTGACGCAGAGATTTATCTTGACGGACTTTACCTTTTATAATCTCTTTTTGGACATGAACAGCACCTACGACGAGAAAGGGGATTATATCTTTGATTTATTTAAAAACAACGCAACGGACGCGATTATAAGCCGCCTTACGGCTGACGGCGCGGTCTTATTCGATTCCTCCGGCACAAAGATTTCGCTTATAGTCGGCAACGACCTTGTGGCGGCTAAGCTCAAAAACGACGATGTAAAAAGAGCCTGCGTGGAGCTGTTAAAGGCGGCATTTGACCGTGACGGCGGACGTGCCGTCTACGATACATTCGTCTTTTACAACCTGCATATACAGCCCTTGCATTCGCACATATATTCTTCCGCATCTAATACGCTCAAAAGCTCGGTAAAAAATCTTGACCGTTACAAAAAGCTGTTTTATTTTTTGGAAGGCAAAAATTATAACGCCGCTATCGTCGATTATGTCAAGCAAGCGGTATTGGACTACGGCGAAGCCTTTGAAGAGCTTAGCGAAGCTATCGACAACGCCGCTCCGACGGGCGGAAGCGTCTATGACGCCGACAAGGTAAAGGCGGTTTATGACAGCTACGAAAAATTTACCGACTTGTACGATTTGGCACGGACTATGATATATACGAGTTACAGCGTCGGCGTCAATTTTCTTTTCTTTATGTCCGAGCCGGGAGCTTCGATAATCGTATCGACGTCGCCGCAGGAATACAAGGATTTTAATACACGGCACAACGCTATCAACGAGGAAGTCAATACCACAAACGCCGGAATAAACGAAAATCTCGCTCTCGGCAGTGTCTACGAATTTATAAGCGGTTTTTATGACACTCTGTCGCTCAACAATCTCGTCTTTACCAAGCAATCGCTCAACATGACGGACGCCATGGACGAAACCTTTGACCTTATCGATTTGAGCCTTTATGTCAACGTCGGCGAAAAAACCTACGACGCAAAATTTGACATGATAAATACGCGTTTGGACGATTTGATATTAAAGTCGGCTAAGATTTCTAAGGACAATATTATCCGCAAATATTACGGCGAATATTATCAGGACGAATTAGCTTCGGCTTTGGACGCGGAATACTCTGCGGCTTTTGCGGCTTATGACGACTTTATCAAGCTCGGTCAGACGGTAGTCATCGAAAGCGGCTATGTAAACGATTACATAAGGAAGCAAAATCTCGAACTTATAGTAGACGACATGAGTCTGTCCGACGACGACCTTAGCCGCATATACGGAATATTTAATTTTCTTATAGTCGGCACGTCGAAGTATTCGCTGAGAAGCGACATCGCCGAGATACTCTTTATGTTGGACAACAGAGAGAAAATAGGCTCGCTGACTACCCCTTTGAGCCTTGACCATGTTTACGGCTTTATGATTTTTTCGTTTAATATACTGTACCTTTTTATGATTGCCGCGGGCATCATCATCGGGGCTGGCACTATCGCCGGAGAGCATTCCGCGGGAACTATCAAGCTGCTGCTCATACGTCCTTATAAGCGATGGCAGTTTTTGATGTCCAAAATATTGATGACGACTATCGTCATGTCGGTCATTTTTATCGTGTCGTTCGGGCTGATGTATTTGATAGGCGGAATCTTTTGGGGCTTCGGCTCGGATTACAATGCCTTAGTCATGTTTAACGCCACGGAAGTCGTCATCATGAAGCCCGTTACCGTCATCGCGCTGATGTTTCTCTTTTATTTTATGGAATGTATGATTTACACTCTCATTGCAATTATGGTCTCTACCGTCTTTAAATCCAAGAGCGGAGCGGTAGCCGTGTCTATGGGAATATATTTTGCGGCAAGGGTATTGCTGCTCATGCTTTCGTCCGAGAGCTGGTTCAAATACGTTCTCTTCAACAACTCAAATCTCTTTCTCTATATGTCCACAGGCCCGACGCTCAACGACATGACGTTCGGATTTTCGCTGATTGTGGACATCATATATACGGCGATTATAGTCGGCTCGACCTTTTGGGTCTTTCTCAAAAAAGACGCAAATTGACGGCGCGCCGCGCTATAAGGCGGTTATTTTAAGCACAACGGCGGCATATAATTAGGGTGTGTATCCGAAAGGATTCGCATCCTATTTTTTGTCTGTCCGGAGGCTCATAAGATATGCCGGTTATAAAAAAACTTTTGATATTAAAGGACTCGCGCGGCGCGGCGGCAGGAAGCGTCAAGATAGCGTCGTGGGGCAACGAAGCGGAAATCAGACTCGAATATCCGCACCCCCTAAAAAATGCCGAATTGCTCGTCAAGTACGGCAACAGCTTTAAAGAGCTTGTATTGCAAGAAAACAAAATCAACGTCCTGCGCTTAAAGAACGCGCCGAATCTAAGCGCGGACGTGTCGGTGGCTATCTTTGAAGACGGCTTATGCTCGGCTTATGCCGGGCTTTGCGGCGTATGGGAATTGAAAGACCGCCACGCTAAAGGGAAAGCGTGTGACGGCTTTAAGGGCATACAAGAGCCGTCGGTGCCGTATACGGAAGCGCGGCGAGAAGTGTACCGCCAAAAAGATATAGCTATGGAAACGGAGAAAAAGGAAAGCCTTCCCGATGAACGCCTTGAAGCGGACATAAATGAAAAGTCTGCGGAGTCTTACGTCAAAACGTCGTTAAAGGACGAAATAAGAGAACAGCTTGACGAAGGAATCTTCGGCAAGCTCGACGGATATTTGGACGGATATTTGGAGACGCCCGACGGCTTTGAAAGGCTCGAAAGCAAAATAAAGGAAATCATAAAAAGAAAGGGCGGAAGGGAGCTTCCGCAAGGCATGACGGCAGCTTGTCAAACGCCGACGGAAGAAATTGCCGAAGCCGACGGTCAAGAGCCTGCGGTATTGTCCGAAATAGACGGTCAAGAATCGGCGGAAGAAGATGACGGCATTCTGTCGGAGCAGACCGTACTATCAAAAGCCGACGGTAAAGAAGAAGCGGTATTACCTGCCGTTGACAAAGCGGAGAAGGGAAGTGCGGACACGGTTTTTTTGGAAGGCGTTATAGACGCGGCGGCGGCGGTAGGCAATAAACGGCAGGGCGGCAGCTTTTATGAAAACATAAAGACGCACCTTGACGGTATGCTGTCGCTTTATCCCGAAGAAACGCGGCTCAATAAGCTCATCTTAAACGGCAAATTTGTCAGAATAAATTATGACGCCGAAAACTATTATGTCGTCGGCGTATATAGAAAGGACGGTCAAGCGCGGTATATCTGTTACGGCATTCCGGGCGAATTTGCCGTCAAGCCGGCAGGACGCTTAAAGGAAATAAGCAGGTGGTTTCCGTCCGATTTTAACTGCGCCTATAAGAGCGGTTATTGGCTCATTTTTCAAAAAGCCGAAGACGGAGAAATCTCCTTGCCAAAATAAAGCCGCCGCTTTGCACCGTGACTTTTAGTCGGTTTTAAAGCGGAAGATTACAGCGTATAGGCTTCCTTTGCCTGTCCGTTCTGAAAGACGGCTTGGGCGTTTTCAAAAGCCAAAACGGTAAAGGTTTGGGCGGTATCTCCCGAATACAAGACTTTTAGACGGGGGAGTACTTCAAAAAACTTTTCCTTTGCCGCCGTGTCGTTGACGGTTTTGAGCGTTCCCGAAACGCGCAAAAAAACGCCGTCCTTGTCGGTCGCGGATATTTCGGCTTTCGGGTTTGCGATTAGCTGCTTGTATACGTCCTTGCCCGAACCCGTGCCGATACAGAGCTTGCCTTTGTATTCAATAGCTATGCCGAAAGGTCGGACTCTCGGTTGGTCGCCGTCCGTTGTGGCAAGATAAAAGATTTTGTTGTCCTGTAAAAAATTTAAAACTCTTTGCATTTAAATTTCTCCTTTAAGTTAATACCGATATTTTACCACAAATATCAGAAAAATTGTTTACAATTTTCCCTAAAACCTTTATACTTAATACATAAAAACAACACGGGGGTATTTGCTGTGACAGACGACGAAAAAAGAGCTATTCAAGAAAAGCATCAAAGGACAAAAGCAATCTTAAAAATCGTAGGACCTATCGTACTCGGCGTAGGAATTATCATGGTCATAATCGGCTTTGTGGACTTTTTTTCGGCGATGGGCAGATTCGGTGCGCCTAAGTTCTTCTGGCTGTTTTTTGCAGGCTTTCCTTTTTTGGGGATAGGCGGTGTGCTTACCATGACGGCTTTTCGCAGTGAAATTGTTTCGTATCATACACGCGAAGCCGCTCCGGTCATAAACGAATTTAGCGAAAACGTCGTTCCCGCCGTCAAAAACTTTGCTTCGGCGGTCAAGGAAGGCATTAGCGGAACAAAAGACACTGCTCTCATATGTCCGACCTGCGGAGAAAAAAATCAGACCGACGCGAAATTTTGCAATACCTGCGGCGCGCCTTTAAAGAGCGTATGCACAAAATGCGGAGAAGAAAACGCTCCGGCTTCGATGTTTTGCAAAGCCTGCGGAGAAAAGCTTTAAAATATGCAGTAAACAAAACGCAATACGACAACGGAATGAAATTCCGTATTATCAAAAAAGAATAATTGACAAAAAACCTATGAACAATCTCGATTTGACACAACTTAATCAATTTCAAGTAAAGCCCGTCACAGATACCGACGGGCAGCTTTTGGTAGTGGCGGGAGCCGGCAGCGGCAAGACGAGAGTACTCACATACAGAGTGGCTTATCTTATCAATCATATCGGCGTAGACCCCCACAACATTCTCGCTATCACCTTTACAAACAAAGCCGCCAAGGAAATGGAAACGAGAATCAATACCATGCTCGGCGGTGACAACCCCGTTTGGGTCAGCACCTTCCATTCTATGGCAAACCGCATTTTGCGCTACGACATAGACAAGATAGGCTATGACAGGAATTTTAGCATTTACGCCGAACCCGACGTGGACAGGGTTATCAAGCGGATTTTGCAAAACAAGCATATAGACGACAAGGAAACAAAATTTGCCGGAAAGGTAAGGTGGCACATATCGAACGCAAAAAATCTCGGTATGGACTCCGACAAATACGCCGCAAACATGGCTTTTTCTCGCAATGAAGAACACGTAATCGACGTCTTTAAGGCATACGAAGAAGAATTGAAAGCCAATAACGCTCTCGACTTTGACGACCTTTTGTTAAAGACCGTCGAGCTGTTTTTGGCTTGCCCCGACGTTTTGGTCAAGTACAGCAAGCGTTTTAAATACATACATATCGACGAGTTTCAAGACACAAATAAGGTGCAGTATCAGCTATTGAGAATGCTTGCGTCTTATCATATGAATATCTTTGTCGTCGGCGACGACGACCAGAGTATTTACGGCTTTCGCGGAGCGGACGTCAGCAATATACTCAATTTCAAAAAGGATTTTCCCGAAGCCAAAATCTATAAGCTCGAAAGAAATTACAGAAGCACCGACAATATTCTCGCGGCGGCAAATTCCGTCATCGTCAACAACAAAAAACGAATAAGCAAAAAGCTTTGGACGGAAGCCGGAACGGGCGAACCGGTCGTGATAAAAGAAAATTCCAGCGACCGCGACGAAGCCGAGTACGTCATATCCAAAATAAGCGGATTTTTAAAGGAAGGCTACGCCCTTAAAGACATGGCTATACTCATTCGCCAAAATTCTCTCACGCGCCTTTTTGAAGAGAAGCTCAATCTCTACGGCTATGCCTACAAGCTCTTCGGCGGTTTCAGATTTTATGAGCGCAAGGAAATCAAGGATATCGTGTCGTACATGAAGATGATAAGCAATCCCAAAGACGGCGAAGCGATATTGCGTATAATCAATTTTCCTAAGCGCGGAATAGGCGATATCCTGATGAATAGGGTTGCCGATTGCGCACGCGCACGCGGCACGGACATCATCGACGTGATTTTGAATATCGAAAACGACGACGCTTTTTCGGGCGTTCAAAAGACGCGCCTGACAGAATTTAAAAATATCGTAGTCAAGCTCATGGACGCGTCCTTAAATCTCCCTTTGTACGACTATGTGGAAGCTATCGTCAGAACGGCAGGCTTTGAAGCCTATTACAAGACCGCCGAAAAGGAAGAAGCCGAACGCTACGAGAATATCATCGAATTTGTCAACGCCGTTAGAGAATTTTGCAAGGACAATCCCGGAGCGTCCGCAGAAGAATTTTTGCAGTCGGTCGCGCTCATATCGGATATAGAAGACCCGGAAGACGACGACCGTATCATACTCGCGACGATACATTCGGTCAAGGGATTAGAATTTAAAATCGTCTTTATAGCCTGTCTCGAAGAAAAAATCTTCCCGTCCGCAATGTCTATCAACGAGGATTCGGAAGCGCAGGAAGAACGCCGCGTCATGTATGTGGCGATAACGAGAGCGCGTGAAAAACTCGTCATAACTTACGCTAAGAGCCGTTTTAGATTTAAAGAAGTGATATACTCTCTGCCGAGCCGTTTTGTCAAAGAAATGGAAGGCTGTCCTAACATCGTTCTTCAAAAGTTAGCCGAACCGAAATACTCCGCCTACGGCGATTACAAGGATTACGGCAATACCGGCAGCAGCTTCACCGACGGCGGCGCGGGCTACAAGCGCGGAAAGCTATCCGGCTCCGACTTTTTAAATCCCGACAGGGCTGCGATAGAGAGAATGCTTACGGCGGGGGAAGGGTCGCCGCAGCCTTACAAAGCCTATTCGGCACAGGGTGCGTCTAACGGCGCGCAAAATACCGAATACGAAAAATACAAGCCGGGCGCAAAGGTCTTTCACAAAAAATTCGGCGAAGGAACGATTGTCGCCGTCAGCGGCTACGGCAGCGAAATGTCGGCGAGCATAGCCTTTGCAGGACTCGGCGTCAAGAAGTTTAACGTCTCTCTCGCGCCGTTAAAAATCGTCGAGAAATAATGCCAAAAGGAAGCCGATGCTTAAAAAATCGGTTCGGGATACAAAATGTCTGACATGATGGACGAAAGGATAATATCTTCTATGCAAACCCAAAACGACGGCGACGCCGAGAATACTCTGCGCCCAAAATCGTTAAGGGAATACATCGGACAGGAAAAAATAAAAAAGAACCTTTCCGTCTGCATAGAAGCGGCAAAAAAACGCGGAGAGCCTCTCGACCACGTTCTTTTGTACGGGCCTCCGGGACTCGGAAAAACCACTCTGTCGCATATTATCGCCAACGAAATGGGCGCGCAGATATGGATAACCTCCGGACCCGCGATAGAAAAGGCGGGGGATTTGGCGTCGATACTGAGCAATCTCAACGAGAGCGACGTGCTTTTTATAGACGAAATTCACAGGCTCAACCGAACGGTAGAAGAGATTCTCTATCCGGCTATGGAAGAATACGTTCTCGACATAGTAGTCGGAAAGGGTCCGGGCGCGAGAAGTATAAGAGTACCGCTGCACAGATTTACGCTCATAGGCGCGACGACGAGAGCCGGAATGCTTACGTCTCCGCTAAGAGACCGTTTCGGGATATTGTTCCGTCTTGAATTGTACACGGCGGACGAGATAAAGCTGATTGTCAAGCGGTCTGCCGCCCTGTTAAATATCGAGATAGAAGACGCCGCCGCAGACGAGATAGCCAAGCGAAGCCGCGGCACTCCGAGAATAGCCAACAGACTGCTCAAAAGAGTGAGAGATTTTGCCGACGTAGCCGGCGAGCCGGGAATATCCTTAAAGCTGGCGTCCGCATCGCTGTATTCTCTCGATATAGACGCGCTTGGGTTAGACTCGACGGACAGAAATATTCTCGAAACGATAATCGGCAAATTTAACGGCGGCCCCGTAGGATTGGAAACGATAGCGGCGGCGTCGGGCGAAGAGGCGATAACGGTAGAGGACGTATACGAGCCTTACCTTATGCAGCTGGGCTTTATAGCGAGAACGCCGCGCGGCAGAATAGCCCTTAGAAGCGCGTACGCGCATTTGGGCTTAGAGCCGCCCGCGGACAAGACGCAGCAGTTGGATTTTTTTGAGGACAAATAGATGAAGACAAGCGACTTTGATTATTTTTTGCCGCCGGAGCTGATAGCTCAGACGCCGCTAACGCCGCGTGACAGCTCACGGCTTTTGGTTTTTGACCGAAAAAGCGGCGCGGTATCGCATAAGGTCTTCCGCGATTTGACGGAATATTTTAAGGAAGGCGACGTCCTTGTCGTCAACAATACAAAGGTCGTTCCGGCACGGTTGTACGGAATACTGAACGCTTCGGCAAAAGCCGAAGTGCTTCTTTTGAAACGGTTAAATTTCAATACCTGCGAAGCTGTCATGCGCCCTGCAAAAAAGGCGAGAATCGGCTCGGTAATAACCTTCGGCGAAAAGCTCTCCGCCGTCGTCAAGGATTTTAAGGACGACGGTATAAGAATACTCGAATTTGCATTCGACGGGTCTTTCGAGAGTATTTTGGACGAAATCGGAGAAATGCCCCTGCCGCATTATATCAAAGAAAAGCTCGGCGACAAGACACGCTATCAGACCGTATACGGCAAGACCGACGGCTCCGCCGCCGCTCCGACCGCCGGACTTCACTTCACGCCGGAGCTTCTCGCAAAGCTCAAACAAAAGGGCGTCCTGATAGCCGAGATATTGCTTCACGTCGGCTTGGGGACTTTTCGTCCCGTCAAGTCGGACGAAGTGAGCGGACATAAGATGCACAGCGAATACTATGAGATAACGCCGCAGACGGCGGACATCGTCAACGCCGCAAAGCGAGAAGGACGCAGGATAACGGCGGTGGGAACGACGAGCGTCCGAACGCTCGAAAGCGCGTCCGACAATGACGGATTTGTCAGGGCGGGGAGCGGCGACACGGATATTTTTATTTATCCGCCTTACAGCTTTAAAGTACCGGACGCTCTAATAACAAATTTTCATCTGCCTAAGTCGTCGCTCATCATGCTTGTTTCGGCGTTTGCCGGATATGACAATACTATGAGCTTGTACAAAACCGCCGTAGACGACGGTTACAGATTTTTTAGCTTCGGCGACGCTATGCTGATACTTTAAGACAAGACGTTTTTTTAACGGCGAAATGCCGCTTTTTTGAATAAGGCTTAACGGGAGAGATTTTTTGATGTTCAAATACGAAATTCTTCATGAATGCGCGCAGACGGGCGCACGCGTCGGTCGTTTTACCACTCCGGCAGGGGTGATAGAAACGCCCGTTTTTATGCCGGTCGGCACGCTTGCGACGGTCAAAGCCCTGACGCCCGAGGAGCTTATCGAAGCGCACGCGTCGATAATACTTTCCAATACCTATCATTTGTACCTAAGACCCGGACACGGAATAGTCAAGAACGCGGGCGGCTTGCACAAATTTATGAATTGGCAAAAGCCTATCCTGACGGACAGCGGCGGCTTTCAGGTCTTTTCGCTGTCAACCCTGCGCAAGGTCAACGACGAAGGCGTGCTGTTCAATTCTTTTTTGGACGGCTCGGAGCATTTTTTGACGCCGGAGCTGTCTATGGAGATACAAAAGGCGTTAGGCTCGAATATCGCTATGGCATTCGACGAATGCACCGACGGCAACGCCGACAAAAAGACGGCTAAGAACGCTCTCGACAGGACGGTAAAATGGTTGGAACGCTGCGCTAAGGCGGATTTGAACGGCGACCAGATAATGTTCCCGATAGTGCAGGGCAATATGTACGACGATTTGAGAAGAGAAAGTTTGGAGCGTACAGCCCCTTACGCTAAGTGCGGCATAGCGATAGGCGGACTTTCGGTAGGCGAGCCTAAGCCCAAGATGTATGAGATGTTAGACGTTTTAAAGCCGCTGCTGCCTAAGGGTATGCCGCGCTATCTTATGGGCGTCGGCAGTGCCGATTGCATTATCGAAGGGGTCATACGCGGCATAGATATGTTTGACTGCGTATTGCCGACAAGGCTTGCCCGAAACGGCACGGCAATGACGGCAAGCGGCAATATTACCGTGAGAAACGCCGGCTTTAAGGAAGACTTCTCTCCGGTCGAGAAGGGCTGCGACTGCTATGCCTGCAAAAGCTATTCGAGAGCGTATATACGGCATTTGATAAATTCCGACGAGATTTTGGGCGGCAGGCTGCTGTCGATTCACAACATCAGATTTCTCACACGGCTGACCGAAAACATCAAAAATGCGATTTTGAACGATAAACTTATGGATTTTAGAAACAATTTTCTTAACGGATATGAAATTTGATTGTTTTCTTACAAAATTTGGTGTATAATAACTTAGTAATTCCCGACATAGCGTTTATTTTTTCGTGAATGACGGGAATATTATAATGGGTAAATATTAAAAATTTTTTTTAAGTAAGGAGTAAAAACAATGGGTGTTTCAAATTTAATTTTAGCGGCGGCTGATTCGAGTTCATATTTTTTATATGTTATGATAGGACTTCTCGTCCTAATGTTCGGCTTTCAGTTTATATCGGGACGCAAAAAGAATAAAAAACGTCAAGAGCTTTTGAACAGCATAGGACCCGGTGCAAAGATTCTCACAATCGGCGGAATGTACGGCGAAATCAAAAACATTACTGCCGACAACAAAATCGTCGTCAACGTAGGCACTTACGACAGGGAAACTCTCATAACCTTAGACAGACAGAGCATCCGCACCGTCGTCGAAGGCTTTGCCGCTTCCACAGTCCAAGCCCCCGTCGAAGAAGTCAAGGAAGAAGAGAACAAATAGTCTATCGGATATTATTGATTTGTCAAAAAATCGTAGACTTCGACTTGTCAAAAAAACGACATGACCTAATTTTGATACACAAAAAAACGGAGCGGTATTTTTTACCGCTCTTTTTTATTTGGTATAATAGATTAGTCCTAATATTTAACACTCCGAATTAAAATGAACCATAATATTTTTCAACCCGAATTAAGATTATACCGAATATTTTTCAACCCGATTTATATAATTTCTAATATTTTTCCAACCCGAACAAATAATCTGCGGAAATATCGTACAGCTTGCAAAGAAAAATTATCTCGTCATAATTCAGCTCAAATACGCCGTTCTCAAAACGGCTGTATTGTTGTTGCGTCATATACAGCTTTTTTGCAACCTGCGCCTGCGTATAGTGCGCGGCAACGCGGCTTTCTTTCAAGCGCGAACCGACTTCTTTTTTGATACCTTTATCCACATGAATATTATATGATTTTACATCACAAAATGGCTTTACTTACGCCATAAAACGGTGTATAATATTGTAAATTAATTATTAAATCACATCGGTCGGCGGAACAATTGTACGGGAATTGCATAATAAAAATATATTGACAGACATTATTTATTGATATATAATATATTAAAATCATATAAGGATAATATTTATGAAAAGTATTTCGCAAGAATACCAAGACCACAAAGTATTTTATGACGATTTTTTAAAGGATTGGCGAAGAAAAACCTTATCACTATGGGCAGTGTCGGGCTTTATAGGAAATGTACTGTTTTTTATTGGTGGAATTTTTCTTTTTCTTTTGAATATTTCTTTTGAAGGATTTATAGAATGTTTGATATGTTGGATTTTTGGAACAATAGGTTTTATCGCGGTATATTTTATAATAAAAAAAGCAAAGAAAGAATTTTATTTAACATACAACAACGATAAAGGTGATAAAAAATAGTGTATTTATATAAGGACGATATTTATGAAAAGTATCTCGCAAGAATACCAAGCCCACAAAGTGTTTTATGACGATTTTTTAAAAGATTGGCGAAGAAAAACCTTGTCTTTGTGTGCTGTATCTAATTTAATCAGTACGGTCGTGCTTTTTATTGCCGGTATTGTTTTTTTGCTTATTGATATTTCTTTTGACGGCTTAATAGAATGCTTGTCGTTTTGGTTTTTCGGAGCGATTACCTTTGTGATTGCGTATTTTTCAATAAAAAAAGCCAAGAAAGAATTTTATTTATCATATAACAACGATAAAGGTAATAAAAAATAGTTTTTTATATTACGATATTTCATTAAAAGCATACGCTTAAAGTTTGAGCGTATGTTTTTTATTAAAGAGAATTTTAAAAAATATTAAAAAACATATTGACTTACATCATAAAGTATAGTAAGAAAAAACGGACACGCAGTGGATTTTGTCGATTCGGCGCAAGGAACATTTGATACTGTGGAGTTTGACGCCGATACGCCGATAGCTTTATCCGAAAACGATGCCAAGCTGATTTACATTTATAAAGATACAAGCCGCACATATTCTTTTACGCCTACTTACAGCGCGAATTATTCGATTACTCATAATATGACCGACGCGTCGGGAAACTATTATAAAATATATCGGATAATTAACGGACAAAAGAATTATATATATGACGGTGAAACGGCTACGAACATTTATTTGGAAGCGGGTATTTGCTATTATCCTGAAATATATAAGACAAACGGAATTGATTATGATGTGGGTTATGTAAGTATCGCTATGGAGCGAATAACGCCTAACATAACAAAACAAATCAATATTAACGGAAATAAAACGAGCGCGTATATACTTAACAGTGCTTCGACTCAAATATTGAACATGGAAAGCTCAAACGGCAATGTCAAAATAAACAGGATTATAGATAAATCGACGGGAGAAATTACAGCGGTAAACGGTAATATTTTATCTTATCGTTTTGTCGGCGGTAAAAATTATATTATCGAAGTGCAAAATATTGCAATCGTCACAGCGGCTTCGCAGTTGTTCTTTAAAAATCCTTCCGATTTGCCGGATAGTACTAACATTGACCCTAACGATATAGGTTTATATTATAAATTTACAGCTACAGAAACCGGCTCATATGTATTTACTTTTAAGTACGGTAAATCAAATTTAGCTATTGATTTTTTAGATGATTATGCTGAATTTACCAATATAAATACTACCATTGGAAGTGGCTATAAGATGATTGTCAAGCACATGAATGCAGGACAAACGATATATGTCAAAATAGCAGATTTGTCAAACGTAACGGAGAGTGTAAATATCGTTAAAAACAAAATAGAAAGTGCATATCAATGGATAATCAACGGCAATGTCTACACGCAGGATACAATAAATATGACGGTCGGCAGTAGCTTGACGCTTGCGTTGAGAATTAATGGCAGTATAGATATCAGTATGACATCTACCGATTTAATGATAATAAATAACGGACAATATTGTAAAATAGAACAAGTGAGCAACAAAATTACGATATCGGCAGATACCCGTATAGGTTCGTCTTTTACCGTTCTTGCCCAAAAGACACAAGACCCGGAATCAGATTTTTACGGTAAGATTTTCACGGTAGTACCTATTGCAAGCAATGCGGTTACCTTCAATTATTTCAACGACAACGACAGCACACGCATGACATATGCAAACAGTACAATAAAGGCGGTAAGATACAGTATTATCGCGCCGGGTTTTGACGGCTCAATTATCGAAACATCATCATCAACAATCAATCTTACCCAAATTTTAAATGGTAAACTATGCTATAAAACAGCAAAAATTCAAATAATTGCTTTAAAAATAGAAGGGAAAAACAATAATAATGTAGTATATCAAGATTGGATTTCAAACGGAACATTTGGTATATCCATAGCGAGTAAAGATGTTTCCGGTTCATACGGTGGCGGTAACGGGACTGTTTCAGAACCTTATTTAATTGATAATATACGGCATTTCCAAAACATAAATCTTACAAATCAAAGCGGTATATATTATAAACAGACAAATCATTTGAATTTTTCAAACACGGCTACGCCTAGAAATATTACGTTCAGAGGTATTTATAACGGCAACAGTAAATTTATTAACAATATTAAAATTACTTCAACCGCTACGACAGGCAATGTTGGAGGATTATTTGACTATAATTACGGAACGATAGAAAATATACTTGAATTTACTGTGACAATAATACTATCAGGAAATACTTGGTTCGGTGTGAATGTAGGCGGTATAGTCGGTGCAAATAGCGGAACAATCAACGGACCTGTCGTTTTAAGCGGTAGTATCAACGCAGGCAAAAACAGCGAAGGCGGCACATTAGGCGGTGTTGCCGGCATAAATTTAGGAATAATCAAGAATGGCACAAATTCTATGACTCTCGAGGCATATGGCGACATCGGCGGTTTTGTTGGCATAAATTACGGAGATATCAGCTCGGTCATATTTAAAGGAAAAATAAATTTTTATCAGAGAATTGATGCCGTCAACAGAAGCGCGGGCGGAGTTTTAGGCTGCAATGTAGGAACGGTTGCAAATGTTTCTGTTTCCGCAGAAGCAAAAATAAAATATTCTAATACAAGCGCATCGGACAGTATGACCTTATCGCCCCATATCGGAATTGTTGTAGGGTATAGCAACGGCGGTACAATGACACTTTTGGGTGCGAACGGAAGCGTTGATTTGGGCGTTTTAAAGTTGGTTTCACAAACAACAGGAATTTTGTTCTGGAAGAAGACTGTTACATGGGATCAAAAAAAGAATGCAGGAAATAGAGCGGTTGGATTTTATGTGTAATAAAAATAAAGGTCATATGTTGATTTTTATCTTTTTAGGAAGTCAAAAAATATTTACAAAATATATTGATAATTTGCACTGATTTTGTTGAACATGGAAATTAAAATATTCATTTGAAATATATTCCAAACAACAAAAAAACGGAGCGTTCTTTTATTAAACGCTCCGTTTGTCATCGGTATATCTAAGCTATGTAAGTACGGTAAGGTCTTTGGACAAAATAATCGTAATTAAAAGGTAACATATAAGAAAAACAGCCGATAAACGGAGCAGGTAGGTAAAAGGTTATCAGCCATGCTTGCGGTTTTCTCCGATTTTTAAAAACTTGTTTTAAAATAATGGACAAATTTAATTGACAAAAATAATCGGTTATGATAATATATTTAGGCTGTCCTTTTGGGAAGGACTGTATTTGATGCGGTTAAAACAGATTTTCTTCACGGATTATCCGTTTGACGGGGGTATAGCTCAGCTGGGAGAGCACCTGCCTTGCAAGCAGGGGGTCAGCGGTTCGATCCCGCTTATCTCCACCATTAAGGGCTTATAGCTCAGCTGGTTAGAGCACGCGCCTGATAAGCGCGAGGCCGGTGGTTCGAGTCCACTTGAGCCCACCATTTCCTGACTTCGGAAGATTTTCGGATATGGAAGCATCATCTTGCCCAAAGACGCGTGTCTAAGGGCGCGCACATTGACAACTGCATAGAAAAAGTAATAACATATCAGAAAAGATATGAGAGTAGAGTAGAGTAAAAATATCTAAGAAAGAAATATAAGGTAATACGAAGTATTGAAAATTAGAG
>JAITOU010000022.1 GCA_031289755.1 Clostridiales bacterium
AACTAGCGTTCAAAATGTTTGTTTTCTTGCTTTTTCTCATCGAAATTTCTCGACAAGGGTACATTTTGTTCTTTCTTTACCTTTTCTGTTCTCTTTCTATGGTCCGCGCTCTCTCCCGAAGCCTTTCGACCCGGACGACAGCCTTAATATATTATCACAATAAACCTAACCGTGTCAACTATTTTTCATGAAGTTTTTCTTTTTATTTTACAATTTGTCCAAATTTTTCAGTGCGGAATTATATTGAAACGTATTAAATAAAAGAAGCCCGTACAATGCGGAAAGCTCCGCTTGTTCGGGCGGCTCGGCATATAAATAATGCCGTTTTTACAAATACTTTATAAAGAAAGATTGAAAGGGGGCTATTCTATATAGATATAAGGGCGACCGCATATGGTCGCCCCTGCAATGGTTCGATATCGTCGGATTTTTGATGATGTAAGGCACAATGCCGCCGACTAATTTAGAATAAAAACACAATACCGTTAATTAGTCTGTAAAGTGTAAATCGGAAATAAAAATATCATATGTGTGATATTTTTGACAATTTCGGCATCGTTGTTGTCATAGAAATTTCCGTCGGGGTCGATTATTTCTGCGACAGATATACTTATTGTCTGTGTGCTTGTAAATCCGTTAAACGGTTTAGTTCCCGGCACTTTGAGTTTTCCGCTATAAAGATATACTTGCTTAATCGAGATACAACCGTCAAACACAAAACTATTTAGGTGCAAACAGGTGTTCGAGCTTACAAGAAGATTACCAAATTCACCATACACATCAATCATTATCACTTTGGCTGCCGTGCAATTTGCAAAAGCATAATCGCCTACTACAAAATCAAGCCCCTTACCGGGATAATACGTACCATATATATAAAATGTTGTAATATTAGCACAACCGTAAAAAGCGTAAGCGTCTATTTTAGGCGTTGCGCTTATTTTTACGCCCAAAAGTGACGCAGGAGTATATTGTTCGTTTTCGGTATAATCGGACGCACCGAAGATATACCCGAAGTGGGTGTTCGTTTCGTCGTCCGATATGCTCGCGCCGATAAACGGCAAGGTTATTCTTTGTAAGGCGGTGCAATCTTTAAAAGCGGCAAAGCCTATCTCTTTTGCCGATTGTATATCGATATAGTGTATATTACCGCAACCCAAAAAGGCTTCGTCGGCAATTACTCCGCCGGCATACGTAGAATTGATAGATACATAAGATAAAGATTCCGGAACATAGAGCGGATTTGACGCCGCGTCGGGCGCGCCGAAGATATACCCGAAATGAGAATTTTCTATGCCCTTTCCGTCATATCCGACAAAAGGCAATTCCAGCACCGTAAACCTCGTACACCCGTAAAAAGCTCCGAAGCCGATATATTCCAAAGCTTCGACGGCAGTATAGGAAGTAATTCCGTTGCCCGATACAAAGCCGTCAGCAGGCACCAATCGTAAATTTGAACGTATAGCGATATATGACAATGACGGATTTCCGGCAAAAGCCAGCTCGCCGATATACTTCGCCGTAGTAACATAGACGTCTTGTAAAGATTCGGGAGCTTTGCCCGCTCCGTCGTCAATGGTGTCCATGGTCGGCTTATCAGAGCCGAAAAGATAGCCGAGATAAGAATTTTGTTCATCGTCAATATTTGAGCCGAGATATGGCACGCTTAAATATACTATGGACGTGTTGCCTTTTAATATCCCTTCTCCTATGCTGATTATATTAGCACCTATAGAAAGGTATTTTATCTGACAATCGGCAAGCGCGCCGTCTTTGATAGCTTTGACGGGATATCCCCTGTAAGTGTCAGGTATCGATATATAATCTAAGTCAGCTTCGATAAGAGCATTATAACCGATTATCTCATAATAAACATTGTCTGCGTCCGTGTCGTTTAGCTCGTATTCAAGTCCAACAATAAGCTCATCACGTTCTAAGGACTCAAAAAATCTTACAAGCAAAATCGTCGGAATAGCTACGACCGTAAAGAGCAGTACGACGGTAAGAACAAAGCCCGCTATTCGCAGCGGAAGCGGATATTTTTTCTTGGTTGCCGCTATTTCTTTTAGTTTAGCATTTGTCATTTCTTATCTCCTTAAAATAAAGGGTGGTTTTTAAGCATATCACCTTTTAAAGAGTATATCATACTTTTTAAGACATTTCAATAGTAAATAAAAAAATTCAGGCAAAAAAGACGTAAATTACAGTAAATTAAAATTTGCCTTATTGTACACGCTTTTATTGAAAATAAAAAACACGATATCTTAATTATTCGGTATCGTGTAATAAGTTTGTTTTTTATGGCAAAAAATTATTTGCGCGCTTTTTTGTCGGTTGTGTTCTGTTTCTTGTCGGTTATCTTCTGTTTCTTGTCGGTTATGTTTTGTTTTAAAGCGGTTATTTCTTCTTTTAGTGGTTTTATCAGACAGTCGGGAGAAAAGCCTATCAGGTCGCTTCTGCCTGCCGTTATCAGGGCTTTTTTGACGATATCGTAATTTTCCTTTTTTCGGTATTGGAGAAGGGCGCGCTGCATTTTTTTGCTTTCGGCATCCTTTGCGACATAGACGGACTCCATTGTGTCGGGATTTAATTCGGTATAAAACATTGTCGTGGATTTTGTGGACGGCGTAGGATAAAAGTCCTGCACTTGCTCGGGCATACTGCCGATAGATTTTAGATAGACGGCAAGCGCTACGGCGTCATTTAAGGTCGAGCCGGGATGCGAAGAAATGAAGTACGGCACAAGATATTGTTCCTTGCCGTATCTCTTGCATTTGGCATAAAATTTGTCTCTAAAAGCTTCGTACAGTTTAAATTGCGGCTTATTCATGAGCTTTAAAACCGAATCGGCGCAATGCTCCGGCGCGACCTTGAGCTGTCCGCTGATATGGTACTTGACAAGCTCGTCAAAAAAGCTTTCGTTGCCGTCGTACATAAGGTAGTCGTACCTGATGCCGCTCCTTACAAAGACCTTGCGCACTCCGTCAAGCTCTCTCAAACTCTTTAAAACGTCAAGGTATTCGGAATGGTCTATATCGAGATTTTTGCAAACGCCGAAGCCTATACAATCCTTTTTTGTGCAAGCTCCGGCTGTCTTTTGTTTTGCGCAGGCTTGATTTCGGAAGTTTGCCGTCGGGCCGCCGACGTCGTTTATTATGCCCTTGAAATCCTTTTCGCCGAGAAACCTTTCGGCTTCGGCGAGTATACTCTCCTTGCTCCGCTTCTGAATGATTTTGCCCTGATGATAGTTGAGCGCGCAATAATTACAGCCGCCGAAACAACCGCGTGACGATGTGAGAGAATATTTGACTTCCGTAATAGCCGGAATACCCCCGATGTACATAGGGTGATAAGTCCTTTCGTAAGGGAGCGCGTATACCGCGTCGACTTCGGCGACGGTCAAAGGAAATGCCGGAGGATTTTGAACGACGTATACCGAGCCGTGCTTTTGGATAACGGCTTTGGCGGAATAAGGGTCGTTGTTTTCGGTCTGGATATTGAATGCCTTTATATACTTTATCTTGTCGGTCATGACTTCTTGGGCTGTCGGACAAAACACCGCTTCGTGAACGGCGATTTTTTCCTTTAATTTTGCGGAAAAGCTATCGTATTCCGCAGCATATAGCGTTCCCCTTACGTCCTTGATATCGCCTGCCGGAACGCCTTTTTTGATGAGCGAAAGTATTTCAAAGAGCGGCTTCTCGCCCATGCCGTATATGATAAGGTCGGCTTTTGAATCCAAAAGAACGGACGGCATTACGCGGTCGTCCCAATAGTCGTAGTGAGCAAAGCGTCTTAGGCTCGCTTCTATACCGCCTGCAATGATGACCGAATCGGGAAAAAGCTTTTTGAGCTTGTTGCAATAGACGGTGAGCGCACGGTCGGGACGTTTGCCTGCTTGTCCGCCTTCGCTATATACGTCGTCGCT
>JAITOU010000017.1 GCA_031289755.1 Clostridiales bacterium
CCTACTACTTAAAACGCCCCTTTTTTTAGCAAAAAAACTATCGCTCTAAAAAACGATGGTTTTGCTATCGGCAAATAGAATAATTGTCCGATATATAGAAAAAAACCGCCCTTTTTCAGACGGTTTTTCCTGTCGGTCTACGCGATGTCACTTACTGTGACGATTTTAGCCTTGCGATTCCTCCTGACCGTTTTCATTTTAACGGCTATCTTTAACAAGACATCGGCAAGATTTATTTTAAATGGGTGCATTCAAAATGTCAAGAGTTTTTGGTAAAAATCAAAAAGAGTTATTAAAACGCCGCGTTACTTTCGGCGTCTTATCATTTGTTTTTTTGTCGCGAAACTCTTTACATAAGGTTTAAAAAAATTCCTACAAAATTCCGTTGACAAAATCTTCCGCGTCAAAAGGAAGCAGGTCGGTTATTTTTTCGCCGACGCCGACAAAGACTACGGGTATTTCCTTTTCGCAAGCGATAGCGACGACTACGCCGCCCTTTGCCGTGCCGTCGAGCTTTGTCAGTATTATGCCGTCTATGTCTATCGCTTCGTCAAAGATACCGACTTGCGAAATGGCGTTTTGTCCCGTCGTCGCGTCGAGTACGATATAGTTTCGGACGTCGGCGTCGGAATATTCCCGTTCTATCACACGGTTGATTTTTTTCAATTCTTCCATGAGATTTTTTTTGTTTTGGAGTCTGCCGGCGGTATCGACGAGAACGACGTCGGTCTTTCTGGCTTTTGCCGACGAAACGGCATCAAAGACGACGGCGGCGGGGTCAGAGCCTTCGCCGTGTATGATAATCTTGACTCCGGCGCGTTCCGCCCATACTTCTAATTGCTCGGACGCGGCCGCACGGTAAGTATCGGCGGCGGCGATTACTACTGATTTTCCGGCGTCCTTAAAGTGCTTTGCCAGCTTTCCTATCGCCGTCGTCTTGCCGACGCCGTTCACTCCGGCTATCATGATGAGCAAAGGATAATTGTACGGCGGCACGTCGTAGTCTATCTTTTCGGCTATGATTTTTTTTAAAAGCTTCTTTGCTTCCGCAGAGTCGGTGACCTTGTTTCTAAAAACGCGGTCTCTAAGGTCGGCGACGATATCTTCGGCGGCTGCCGCACCCATATCGGAAAAGATTAAAGCTTCTTCAAGGCTTTCATAAAAAGCGTCGTCTAAGGACGCCGCCTTAAACACCTCGAAGATTTTTTTTGAAACGGCTTCCTTTGTCTTTTTTAATCCTTCGGCTATTTTTGAAAAAAAACCCATTGCTCTTCCCCTTTATACATTAGATTAGGCCTATAACCTATATGACGAACAGATTGTAGCGGATTTTTGCCTTATACAAGGCGCATTTGACGCCGTGTAGCGTAAGCTACACCAGGAAAAGGCAACGCTGTATAAGGCAAAAAGACGCAAAATATGTCGGCAGATAGGTTATAGGACTAATCTATTATAAACCGCTTTATCGCGGAGCGGTATATTATCCCGCTTTGACATTCTTTACCGCTTCGCTTAGCTGTACCGAAACAAGGCGCGATACGCCCTTTTCTTCCATAGTCACGCCGTACAAGGTATCGGCAAGCTCCATTGTCGGCTTGCGGTGAGTGATGACGATAAACTGTGTGTTTTTACTGAACTTTCTAAGATATTCGGCAAAGAGATTTGCGTTAGCGTCGTCTAAGGCGGCTTCTATCTCGTCCAAAACGCAAAACGGCATCGGTTTGAGCTTCAAGATAGCAAAGAGAATGGCTATCGCCGTCAATGCCTTTTCGCCGCCGGACAGCAAGGAAATGTGTTGAAGCCTTTTGCCGGGCGGTTCGGCGTATATCTCTATTCCGGCATTCAAAAGGTCTTTGTCCTCCGCTTCTTCGATTTGGAGCTTCGCCTTGCCGCCGTTAAAGAGCTGCTTAAAAATCGACATGAAATTTTCGTTTATCTTGTCAAATTCCGTTTTGAATTTTATATTCATTTCGCTTGTCAGGTCGTTGATGATTTTTAACAAATCGCTTTCGGCTTTTTGCATATCGTCGCGCTGTGCCGCCATTTCGCCGTAACGCCCGCTGACCTCCGCATATTCTTTTACGGCAAGCATATTGACGTTGCCAAGCTCGCTTATTTTCCTTTTGAGTCGGTTGATAAATGTCAGGGATTTTTGATAATCGTATTCTTCCTGTCTGAATGCGAGCGCGTCGCCGTACTCCAAGCCGTATTCTTCTCTGACCCGTTCTTCGAGCATTGTAACGTCCGTGTCCAATCGCTCCAAAGCATTCTCTTCTCTTATTTTTTTCTCGTTCAAAGCCGTTATAACGTCGCTTGCGGCGTTGCGCTTTTCGTCGAGCGCATTAAGCTCTCTTTGGCATTCCGCCTTATACTCGCCGAGTCCGGCTAAGCGGCTTTTCAAACCGTCGATTTTTTCGCGCTGTTCCGCGCTCATGGCTTCCGCGACGGTTTTGGCTTCCTGCTCTCTCAACGCCGTGCGGATTTTGACGATTACGCTCTCCAAACCGGCTATGCGCTCCGCCGCCGCCGTCATCTCTTCTTGAAGTACGGCGGAACGCTCCGCCGCCGTGTCCGAATCCTTGTTCATCTGAGAAAGAGTGATTTTGGCTTTTGTTATGCTCTCTTCCAGCGTTTCGCGCTCCGTTCGCTTTTGATTAAACTGAGTGCGGCTTTCTTCTCTCAATTCGTCTATGCTCTTGCGGCGTGCCATGATATCGGTTTCGAGCTTGTCTACGCTGCCTATATCCGTTCGAATTTCTTCCATTCTTTGATTGACCGACAACAGACCGCTTTGCAATATACTCCTTTCGCGTTCCAGCGTTTTGAGCTGCGCGTCGGCTTTTTCGGCTCTCTCGGTCAGCGCGGCATAAGCGATTTCGTTGTTTTTTTGTTCCTTTGACTTGGCTTCTATGCCGCTCTTGATTTTGCCTATTCCGTCCTGCGCGGCTTTGACCGCGCCGTCGAGCATTGCGTATTGACCGACTGCCGCTTTTAGGCTCTCCTTGACCTGCGCGATATTTCGGTCTCGGCTTATGATGTCGGCGTTGCTGTCCGTCTTGCGGCTGCCGCCGGTTATCGCTCCGCTCGGCATAAAGACTTCACCGTCGAGCGTGACTATTCTAAAAGCGTAATTGTACTTCCTTGCCATAGCTATCGCCGTGTCTATGACGTCTACGACGACGGTTCTGCCCAAGAGATTTCTGACTATTCCCTGAAATCTTTTGTCATAGCCGATAAGCTCCGACGCCGCGCCGAAACAGCCCGGTATCTTGATTATTTCATCGTATTCGCGTTCGAGTAAGCGTTGCTTCACGCCCGACATCGGCAAAAAAGTCACCCTTCCGTAACGCCTTTCTTTGAGATAAGCTATGAGATACTTGGCGTCGTCCTCGTCGTTGACAATGACGTTTTGGAGAGCCGCGCCTAAGGCTACGTCTATCGCCTGCTCGTATTTTTCTTCCACCTTGATGACGTCCGCCAAAACTCCCAGATTTCTGTCTTTGAGATTTTTGTCGGTTTTGCTGTCGGTCATGAGTTTTTTGACGGGATAGCTAAAACCTTCGTATTCGTTCTTGATATCTTCGAGCATCTTGGCTTTTGTTTCGAGAGCGGCAATGCGTCCGCTCAAAGTCTTGCTTTCTTCTTGTCCGCGGCTTATCTTAATCTGCCGCGCCGCATATTCGGCTTCGAGCCGCGCAAGCTCCGCCGCGCCGCCGTCTATAAGAAGCTTTATGCGTGACGCTTCGGCTTCGATTTGGTTTTTTGATTGCTCCGCCGAAAGCACGGCGGCTTCGATTTCTTCCGCCTTGCTCAAAAAAGCTTCTCTGTTTTGTTTGAGCAATTCCTCTTCCTTTAACAATTGCGACATATTCGCCTTTATGTCCGAAAGCTTGCCCATGTTGTCTATGATGTTGCGGTTAGAAAGCTCTATCTTTCCTTCTCTTTCATTCAGGCTTTCTTTGAGCTTTGCAAGCTCGGCGGCGGCGTGCGCCAATAAATTTTCTTTGTCATATATCCGCCTTGTCAGCTCTCCGGCTTGTTCTCCGCAATCTTTGAGCGCGGCTTTTTTAAAAGCGATTGCCGCCCGCAGACTTTGCGTTTCGCCGTTCAGACGGTTTTCTTCGGCTTTGAGATTGTTTATCCTTTCGTTGCGGAGTTTAAGCTCTCCGGCGTTTTTTTCGGCTTCGACAAGAAGCTCGGTTAGCTCTTCTCTCAATGACGCTATATGCGTGTCGGTATTGCTTATGCTGTTCATTCCGGCGTTAAAAGACGCTATGATACCGTTGTAGGCGGCGCGTTCAGCTTCAAGACGCGTTTCCACGTCGAGAAGCCTTCGATTGATTATATCCTTTTCTTTGGCGTTGTTTTCGTACTGATATATGTAGGCGTTGACCTCGTTTGTTTTCAATTCGTCTTTTAGCTCTTGGCATTTTCTCGCGTCTTCCGACTGCCTTTTGAGCGGTTCGAGCTGTCTGAACAGCTCGCCCATGATGTCTTCGTGACGACCCAGATTTTCTCGCGTCCGTATCAGTTTGCGTTCCGATTCGATTTTTTTGCTCTTGGACTTGGCTATTCCGGCGGCTTCTTCAAAGATATTGCGCCTGTCGTCCGGCTTTGCGCTCAAAATCTCGTCTATACGTCCCTGACCGATAATGCTGTAACCTTCTCTGCCTGCGCCCGTATCTCTGAGCAGGTCTATAATGTCCTTTAAGCGGCAGGTGTTTTTGTTTATCAGATACTCACTCTCGCCCGACCTGTCCAATTTCCGCGTCAGGACAAGCTCGTCGTAATCGATATTGAAGAGCTTGCTTTTGTTGTCAAAAAACAGCGACACTTCGCAATAAGAAGTAGATTTTCGGTTCTCCGTGCCGTTAAAGATGACGTCCTGCATAGACTTGCCGCGAAGCGTCTTTGCGCTCTGCTCGCCCAGCACCCACCTGATAGCGTCGGCGACGTTGCTCTTGCCGCAGCCGTTCGGCCCGACAATAGCCGTCACCTCGCTGTCAAATTCGATTTTTGTCCTGTCCGCGAAGGATTTAAAGCCCTGCATCTCTATTTTGTTAAAATTCACTTTATATCCTCATTTTTTTCCGTGAAAAATAAAATTTGAATTTATACCGTATTTATAATATTATACCACAAACAAGCCGATATTGAAAAATCAATAACGACCGTTTCAAAAAAAAAATTAACGGCCGCATGAATTGTATGATTTTTTAAAATAAGCAAAATAATTTTGCTTAATCAAAATAAAATTTGGTTTATTGAGCAAATAAACCAAATAAAAGCAATAAAATTTTGCTTATTGACCGATTAAACCAAATAAAAAGCAAAATCATTTTGCTTATCGGGCGATTAAACCAAATAAATGCAAAATCATTTTGCTTATCGGAAAAATTTTAACGGCAATCAAAAATATTGACCTTTGCAAAACGCAAAAGTCAATCCCTTTTTTTAATTTTTTTGCCCTTATTGCGCTTTATTCCGAATAATAGTTATAGGCGCATAAAAGAACAAGCGGATAAGCGGAATCAGTGCGGCAAGTATACTCGCCGATATTGCAATGATAAACGTGACAAGCAAATCCGTTGCTTTTATATTAAAAAACACAAGGCTGTCGTTTATCGATTTTGTAAAATTATAATTTATTCTGTTCATCAAAATAAATGAAACGCCTATCGACAGTATAAATGCCGCCAAAGACAAGCACACGGTAGTCAAACCGAATATCATCGTCACGTCGCTGTTTCGCGCTCCGAGCGCCTTTAATACTCCTACCTTATAGGTGTTTTTCTTAATGGTATTAAAGGTAAAGAAGGCTATCGAAAGTACGGCGAGAATTGCCGTATACAACATAATATCGTCCGAAAAATCCTTTACGTCTTTCAGATAAATATCCGCATCCCTAACCAAAATCCCCATAGAAACATAGTCCGTATATCTTTCTTTGGGATAATTCGGGTATTGCTCATAAAATTCTTCGGAATGCTCCACCCAAAGAAAATTGTCCATGACCTCTTTGTTGACCGCCCAATTCTTTCCGAGAGAAATGTGAACGGTACGGAAATGACCGTTGACAATAACTCTGTCATGCCCTTCATATAATAAGACCACACCGTCTTCCGCCAAGGCGTTGTCGGCTACTATGCCGTATATATCGTCCAAAGTATATCCGTAATAGCTTCTCTCTATATCCCAATTATATGTATAATCGCCGTATGTCAAAGTCAAGCTATTGACAAGCTCTTCCAAAAGCGCCGACGTAAACGCGCTTTCTTCGATACCGGTTATTTCCGACAGTTCTTTTAGCGATAAGACCACGCCTCTCGTTGCATTTTCTCTTTTGATAATAAAATCCGAATCGTCAGGCAATTCACTCAACCGCTTTATTTTTTTGATTCCGCCGTAATCGTTGTAAACATATTCTTCATAAGCGCCGTTATATACTACGGAAAAAAAGTCTGCCTCTACCACCGATTTATAGCTTGCTTCCGCAGACAAGGCGGTTATAAATTCCGGACGGCAATAAACGGTTTGGAGTCCCGTAAGGTAAGTTTCTTCAAAGGTGTATTCCCTTGTGCTTTCCGTTATATAAGCGTATTGTTTATAATTACTTTTCAATATGCCTTTGATTTTAAAGGTCAAGCCGGTTTGGCGGTCGGTAAGCTCGCGACCGACCAAATCGCCTGTGCCGCCCGAAAAAAGTCCGTAATAAATCATGTTGTCGGCTATGTAATCGTATATGAGAATATCGTTCGCCTTCTTAGGCAATTCGCCGTATAATAGCGGCATATGAAAGGTCGAGAAATCCGCTACCGCGACCGCTTCGCGGAAGCCGGAAATATGATAGGGAAACACCCTGCCGCTTACCCCCAAAAAAACGTCCGAAAAATCCTGAAAATTTTTATTGAAAAAATAAGACGGATAAAAAGCCGCTTTCCCACCCGTCACAGCTTCGAGCGTGGGTATATCGTTTATGTCGCTGTCTTCATAAGCGAGCCAAGGACCGTGCGAGATAATCGGTTCTCCGTCCACATATATATAACGCGGTTCGTAATAATATTTTGAAAGCTGAAAGACATACATATCATTATGTTTTAGGGTGTTCATAAAGGCGTCTTGCGAATTATATCCCGAAAGCGCATAAAAATTTGTAAACAAAGTAAACGCCGCCGCCAATATAAGCACAATCGCGGCAAAGCCGTACTTTGTACGCCAAAGGTTGTTTCCTATTATCGCGGCGGCATCTCTTAATCTCAAATGATAATATTTCGTGGACGTTGCGCGGCTTTCCGACGGATTTTCCGATATTTCAGATATGCGGCTATCCTCCGTCACTTCACCGTCTTTCAGGCGTATAAGCCTGTCGGCTTGGTTTAAGGCGGTTTCTTCGTCGTGAGTTACGACGATAACGGTTTTTTCTTTCGATACTTCTTTTAATACCCCTATAATATCGGCGGATGTTTTGCTGTCAAGATTGCCCGTCGGCTCGTCGCAAAGCAATACGGCGGAGCCTTTTGCAATGGCTCTGGCTATCGCCACTCTCTGCTGTTGTCCGCCGGAAAGCTCGTTGATTTTGCGGTCTTTCAGCTCTTCTATACCGGTTTTTTGCATGGCGTCCGACGTACGCTCCGATATAATTCCGTCGTCGTTTTCTTGAAATTTAACGGCAAGCTTGATATTTTCCGATACGGAAAGGTCGCTCAAAAGGTTATAATCCTGAAAAACAAAGCCGATTCCGTAGCTTCGCAAAAAATCATAATCCTTGTTTTTCATTTCCGACGTGTTTTTACCGTTGATAAGTATTTCGCCGTCGGTCGGCTTGTCCAAACCGCCGATAAGATTCATCAGCGTCGTCTTTCCGCTGCCGCTCTTACCGACAACCGCGACAAGTCCGCTCCCGTCGAATGTTAAATTGATATTTTTCAGAGCTTCGACTTTAAAGGCTTTTTTATCCGACAGGACGTATTCTTTTTTCACGTTTATCAGTTGTACCATAGGTTTCCACCGTCACGGATTTATTACCGCCGCGTTATTTATTTGCCTTATGTAAACAAATTGAATTTCCGTTATTTACCGTAATGCCATGTGATGTTTTCTTTAACCGACAATCACAGCTTGACCGCCATTTTGATAAAGAGCTTTGCCGTAGCTATGGCGTCGTATACGGCGCGGTGGGCGTCGGTCAAGTCGATTTTAAAAAATTCGCAGAGAGTACCGAGCTTGTAGTTATGTACGTTGTAGTTTTTTCTGGCTATCGTCATCGTGTCGTAGATGTCGTTGTTTACTCTGAAACCCGTTTGTTTGGCGGCGCGTCTGACAAAGTCCATATCAAATTCGATATTGTGCGCCACGAGAGCCGCTCCGCGTGTAAACTTGTAGAAGTCGTGAAAGATTGCGCTTATCTTGGGTGCGGTTTTTAGGTCGTCGTCGGTGATGTGAGTGAGCGCGATGATTTCGGGGGGCAGCTTTGTTTCGGGATTTACAAAGGTCGAAAAGGTTTCGGTCATATTGCCGTCTACGATTTTGACGGCGGCAAGCTCGATAATCTTGTCGTTGTTTCTGTCAAGTCCCGTCGTTTCGCAGTCAAAGACGACAAAGGTCTTGCCCTTTAAAAAGGTCGGAGCTTCGGCGGTTTCCGCCAAAAAATCCTGCTGCTCGCCGGATACATAAGGCGACGGCGAAACGGTTATATATTCTTCTCCGGCTTCGTTATATTCGATACCGTCGTCCGAGTCTTGAATGCTCGCATAATCTATCTTGCAGCGGTTGATGTCGTTGACGATAAAGACAAGGTCCTTGCTAAATACGTCGCGCCTGACCGAGCCGCTTGCGACAATCTCTTCGTTGTCGGTGAGAGAATCTATCGCTTCCGTGCCGCTTTTTTGAGTCTTGTCCTCACCGCTGCGCGTGTCGATATCGGCTTCGCCCGACATTTCGGAGAATTTGTTGTTGTAATTACTCTTTTTTCTCGGAAAGAGCTTCGCCGATATCCGACCCGTCGTGTCGGACAGCTCAAAGATATAGTACGGATTGCCCGACGTCTTGGATATGCGCTTGTCCAACCTGCCTATCTTGCCGCATAAGACGGCGGTGTCCGATTCGTCGACGATGTTTTTTATCGGCTTGGGATAAGACAGGACGGTCTTTCCGTAGACCTTTTCGACGTCCGAGACGTTTATCATGTCGCGTTTGACAAAGGACGGCGCGGTGTCCTTGATTTTATATTCGTTCTGCGGCTTTGCACTCAAAAAAAACTCTACGCTGCTGCTTTCGATAAATAGCGCGTCCAAAAAGCCGCATATTTTTTCGGCTAAGCCCACCGACTCCGCAAAGCTCTTCATGTATTCGCCGAAGCCCATTTTGACGTTGATTATTCCGCTCGCACGGTCTACGTCCACAAGACAATCGTCGGGGTCGGCATTGACCATGACCGACGGATAGCTTGTATTTAAAAAGTCAAAGATTCTCGCCGTGATATTAGCGGAGTCGGCATAAGCCTTTTTGAAGCTCACCTTGACTTCAAAAAAGGTTTTTATTATGCCCTGCACGTCCGCCTTTATCTTGTTTTTGTCGGTTTCGGTCAAGGCGTCGATATGCTCCGGTACGCCTATAAAACTCACGTCAAGACACGCCGCCTTTTTGTCAAGGACGGCGCATTCGACTTTGAGCCGTTTGTAACTCTCGGATAACGCATAAAATTCTTCGGTAAATTTATTCATAATTCTTCCGTTTGCGCGGTGTTTCCTTAAATATTTATTTTTTTCAGCTTTCGGCTATGATTTTATCTATTTCTTTCAAAAAAATCTCTTCGGCGTCCTTATCCCGTACCGTCAAAAATACCTTGCCGCATTTGAATATGACGGCTTTGCCCGAGCCGAAGGCTATCCCGATATCGCAGGTCTCCGCTTCTCCCGGTCCGTTGACGACACAGCCCATGACGGCTATTTTTAAAGGCTTGGCGACGTGCCGTGTAAATTCCGCGACCTTCTTTGCAAGGCTCTCGGTGTCGTAGGCACATCTGCCGCATTTCGGACAGGAAATTATTTCGGCAAAATCACGGTCGAGTCCGACGGCGCGCAAAATGCCCTTTGCCGTCCTAATCTCTTCCGACGGGTCGCCGGTCAGCGATACGCGCACGGTATTGCCTATGCCGTCCAACAGCAGCGCACCCAAGCCTGCCGCCGATTTGATAACGCCCGCCTGCCCGATACCGGCTTCGGTGACACCTATATGGAGCGGATAATCGCACAGCTTGTCTATGTATCGGTACGCCTTGACGGTTTCCAAAACCGACGACGACTTTAAGGATATGACGATATCAAAAAAACCGTCGTCTTCGAGCCGTTTTACACAGTCCGCAGCCGACATGGCGAGAGCCATAGCACGGTCGGGCATAGCCGAATATTTTTTTTCGAGCGAGCCGCCGTTGATACCGACTCTCAAAGGAATATGCGCCGCTTTAAGGACGCGCGTAAGCTCTTTGAGTCCGCCGACGGGCATATTGCCGGGGTTGATTCTTATCTTGTCCGCGCCGAAGGCTGCGGCTTGTATCGCAAGCTTATAGTCGAAGTGTATGTCGGCGACAAGGGGCATTTCTATCCGCTTTTTGATTTCGGCTAACGCACGCGCCGACTCCGTGTCGGGGACGGCGACGCGAAAGATATCGCAGCCGTCTTTTTTTAGGGCTTCCGCTTGCTTTACGACGGCATCTATATCGCGCGTCGGCAGGTCGGACATCGACTGAATAGCCACCCTATACGAACCGCCGATATAGACGCCGCCTATCTGTACAATTTTTTTCATAATCCTTCAAAAAACCTGCGGCTCGCCGCCGTTATATTTTGTTGATAAGCTGTATAATGTCGAAGAGTATCGCCATTCCGAAGAGCGCGACTATACCGACAAAATGTATCATCGCTTCCACACTGCGCTTAATCGGCTTCTTTCTTATCCATTCGATAATAGTAAAGACCATTCGTCCGCCGTCGAGAGCAGGCAGCGGCAAAGCGTTAAATATCGCCAGATTGACGGAGAACAGACAGACGATGTATATCGTATTTGAAAAGCCCGTGGCGACTATACTCGTCAGACCGGATATCATAGTTATCGGTCCGCCAGCCGTTTCGGAGACCTTAGCCGAACCGGTTATCAGGCTTCCGAGTCCCGAAAGAATTTTGACGGCGGTAAAGAAGCTAAATTTGACGGCTCGCCAAATCGATTCAAAAAAACCGAACGTCTGCCGCGTATAGCCTATCCTTATACCGAACATATCCTTTAACAATTCGCCGTTCTCGTCGTACAGGTCGTGCCGCGCCAAAACAACGTTCATTTCTTCGCCGTCTCTGATAATCGTGAGCGTGGCTTTATCCTTGCCTGCGAGCATTTTTGTAAAGTCGGACGGTTCGAGCATTTGAACCTTTTTTCCGTCGACGGCTACCACTATATCGCCGTATTCGATAATGCCTTCGGCGATACCGTCGCCTTCTATCGGCGCAATCATCGGGAGCATTTGTCCGGCAAAGGTAAAGAAAAGCGACAGCACGACCACCGCCGAAACAAAGTTTGTAAATACTCCGGCAAAAAGCACGATTAATCTCTTCCACGGCTTGTGGTTGTTAAAGGCGTCGGGAGACGGATTTTCTTCGTCCTCTCCTTCAAAGGCGCAAAAGCCGCCCAACGGAATCAATCTGAGCGACAGAAGCAAGCCCGATTTGAGCTTTTTGCTGATGATTTTCGGACCCATACCGACGGCAAACTCGTTGACCTTAAAGCCCAGCTTGCGCCCTGCGATAAAGTGTCCCAGCTCGTGCAAAACGACCATGACCGTAAGGCATATAAACGCCAGCAGTACACAGCCTATAATAGACAAAACCTTTAAAAATTTTTCCATACTTCAAGTCCTTTTTTGCCGTACGGCTAACCGACCCGACAATTTTTTTGTGGATATTTTTTATTGCCTTGTCCTAAAACCGTATCCATGCGTTTAGGTTTAGGACAAATCTATTGCGGCTTATATCGCGCCGTCAGTTTAACGCGGCATAAAGCTCTCTCGCCCTTCTGTCCGCTTCCGATATATCTTCTATGCTTTTCGGCTCAAAATTTACCGTTTTTTGCAGGACGCGCGATATTCTAATCGGTATATCGTTAAAGCCGGCTTTGCCGCTCAAAAATTCGTCGACGGCTATTTCGTTCGCCGCGTTCATCGCCGCCGGAATAATTCCCCCCGCACGCAAAGCCTGCCGCGCAAGGTCAAGACAAGGAAATTTATCTGTGTCCGGCTCTTCAAACGTCAGTTTTTTGAGCTTTACAAGGTCTAAGCTTCCGGCATCGTTTTTGAGCAAGCCGTTTATTCCCAACGCTCTCGATATCGACACGCGCATATCGGGAACGCTCAGCATGGCTATGACGGCGTTGTCCGAATATTCCACCATAGAATGCACGACGCTTTCGGGGTGTACTACGACGTCTATCTTGCTCTCCGGCATACCGAAGAGATGCGCCGCCTCGATAATCTCCATGCCCTTATTCATCATAGTCGCGCTGTCCGCCGTCACCTTTTTGCCCATATTCCATATAGGGTGTTTGAGCGCGTCCGCAGCTACGGCACTGCGGAGCATTTCGGGTGTGTAGGCTCTAAAAGGTCCGCCGCTTGCGGTCAGGATAAGCCTTTTGATACCGCTGTGACCGCCAGCTTTTAGGCATTCCGCGATAGCCGAATGCTCGCTGTCTATCGGTATGACGGGAAGCCCCTTAGCTTCGGCTTCCTTCATAATCAACGCGCCGCCCGCTACGAGAGTTTCTTTATTGGCTATCGCCGTTTTTATGCCGTTTTTTAAGGCGTAATATGACGGCAGCAGACCGCTCAAACCCGTGACGGCTATGACCGCTATATCGGTCTTGCAAGCCTTAAATATCTCTTTATAATACTCTTTGCCGCAAATAACTACGGGATTATATCCCTGCGGCGCGCCTTTTATGCTCTTGATTTCGCGCAGCTTTTTGAGAAAAAGCGTTTTTTTATTCTCCGCATTCTCTCCCGTGACGGCTACAAAAGGCGGCAAAAATTCCGCCGCTTGCATGGCGAGCTTATCCGTGTTTGTGTGCGCGGAAAGAAACATTACTTCAAATCCGCCGCGATTGGCTCTTATGACGTCGAGAGTTTGCGCGCCGACCGAACCGCTGCTGCCGAAGATACCGATTTTCATACAATTATAAATATATCGCGTCCGCCTCTAAAATATTACCGTAACGGCATAAACCGCCGCGATGACAAACATTACCGCGTCTACTCTGTCGATGACGCCGCCGTGACCGGGAATCAAATTTCCGAAATCCTTGATGCCGCATTCCCTTTTGATACGGCTGGCAAAAAGGTCGCCGAGCTGGGAGATGACGCTTGCCGCAAGAGCAATCAAGATATACGCGGGCAAAACCCACGCGTCCGAAACGCTTATGACGTCTTGAAGCTTGTAGCCCAAGTCTATCACTCCGCCGCCGTATTCTATCAGATACCAATAGAGAATTATCACTGCGGCGCAGACGACGACTCCGCCGATTGCTCCGGCGACGGTCTTTTTTGGACTGACACGCGGAATGAGTTTTTTTGCGGTGTTTTTTGTGATAGCGTTAGCCGTCCGTCCGACGAAGTAAGCTCCCGTATCAGTGATGAGCGCAATCAAAAGCGCAAATAACAACAAGAAGCTTCCGCCCGCGTGATTGAGCAGATATCCTGCCGAAAGAAAAAGCAGCGGATAAGCAAGCGACGCTACCGTCGCCAAAAAGTCCTTAAAGGTGATGTCGTCTCTCAGAACGTATATTATTCCGCCCGCGACAAAGCACAGCAGTACGACGGCGGTAAGACCGCCCGTGCCGAAGAACAATATCGCCGGATAGAGCGCGGCGGCAGCCGCGATAAGGGGGGCTTTGATGACCTTATACCCCTGCTTGCCGAATGCCGAAGCCATCTCATAAAGAGCGTATGCCGAAGCGATAAAGAGCAGAGCGTCGTAGACATACAACGTATATGTATTGAGCCAAATGAGCGTAAGGGCGACTGCCGCCATTACCGCTCCGGCGATGATTTTTTTCATAATACACCTAAATCCTTAAATCGGGGAAACCTTTACTCATAAGAAGATAAATTTTTGAGCAATTATTTTTTGTCATAATGCGGCATTACCGATAGCGAGTGATTTTGGACTGTTTTTGCGGCCGTCAAGGCACTTTTGACGACGTGAGCGGAGCTACATTAGTATAAAGTAACGCAGACAGACACAAAAAGAGACAAAATGAGCCGATTAGACGCAGTCTGCACACAATAAGTTTAAATGCCGCCGAAGCGTCTTGTGCGCTTGCCGTACTCGTCCAAAATCCTGCGGACGTCCGCGTCGTCCATATCTGGCCAAAGCGTGTCCACAAAGAGCAGCTCCGAATACGCGCCTTGAAAAATCATAAAATTACTCAACCGCCGCTCCCCCGCCGTCCGTACTATTATGTCGGGTTCGGGGAGATAGCCGGTATAAAGGTTTGCGGCAATGCTCTCTTCGGTTATTTCCTTGCCGTCCTTGACGAGCTTTTTGACGGAATTGACTATCTCGGCTCTGCCGCCGTAATTGAGCATGACGTTGACGGTCATTCCGCGCTTGTTTTGCGTTTTTTTCTTTACATCGTCAACGGAGCTTCTGACAAACGACGGCAGAGCCGCCAAATCGCCAAAAAAATTGACCGCGTAATTCAAATCGTCCTTAGCCAAATAATCGTCGTTAAGCTCCTTAATGAGCAAAAAAATAGCGTCGATTTCTTCCTTAGGTCTTTTCCAATTTTCGGTGCTGAAAGCATAGACCGAAACGACGGGAACATTGTGCGCGGCACACGCCGTAAGGACTCTTTTTAGAGCCTTGACACCTTCTCTGTGTCCGGCGGAACGCTTTAAGCCGCGTGACACCGCCCAGCGTCCGTTGCCGTCCATTATAAAGGCTATGTGCTTTAAACCGTTCATTATTACCCTTTGCCGGCGGCTGCTAAACGCTGAGAATTTCTTCTTCTTTGTCCTTGACAAGCTTTTCAGTAAGCTCGGTCTTGACAACGATGAGCTTCTCGACGTCCTTTTCACAGGTCTTTAAGTCGTCCTCGGTGATGATATTGTCTTTTTTCAGTTTCTTAAAGACTTCGAGAACGTCTCTTCTTTCGTTGCGGAGCGCGACCTTTCCGGCTTCGCCGATTGTCTTGACGCTTTTTACAAGCTCCTTTCTGCGCTCGCCCGTCACTTCCGGGAAGAGCAATCTTATGATAATGCCGTCATTAGACGGGGTAAGACCGATATTTGCGGCAAGTATGGCTTTTTCTACGGCTTTTAACAGGCTTTTATCCCAAACCGTCAGAGTAAGTACGCGCGCTTCCGCCACCGTGATATTGCAAATCTGATTTAACGGCGTCGTCGAACCGTATGCCTCTACCGTTATCTTGTCCAAAATATGCGGATTTGCCCTGCCTGCACGGATATTTTGAAACTCCGTCTTCATATTATCGACGGATTTTTCCATTCTCAAAACAAAGTTGTCAAAAGCCTCTTGAATCTCGGCTATTCCGTAACCCATAAAATCACACCTCTGCTAAAATATTTCAAAGCGGCACGGCTTTTGTCAAAAACAAAAAACCGACGCTCCGTATCTATACTGTATTATTATACGAAACATAGCGCAAGATGTCAAGACAAGTTGGGTTTTATTTGCGGAATTACTACCGAAAATCCGCGAAAATCCGCCGTATTGACAATAAAAACAAAAAGCGTTATAATAAAAACATGAAGAACGGCTTTGATATCAAAAAAATCATAGCGTCCGACAAAAAGCGCGGCGGAGTATTTGGCTTGCTAATCGGAGCTTTGCCGCTTGTGTTTGCGGGGATAGCGGCGTTAATTGTATATCTTTGTTTTAAGGAAGCGCGGCATTGGTTTATTCTCGTTATGGGAATAGCCTTTATAGGCGGCGGCATATATACTTTTTTTTGGGGCGTGAGCGAATATAAATACTTCAAAAGGATTTTTTTGAACGGCGAAATACTCCCCTGCCAAGCGACGGGGATAACGGATAAATATATAGAAGACAACGAGAGCGGCGGCTGGTTTTCGTCAATACTGTACACCGTCACAATCGACGGCAATGTATTGTCAAAAAAATCGCCCTATTGTTTTAAAAGAAAGCAAGCCAAAAAAATCCTTGAAAACAAAGAGTTTTTTATCGTATACAACAAAGAACTCGACGAAGCGTTGTATTATTATCCGAAATTTTACGACGGACGGGATAAGGCTTTATAATTTTTCAAAATCAAATAAATTTCTTTTCCTTGACTATCTGTTCCTTTAATTTTGCAAGGACCTTTTTTTCTATTCTGGAAACATACGAACGCGATATTTTGAGCTTCGCGGATATTTCCTTTTGGGTTTTTGAGCCGCTGCCGTCAAGTCCGTAGCGGTCTTTGATTATCTCGTATTCACGGGGCGACAATATTTCTTTGATAAATTCCATGAGATTTTCGCGCCTGAGCTTGTTGTCTACCTGCTCGAAGACGCTCATTTCAGGGTCTACTATCGTCTCCGCTATCGTTATCTCGTTGCCTTCCTTGTCGCGCCCTATCGGGTCGAAGAGCGATATATTTTTGTTTGTACGCTTAGACGAACGCAATACCATAAGTATCTCGTTGTCGATACAACGCGCCGCGTATGTGACAAGGGCTGTGCCGCGCTCGGGCGAATAGGTATTGATAGCCTTCATAAGCCCGATGTTGCCCACCGATATCAAATCCTCTTGGTCGTTGTAGTTGCTGTACTTCTTGGCGATATGCACGACCAACCGCATATTGTGGCTGACAAGCATATCGCGTGCTTCCTTGTCGCCGTTCTTGGCTTTTTTGATATATTCTTCTTCCTTATCCTTGGGCAAAGGCTTCGGAAAAGCATTCTTGTTCTCTATGTACGACGTAAAAAAAATGTTACGCAGCAACAAAAAAATCCCCTGCAAAAACATAAAACTCATCTCTCCTTATAGATTTTTTGCAAACTCCGCGCCTAAAAATTCCGACGACGGATTTTTTTAAACGGTTCTATACATTATATGAAGAAAAAAAGCGAATATTGTTGTTTTTTATTTTTTACCGCTCCGCAAAGGGTAACTTTTTTTGTTTTAATTCTTTTTGATTTTTTTATGCAAGAAGACGGAATTACCCATAATGCAGGAGAAACCGTACACGGAAGAGAGATTTGATAACAAATATTCCCATCGCTTCCTTCAAGCGGCAGACACTTATGAAACATATCCATATAACAAAATCAGATTCTTGCCGCCAAAGTTGATAGCCAATATATGCCAAAACACATAGTCACAAACTGCCAAAGTTGATAGCGAACACTTGACAAAGTTGATAGTTGGCGGTATACTAATGCAGGGTGAAAAAATGAATCCAAATTATTTGAAGCGAATTTCAGACGAAAAACTGGCTCTTTTGCTCCGTGCAAAGGGTGCGGTTTTAATTGAAGGTCCAAAATGGTGCGGCAAAACAAGTTCCGGCGAGGAAATGGCGAAGAGCGTTTTGTATATGCAGGACCCGGACAATTCTAAAACAAACATCTTGACGGCGCAAACCAAACCGTCGCTGCTGTTGGATGGCGAAACGCCGCGTCTGTTGGACGAATGGCAGGTCGCGCCTGAGCTTTGGAATGCGGTACGCTTTGCTGTGGATAAGCGGCAGACACACGGGCAGTTTATTCTCACCGGTTCCGTGAGTCCCACACGCACGGATGATATGCACACCGGCACGGGTCGCATTGCTCGGATGAAAATGCGCACCATGTCGTTGTATGAATCGCAGGAATCCAATGGCAAGATTTCGCTGGAAGATTTATTTGACGGCAAAATAGGCATGGACGGAAAATCAGACATGACGATTGAGCGACTGGCTTTCGCAATCAATCGAGGCGGTTGGCCGGAAGCGGCTCTGGAACATAGTGAAAAAATCGCCCTGACCATTGCCGCCGATTATCTTGAAGCTGTGGCAAATGAGGACATTTCCAAGCCTGACGGCATTGAAAAGAACCCGGATAGGGTCAAGGCACTCATGCGTTCCCTTTCCCGGAACATCTCTAACGAAGCGCGTGCAACAACCGTTTTGAACGACTTGCTTGCCAATGACGAGGCACTGTCGCAAGCCACAATCAATCTATATATAACGGCACTCAAAAAAATATATGTTATTGAGGATTTGCCCGCATGGAGTGCCAAGCTTCGCTCAAAAATCGCCATCAGAACAACAGCCAAGCGGCATTTTGTGGACCCGTCTATTGCTGCGGCGTCCCTGCGCGCAACACCAAAACGACTACTCGCTGATTTCAATACATTCGGCTTTCTGTTTGAGTCGCTGTGTATTCGAGATTTGCGCATCTACGCCGATAGCATTGATGGCAATGTATATCATTATCGCGATAAGAGCGGTTTTGAGATTGATGCCATTATTCAGCTCGCCGACGGACGTTGGGGGGCTGCAGAAGTAAAAATGGGTTCCGCCGAAATCGAATCAGCCGCCGATAATCTGCTTAAACTGAAAAAGATTGTGGATGCCGAAAAAATGAATGAACCGTCCTTCCTTATGGTACTGACCGGCACGAAGTATGCCTTTCAACTCAAAAACGGCGTCTGGGTTGTACCGCTGGGTTGCTTGAAAAATTAGCGGCAGACAGAACCGGTATCAGAGAGCTTCTCCCAAAAACGAAAAAACCAAGCTAACACGCAACAAAAATCCGTCGGCAGTAAAGTTAACGGATTTTTTTAAATTTTTTTACCGCTCCGCAAAGGGTAACTTTTTTTGTTTTAATTCTTTTTTTAATATTCTTTTTTTAAATATCATTTTATCAAGAATAAAAAACAACCGTTCTCAAAACCTTGATTTTAAGAACGGTTGATTTGTTTTTCCTTACTTTTTTTGCCCGTGCAACAAAATAAGTTTCTTTAAAATACTTCATTTTTTCAAAAATTCATTCGCAAATCCGCAGGTATTCTTATAAACGAACGCGGATTTTTTAGCTCTATGCTTTTGTCGTTGAGATATTCCAACAGACTTGTTTCGCCGAAGTGAAAGCTTATTTTATATGCCGTCAGCTGTTGTTTGGCTATTCTTAGACGGCGGTTGATTCTTTCGTCGCCGTACTTGCCGTCGCCGGCTATAAAGTAGCCTAAGTATTTGAGATGAGCGCGTATCTGATGCGTCTTGCCCGTTATCGGCGTGATGTCGAGCAAGGATAGCCCTTCGCCCTTAAAGCTCTCTACAAGCTCGAAGCGCGTCTCTATGCTCTCGCTTCCCTTAAAATATTCGCCCGTGACAAACGCCGTTCCTTCTTCGGCGTTCTTTGAGAGATAGGCTTTCTGTATTCCCGAATGCGCAAAAACGCCGTTGACGAGCGCGATATATTTCTTTTCGACCTTATGAGCTTTAAAGGCGGCGACGATTTCTTTCTCGGCGTCGGCGTCCTTTGCAAAAAGCACTATACCGTCGGTATTCGTATCCAAACGGTGGCAAAGAATGACGTTCGCGTATTCTTCGATACCGCGAATTTCACTCTCGAAGCCGTCGCCGCCGTCGGTCTTGATACCCTTTCGCTTATATACCGCAAGGATATTCATGTCTTCGTATATGACAATAGGTTTTGTTTGCATAATTCCGTATACCTCTAATTTGTCGCCGTCGTTTACGGCGACGTTTTCATACACTTTTTTGCCGTTGACTCTTATATCGCCTTTTCGCAAAAGAACCGATGCGGCGTTATACGAAAAGCTCCCGAAACCTTCCAAAAGTTTCAGGAGTTTTGTCCGATTTCCGCTGTGAGAATATTTGAATATCTCCATCTTTTACACCGTAATTGCTAAACTTCTTACAAATTCCGAATTATTTTTGTGCATTTTTAAAGGACGCATAGCTTAGCTATATAAGAAATAACTCGGTCATGAACACAAAGAAACACGGTATATTCTTTTGCGTGCCAACGCCGTCAACAAACAAATTCCTCAAAAAATCGGCACATTCTTTTGCGTGCGAACGCTACCGATTGGCAAATTCCGAATTATTTTTGTGCATTTTTAAATGATGCATAGCTTAGCTATGTAAGAAACAAGGCACATTCTTTTGCGTACGAACGCCGTCAACAAGCAAATTCCGAATTATTTTTTGTGCATTTTTAAAGGACGCATAGCTTAGCTATATAAGAAACAAGGCACATTCTTTTGCGTGCGAACGCTACCGATTGGCAAATTCCGAATTATTTTTGTGTCTGTCAAGGCATTTTGACCGCCGCATAGCCTTGTGCTATGTCAGGGAAAAATAACGCGGACAGGCGCAAAAAGAAACGGAATTTAACGCGGCGGTATTTCTTTGTTGCTCAATATATCCTTAATCTCGCTCAAAAGGGTATTGATATCCTTAAACTGTCTGTAAACGGACGCAAAGCGGACATATGCCACGTCGTCTATTTCTTTAAGACCTTTCATTACCATATCGCCGATTTTGCTGCTTTGGATTTCGTTTTCGGACATATTATAAGCGCTTTTTTCGATTTCGGCGACGAGAGCTTCTATCTTGCTTATAGGGACGGGGCGTTTTTCGCAGGCTTTAACAATGCCGCTTCTGATTTTTTCGATATCGAAGGGTTGCCTGTTGCCGCTCTTTTTGATGACATAGACAGGTACGGGTTCGATTTTTTCGTATGTCGTAAATCTTTTGGCGCAACCGACACATTCTCTTCTGCGTCTGATAATCGTTCCGTCCTCGCTTACTCTGGAATCGATGACCTTACTGTCCATCTCTCCGCAATACATACACTTCATGCTTTTCTCCTTTTGATTAAGGTAAAAACCCGATTGCCGCTACTCTGCAACGCCAAAACTGCCAATATTTAGGCTTTACAGATTACTGCATATATTGTATCATATTTGTTCCGTTTGTGTCAATATATCTTCTATCTTTAAAAGAACATCGTCGCGTCCCGTTTTTTTGAGACTCGATACGCATATGATGTTTTGCTCGCCCATTTTGAGAGCCGACGCTATGTCCTTGACGGACTTAAAATTTTGGGTGCGGCTTTGCTTGTCGGACTTGTTGGCGATGATATAAAAAGGCACGGCTTTGACGTGAAGATATTGAATGAGTTTTTTGTCGTCGTCGGTCGGGAGATGTCTTATATCGGTCAACAAAAAGACGTATATGCCGGGCGTACTGCACAGATACGTTTCTATCAGCCTGCCCCAGCCGGATTTTTCTTCCTTGCTCACCCTTGCGTAGCCGTAGCCCGGAAGGTCCGCCAATATAAAGCCGCCGCCGTTGACCGTCACGTCAAAATAATTTATAAGACGGGTTCTGCCCGGCGTTCCCGAAACACGCGCCGCGCCGTTGCGGTTTAAGAGCATATTTATAAAGGACGACTTGCCGACGTTCGACTTACCGGCGACGGCTATATGTATGCGTCCGTCCAAAATCAGTCCGTCCGTGTCGGCTGCGGATTTTATAAAATTTACGTCTTTTATATTCAACATTTTTTCACACTCTTATTGTCCCGATTGAGCCGCCTTTTAGGCGTCTTTTTCCTCTCCGTCCGCCGTTTCGGCTTCGGTATCGACTTCCTTGACCTTGTAGCTTTCTCTCAAAGACCTTTCGATTTCGTCCAATATGGCGGGATTTGCTTTGAGAAAGACTAAGGCTTTTTCTCTGCCTTGTCCTATCTTTTCGTCCTTATAGCTGAGCCACGAACCGCTCTTGACTATCAGACCCGTTTCGATAGCCGTATCGACGATACAGGCAAACTTGGATATTCCCTGTCCGAAGATTATATCAAATTCGGCAATCTTGAACGGCGGAGCTAATTTATTCTTTACGACCTTTATCTTTGTCCTGTTGCCTATCGCGTTTGTGCCGTCTTTGAGCGAATCGGTGCGGCGCACGTCAAGGCGCATACTTGCATAAAACTTCAAAGCCTTACCGCCCGGAGTAGTTTCTGGATTGCCGTACATGACGCCTATCTTTTCTCTGAGCTGATTGATAAATATCACGCAGGTCTTGGTCTTGTTGGCGGCCCCCGCAAGCTTTCGGAGAGCCTGGCTCATAAGGCGCGCTTGAAGTCCCATATGCGAATCGCCCATGTCGCCTTCTATCTCGGCTCGCGGCGTGAGCGCGGCGACCGAATCGATGACCACGACGTCTAATGCGCCGCTTCGGACTAAGGCTTCGGCTATGTCGAGTCCTTGCTCGCCGTTATCGGGCTGTGAAACATACAATGTTTCGAGATTGACGCCTAATTTTTCGGCATATATCGGGTCGAGCGCGTGTTCCGCGTCGATAAAGGCGGCTGTGCCGCCGTTCTTTTGGGCTTCGGCGATGATGTGCAGCGAAACGGTCGTTTTGCCCGACGATTCGGGCCCGAAGATTTCCACTATTCTGCCGCGCGGAACGCCGCCTACTCCGAGAGCCATGTCGAGCGTCATACAGCCCGTCGGTATCACATCTATCGCGACTGCGCTTTTGCTGCCCATTCTGATGATAGAGCCTTTACCGAATTGCTTTTCTATCGTCTGTATCGCCTGCTCCAAAGCCTTAGCTTTATCTTCCTGCGCTACCGGCCCGAGCGGTTTCACTTCGGTTTTTTTATTTTTTTCTTCCATTTTGACAACCTCGTTTTTTAAATTATTTTGTTAATTTCTTCCTGAATTATTTTCTTATTTCTACTTAAATTATTGCGCTAAGTCCTTCTTTCAATCTTTTAAGGGTTTCTAAGGCGGCTTGATTCCTGATATCGTTTCTGCCGCCGTCAAAGACATAGCGGTAGGCGTGAGCTTGAAGTCCGTCGCATACGCCGATATAGGTCAAGCCGACGGGTTTGTCCGCGCTTCCGCCGTCCGGTCCGGCTATGCCCGTCGTCGAAACGGTCAAACCGACCGCGCCGCTCTTGAATAAGCCCCGCGCCATTTCGATAGCCGTCTCCGCGCTGACCGCGCCGAAGCTTTCGAGCGTTTCTTCTTTTACAAAAAGCCGGCGGTTTTTGGCTTGATTTGAATAAGCCGTCACGCCTTCGTAGACATAAGCCGACGCACCCGCCCTGCTTATCAGGGTGTCGCATACAAGTCCGCCCGTCAAGCTCTCGCATACGGCTATCATGACGCCCTTTGTCTTGCAGAGAGAAAATATCCCGTCAAGCAAATTTTCGGTTTCAGTTATTTTTTCCGATTTCAAAATTTTTCTTACCGTCCGAAGAATGATTATTTATCAATAAGTAAAGGCAAGCAACAATGCTTGCGTTTGCACTCGCGATACCGATACAATGATATTTATTTATACAAGGAAAGACAAGCCGATAAAACGGCAAGCCTTTCGGGTATACTATCATTCAAATTTTAAGTTGGCTTTGTTTTTGAGATAATAGTTTACGCCCGACAGCACCGAAAACACGGTCGCCGCATAAAAGACCGCCAGACCGAAATAGTATATGACGTTGGCGATTGTCTTGATAGTTTCGTTGCCGTTATCGAAGAGAGAGAGAATAAACGCGCCGAACGAAATAAAGGTCAAGACCGTCTTTGTCTTGCCGTAGCTGTCCGCGCCTATGACGATACTGCGTTCCGCCGCCATTTGCCTGATAACGGCGATGGCAAATTCTCTCGTCAGCATGATGATGATACAGGCGGCGTTGACATAGGTGACGGCTTGGTTGATTCTTGAAAAAATTCCGATAAAAATCAACGCTATCATGACGCCGTGTACAAAAATCTTATCCGATATAGGGTCTAAAAACTTGCCGGCGTTAGAAACGGTCTTGGTCTTTCTGGCATAGTTGCCGTCTAAGGCATCGGTGACCGCCGCAAAGAGATATATGGCAAAGGCTATGAACGGCGAATAAACGAAGCTGCTCCAAAACATAAAAAACAATATGAAAGGCACTAAAACTATCCGCAACAAGGTTATTTGATTGGCTGTAATTCGCATAGAAAACTCCTTAGGAAGCGATATGCTCCGTTATTATTTAACGGATATCTATCAAGGGTACTTTAAACATATAATGGATATCCGGCTTATAGATTATATACGCCGATTATGAATTATTAATGATAAAAAACGCCGGTTACAAACGGGATATTACTTTCCCTTTTAAATCGAACTGCCCTTCCGTTCCCGTTATCTCTACGCTGTAAAAACGCCCGACGTCCAAAGGAATATCTCCGTCTATATAGACAAGGCTGTCTATATCCGGCGCGTTGTACTGATTTCTGCCGTAAAACATAGATTTTTCGCCGTCTATTCCTTCGTATAAAACCTTGTCAACGCTGCCTATTCTCTCTGTATTGTTCTTTTTTATCACGCCGGCTTGTATCGCCTGCAAGGTCTTTAAACGCCTTTGCTTAGTCTGATAATGTATATCTTTCAGCCTTGCCGCCGCCGTTCCTTCTTCCTTAGAAAAAGCAAAAAATCCGGCGTTGTTCAGTCTGTATTCTTCGATAAAATCGCAAAGCTCCCCGAACGTTTCCTCCGTTTCGGCGGGATATCCCGTGATAAAGGTCGACCTTATCGCTATGTCGCCGTCGGCTTCTCTTATGCGCTTGATTAAGCTTTTTGCATACGCGCCGTCGTTGTGTCTGTTCATACTCTTTAATACGGTGTCGCTTATATGTTGCAGCGGTATGTCGAGATATTTGCAGAGATTTTTGCGGCCGCTTACCGCCTTTATCAGCTTGTCGGTCACCAATTCGGGATAACAGTACATCAGGCGTATCCACTCGAAGCCGTATTTATCTATGATGTCTATGAGCTTTAACAGGCTGTATTCGTCGTACAAATCTATACCGTATCTCGTCACGTCCTGAGCCACAAGGATAATTTCCTTGATGTCGTAACCGTCCTTTAACCCTTTCAATTCTTCTTCGATAGACTCGAAGGTTCTCGAACGGTATGCGCCCCTGATAGACGGTATCGCGCAGTACGAACAGCGGTTATTACAGCCGTCGGAGATTCTCAGATAAGCGTAATGAAAGGGCGTGGATACTATTCTTTTTTTGAAATCGTAATTATTTTTTTCGAGATTGAGTATCCTTTTGTCTTCTAATGTGCCTAAGATAATATCCTTTATCTTGTCGTACGCGCCTATTCCGGCTACTGCGTCCAATTCGGGAATTTTACCGAAAAGCTCGCTGCCGTACCGTTCGGCAAAGCAGCCCGTTATGATGAGCTTCTTTAAGCGTTGCTTTTTCAATTCCGCCATTTCAAAAATCGTATCTATCGATTCGGTTTTTGCCGCTCCGATAAAGCCGCAGGTATTGACTATTATGACGTCGGCTTCCGTCTTGTCATTTGTGACGGTGAAGCCGCTCTGTGTGCCGAGTTCGGACATCATGTATTCGGTATCGACTCTGTTTTTGTCGCAACCGAGAGATACAAAGCCTATTTTTACGGTGTTGTCGTTGATATTCTTCATCATTATAAGCCGCGTTTGACCCGACGCGCAAAGGTTTCTTTATTTTTTTGTTTCATCGTCGCAAGCGCAAACGGAGCTATATCCCGTATCCGCCTATTCGCTGTCGTCCAAAAGGTCGCCGTACAATTCGTAAAACTCTTCCAAAGTGATAAGAACGCTTCTCGGCTTTGCACCGTCGCCCTTGCCGATTATTCGCTTCTCTTCCATGTTGTCTATGATTCTGGCGGCTCTCGCGTAGCCTATCGAAAATTTTCTTTGAAGCATGGATATCGACGCCGTTTTGCTGTCTATGACGTGCTTGACCGCATTGAGAAAATACGAGTCTAATTTGTTTTCGCTTTCGTCGTTTTTGTCGCCGGAGCTGTTGTCGGCGGCTTTGGCTTTTAGAGTGTTTATCTCCGTAACGATGTTGCTGTCATAATAAGCTTCGTTGTTTTGCTTGACATAATCGACGACCTTAATGATTTCGGGGTTGCTTATAAAGACACCTTGAAGTCTTACGGGTTCGGGCGACGCTTGCGACTGATAGAGCATATCGCCCTTGCCGAGCAGCTTTTCCGCTCCCTGCCTGTCCAAAATCGTTCTCGAATCTACGTTCGATACGGTGCCGAAGGCTATTCTCGCCGGCATATTTGCCTTGATGACGCCGGTGATTATGTTGACCGACGGTCTTTGGGTCGCCAGCACGACATGAATACCGGCGGCACGCGCCAATTGCAGCAAGCTTTGGATTTTCGGCTCTATCTCTCTTCTGTGACCCATGATAAGCTCCGCCATTTCGTCGATGACTACGACTATACGGTAAAGGCGTTGGTCTTGGGGAACTTTCTTATTGTAATCTTCTATTTTGTTGGAATAGCTTTCGTGCATCAGGTCGTAGCGTCTGTGCATTTCCTTTATCGTCCAATCGAGAGCGTTGATGACCTTTTCGTCGTCGATAATGATTTCGGGAATGAGCAAATGCGGCAAGCCTTCGTACATCGTAAGCTCGACGCGCTTCGGGTCTATCAGCACAAGCCGCAATTCCTCCGGCCCGTATTTGTAGAGAAAGCTCACGATGAGAGCATTTAAGCAGCAGCTTTTGCCCGAGCCGGTCGCCCCGGCGACGAGTAAATGCGGCAGGTCTGCAAGGTCGCCGAAGTGGTTGACACCGGAAATATCCTTGCCGATAGTAAAGGTCAGCTTGTCGCTTTCGTCATAAAATCTATCGTCTTGAAGCAGGGCTCTCATGCCGACAATAGACCTTTTTTTGTTAGGCACTTCTATTCCGAAGGCGTTTTTGCCCGGTATAGGAGCTTCTATTCTGATTTTTTTGTGTGATTTCAATCTCATGGAGATGTCGTTGTCGAGAGTCTTCACACGGCTTACGGGTATGCCGCGCGGCATCTGCATCTCGTATCTCGTAAAGGTCGGACCCATTATCGCGCCCAAGGACGTCGCGCCGATTTTAAATTCGGTAAAGAAATCCTCTAAGTCGCGTGTGTTTTGGGCTATCTCGGTCGAGTCCTCCGCATTGTCGTACGGATATGGCAAAAGCAACTCCACAGGCGGACGCGTGTACGGCGCGTGACTAATCGGCTCGATTCTTTCAAAGGTAATCTGCTCGTCCGTTTTTTGCGGCGGTATCTTAAACGGTGTCCGCCTGTCGTGTCTGATTGTAAATTCGTGTTTTGAAACGGGCTTCGACACATATTCGGGCTTTACAGGCTCGGCATATGTTGCGAAGTTATCGGTTTCGTAGGCGTTATCCGCAAAAGGATTTGGAAACTCTTCGGCAAAAGGATTAGGCAGCTCTTCGGCAAAAGGGTTCGGCAAAACGTCCGGCGCGGTGTAGGATTCTCTTTCCGCTCCCGCTCTCTTAGACATACGCGAATTTCTGCCGTTTTTTTCGACGCGCCGTCTTATCTCGTTCAGCTCGTCCTTTTCTTTCTCAAAATAACCGCGTTCTTCCGCTTCGTACGGCACGTCGGGTTGCGGCGGCTCAACGGGAGAATAATCAAAAGGGCTTGGCTCGCCCGTATCGTTATATCTGCCGGGAGTGCCGAAGGCTCTCCTTCTTCTTCTCTTGATTTCGGTAATCTCGGCGATTTCGGCGACTTCCGCGCTGTCGTCGTTGACGTAGCCGTTTTTCTCGTCTTCTAATTCTCGCATTTTTCTTTTAAACCTGGCAATATCGGCGGCTTCCGTACTCACATCGTCCGCTAAAACGTCGGGTTTTCCGAGTTCCCTTTCTCTTTTTCTTCTCCTTAATTCGGCAAGACGGGCGGCTTGCGGACTTACTTCGCCGCTTGCGCCGTCGGCGTTGTCGTATTGGCTTTCTCTTTCTTTTCTCTTTAATTCGGCAAACTCCGCGCTTTCGATTATGCTTAGGCGTTTGGCTTTTTCATAATCCCTTTCTCTCTTTATTCTCTTTAATTCGGCAAGCTCCGCAGCGTCGGCGGCGTCTAAGCCGTCGGCTTTTTTGTAACCGTCAAAACGTTCTGCACTGTCGTAATCCCCCTTGTCGGGTCTGTCGACATTGACAAATTCTACGCTCTCCTCGACGTCCGGGTCGATAAAACCGAATTTTTTGGTGCTTGCCTTGTAGCCCTGCTCGCGTTTTTCGCGTTCTTCGGCGATTCTGCGCCTGTCGGATTCGGCACGCAAAGCCTTCTCTCTCTCCGCTTCGCGTCTGTAACGCTCTCTGACCTCTTCCAAATCATTGCCAAGCAGCGACGGTTCGGCTCGCCTGTGCGCTTCGTCGGCTCTCGTGATGTTAAAGCCGTAAATATCGCTCTCTTCGTTTTCTCCGTCACGCCACGCATAAGGAGCTTCTGCGTCTTTGTTTTCGTCATAATCGTCGTCGGCGTTTTGTTCGGCTGCGGCGGCATAATCTTCTTCTTCGCCAACGCTTTTGTTCATATTTTTTCTGAGAATTTCGATTCTGCCGTTATTGGTATAATCGCTCCAATCGTCGGCAATAAGCGGAGCTTCTTCTTTTTTCTGTACGGTCATGACCTCCGGCTCGTACGGCTCGGTGTTTTCCAAAACTATCTTTCTGTCGCTGTTTTCGTACAAACGGGCTATGGCTGCTTCGCGCTTTTCCTTGTCCGTCATCTCGTAGCTTTTGTTGGGATATGCGGGGTCAAAGCCGCCTGCGGCGACGGTGCGCGGCAGCGGACGCTGCGATATAGGAGACGCATACGGTTTGCGGTTTGTCACGACGGGCTGTTGTCTTAAAACACCGTTCTTGACCTGCGTGAGCGAAGGATTATCTTTTTGCTGCATCTTTATCTGTCTGACTCTGAGATACGGCACGGCTATCAGCAGTATAAGCCCGAAGAGCAGTATGGCGTACAGAGCCGAAGCCGACGACAGACCGAGAAGGCTCAAAATATGGTAGGTAAAAACCGAAAAAATCAGTCCGCCTGCGGTATTGACCGAAGAAAAAGTCTTTTCGCAAAAGTCCGAAAAGTCGTTTCCGGCGACCAAATAATTTGCAGATACGGTATGCAAAAGCATGATAAAGACAAAAAAGAACACTCCGAATTTAAAGAGAGTCGTCCTTTTGACTACGATTTTGTAGCCCAAAAGCAGCGTCGTACTGAGCATGACGGCAAAAAGACAGTAGGCGTATGCGGCGACGCCGAACAGCCCCAAGATAAAGCCCTTTATGACGCCGAGCGTATCGGGAAGTACACCCAAAAGGCATACGAGAATAAACAACGCCAAAATAAACACCGCCGCGAGAGCAACGGAAAAACCCGGCTTTTTGGTTTTGACAAAAATTTTGTTCATAATTAGCAAACCCTTCTTTCGGCGGAAATCCGCCGTTCCCCTATACAAAAATTCTCCGCCGCGCTTTGTGTTTTTGAAGTACGGGCAATAGGTGCAAAACTTAAATATTATGATTCTTTTTAGTTCCGCCCAAAAAAACGGCGGCGCACGGCAAAAAGAACCCATTTAATGATAGCACATTTTTAAATTATTTACAAAGATATGAGCGCGGATTTATACAAAAAATTTTCCGACCGACACCGTAAATAACTAAAAAATGTAGAATGAAATTAATAAAATAAAAAAAGAAATTAATTTAACTCGTAGCCTTTTTTTTGCGATTTACCGTTTTGACGGTCAAAATTTTCCTTGTTTTTGGCGAGATAACGGTCAAAAAGCTCGTCGGCACTCATTCCCGCGTTCAGACACATTCCGACAAAAAAATGCAAAATATCGACCAATTCGTCCTTTATATTGTCTTCGTTGAGCGGTTTCGGATTTTTCCACCACTTAAAATTGACCTCCGTCAAAAGCTCGGACAATTCGGACAAGGTTGCCAAAATCTCCTTTTGTATCCATTCTTCCTTAGAAAAATTCAGATTTCTTTCCTTTTTTACAAATCCGTCGAAAAGATTTTGATAATAAAAAATTGTTTCCAATTTGTCGTTATTTATAATTTTATTTTGATTATTTTCCACCCTTGCGTTTTCTCCTTAGATTTTTTTAACGGCTCTTAAATCGTTATGTTGTTTTTGCAATAAGGCGTTTGTAACCGCCGTGCAATTTTTGATACCGATACCGCAAGCTTCGCTTTAAAGCGTGCCTTTGCTCGATAAATATTACTGTTGTTTTCTGCCGAGATATGCCTTTGTCATTTTTGTGTAATCGAAGATATATCCGGCGGCAGCCATGATATCGTCCTTTGTGACGGTATCGATTTCTTTTAACAGCTTGTCAAAGTCAAACAGCTCGTCTGCTCCGTGCAAATATTTGCCGTTGACCTTCATTATCGCGCCGGAGCTTTCCTGCCCCAATACAAGTCCGCCTTTCAGCTGCTCCTTGCCGCTCAAAAATTCTCTTTCGGTTATTCCGTTCTTTAAAAAGCCGTCTATCACGCCGTAAACGGCGTCGGTGGCAGCCTTTGCCTGTTCGGGATTTGTGCCGAGATATATCATAAACATTCCGTCGTTTTGATAGGTCGAAGCGTAGGAATATACGGTATAGGCAAGCCCCATTTCTTCTCTGATTTTTTGAAAAAGACGCGAGCTCATGCCGCCGCCGAAGATGTTGTTAAAGACGTGCATAGCCATTTCCTTTTGGTGGTGAAACTCGTAGCACGGAAAGGCAAAGGCGATATTGGCTTGCTCGATGTCCTTGATTTTGACAATCTCGGACGCCTTAGATATGTGGCGTGCAAAGACGGGTTTTTCACTCTTCTCGCCGCCAAAATTGTTGACAAAATATTTTTTTATCAGTCGGTCGGCTTCGTCGGCTTTGATGTGTCCGGCTATCGATATGATGACGTTATCGGCGGTATAAAAACGCTTCATATACGTCCTGATGTCGCCGTCCGTAAAGGACGATACGTTCTCACGGCTTCCGAGTATAGGCTTGGCGAGCGGATGTCCGTCAAAATATGTTTCGCTGACGTATTCCATGACCTTTTCGTCGGGGGTGTCGTCGGTCATGCTGATTTCTTCTAAGACTACGCTCTTCTCTTTTTCTAACTCTCCCTTATCGAATACGGAATTAAAGAAAAGGTCGGATAATATCTCTATACAGGCTTCCGTATGGTCAAAGGTAGAAATCGTATAATAACAAGTCGCGGATTTTGAAGTAAAAGCGTTGATTTGCGCCCCGAGAACGTCCACGTCGTCCGCAATCTGAAAAGCCGACCGCTTTGCCGTTCCCTTAAAAAGCATATGCTCGATAAGATGTGAAATCCCGTTGTTTTCGGCGTCTTCGTTGACCGAACCGGTATTGACATAAACGCCGATAGCAACCGACCGAACGCTCTCCATATAAGAATGCACGGCCTTCATGCCGTTTTTGTACCTGAAAATCCTGTCCATGTTCCTCCGAAAACGTGTTAAAAGTATTTATAATTATACCACATTTCTTTGTTGTATACAATAGTTTTTTGCAATTCCCGCGCTAAACGCTAAAATAACGCCCTAAAATATTTTTAAGACGTTATTTTTCAAAAATGAAATAATTAAATATTAAACTTTTATGATTTTGATTCTGTACCCCGTTTCTCTTGCATAAAAGAACCGTTCAACAAAAAAACTCAAACGCCGCAACAAAAATCCCCCAAATGCCGTAACAAAAATCCCCCAAATGCCGCAACAAAAATCCTACAAATACCGCAATTACCTTGACGTTGCCTTTAAAGGACTAAAAAAGCGCCGCGCAAGGGCTGATAATTATATCCTATCTCCGTCACTTTTACCGCCGTAACCTCCGCTAATACTTCCTGTTTTTCCCCGTCTTTTTTTAAATAGACGCCGTAGGTCTGTCCGTAATAAAAAGATGTATAAAGTCCCGCGTCAAGGGTAAACAATTCCTGTCCGTAAGCGTCCGAGAAGGATAATTTTAAAACTACGCCTTCTAAGTCGTCTCCGCTGTCGTTTAAGATATCTACCTTCAAATATTCCGTACCGCTTCCGTTTGTGTAATCATAAAAGCTTATCACGAAACCGCTTATTTCCGGCGCGTCCGGCAAGGTCTCGCCGTCTTTCAGATTTTTTTCCGTGCCGTCTTTGGCGTTTTTGCCGTTTTTATCCGAATCAAGGCTTTGGCAGCCACAGAAGCTCACCGCGCAAAGCGCAATGACGACGAGAAACGCCGCCGTTTTTTTTATGCGTTTTATATATGTACCGCCGTTATCTATACCCTTTCTTTTGCTATTTCCCATAATACCGCTCTCCGTCTTTAACAAACTTGCCCGATAATAGTTTTTGTTTATACGGCGGTAATTATTCGGCAATTGCTTTGACAATTATTGTGACGTTTTTCGGCGATTATTCGGTCATTATTCGCCAATCACTTCGGCACATAGATAATTTGCCCGAAAAAGACTTCTTTAAGACCGTCGTTTAATACCGAAAGCTTTTCGGTATCCGTTCCGAATTTTTCGGCTATCGACTCTAAGGTGTCAAAAGGCTCGGCATAATATATTTTGCCGGGATTTTTTCTGATGAGCAATCTCATGCCGGGAAAGATATTGTCGGCATTGTTGTCCTTTAAGATGACCGCCGACGGGACGTTGAATAATCGTGCAATGTCCTCTAACGTTTCCCCGATTTCTATTCTGTAAACGGTATACTGCATATACGCCTCCGACTTTTTTTAGACTTGTAGCTATTGATAAAATACGCCATAATCTATTATATTCGGTATTCGCCGCATTTATTATGGCAAAAAATACATCGGCAAATGAGATAAATATTCGGCAAGTCTTTTTACTTAGCAATTATCCGCCGCCGTCCGCATAGATTATTGCGTATGAAGATTGTATCGGACACACCGGCAAAGCATTCGATTTTCAAAGCCGTCGCGCTTGTCAGCGTTATATCGATAGTCACGCGCATTTTATCTTTTGTCTTTAAGATATATCTTTCGCGTGCGTTCGGCGCGGAAGCCGTAGGCTTGTATCAGATAGGGATATCGGTATTTTTTCTCTTTGCCGCGCTCTCGGCGTCGGGGCTGCCGCTTGTCGTTTCGCGAAAAATCGCCGAATTGAACGGCGACAAAGCCAAAGAATTTTCTTTGATATCGTCGGCGATAATATTAGGCTTGGGGATTTGCGTGGCTATCATCGCGGCGTTCTTTGCATTTCCGCGCCTTTTCGACAAATTTTTTACGGACAAGCGCGTCATACCGCTCTTCAAAATCATGCTTCCGGCACTTTTTTCGACGACGGTATATTGCATAATACGCGGCTGGTTCTGGGGCAAAAAAAACTTCCTTGTCTTTGGCTTCACGGAATTATTAGAAGAAATTTTCAGGATAATTTTTTCGGTCTTGCTCGCCGGCGGAATGATATCGTCGATAAACGGCGCGCTCGGTATAGCGGCGGCTTTTTTGGTGTCCGACATAGCGGCGGCGACCGCGCTCTTTATCCTGTACATCACAAAAGGCGGCAAATTTTATAAGCCGCGCCATTTAAAAGAAACGGCAAAAGCGTCCGCTCCCGTCACCGCTATGCGCGTCTTCGGCAATATAATCGGCTCTCTTTCGGCTATCATAATCCCCGCGCGGTTAGTCGCCGCCGGAATGGAAACGGGTGCTGCCACCGCCGAATTTGGACGCGTTTCGGGAATGGCGATACCGCTTTTGCTCGCGCCGCTTGCCGTCATCGGCTCTATCGCCGTCGTCCTGATACCCGAATTAGCGTCGGATTCGGCAGGCAAACGCTCCGCCGCCCTAAACAAAAAAATAAGTAAAGCTCTCTCCGCATCGATTTTGATATCGGGAATCTTTCTGTCGGTATATTTGCCGTTCGGCAAGGAAGTCGGAGAGATGCTCTACAACGACGCCGCCGCCGGACAATACCTGCAATATTCCGCGCTTCTTATGCTGCCTATCGGCATCAATCAGATAACGTCCACCGTTTTAAATTCTATCGGAGAAGAAAAAAAATCATTTATAAATTTTATCGTCGGAACGTCAATCATGATTGTTCTCATTATAATTCTTCCAAAATACATCGGGATATTTGCCGTCGCCGCAGGCACGGGGGCTTGCTACATCGTCACTTGCTTTTTGAATATCCGCCTGCTCAAAAAAAACACGGCTCTTTCCCTGCAATTTGTCAGGACGGCGGCTCTCGTTCTCGCCTTTACAGGACCTTGCGGCTTTATCGCCGTCTGGCTGCGCAATATAATGGCAAGCTACATTTCGGCGGCTGCGGCAACGGTAATCAATATGACCTTTGCCGCAATCCTTTACCTTCTCTTTGTCTGGTGCTTTGACCTTGCCGACATCACGCCGCTTCTCGTCCGCAAAAAGAAATCCGTCAAAAAAATCGACGGATTTAAGCCTGCGGCGCAAAAGATATAATGAATACGGGGGGTGTTCCATAACCAAAACATGGATTTCCACCGTAGGGATAATTTGTTCTGCATGATTTTGGATAATCGTTACTTGCTATATTATACCATATGCTTTTTAGATTTTTTAGATTAATTTAAAGCCGGACGCGCACGCACGGGCGCACGCCTTCATTAATGCCGAGCACGTTGATGTCAAAGATCTCGTTGTCGTGGCCGTCGACGGCACCATCGCTATGCACGCGAGCCGCAAAAGAAAAACCGCCGCTTAAAGTGATGTCTTTTAACCACCACCAGCTGTTGTCTGCATAATCCTTGAATTGTCCTTTGTAGTTCGTCTTATTATCATCCACCGTAAATACATATAATTCGCAGCCGTCGTCTTTCTCTATTCTTGCATACTCCGTTCCGTGTGTCGCACGGTTAATATTCACCGTGTTTCCGTTTATTTCGCTGTCCGACTTGAAAAACAATTGCTTTATCGCTTCTTCCACGCTCAACAAAAACACTTTGTCGCCGTTGGCGGCTTTCTGTATCAGCTCTTTTTCTTCAGGCTTTTTAAAAGCCATTTCAAAGAACGACTCTTGACGCTCGCCGTCATAATAACTTCCTTGTCCCGTGCCGTTTAACCACTGACGTATGTCGCTTGTCTCCCAGCTGATTTCTTCGTCTTCTTCATCATGGTGATACTGTGCGCAATCCAATATGTACTCCGACATCAGTAATACCGTATCGTCGGAAGCTGTCCGTCCTAACTTTCGCCATAGTATCGGCTTATCTTCACCGTTCCATTCATGCGGATAGCTGCCAAACGTATAATACTTTATGCCGGTTGTGTCGTATCTCGCATCTGCAGGAGCGGAAGCGGGCTTGATAATATCGGAAGCTTTGGGTGAATATGGCTGCGTTTGCGGAAGGGTTATAGGCGGTTTTGGTTCATCGGATTGAGTAGCCGTCGCAGGAGCTATTTTTTTAATTTCTCTGATTATCACCTCTGTGCTTGTATCTATCTTATCGTCTGTATGCTGGTTAATACTTTTGACGGCGGTTTTGGTTTCTATGGAAAGCGTGCCTGCAAGGGCGTCGTTTACGATTTGTACCAATTCTTTAAATATATTTTTTATCGTTGTTTGCATATCCGTAGTCAAGTCGTATTTACACAAATCGTTTATAAATTTGCTTATATCGTTATCAATGGAATTTTTTACATATTTTATAAAATTAGCATAAAGGCAATTTTTGGGGGCTTTCTTTTTACTCAAAAGCAACTTCCCTTTCTTTTTTGCTCCGTCTGCGGTCTTAGCAAAAGCTTTGAGAATATCTTCTTTTTCCGAATATTTATCCAATATCTCTTGTACATCAGTGTTTATTTTTGTAGATACCGCCGCGTTGTCTTTGATAGCCTTTGCGGCATTACCGGCTCTTGACAGCAAGTCTATACCGACGCCGACAAAGGTCAGTCCCGGTACAACGGCTGCCGCAATTTTTACCGCTTCGTTAAGCAGTAGTAATACATCGTCTTTCTTTATCGTTGCCATTGCTTTAAGCTCCTTTGGTATCTCTTTTGCTTTTTTAATGTCAAAACCGTATCTCTCGGCAAATTCTATTGTGTTTCTGCATAGATTATAATACAAAATGCGTCTAAATGCAATAACTTTTTGTGTTTTTTAAAAAAACCGACTTCTTAAAGCCTGCGGCGCATAAGATATAACTGACTTGATTTTTTATTTTTTAGATTTCTTGGATTGATTTGTAAGCCGGACGCACACGCACGGGCGCACGCCGCCGTCGTCGCTTACGCTGTCGTCGTCGCTGATACCGGGGTCGTAGACCTCACCGTCGTCATACACGTTAGCCGCCCGAGTCCAACCGCCGATAAAACGGGCGTCTTTTAACCACCACCAGCTATTGCCAACGTAATCCTTAAATAGACCTTTAAATTCCGTCCTATTCTGTTCCGCCGTAAACACATTTAATTTGCAGCCGTAGTCTTTTTTTGCTTTTGCGTATTCAGTTCCGTGTGTCGCTCGGTTAATGTTCACCGTGCATCCGCGTATGTCGCCGTCCGCCTTGAAATGCAATTCCTTTATCGCTTCTTCCACGCTCAACAAAAACACTTTGTCACCGTTGGCGGCTTTCTGTATCAGCTTTTTTTCTTTCGGCTTTTGAAACGCCGTCTCAAAAAACGACCTTTTTCGCTCGCCGTCATAATAACTTCCTTGTCCCGTGCCGTTTAACCACTGACGTATGTCGCTTGTCTCCCAGCTGATTTCTTCTTCTTCTTCATCATCGTGATACTGTGCGCAATCCAATATGTACTCCGACATCAGTAATACCGTACCGTCAGGCTCTGTCTCCCCTAACTTCCGCCATAGTATCTCTTTACTCTCGCCGTTCTTTCCTTGCGGATAGCTGCCAAACGTATAATATTTTATGCCGGTTGTGTCGTATCTCGCATCCGAAGGAGCGGAAGCCGGCTTGATAATATCGGAAGCTTTGGGTGAATATGCCGGCGTTTGCGGAAGGGCTATAATCGTTTGACCTTGAACGGATTGAACGGCCGCCGCAGGAGCTATACTGTCCGATTTTTTGAGTATCTCGTTGCCTTTGTCAAGTATCTTGTCTGTGCTTTGCTCCGCCACTCCCGTTGTAGTCATGACGGCGGCTTTGTCCGCTTGGGAAAGCGTACCGGCAACGGCTTCGTTCACGACGTTTGCCAAGCCGTCAAATATTTCTTTTATCGTTGTTTGCATATCCGAAGTCAAGCCGTATTCAGGCAAATCGTTTATAAAGCCGTCTATATCGTTCTTAACGGATTTTTTCACATATTCTATAAAATCAGTATAAAGGCAACCTTTTGTGGTTTTCTTTTTAATTGAAAATGCTTTCTTTTTATTATTCTTTCCGTCGGCGGTCTTAAAAAAAGCTGCGGCAATCTTTTCCGCTTCGTCTTTTTGATATTTCTCCAATATACCTTGTACCGCAGTGTTTATATTTGTCGATACCGCCGTTTTTTCTTTGCTATCACTTATACTCTCTCCGGCTCTTGACAGCAAGTCTATACCGACGCCGACAAATGACAGTCCCGGTACAGCGGCCGCCGCCAATTTCATTGCGTCGGTAATCATTAAAAGTACATCGCTTTTATTTATCCTTGCCATTGCTTTAAGCTCCTAACGGTTATATCTTTTGCTTTTTTAATGTCGAAACCGTATTTCTCGGCAAATTATATCGAAGTATCGAGCAAATCTTTTTGCGTCTGCCGTATTTTGCAAAATTGCGTTTCTGCATAGATTATAATACAAAATACTTCTAAATGCAATAACTTTTTGTGTTAAAAAAAGACCACAGATTTAAACCTGCGGCGCAGACAAATAATTAATACGGGGTTTTGTTCCATAACCAAAACATGGATTGACGATGTAGGGGCGCCGCTTGCTGCGCCCGTTTTATCGGGGTACGTTAATACGGATTCGGGCGCAGCAAGCGGCACCCCTACAAGAGATAATCGTTAATTTTCGGGGGAAGCGTTTTTTGCAAAATTGCGTTTCTGCATAGATTATAATACAAAATGCGTCTAATTGCAATAACTTTCCGTATCTTTTAAACAAAACCGACTTCTCAAAGGTTGCGTTTTTTTATTATTTAGATACTTTAATAAAAGTTTTTTAAAAGAAAATTCATCTCGTCATATATTTTTATTTTAAATAAGCCGAAAATTTGATATAATATAAATATGAAAAGAACGACTATAAAACAGCTTTACGACAATAAGCTTTTAAAAAACGGCGATACCGTCACGGTATCGGGCTGGGTGCGTTCACTCCGTGCGTCCAAAGCCTTCGGCTTTATCGCTCTGAACGACGGCTCATGCTTCAAAAATTGCCAGATAGTATTTGACGGCGGCATAGACAATTTTGAAACCGTCGGTAAACAAAATATCGGCGCGGCTCTCTCCGTCTGCGGCAAAATCGTCCTTACGCCGGACAACAAACAGCCGTTCGAGCTTTCTGCGGAAAGTATCGCCGTCGAAGGCGCGTCCGACCCGGAATATCCCATTCAAAAAAAGAAGCATTCCTTTGAGTTTTTGAGAGAAAAGGCGTATCTCCGTCCGCGCACAAACACCTTCGGCGCGGTATTCCGCATAAGAAGCCAAACGGCTTTTGCCATTCACAAATTTTTTAACGAAAGGGGTTTCGTCTACGTTCACACCCCTATCATCACGTCGAGCGACTGCGAAGGCGCGGGCGCGATGTTTAAGGTGACGGCGTTCGACATCGACAAGCCGCCGCGCTCGAAGGACGGCACGATAGATTTTGACAAGGATTTTTTTGGGAAAGCGGCAAATCTCACGGTGAGCGGTCAGCTCAACGTCGAAACGTTCGCTATGGCATATGCCAACGTCTACACCTTCGGCCCGACATTCAGAGCCGAGATATCCAATACGGCGCGGCACGCCGCAGAATTTTGGATGATAGAGCCGGAAATAGCCTTTGCCGACCTGAACGACGACATGAATCTCGCGGAAGACATGGTCAAATACGTCATAAATCATATCCGTCAAACCTGCCCCGACGAGCTTGACTTCCTGAACGAAACCGCCGACGGCAATCTCATCGGACGGCTTGACAATATCTCCGAGAGCGTTTTTGAAAGGCTGTCATATACCGACGCCGTCGCCCTTCTCAAAAAGAGCGGCAAAAGCTTTGAATACCCCGTCGAGTGGGGGCTTGACCTGCAATCGGAGCATGAACGCTATATCACCGAAGAAGTATTCAAAAAACCCGTCTTTCTCACCGATTATCCCAAGGATATCAAGGCGTTTTATATGCGCCTGAACGACGACGGCAAAACCGTAGCGGCGGCAGACCTTCTCGTCGCCGGCATAGGCGAATTGATAGGCGGCAGTCAGCGCGAAGAGCGGCTCGACGCCTTGACCGCACGCATGAAAGCCATGAACCTGAACGCCGACGATTACGGCTGGTATCTCGACCTAAGACGCTACGGCGGCTGCAAACACGCAGGCTTCGGACTCGGCTTCGAGAGAATGATTATGCTTCTCACGGGGATAACGAATATCCGCGACGTCACGCCCTTTCCGAGAACGTTTAATAATTTAAGTTATTAACGCCGCGCTAACGTTCTTTCGTTTTTTTAAATCGAGTATCGAATTTTATTAATTTCATTCGGGGTTTGATTTTTGCTTTTAAATGTGGTAGAATATCGCTATGCAAATACTAAAATCTCCGCATAGACAACTTAAAATATTTTGTTTCGTCGTTTTGAGCGCAAGTGTATTGACTCAATTTATCATAGCAATACTTGCTTTTTTTGGAATGTATCAATTTATCGCGCATATTGTCGGTATCGTTTGCTTCTTGCTTTTCTCAATCATTTTGAACGCTTCGCAATTTCTCGAATTTCGCGGAATGCAAAGCGTCGGCAAGCAAGAAAAATATGAGCTTTACTTGAAAACCCTAAAAGCAAATGTTGTATTTTGTTTTTCCGCCTTGCTTACAGTTATCTTGTTGATTATTTTGTTCTGTCTTGCACGGCAATTTATTGTTTTAATCTTTTACGTCCCGTTGATAGCACAAGCATCGTTTATATCGTTTTTCAGGCTTTACGATTTTAATAAATCAAAAAAGTCGGGCAAGATTTTTTGTTCAACTACAAAACTTTGAAAAAGTAAATTACGCAGGGGCGGATTCCATATCCGCCCGATGTTTGGGTTGTGGAGCATATCGGGCGACCGCATAGGGTCGCCCCTACACTCTGTTCGTAATATAGTTTATAGGACTAATCTATTGGTGTCCGTTCTGATATCGAAACGGGCGGATATGGAATCCGCCCCTACACAAATATAGATTTTAAAACGATAGTTTTTTTACAAAATATTTTTTTATAAACAAAAAAAGCGTCGGCGCAAATACCGCTATATGCAGTACAAGGCTGACGCTTGTTTTTTCGGGGGGGGCGGCGCGAGTGATACCGAAAAAGCCTACTGTTCTTCTTCGGGGGCGGCGGCAAGCGGAACGTATTGCTTTAACAATTCGCCGCTCAATACTTCCCTGTTGTTTCTCACAATGTTGAGATGATTGACAAGCGCGCTTTCGGTGGCGGAAAGGAGCGCGTCTATGCGCCTTTTGGTATCCGTTTCGATATTATATGCCTTGTTGTCCGCGTCTTCGAGTATAAGGCGCGCTTCGTTTTCGGCTTGCGTGGTGATGTAGGCGGTGCTGACGAGATAATCGGCGGTTTCTTGTGCCTGCTGTATTCTCTTTAAGGAAAGCTCGTTGGCTTCTTGAAGGATACGCGCTTCATTTTTTAGGGTATTCTCCGCCTCTCTGACGACGTCGGGTAAGTCGGTTCTGAACGACTCTATGAGCGACAAAATCCTTTCTTTATTTATGAGAGTAAAACCGAAAAGCTTTTTACCTTTTGCAATTTCGTCTTCGAGTTCGAGAATTATCGATTCTAATTTATCCATTTTTGTTTCTCCTTTTTGATTATATTGCCGTATTTTAGATGAAAAACCGCCGTTTCTTTAACGAATGATTTTTCCCTGACAAAGCTTTAAAAAATCCTTATATGCATCCGACGGTATGTAGGCTTCGACGGATTGCCCTTCGGCAAGCAGGTTTTTGACCATAGTAGACGAAGTTTTTGCAGCGCTTTCCGTTGCCGGCAAAAAAACCGTGTCTATTCCGCCGCCGTCTTGGTAATTAAACGCCGCCATATCGCGCTCGTAGCCGTATTCGCCGTCTCTGAGTCCTCTCACAAAACAATCGGCGCGGTATTGCTTAGCCAAATCCACCGCCGAACCCGATGACGCGACGGCTTCTGCATTAGCAATTCCGTTAAGCGCAAGGCGCAATAGCCCGAGCCGCTCATCGGTTGTAAAGACATACCGTTTGTCGGGATTTATCAGCACGGCGACATAGACCTTGCCGAATATCCTTGCAGTCCTTTTGATAAGGTCGAGATGACCCGTTGTGACGGGGTCAAAACTCCCCGTTATCATAGCAATCTTCATTTTTTTTTAAACAAGACCGAAGCTTAGGTCCAAATGCCGTTGTATTACGGCAAAATCCGCGTATTTTTTAACCGCCGTCCTCACCGTCTTTTAATAGATTAGTCCTATAACCTACACGGCGAACAGATTTTAGACACAAAATATGTCGGCGGATAGGTTATAGGACTAATCTAATGACAAAAACGACAATGCCTGCGTTCCGTAAGTCCTGTTATCGTATATTGTAGCACATTCGTTTAAATCTTTCAAGTCTTTACCGCGTGAATGCTCAAATATTATTTTGCCGCCTTTCTTTAACAACCCGTACCGCGCAATGAGCTTGACGGCTTTTTCGCCTGCGTCTCCGGCATAAGGGGGGTCGAGAAAGATAAAATCAAATTTGTCGCCGCGTCCCGCCAACCTTTTTAGCACTGCGTCATAATCGGCTTCTATGACCTCGCGTCCCTTCTCTCCCGTAAGCTCCAAATTTTTCTTGACGTACGCGGCGTCTGCGTCGGCAAAAACCGCTCTGTTTGCTCCGCGGCTCAGACATTCGATGCCTATCGCGCCGCTTCCTGCAAAAAGGTCGAGAACGTCCGAGCCGAAAATTTCAAATTGAAGAATGGAAAAAAGTGCCTCCTTAGTCTTGCCGGTGGTCGGTCTAACGCTGTCGCTTTTTGGGAAGAGCAGTTTTTTTCCCCTGTATTTTCCGCTTATTATACGCATTCTTCACCTTTTTTGCGAGCCGAAAAAAATTTCTTTTTCCGTGATAACCGCGTCAAGTCCGATATCGTTTGCGTCCGTAGGAACGGACGGTATTTCCTGAACCGAAAAGGCAAGTGCGATTTTGACGGCGTTTGTTTCATTTAAATAACGGTCGTAGTAGCCCTTTCCGCGTCCGAGTCTGTTGAGAGCGGCGTCAAAAGCCAAAAGCGGAATGACCGCAAGGTCGATTTGGCTTTTGTCGGCTTCTTCGGTATTTTTGCCGAATAGCGGCTCTTCTATACCGTAGACGTTTTTTTGAAAGACCGTTGCGGCGTTTATCCTTACCGCGACCATTTTGCCGTCGGGCTTGATTATCGGCAAAAAGACTTTTTTGTCTTGCTTCAAAAGGTCTTTTATTATTCCGTGCGTATAGGGTTCTTGACCGAATGAATTGTATATAAAGACGCTTTCGGCGGCTTTAAAGACGCCGAGCGATTTGAGCGCGGCGGCTATCGCGGAGCTTGCGTCGGCGCGTTGGCTGTCGGTAAACGCGGACAAACGCTCTTTGACTTCGGCTCTCAAAAGCCGCTTTTTCTCGCCGCTTGTCAAGCGTCGCCCTTTTTTTCGGAAAAGTCAGCCGCGCCGCAATCTACGCAAGCCGTCGGTTCGTTATCGATTATCGGCGGCTTAGGCTCTTCGGTCTTTGACTGTTCCTTTGCGGACGGAGCTACGGCGTTTACGGCGGAGTGTCTTTTAAATCTGTTTATCGCCGATACTATCGGCGGAGCGAGCAGCAGACAAACCAAAAATTCCGCGACGCCTGCCGTCGCGACGACAAGCAAGATGAAATTCAGAGATATAACCGTTCCGGCTATGTCGCGACCGCCGTAAAAGATAGCAATCATTCCCATAACGCTCACCGTATTGTAAAGCGCGCCTGCGGCGGCGGCAATTCCGATTTTGAGCCAGCCGAGCCATTTATTTTGAGCGGGATTTTTGATGAGCTTGTTTAAGCCCTTGTAGGTATAAAAGACGACGACGCCCATAAATATTCTCGGCAATACCGATATGAGCGGATTGTGAAAGCAGACCGAAAGCGCGACCGGAAAGACAAAGCTCGAAACAAGACTCGTTATGCCGAACATCGTGCTGACGGCAACGCCCGTGAACAGTCCTTCCGACAGCGCGGCTACGCCGACTATCAGCAAAAAGACAAACGCCGCCGACAATACTCCCGGTATGATAGGCGGAAAAGCCAATGCCGGTATCGCGAAGGTAAACAAAATCATAAGTCCCAAAAAGATAGCCAGCATTGCTATTTGACGGTTTGTGAGCTTGAATTTTTTTATCGGCATTCTTTACCCCTTTATACTAAACTGTGTCCGGTTTGAGCGATTTTTAGTATTATCCTTTTATTTTTTGTCGAGCTTGTAGTTATAAGGCTTACAAGCTGTCTCTCATTTTAGCCGCCTTTTAATACTATCCTTTTATTTTCGGTTGAGCTTGTAGCTAAGCACATACAGGCTATCGCTCATATTGATGTTCTCGATGATTATATCGTCCGTGCCTTTAAGCTCCACCGGCGCGAAATTCCATATATTTTTGACGCCTGCCGCAGACAATCTGTTCAAAACCTCTTCGGCATTTATTCGCTGTACGGCTATGACGGCTATATCGACGTTGTTTTTTGCGATATATTCTTCAAGCTCGGCGGCGGCAAAGAGCGGAAGACCGTTGATATTGCCCTTTGTTACGTTCAGGTCAAAAAGAGCCTTGACCTCGAAGCCTTCGTCCTTAAAGCGGTTATAATTTGCCAGCGCGCTGCCTATATTGCCTGCGCCGATTATTATCATGTCATAATGTCTGTTTAGTCCGAGTATTCGGGCGATTTCTTCGGTCATCTTAGCCACGTCGTAGCCGTAGCCCTGCTGTCCGAAGCCGCCGAAGCTGCAAAAATCCTGTCTGACCTGCGACGCGGTAACTCCCATATATTCGGCTATCTTGCTCGATGAAATACTTTCACGACCTTTATCTTGAAGCAATTTAAATATTCTGAAATATCTCGGAAGTCTTTTGATAACGGCGTCTGAAACCTTCTTGTCGTTATTAGGCACTTATTTATCCCCTGTTTTTACTCTTTGTATTTTATCGTATCTTGTTTGTCGGGCGAAACACAATTCTCTATATACATGATGTCAAAAAATATGCTTTCGATAAAGTCGCTTTCGGTCAGTTTGAGCATATTAAAATTCATCAGCTGGTCATAACGGCTCTTCAAAAGCATAGGCGTCGGAATATCCAATGCTTCGCAAACGACTCTCAAATCTTCCGTAAGCCCGTCAAAATCGTCTTGCACGTCAAACAGCGTGTTTTTGACGACCTTTTCGCAAAGTATAAGCTTTATCCAGAGTTTCATGCGTTCTTCCTATCCTTTTTGTTTTGCTCTCAAACGTAACCGCCGCAAACCGATATACTTCCGCTCGAAATCGTTTTTGACTCGCCCCTATCGGTTCTGATTATCAATCTTCCGTCCGCATCTATGCCTTCCGCCGTCACTTCCTCCGTTCTGCCCGAAACGGTAATCCTTTTGCCGATGACGCAGGAATGCTCTCTGTAAAAGTCGATTATTTCCCTTTTGATGCCTTTCTTTAAAAGGACGGCAAGAGCGTCGATGAGAGCGGCGGCAACTTCGGAATTTTTGTAGACGGCGGCTTTTTCGTTCTTCATAGAAGTCGCTATGTGCGAAAATTCTCCGAAATTGACATTATTGACGTTTAGACCTATGCCGAGAACGATATAGGCTATACCGTCCCTTTCGATTTTTTCGGCGAGTATGCCGCATATCTTTTTGCCGCCGACAAAGACGTCGTTGACCCATTTGATTTTGGGTTCTAATCCGAAATCTATCAAGACCCTTGCGACGGCACAGCCCGCGAGCGGAGTGATATAATCGGCGTTGTCGCCCGACGGTACGAGTATGCTCATGTACAAGCCGCCGCTTTCGGACACAAAGGTATTGCCGCCCCTGCCGCGTCCTTTCGTCTGTTTTTTTGCGATAACGACGTCAAAAGGCTTGTAATTGCCTTCTTTCAAAATATCGTTTGTCGAAGTCACCTCGTCATAAACGTATATGCCGACAAGGTTTCCGACCGATTTGGTTTTGTAGGTGTAATTTTTGCTGTTTTCCATATCTTCCGCCGAAGCGCACTGCTCTGTAAAGCCGAAATATTGACGCAATGTCAAGCCTTTGTATTTACCGAGTATTACTTTTTATTTTTTATGACAAAGCCGTATTCGTAAGCTCCGCCCGGACTGAGCATATATTCCTTTAAAGGAAGCGGACCGCAGCTGTTGCTGCCTGCTCCCATAGTGTAGCCGTCGATACTGACAAAGGTATTATCCGAACGGACTATATCCGCATCGTGCGCCGCCGAGCCGAGAGCCTGCGCCGTATAATCGTGCGCCGCGAAGGCAAAGGGCTTGCCGACCGCTTCTATTCTCAGTCCGCTGCCGTCGTCCGCCGTAAGCTCTATCCACCTGACGCCCGTGTGGCGGTTGTTGTCCTGCGGCTTGATATAAGGCTCGTGAGCGTCCTTTATCCTTTGCGAATAGATACCGACATACGCGTGAGCGTCGAAGTCGGGCAGGTTTTCGAGCGGACCTTTGCCGTAATATTTTATGTTTGTGAGCTTGCCCGACGCTTCAAAATCCAAACCGGCTTTCAAGAGCGGCGGAAGCTTTTTTGAACGCGACCTTTTTTTGAATTTCACCGTGACGGCTATCGAGCCGTCCGCCGAGATACGGTATACGGTATTCAATTTAAACAAGGCCTTGCCCTTAGGATTGACCAAATATTTATATACGTTTATCACCGCAGCCGCATCGCCCGAAGCTTTTTCGTCGGGAGCGATACTCTTTACTACCGATTTCAGAACGTCATATCCGGCTTTTTTGACGGCGGCTATGATGTTTCGGTCGTTGTCAATCGGCGTTTTAAATACGCTGTCGTATATTCCCTTGACGCCGCCCGACGGCGCGACGCTCAAAAAGCTTTCGCCGAGATAAGTTATTTGTTCGATATTTCCGCTTTCGCGGCTTATAATCACCGAGCTTTTGCCGTCGTCAAATTCCGCAGTATAAGCCTTGTCCGAAGCGGCGAGCTTTACGCCCTTTTTTTGACCGTCCGCTATTGCGGCGGATATTTTTTCGCATACGGATATTTGTTGCTTGGCTATGACGCTTCCCGTCTGTTTGTCCCGATATTCAAAGGTGACAAAGACGTCGCGTTCGGGCTGATATACGCCCCCCTTGACCGCCGCTTCTTCTCCGCAGTCGAGCGAAAAGGATACCTTTTCTCCCGGCGCGGCGTCGAGAAAGACAACTCCGTTGCCGATTGATGCTCCGTTCTCTTCTAACGTATAGGCGATTTCTATATAATCCGAACGACGGAAAAAATTTCGGTTGTAAAATTCAAAGGAATTTTTGCCGTTTTTGCCGATTTTGAAAGGACTGTAATTGACCTGCACGTTCTTTAAACCCGTGTGCGGCTTTCGGTCGGGATAGACCAAGCCGTCTACGCAAAAATTGCCGTCATGTAATTCTTCGCCGTGGTCGCCGCCGTAGGTATAGCGGTATTTGCCGTCCGCATGGTACACGGCGTGGTCAGCCCATTCCCAGATACAGCCGCCGAGATAGATGTCCGCGCTAAAAAACAGGTCTGTCATCTCCCTTAGGCTGCCCGGACCTACGCCCATGGCGTGGCAGTATTCGCAGATAAAATAAGGCTTGCCGTAATATTTTTTTTGAGCCTTTCTTTCGGCGATTTTTTTGATTCGGTAATAATCGGGATACATCTCCGACGTGACGTCGTAACGGAAGCGCACCGTCCGGCAAACGGCTTCGTAATGGACGGGGATTTCCGGGCAAACCTCTTTGAGATAGGCGTATGCCGTGTCCTGATTGTTGTAGCCGCCGGCTTCGTTGCCGAGCGACCACATGGTGACGGAAGGACGGTTTTTGTCGCGCATATACATTCTCTTTACCCTGTCGATATAATAATCCGCCCACTTGATATCGTGGCTTATAAGGTCGGGAGTATATACGGCGGCTTCGCAGCCGTGCGTTTCGATGTCGGCTTCGTCAATGACGTACAAGCCGTAAACGTCGCAATACATGAGAAATATCGGGTCGGGCGGATAATGCGAAGTCCTTACGGCATTTATATTATGCTCCTTCATGAGCTTAATGTCGTTTTCGAGTTGGAGCGCGCTCATGACAAAACCGTTTACGGGGTCCGTGTCGTGATGATTCACGCCGAGCAGCTTGATAGCCTTGTCGTTAAATTTAAAAATCTCTCCGTCGATTTCAACGGTTTTAAAGCCGATGATATCGCGGATAAATTCCTTTTCTTCTCCGTCCTTTTTGAGCGATATCTCCAAATAATATACGTTCGGGATTTCCGCGCTCCATTCTTCCGCTTCTATACCGTCGAGCATAAAGAAGGTGTTTGCTTCGGCTTTAAGCGTTTTCACACCCAAAATACTGCCGTCCTTTGCGGTGACCGAAGCTTCTATCTCGCAAGCGGCGGTAAATTTGCCGTTAAGCGTCAGTTTCAGGTCGTAACGACCGTTGATTTTTGTCGTTTTGACGACAAAATCGTATATATATTCGGCGTTGATTTGGGTGATATACACGTCTCTGAATATTCCGTTTTCTCTGAACATATCCTGACATTCGAGATATGAGCCGTTTGTCCATTTGTAGACGACGGCGGCAAGCTCGTTTACGCCCTTTTTTAAAAAGACCGTGATGTCAAATTCCGCCGTGTTGTGAGAGCCTTCGCTGTAACCGACATGACTGCCGTTTATGTACAGGTCAAAGCCCGAAGCTACTCCCAAAAAAGAAATAATATATTCCTTTGTGATGTCGCCGACGGTGAATTTTTTTCTGTAAACGCCGCAAGGACAGTTTTCGGGAAAATGCGGCGGGTCGAGCTTAAACTGATAACGCGTATTTAGATAGACGGGCGGCTCATAGCCCGTTCTCTGCCAATCGGACGGCACGGTTATATCGTCAAAAGCGGCGATATTCGTATCAAATTCGTCGGGAAGCTTGGACATCTCGGAATAATACTTAAACTGCCACTCTCCCGACAGCAAAAAAATCCTGTCGCTCTTGTATCTGGCAAGGGGTACAAAAACCCCGTCCGCCGCAGCCTTTGACGAAAACGGCACAAAATACGAGCGCGCTTTCAGCTTGTTTTGTTCAAAAACCCCGAATGTTTTGTAATTTGTTTTATTCGGCAAAAAAATCATTTTAATCCCCTTTTAAAATAAAATATCCTGAAATTCTCCTACTTCTTTTACACCGTAATGTTAATCTTCTGCTTATACCACCCTGTTTTGGGTCGGGCGGATACGGAATCCGCCATTGCTACTTCTATTCCGTTTTGTGGGCATAGGCCTACGGCGCACCTACTATATCGCTTAATCCTTATACTTTCTTTAATCTGTTTAGGTCGGGCGGATACGGAATCCGCCACTGCTACTCTATACTACTTAAAACTTGATATTTTGTAAGTCGTAGGGGCGCCGCTTGCTGCGCCCGTTTTGTGTAGAGTTACGGGTGCGTGCCGCCGTGTCACTTTCTCTATTCCGTTTTGTGTAGGGTTACGGGTGCGTGCCGCCGTGTCACTTTCTCTATTCCGTTTTGCGCAGGCTTACGGGCGCAGCAAGCGGCGCCCCTACTACTTCTATTCCGTTTTGTGGGCATATGCCTGCGGCGCCCCTACTACTTCTATTCCGTTTTGTGGGCATAGGCCTACGGCGCACCTACTATATCGCTTAATCCTTATACTTTCTTTAACCTATATATCCGTCTAAATTTGCCTTCGCGTCCAAGTCTAAGCCGGCGAAGGGCTTGCCCTTTTTTATCATAAAATACGCTTCCGCACCTATCATGGCGGCGTTATCGGTGCAAAGCCGCAAGGGTAAAAAATATGCTTTTATACCGTTTTGGGCGCACGCCGCAGATAATTCTTCTCTGAGTTTGAGATTAGCTCCCACTCCGCCCGAAAGGGCTATGCTTTTGATGCCGCGTGACTTGGCGGCTCTCAAAGCGTTATCGCTTAGCTGCGACACCGCCGCCGCCTGAAAGGACGCCGCGACGTCGGCTTTGCTTATCGGGGTTTTTGCATTTGCTATATAGTTTACTACGGCGGTTTTTAATCCGCTGAAAGAAAAATCGTAATGATTTTCGTTTTTGAAGGGCTTTGCAAAGGATATAACGGGCTTGCCCTCCGCCGCCAGCCTTTGTATCTCGGGACCGCCCGGATAAGGCAATCCGAGAGAGCGTGCAACCTTATCGAAGGCTTCGCCAGCCGCATCGTCTCTCGTCGAGCCGAGTACGTCTATTATGTCATAATCCTTGACTTCTAATACCGCGCTGTGTCCGCCGCTTGCGAGAATACATATGTAAGGAAATTTCAAATCCTTGTGAGCGATGTAATTTGCGGCGATATGCCCCCTGACATGACTGACCGCCATGAGCGGCAATTTGAGCGCACAGCTCAAACCCTTTGCATAAGACACGCCCGTCAAAAGCGCGCCGAGCAAGCCCGCTCCGTAAGTGACGGCTATCGCGTCTATATTGCCGAAGGTGACGGCGGCATCCTTTAAAGCCTGTTCGACGACGTTCGGGAGAGCAAGCGTGTGATTTCTCGACGCTATCTCCGGCACGACTCCGCCGAATCTCTTGTGTATATCTATTTGGGACGCTATCACGTCCGACAAGACTTCCGTCCCGTTCTTGACCACCGCCGCCGCCGTTTCGTCGCAAGACGACTCTATGGCGAGAACGGTTATATCTTTGCCGATGTCATACATATATTTCCGATAATTTGCGCCGCGCCGATATGACGGGCGTATTTTGTTACATTTTTTTGAGATATTCGGTGATAAAGCCTTCTATGTCGCCGTCCATAACGGAAGTTATTCCGCTGTCTTCGTAGCCCGTTCTGTGGTCCTTGACGAGCGTGTAAGGGCAAAAGACATAGGAACGTATCTGGCTTCCCCATTCTATTTTTTTTAGGTCGCCTTTTAGGTTTTGTTCCTTTTCAAGGCGTTCGCGTTCGCGCTTTTCTATCAATTTGCTTCTGAGCATCTTCATGGCTTGTTCGCGGTTTTGGATTTGGCTTCTTTCGTTTTGGCACGCCGTGACAATGCCCGTCGGTAAGTGCGTTATCCGGACGGCAGAGTCGGTTTTGTTGACGTGCTGACCGCCCGCTCCGCCGCTCCTGAAAGTGTCTACTCTCAGGTCTTCGGAATTGATGACTATCTCGTCCTCGTTCTCTATCTCCGGCATGACTTCTAAGGAAGCAAAGGAAGTATGCCTGCGCTTGTTGCTGTCAAAGGGCGATATGCGGACGAGGCGGTGAACGCCCATCTCGGCTTTTAGGTATCCGTAAGCATTCTCGCCGTCCGCCGTAAAGGTGATGCTTTTGAGACCGGCTTCTTCTCCGTCTAAGCTGTCGTAAAGTCTGGTCGTGTAGCCCTTTCTCTCTATATACCGCGTGTACATTCGGTAGAGCATACTGACCCAATCCTGCGCTTCAGTGCCGCCCGCGCCCGCGTGAAGCGTCAGTATCGCGTTGACCGAATCGTATTTGCCCCCGAGCAGGGTTTCGAGCTTTAATTCTTCGAGCTTTATCTTGACGGCGGCTGTCTCCGCCTTTATATACTCAAACTCCGCCGCATCTCCGGCTTCTTCGCTCATTTCGATTAAAAGCTCCGCATCCGCCGCCTTGTTTTTGATACTCTCGTATCTTTTGATTTTGTTTTCTATGGTTTTTATCTGTTTGTTGACGGCTTGTGCCTTGCTAAGGTCGTTCCAAAAGCCGTCGGTCTCTTGTTCGGCATTGAGATTTTTTAGCCGATTTTTAAGTCCGGCGACGTCAAAGTGCATCGCCTGCCCATTTCAAATTTTCATTTATTTCTTTGAATTCTTCCTTTAATGCGTCAAATTCTATCAAGAAAATCACTCTCCTTTCTTTTTTATTCGGTATAGCTTATACCGTATACCGTAACGCGGTTTATTTTCCGCAGCAATATTTATATTTTTTGCCGCTTCCGCAAGGGCAAAGGTCGTTCGGACCCGGCTCGACTTCCTTTTTAACGGGCTGTTTTTTGACGGGCTTAGAGCCGTCGGAAGCCAAAACGGCTTCGCCTTTTTGGGCTTCGGAGCGTTTCATATTGACCTCAAATTGTCCCTTCATTAGCATATTGACGGTATTAAACTGTATGCTGTGCGTCATCTCGTTAAACATTTCAAAGCCTTCTTTTTGGTAAGCGATGACGGGGTCTGTCTGACCGTAAGCGCGCAAGCCGATACCCTTTCTCAAAGTATCCATTGCGTCTATATGGTCGGTCCATTTCATATCGACGTATTTTAACAATACTATTCTCTCTATTTCCGAAAAATCTATGCCGGTTTGCTTGATGGCCGCCGTTTTGGCTTCGTAATATTCGGTAGCTTTTAGCGAAACGGCGTTATTTATCTCGTCAAAATCCATAAGACCCGCAAGGTCTTTTGTGACAATATTCGAGCCTGACGTGAGCAAGATACGTTCCAGCTCGAAGTTAAAGGCGTCATAATCCCACGAATTGATGTCCTTATCAAAGTCGGCATACGCTCTGACGATACCTGCGGCGACGTCGGGTATCATCGAAACGATTTGTTCGTGAATATCGACGCCGAGCAAGACCTTGTTTCTCTCGCCGTACATTATTTCTCTCTGTTTATTCATGACGTCGTCATAGCTCAGGACGCGTTTTCTTATGGAATAGTTTCTGTCTTCGACCATTTTTTGTGCGCGTTCGATTTGTTTTGTTATGATGACGTTGGCAATCGGCATATTTTCTTCGACGTTGAGCGTCGAAGTAATGCTTTTGAGTCTTTCGCTCCCGAAGACTCTCGCTATATCGTCGTCTAAGGAGATATAAAAGACCGAGCTTCCGGGGTCGCCCTGACGACCGCTGCGGCCTCTCAACTGATTGTCGATACGCCTGCTGTCGTGTCTTTCTGTGCCTATGATTCTAAGACCGCCGACGGCTCTTACTTCGTCCTTTTCTTTGGACGTTTCGGCGCGGAACATACCGTAAAGCCTTTCATAATCTTCTTTGGCTTTTTGCACCTCCGGGTCGGATATTTTGGCATACGAAGTAGCGGCTTCTATCGTTTCGTGCTTGTAGCCGTCCTTTTCCATTTTTTGTTTGGCAAGGTATTCGGGGTTGCCGCCGAGCATGATGTCCGTACCGCGCCCCGCCATGTTTGTGGCTATCGTGACCTGCTTAAACTTACCTGCCTGAGCGACGATTTCCGCTTCCATCTGGTGGTTTTTGGCGTTTAAGACGCTATGAGGAATGCGCTTGCCGCGAAGCAAGCGGCTCAGCTCTTCCGATTTTTCGACCGAAACAGTACCGGCAAGTACCGGCTGTCCGCGCTTGTAGCATTCTTCTACATCGTTGATAATGGCGTCGAGCTTGCCCTTATTTGTCGTATAAAGCTGGTCGTTTTCGTCGCTCCTAATCATAGGGATATTTGTCGGAAGGACTACGACGTCGAGCTTGTAAATACCTTTAAATTCCACTTCTTCCGTCTTAGCCGTACCCGTCATACCGCTGAGCTTTTTGTACAAGCGGAAATAGTTTTGAAAGGTTATCGTCGCCAAGGTTTTATTTTCGTTTCGGATATTGACGTTTTCTTTGGCTTCGATAGCCTGATGAAGACCGTCGCTGTAACGTCTGCCTATCATCTGACGTCCCGTAAATTCGTCGACGATTATGATTTCGCCGTCCATGACGATATAATCACTGTCTTTTTTCATGATGAAATTGGCTTTGAGCGCGTTATTGATGTGGTGGTTCAGCTCCGAATTTGCCAAATCGGCGAGATTTTCCAAGTGAAAAAACCTTTCTGCCTTGACAATGCCTTCTTCGCTCAAACGCACGGTCTTTTCTTTTTCTTCGATAATGATTTCGGTTTCCTTATCGAGAGTTTTTGCAAAGCGGTTCGCCGTCGTATAAAGGTCGCTCGATTTTGTACCCCTGCCCGAGATAATGAGCGGCGTACGCGCCTCGTCTATCAAGATGCTGTCCACTTCGTCGATTATCGCGAAGTTCAGCCCCCTTTGGACCTTGTCTTCCTTATTTATCGCCATGTTGTCACGGAGATAATCGAAGCCCAACTCGTTGTTTGTCGCATATATAATGTCGCACGCATAAGCCGCTTTTTTGGCTTCGTGGGTCATTCCCGGGACAACCACGCCGACCGTCAACCCAAGGAAACGGAAGATTTTACCCATCCATTCGGCGTCGCGTTTTGCGAGATAGTCGTTGACCGTCACGACGTGCAAGCCCTTGCCGTCGAGCGCGTTTAGGTATGTCGGCAGGGTCGCGACAAGCGTCTTGCCTTCGCCGGTTTTCATTTCGGCAATTCTGCCCTGATGAAGCGTGATACCGCCGAGTATCTGGACATAAAAATGACGCATTCTCAGTACGCGGTCACTCGCCTCTCTGACCGTCGCAAAAGCTTCCGGCAAGATATCGTCGAGAGTCTCGCCGTCTTCCAAGCGTTTTTTCAGCCTTTGCGTCATTGCGACAAGCTCATCGTCCGCCAACGCGCGAAACTCTTCCTGCAAGACCTCCACCGAATCGGCAATCTTTTTTAATTTCTTGACATTTTTGTCGTTTTCCGACGGAAAAATTTTACTTAAAAAACTCATTACAGCACCTTTATCTGTATAATTATTAGCCCGATTAGGCTATTTGATAACATATCTCACAATGTAACGCATTTATCCGTATGATTATTAGCCTGTTCAAGCCGTTTGATTACATATCTCATAATATTGTACAATATAAGCAAAAAAAAGTAAAGTGATTTACACTTTGAGTAATACCGCCGCGCTAACGGCTTTCTTTTTTTGCTTTCTATAAATTAAGATTTTTAAAAACATATTGATTTTTTTATTAATGTTTTATTGATTGCAAACAAAATGCCGTAAATGTATTGACAATAGACGCACATTGTGATATTATTTGGATATACTATTACAGGGGGTAGTTATTATGGCACAAAAAACTTCTAATTTGAATATCCGAATTGACCCGGAGCTAAAAAAGTCGGTCGAGAACCTTTATTCTGAATTTGGAATTACTATTACAGACGCTGTTAATATGTTTTTCAAAAAGTCGCTTATGGAAGGCGGTTTGCCTTTTGCCCTGTCACAACCAAGATACAATGCGGTAACGGAAGCGGCGATGAAAGAAGGCGAGTTTCTTGCGCGTGAAGCGAAAGAAGGAAAAATCAAAGGGTTTTCTTCCGTGCGTGAAATGCTTGACGATATCGGAGTGTAAGTATGGAATATACCGTTATCTATACGAACGCTTTTAAAGCCGATTTAAAATCAGCCAAAAAACGCGGTTGGTCAATCAGCTTGCTTGAAGCTGTTGCAAATGATTTACGTGTCGGCAACGAGTTGAATAAAAAATACAAAGAACACATTTTGCTCGGTCAATATGACGGATATCATGAATGTCATATAAAGCCGGATTGGTTATTGCTTTATTATTATTTTGACAACTTTCTTGTTTTTGACAGAACGGGAACACATTCCGATTTGTTTTAATAATAAAGGCATTATTTAGTTTATTTGCCGATTAAAAAAACCGACCTTTTGGGTCGGTTTTGTTTTTTTGTGTTTTTTAAAAGTGGTATTTTTGGCGTCAGTCATTTGCTTTAAGCCGCTTTTCCGTTTCTAACCTATCTCTCTCGCGTAACAACTCGGCTTTTAACTCTTCTTCCGTAGGCAGATAAAGCATATATTTACTTGCAAATAAATTCTTATTATCCGAAAGCACCGAATATTTAACGATAATGTCCGCCTTGTTCTCACAAAGTATTATACCGATTGTGGGATTATCGTCCTCTCGTTTAATCTCGCCGTCATAATATCGGACATAAAAATCCATTTGCCCTATATCTCCGTGCGATAGCGTTCCCGTCTTTAAGTCGATAAGCACAAAGCATTTTAGTATGTAGTTATAAAAAACAAGGTCTATATAATGGTGAGTTACAGCGTCGTGGCTGATTCTTACCTGCCGTCCGACAAAGCTAAAACCCTTTCCGAGCTCGAGCATGAAGTTTCCCATGTTTGACACCAATGCGCTTTCCAATTCGGTTTCCCTAAATTTGGCGTCTTGACTTAACCCCGCAAATTCCAACACATACGGGTCTTTTATCACGTCACACGGAGTAACGCCGGCTTCGGTTTCCCGTGCGTCTTGGCGCACCACGTCTTTATCCCTGCTTGCAAGCAACCGCTGAACATAAAAGCTATGTACTTGCCTATCCAACTGCCGTACGCTCCAATTTCCTTCTACACATTCCTTAATGTAAAACTCGCGAATATCGGGTCTTTCAATCTCGGAAATTATCCGTAAATGAGATCAACTCAATTGTGCAAACGCGTCTGCACTATTTGGAAACGCTTCGTAAATTTGGCGCATATAAAAAACATTCCGCTTTGAAAAACCGCTTCCATAATCGCGCGTCAACCTTTCGGATATGTTTTTTACAACAAACGCGCCGTACTCGGCTCTGCCGTTTGTCGTTTCAGAAATCTTTTTGCCTACATTCCAATAAGCCATTACCATTTCGCGGCTTAACGCCGCATACGCACGTTTGCGCGCCGCTTCGAGTATCTCGCGCACATGGGTGTAAATGCTCTCGTCAAACACCGTGCTTTCCGCGATATTTTTCGCTTTCGCGACGGACGGCGGTTGTTCTTTTTTCTTAGCCATAAGCTGTCTCCAAAATTTTTTTGTCTCTTTTTTTGGTTATCGGTACAATACGGTTATTCCCTTATCTTCGCTACTATTTTATCACATATCGCAAAAAAACTCAATAGTATGGGATTAGGTGGGGTTAAAAAAACGGACGGGGAATTTTTTCCCTGTCCGTTTTTTTTGAGTTGATGTTTTTGGGGGAGCGGTGTTGTGGAGATTGGCTTTTTGTAGGGCGGATTCCATATCCGCCCGTTTTTGTTTTACGACCAAAAACATGGTTGACGGTGTAGGGGCGGATTCCATATCCGCCCGTTTTCGGTTTATAACCCAAAATATGATTGACGTTGTAGGGGCGCCGCGGGGGTGGCGCCGGGGAAAAATTGGTTTGGGCGCCGCCAACGCGGCCCCCCAAAAATAGGATTTTGTTGTTGAAAAATATATGGTGG
>JAITOU010000039.1 GCA_031289755.1 Clostridiales bacterium
AATGAGTTTAAACAAGGTGCGGCGAGCATAGAGCCGGATAAAAAAGACTATGCGGTTAGGTACTAACCGTCGCTTCCTTTCCTTTCCTGTTTTACTCTTTGTCTGTTTTAATATTCGGCGCAGTTTATTTGCGCAAAGTGGGCGTGTTTCTATAATGAAACGCGTTTTTTTTTAATATTAATAATAAAAAAGTCTTGCATTCAACATACTATATTAGATTTGTATAACTTAGACGGCGGCAATCTATATTTGTCTTTTAGGCTTATACATCGTCGCATTTTCCTTGCGCGGCAATGCCGTATGCCGTCAAATGCGCTTCGTCTATGGCAAATTCTGCCAAAATTTGTCCGGCGTTCATATTTTAGACCCCAAGTCTATTGACAAATATTATTTTTTGTAATAAAATATATTCGATAAAATGCCGGAAAGCAATATCATAAACAATGTACAGTCAAATAATAAAAACAAAGGAGTATCATATGTTAAATGCTTTTAATTGGAAAAAATTTGTAGCGGAACTCTTCGGCACTTGCGTGCTTGTATTGTTCGGCTGCGGTGTAGCGGTTGTAAGCGGTGTAAACCTTGTCGCTACCGCTCTTGCCTTCGGACTTGTAATAGTCGCGCTGGCTTACGTCATTGGGCCGGTGTCGGGTTGCCATATCAACCCTGCCGTTTCTCTCGGTCTTGCGATAAATAAACGTATCTCTTGGTCGGAATTTGTCTGGTATGTAATAGCTCAGTTTATCGGCGCGATAATCGGCGCGGCATTGCTCTTACTTATCCAAAAGACAACGGGCGTCGACGAAGTAACGGCTCTCGGACAAAACGCATTTGCACCTCAAAACACCCTAACACTTGGTGGGGCAATAATTACGGAAATCATTCTTACCTTCGTATTTGTACTCACAGTCATATCCGTAACTGCCAAAAAATCCACGTCGGGCAAAAAAGCCGGCATAATCATCGGTCTTACCCTTACGCTCGTTCACTTACTCGGTATCGGACTTACCGGAACGTCGGTAAACCCTGCCAGAAGCTTTGGACCTGCACTCTTACTCGGCGGTGTCAACGACGCTTTGGCTCTCCAACAAGTTTGGGTATTTATAGTAGCTCCGCTTGTCGGCGCGGCTCTGGCTTCTTTCTTTGCAAAATACGTTCTCGGCACCGAAAAAGAAGAATGCGCCTGCTGTATCGAAGAAGCAAAAACCGAATAATCAAACAAACACAATATTTCCGGCAAATGACAAAACCCCTGCTTTTTATGACAAGCAGGGGTTTTTTGATGTTAAATCAAACTTGAATTTTAATGCTCACGCCCAAGCAAATAATCAGCGGTTACGTCAAAATAATCGGCTAATTTTGCAATATAACTTGCCTTAGGCTCGTTGATTTCGTTTTCCCAATAACTTATCGCACGGGAAGTGACACCGATATTCTTTGCCAATTCTTCCTGTGTTAAATGCTTTTCTGTTCGCAATTCTCTAATGATTTGGGATATTACCATATTCAGAATTATAGAAGAAAACTTCAAATGTATATAGTCATTCAAGAAATCTTCTTTGAATTATCTTATTATAATTTAGAAACCATGCGAAAAAATTCTTAATATAAAAAAAATGAAATAAAATAAAATAAATTAATTTTGTAATACATATTGACTTCGGAAGAAAACTTCTGTAAAATATAAGGGAAAGAGCAAAACGAACATTCTAAGCAAATGAAGGAGATTAATTTAAATGGCCGAAAAAGATAGAAATAAGGAAGCTATGGAATTTTTACAATATGTAAACAAAAAAAATTATGACGTAAAAACGATAATGCTTTCTACGCCGTACCGATGCAGCGTTCCGATCGACTTTAGCTTTAACAAAAAATTAACTGAACCAATATTTTTTAATAATTTTTATGTCGAATCAGATGATTCTAAAAAAATCAAAGAAGATTTCTATAAAAATATATTTGATGCAAGTTCAAAGAATATATATTTTATCAGAGGGTATTCCGGTTGTGGCAAAACGATATATCTTAATAGTCTTTTATATGATATAAAACAAAGAAATGATAAAATAGGGTATTATATTAAAAAATTTGATTTGAGTGAAGCGAAAGGAACTATGTGTTTTTTTCGTGTGCCGATTTATAACGAAATAACATTAGAAAGTACCGCATTAAAGCAATTTAACGCTTTACTGATAAATTCTATTTCAGACTTTTTAATGAATATTGTAGCAAAATTGGAATTATTTAAAGCATTTTGCGAGTTTTGGTCAAGTATTATCCAGCATGAGTCTTATGCTCCATTGAAAAATGTCATAGAAGCCTACTATGCAGGTTACATAGATGAGCCTGAAATGATTAATAGGCTTAGGCAATTTATTGAACCGTATTATCAGAATACTAGTGAATTGCTGAAAATAAATATGTTGTTAGCTTATTCAGCGGCAAAACATCAATATACTCATTATCGTGGGGATATAAAAGGAATCAAAATAATATTTGCATTTGATAATATCGAACACTATATAGGAAGCGATGTAATCTACGATGAGAACATTGAAACGATAATGGACATTATAATAGAATTTGCAACAACAGAAAAAGATCATTTCAACTTGTATGAAATCAAATACAAGAAAAAAGAACTCACATTTTTTGAAAGCTTTCAATTTATTGTAGCCATGAGAGATACTACGGAAAAAATGCTTACAAAACATGAGCATGATTTTAGTATAAACGATATAACGGTAGATTTGACCGGTGTATATGATGCAGATAAAATAATTTCGGCAAGACGTACTTTTTTTAAGGATAACGACAATATAAAAAAACAAGAAAAAAAATTGGCTATGTTAGAAGCGTTATTGCGAGATGAAAATACTTTGGAAAAAGGCTTTAGCGATCGAATCAGAAAAATGTACAATTATAATATGAGAAGAATAACGGATTATTTTTTGGATGCAATAAACGATGAAGCTGTTCAACAATATGAGTTATTGCAAAGAAGGCACTTTCCAGACATTCGATCGTCAAAATTTGTAACTCGCAGAATGATATTAAGAAAAATGTTTGATCAAATTAATGTAAAGGCATATTTTAAAAGCCTAAATTTAGTCACAAAGGACGGAAATAACGGCGTTAGTTATGTAAGACAAATATTAACCTTTTTGCATAATGAAAATCCAAATAATAGCAGAAAAGGAGAATATATTTATTTTAGAGATTTTGTAAGCAACCAACTCGGTGTATCATCATGTGTTGCGCTAAGCGACGAGCAAAAAAATAGGATTAACAAATTAGCAGAAATAATTTGTTTTCTTCAGCAAGACAGTAAAATCTATAATTGGAGTCAATTAGTTGTAGTAAAATTTAATCAAAAACAATTCGATGCCAGCAGGTTAGCAGAAAAACTAAAAAATGCGGCAGAAGGAGTATCAACCGAAGATTGTTTAGCAGAAAATTTTGGAATAAAGATAACGGAAGCCGGAAGATTTTTTGCCTTTATGCTAAATGATTTTGAATATTTTGCATGTAGATATTGCGAAAATTCGCAGCCGTTGTTTTATGATTACAACTCCCAACAGGGTAACCCTAAGGAGTGTATAAGAATTATTAAAACAACAAGCGACAAAGCAATAACTTGTATTGGGGCTACATTTGTTTTCGATAATATTTATTGTAACAAAAGTTTTTCAAAGTTATTTGGTCCGAATTCATGCTTATACCCAAACGATGATGGAGAAAGCCAAACGCATGTACAGAGAATAGCCGATAATCATTTATCATATTTATTAACTTACAAAATATATATTGAAAATAATTATTCTTCATTGGGCTTAAAAAGAAGCGATGCCGATATCATACAAAAAGCAACTATCGAAGCAGCAAAGGCGTATATAAAAAAACTACATGAATTTACAAGCAAGAAGGATACAAACGGATTTTATTATTTGAGCGGAAAAGCGACAACCGAAGGAGACGACAAATATTATAAGCGTCATTTAGAAAGGTGGGGGCTACCAGAGGAGCTTTTAGTCAAAAATAAAAACGATAAAAAGGGGAGTACGACCGATGACAACATATGAAGTGTGCTATTTAGTTATAATATTTCTCGCTCCGATTTGCTCTCTAATAATAGCTTTTTTTCTCGGAAAGAATGTTATCAAAAGTAGTTGGAAGCACAAAAAATTAGAATCTCTTTCGGGGTTTTATGAGAGATTTTTACTGCATTTGAAAATATTGAATAAGTTTTTGGATCAATTTGAATTTGCTGAATTTAGATTAGAAACGAAAACAAAACAAGTGATAAATATAGGAAGCTTGTCGGAAAATTTTTTGAGATTATTATTAAATTCTGAAAATCAGTTGGTTTTAAGTAAAAAAATTGCCGTATTGAAAGCCGAACTTGTCGAAAAATTGATTAAATTCAGTGAGCCACTAAGTGTAGATTATCCAGATGACATACAAGCAAATGCAGAAAAAAAAGAGTTGACAAAAATAGTTAAAGAGCTTATAAAAGAAATCGACAAAGAAACAACGGAATTAATAAAAGAATGCTTACCGAAAGCCAAGCAAATAACAGATGTGAATTTACCAAAGCGGCGACAAGGAAAAATCAATATAAAACTAAGACATAAAAAAACGGGCTGTTTTAAACACAAAAGTTAAAAACAGCCCGTTTATTATTCAATCTTATTATTATTTCCCAAGCGCGTGCTTGATATATTCGGACAATTCTTTAAAGGCACTGCGTGTGTTGATTTCGTCGAGAGTTTCTATCAATCCGGCGATTTCGTTGTCGGTGAGAGATGATTTGGAAATCTGTTCCGCTCTGTTTTTGACTATGTAGTTGACGGTGTAGGCAAGCGGCGATTTGTCGGATATAAGCTTTGCGACGACCTTGCTTTTGCTTGCGTACTGTATGTAATCCTTGTTTAATCTGGCATAGTCGAGCTTGCCCTTAGCATTGATGTATTCCGTCACGATAGCGTTGTAGACGGGCGAGCCTACCATGTCGATTTTTTCGATTTCGTTTTCGGTTACGGCTTCTTCGGCTTCGGCTAAGTCGGCTAAGTCGGGCTGTACGGCGGCAGGCTTTTGGGGTTGACCGACTTTGCCGCGAGCGGAGTAAGGCAGCCCTGAGGTCAATTCTAACGCCTCAGCGACGGCGTTGTCGGTGAAGAGAGCCGTATCTATGCTCCCGTAAGCGATAGCTTTTGCCGTTCTGCGGTCGAGCGTATATGATGCGGAAGCCTGCGTGTCTAATCTGTGTATTTTGAGTCCGGCTCCGCCCGTCGCAAGCTTTTGCTTATAAGCTATTGCCGGAATCGTTGATAATTCGACAACTGTTGTTCTGATAATCTTCATAATATTTTACCTCTTTGCTTTATATTTTGTCTTGCTAAATTGTTTGAGTTATAATAATTTATGCGGAGATTTTTTTGCCGTCTTCCGCTAAATCACTTAATCGGAATTGCCAGCTTCCGGGATAGCTTCCGCAGATATGCTTTCGGTGTCCGCGCTTTGTGTATCCGCTACAATAGGCTTTTGTTTGGCGTCCTTTATAAAGAAGAGCAAAACGACGGCGATAGCGAGAGTGGCAAGGCAGTAAGGAAAGAGAATAAGTCTGCCGAGCGCTACTTGAAGCGCGCCGCTTGCGATAGGCGTGACGACCATTGCCACCGTCATAGCGGTGTTAAAGATGCCCGTGCTTTTACCGATTTCTTTGGGGTCGGAAAGCTCTAACATATAAGGGAAGAGATTGACCAAGGCGACCGAGTAGCCGATACCCGCCATGATAAAGCTTACAAACATAAGGACGGTCAGGCTTCTTTGAGTGGACGCAATGATAAAAGCAAGAATCATTATATCGAGTCCGATTATGAGCAAATGCCGCCGTTGCAGCTTCTTTGAAAGCTTGCTGACGGGGACTGCCGCCGCGCAAGCCGCGACAAGGCAGAGAAGCTGGGGTATTGTAAAGCCGCCCTTTAAAAGACCGAGAACGTCGGTCGCATATACCGACAGTGACGATACGAGACCGTTAAAAGCCATATAAAAGAAGAAGACCGCCGCTAAGAGAATGATTTTGTTGCGTTTTATGTGTTCGCGGTTGACGTTAAAGTCATTGACTTCCGTTTCGGAATCCTCGCCTTTTTCGGCTTCGGGCAAGTCGTCGTATTCTTTTCTCCAACGGTTTTCGCGAACCGTGAAGATAAATACTACGATGAGTACAGCCATGAGTAAGGCGTCTATGTAAAAGATAAACTGATAATCGACTAAGGTGCGCAATTCGACGAGCGCGATACCGACGACCGTAGCTATAATGCTGACGATTTGAGTCAGAGCGTTAGCCTTGCGGCGGAGCGACAGCGGCGTAAGGTCGGGCAGAAGTGCCAAGGACGCCGGACGCGACATAGCGTTGAGAGCGAGAACCGAACCGACCAATATGAGAAACATCCATTTTGAATTTAATCCGAGCGCAATGCCCGCGAGTATCCACAAAACCACTGCGGCAATAGCAAAAATCAATATATATGGAGTTCGTTTGCCGTATTTGCTTCGGCTCTTATCGGACAATATTCCAAAGATAGGGAGCAGGAAAAGCCCCAAAATATTGTCCAAAGCCATTACCACGCCTTTCCAAAAGTCGTCGAGTCCGAGACCGCCGACCGCAACGGAGTCTGTGGCAATGAGCGGCATTATCGCGTCGAAGACGCTGTTAAAAATGGAAATCCACGCGAATGCCAAAGAGATTTTTAAGGTTCTCGCTGTAAAATCTTGTTTTTTGTACATAGCTTATCTTTAATCCTTATCTAAAAATATCGATGCCGAAAAAAAACACGCACACACCGATAGTAGACATTATATCATAAACCGAAGACAAAAAAAATGATTTTCTAAAATTTTTTCAAAATCTTTATAATATTTACGGTAAATAAAGCTAAAACGGACAAGAACGGGCTTGATAAAACGCCGTGTTTTGAGGCATTCCGTTTTTTTTGCGCTCTGCATTTGAAAAGGCGTATATATTTCAAAAAGCTCCGATATCCGCTTTGTCCATATCTTATGCTAAATTGATTATTGATTTTTCGGCGATTTTTTTATATAATTTTAAAGGCGCGGTGCGATTAATTTTCAGGACGTGACACTTCGGCAATAAGGTCATGCCCTTTCAGGGATTTGTTTATGAAAAAAAAGAAAAAAATTATTATCGTTTGTCTTATATCGTTTTTTGCCGTCTTGTCGGGCGTAGGCTTCGGGGTATTGTATGTGAACGGCTACAACGGTTTAGGTGCGGTGTACGCTATACAGCCGGGTGACTTCTACGATAAAGTCCCTTATGACGATTATATCGGCACGGCGGCGGACGTCATTCCCGACAATTTGAGAATATACGACATTACAAATTACGGCGCGGCAATAGCGGCGGACGCTGCGCAAAATGCAAAGGCTATCAATGCCGCTATCGAAAGCTGCTCCGATAACGGCGGCGGTATAGTTTTGGTCAACGGCGGCGCATATTCGTCGGGTACGGTCTACTTAAAAAGCAATGTTACGCTCTTTGTCAAAACCGGCTCCGCGCTGGTCGCGAGCCATAGCTTCGCCGATTTTAAAAACGCCTTTATCAAGGCGGAAAACGCCGACAATGCGGTGATAACCGGCGGCGGCAAAATCTCCGGCGAAGGCGAATATTTTTTGAAAGCCCCGAAGGAAACGCACCGCTTCGAGCCGATAGCCGTCTCCGATATACGGACGCTCAACAGCGAATACCGTGCGCGTCTGAGATTCGGCAAATGGGGACGCTTGTCAAATATGGTTTTGTTTGATAATTGCCAAAACGTCTATGTCCATGATATAATTATCGAAAACTCTATGGCGTGGACGCTGACGGCAAGGCAATGCGGCGGCGTGCTTTTTGAAAACCTTGTCATCAACAATAACCGCCATGCCGCAAATACCGACGGTATCGACATCGTGGGTTCGGACGGCGTAGTCGTAAGGCATACCTTTATCTCTACCGCCGACGACGGAATAGTCCTAAAAAATCCTAAGGCTGACGATATGCGCGAAATGAAAAATATCAGAATTTACGACTGCAAAATCATGACCTGCACAAACGCCTTCAAAATCGGTTCGGAAACCTACGGCGACATCTCGGACGTAATAGTCGAAGACATAGAAGCCTTTACCGACGGTATTTTTCCCGGCTCGGTCGCCGGAATATCGATAGAATCAATGGACGGCGCAAGGGTCACGGATATCACAATCAGAAATTTTTCTATGAGCGGCGTCACCTGTCCGCTCTTTATAAGACTCGGCAACCGAAACCGTTACGGCAAAAAAAGCTATAAGGGCGAAATATCCGGCATAACAATCGAGAACGTCACGGCAAGAGAAGCGGAATTGCCGTCGATTATAAGCGGAGTCGCAAAGAACAAAAATACCGCTCTCTATGTCAAAAACGTGACGCTGACAAACTTTGATATCGAGTACCGCGAAAGCCCCGAAAACGTCATACTCAGGTCGAAAATTCCCGAATACAAAAAAGCTTATCCCGAAAATTGGCGTTTCGGCGACGTTCCTGCCTACGGGCTTTGGGCAAGGCACGCCGAAGACTTGACGCTGAACAGCTTTAACGTGACGCCGCGCAGCGCAAATACACGCAAATGTACCGTCTTTGACGACGTTATTTAGAGAGCTTATCATACCAAATAAAATCGCCGTTTATCGGTGAAGGAAAAAATATGCCGGACAAGCTATCGGACAAAGCACTCCTAAAAGATGCGATGAACAAAAAATACTTAAAGCCTAAGGATTACATTACCTTCTCTATGGCGAAGTTTGCGGTGTCGGCTATTATCGGCTTGACACAAGGGTATCTTTTGATTTTTTACACTTCGATTTTGGGTATCGCGCCCGTCACCGTCGGCGTAATGTTTTTGGTGTCAAAAATCTTCGACGGTCTAAACGACCCTATCATGGGAGTCATCGTTGACAAGACAAAATCAAAGCTCGGCAAGATGCGTCCTTATCTGTTTTTTGGGGCAGTGCCGTTCGGCGTTTTGACCATCCTGCTGTTTTTGCCCGTAGGGGGTCTGAGCTACGGCGGCAAGATAGGTTATATGTATATCACCTATATCGCTTACGGGATAGTCGGTACAATCATAAATATTCCGATGGACGGACTGCCTGCCGTAGCTTCGCCCAACAGCGACGAAAGCACAAAGATTATTTCTATCAGCCGAATTGTAGGCTCGGTCGGCGAGCAGTCGGCTTTGGTGCTTTATTCGCTCTTCGCGCTCTTTTTTGCAATGAAAGAGGTCTATATGATGATGGGCATAATCATAGGCGTGCTTGCGCCGATATTTATGCTGCTCGGCGTCGTCAATATCAAGGAACGCGTTCCGCCGTCTAAGATTCCGCCAAAGATTACCGACGGCTTTAAATATCTGTTCAAAAACAAACAGTTTACCGCGCTCGTCGCGTCGCTGTTGATTTCTTTTTTCCGCAACCTTGTTTCGGCGGCAATCATCTATATGGTGACATACATATATTCCAACGGCTCGTTAAATATTTTCTTTGCTTTGCCGGGCGCGGTCGCCGCTATGCTCGGTATGCTGTTTGCTCCTAAGCTCAAAAAAATGATGGATTCAAAGCAGATATATATTCTCGCTACGCTTGTCCATTCGGCAGGGCTGTTGATAGTGTTTTTTGTCGGGTCTGGCGCGGCGTGGTTTGTCACGGCTATTTTGATGGCGGTGGCTATGCTGCCGGTCGGCTTGCTCAACGTCGTTCCGCATTTTATGGCAATCGACACGCTGGATTATTGGGAGGACAAGACGGGACAGCGAAACGAAGGCATTACCTTTGCTATCATATCGCTAAGGGGCAAAATTTCTTCGGCGTTTAAGGACTTTTTTCTCGCTTCGCTTTTGAGCTTCTTTTTGTTTACTACGCCGCTGCTTGCGATAAATAACCACGCTCCGGCACAGCTCGATTTTACAAAGCAAGGTATATTCATGATTTTTACCGTCATACCGGGCATTTTAAATCTGCTGTCGATTTTGCCGATGTTGTTTTATAAGCTGAGCGGCAAGCGCATGGCGGAAATCAGGGGCAGACTGACCTTAAAGCGTGCGGCACTTTTAGCCGACGGCGATATGGCTGCGGCGGACGGGATAGAAGCCTTGTCCGAAAGCGCGGATATCGTAGAGAGTGATATTTTGACGGAAGCGGATAGCCGCCGCATAGGGGGAAGCATAGATGAATAAGAAAACAATTAGAATTATTTTTGCGGTCTTTCTTCTTTCGGCTCTTCTTATGCTTACGGCCTGCTCGCCTAATAGCGCGGTCGGGGGCTTGGATAAGTTTACCGACAATATAAAAGCCGTTTCGGAGAAATTGGCGGAGCAGGAAGCTTATGCTTATACTATGACGCTCAACGTGCAGACGATGACAAACTTCGGCGACAGCGTATTGCCGTCTAACAAAGAGCCGTCCGAGCGTGCAAAATGGGACAGACCGACCTTTGAATATCTTTTTATCAAAGACCGCTTAGATTGGTACGCAAAAGCCGTCTTGACCGATACAAAGAAGGACGCAAGCGGACAGCCCGTCTTTTCGGATAAGGATTTCAAAAAAAACCTGTACGAAGCGCCGACAGTCACCGAGTATTGGTATGTGAGCGGTCTGCTTACGGTCAAAAAGGACGGTCAGACTGTATTTAGCGGTCAAGAAGCGGATTATATTGCGGCAGCGGCGGACGACGCTTCCTTTAAGTACGCCTACGGCAATCCTGCGGCGGAGCTTTTGACGGGGGCGGACACGGACGCGGTATTTTATATAGAGAACCGAAAATGGTTTTCGCAGACGATTGCCGCTTACACTTCCTTTTATACCGTCGATACGGTCGGCGCAAGGCTGCCTTATCAGATAAGTCCTTTTGTGTCCGGCACGAGCGAGGACCTGCAATTCGATTGGGAAAGGCTTTCCGGCGTTATTTCGGAAACATACAGCTACACGTCCAAAAAGAACAAGCCGGTTTTGATTGAATACAACACCGAAGCCTTTGCTTCCAACAAAAAAACAGCGACGCAGATATGGAACAATCGGGAAGTCACCGTTTGGAACGGCGATGTGACGGAGAAAACTGCGTCGGTATTTAGATTCAGTTATCCGGACAAAAAAACCGTCGTTTCCATACCGAAACGTTGAGCGCGTTATCTTGAAGGAGTTTAAAATGATAAAAATAGCTATTATCGGAATGGGCAACCGCGGACGGCGTTATGCCGCCCAGATAAGCAAAAATCCCGATGCGGAAATCACGGCAATATGCGAAAAAAATCCGTCGCATCTCTATGCCGCCGCCCAAAAATACGGCGTGAGCCGAGAGAACGCCTTTCTTTCCGACACGGAATTTTTTGAGAAAGGCAGGCTTGCGGACGCGCTTGTCATCGCCACGCAGGACCGCGACCATTACGGACACGCCGTAGCGGCGTTGAAATTAGGCTATCAGCTTCTTATCGAAAAGCCCGTCTCTCCCGTGCTTTCGGAATGCGAAGAGATAGCCGCGCTTGCGGACGAAAAGAGCTTGCGAGTCGTCGTCTGTCACGTCCTTAGATATTCGTCCTTTTATGACACGGTAAAACGCGTTATAGACGCGGGCGAGATAGGCGACGTCGTTTCGGTCAACGACACCGAAAATGTCGGCTATTGGCATTTTTGTCACAGCTATGTGCGCGGCAATTGGCGCAACGAGTCCGAAACAGGCCCGTCGATTTTGGCAAAATGCTGTCATGACCTCGATATTATCCATTATTTTACGGGCAATAAATGTCAAGAGGTTTTTTCGAGCGGTTCGCGCAAGCTCTTTCTCAAAGATAACGCGCCCGAAGGCGCTGCCGACTACTGTCTTGCGCCGTGTCCGCACCAAAAAACTTGTCCCTATGACGCAAAAAAGATTTATTACGGCATAACAAGGTACACTATCCCAAAAATGGGTGTTCATATCAAGGTCGTCACCGGCAAAGCCAACCCCAAAATCAAGGATTTAAAGGACGTCTTAAAAACCTCTCCTTACGGACGCTGCGTATATAAATGCGACAACGACGTCATGGAAAACCAAAACGTCGCGCTGCGCCTTGAAAACGGCGTCAACGCAAATCTGACTATGACGGCTTTTTCTAAGGGCTGTTTTAGGCGGCTTCACATTTGCGGAACAAAGGGCGAAATAATCGGTATAGACAGTCGGGGAAAATTCCGTCTGAACGTCTTCGGCGGTCCGTCAAAAACTATCAAGGTGTCGTCGGGCGGTGTTTTTGGACATCTCGGCGGTGACCGCATGATAGTGTCCGACTTTATAGACCTGTTAAGGACGGGCAAGCCGAGTACGAGATTGTCCTTGATAGCCGTCACTCTCGAAAGTCACCGTATCGCCTTTGCCGCCGAAGAATCGCGCAAAAGCGGAAAATCGGTGAGCTTGTTATGAGTGCGTAGTTAAAAATAATTTGTCCGTCATCTGCAATGCGAGCATAATCACAAAGGGAAAATATATGGGTGAAGAAATATTAATAGCGGATATACAAAGGGTCTTTACGCCGTCGGACGAGAAGCGGCATATAGGCTTTGAGTTTGAAGTCAAAAGGCAATATAAATATCTCAAAATAAATTACGCTTATTCGCCGAAGGATTTCACCGACGATGCAAGGTCGGCTGAGCTTTTATTTGATTGCGCTCAAAAAAGCTTGGTCGATGTGGGCGGCATACATTTTAAGAACGCGCTTCCTTTTAAAAATCTGCTGACGCTTTCGGTCGATTCGCCGTCTATGACGCTCGGCTGTGCGCACCGTCACGATAACGACATAGAGATTATGATAGGCGCGGCTTCGTCGTGCGGATTTTTGCCGGCGCGGATAGAGACGGGCGTATGGACTGCCGTCGTCAGTACGCATTGCGTTCTGTCGGTCGTGACGGCAAGAATAACGGTAAGGGGCGGAATATGAAATTTTATCCTTTTGAATTGCATTGCCATACGGTACACAGCGACGGAAACTTTACTCCGCAGACGCTCATTGCGGCGGCAAAGGATGCCGGACTTGACGGAATTGCCTTGACAGACCATAATGCGGTGTCGGGGCTTGACGAGATTGTCAAGGTCGGAGAGCAAAACGGCGTCGTCGTCTTACGCGGAACAGAGTGGACGACCTTCTACGGACATTTGACCGTATTGGGCGAAGGACTCGATATCGATTGGCGGACGGTCAATCCCGAAACGGTCACCTTAAAGGCGGCGGCAGTCAGGACGCTCGGCGGCTGTGCCGGTATAGCGCACCCTTGCCGTCCGGGATATCCCGTGTGTACGGGGGGCAGCGACGAATGGAATATAAACGATTACGGAGCGTTTTCGCATTTTGAAGTTTGGTCGGGGCTTTCTCCGTCCGCCGATATTACAAACGTCTTTTCGGCAAAAAGATACATGAGCCTGTGCGCCTTAGGCACAAGGCTTGCGTGCGTATACGGCAGGGATTGGCACAGGAGCGGCACGGGCGCGTATGCGGCTACTTATCTCGGAGTCGACGGTGCGCTCACTGCCGAAAGCGCGCTTGCGGCGATAAAGAGCCGCCATACCTTTATTTCCGTCGGAGTGCGTATCGATGCGGAGCTGATAAAGGACGGCGAACGGCATTATTTTTTCGGCGACGACGTTCCTGCCGGAAGGTATATTTTTAAAGGAAGCCTGTCGCCGTTCAATCTTTCTTATACGCAAAAATACGGCGTTAGCGCAAAAAAAATAACGCTGTTAAACGGCGCGGAGCTTTGCGAAGCCGCAATCAATGAAAGCGGAGAGTTTTGTATCGCGGTGAATGCAAAACCGGGCGATTGCCTTCAAGCGGAAGTATCGGGAATAATAGAAGGGGAAAGGGCGGTCTTGTCGCTTGCGTCGCCGTTTTGGTTCGTTTAAACGGGGCATAAAACACGCGGCTTATAGCAGATAAAAAAGATTTTTCGGAGGATATAATGATGATTACGGCGCACGGCGGAGCTTTAAAAACGGGGCGTAACACGACCGAATATTTTGACGCTATGACGGGCTACTCTATGGAAGCGGTCGAGGTGGATATCAGACTGCAAAAAGGCGTTCTTGTTCTCGCTCATTTTTTGCCGCCGTTCTTCAAAAAAAATGCGGTAAGGCTCGAAGACGTCTTTGAGTACTGCAAAAAAAACAATTTCAAGGTAAATTGCGACGTCAAAGAAAAGGGAATGGTAGCCCCCGTCTTAGCCCTTGCAAAAGCTTGCGGCGCATCGGAATACCTTTACTTTACGGGGAATGTCATGCCGTACGAGATAGAAGACTTGACGGACGGAGCCGTCTTTGTCAATACTCATTTTTATGAAAAGGAAATTCCTTTAAAGGCCGAAAATCTCGCGGCAATCAAAAAATATTTGGAGAGCTTCGGCAATGCGCGTATCTACGGTATCAACATACCGTACAGATATGCCGACGACGCTTTTTTGGCGGAAGCGGAACGAATAGGCTTAAAGCTGTCCGTCTATACCGTTGACGATGCCGCCTTGCTCGAACGGCTGATAAAACGCGGCGTCTATAATATAACGACAAATACCGTCGATACAGCTTTAAACATCAGGGAAGCGTTAAACGGAAAATAAATATGCCTTTCATTAAGATTTTTCGGAATAGCCGCTCGGGTTTTGTCCGAAATGTTTTTTGAAAAGACGCGAAAAATACAGCGCGTCGGGAAAGCCGCTCATATGTGCTATCTCCTTTATTTGCAGGCGGTTTGTGGACATTGCCGCAAGCAATTTCTTAGCGTTATCCAAGCGGATTTTTGTCAAAAATTGCAGGGGAGAAATCCCCGTTTCTTTGATAAAGAGCTTTCGCAGATATTCGGCGGACAGGGGAAGCGTCCGCATATAGACGCCGATGTCAAAATCCTCGTCGCCGAAGCTTTCTATCAGTTTGTTTTTGAGCGTTTCGACGTATTCGGAGCAATAGCCGATGTTGACCATTCCCGTGATAAGGTTCAAAAACAGGTCGACGTAATTTTGAATGACGGCGTTTTTGTTCTTCATTTCCGACGCGTATGCCAAGATGAGCTGATGAAGGAGCTGACCGACCGTGTTGTTTGCGTCGGCGACCTTAAAAAAGTATTTGTACGGAGCGACCCAATCCGAAAGATTTACATGGATATTTTTGAAGCCGCTATCCGATGAATTTGAATGCGGCGTCTCCGGCGGTATGACCAAAATATCGCCGCGTGCATAAATAAAGCCCTGTCCGTCCGAAAAACGAATTATTCCGTTGCCGTGCGTGCAGTAAATGATTTCCCAATCCGTATGGCGGTGAAGGGGAATCAGATATGACCGCGCTTGTTTTCCGATGTATGTGAGTGCCGCCATAAAAACCTTTCTCCAAAATCCGACTTTTATCCTGCGCAATCTACGGTGCGGAATAAAAATCTATTATGTATTTATTATATCAGATTTTGGACGCGTCCGCAATAATAAAAAATATATATTGCTCATTAAATAATACGGTGCGGTTTTAAAGGAAGGTTTTTACACGAAAAGGCGCAAAAAGAGCCGTTTAGCGTGCCGAAAGGGCGTCGTAAAGAAAAATCTTCCGCAAAAAAGTGTACGTTATTTTACTTTTGAAGCAATAGATATCTATTTTGTCCATATTATGTTCCGAAATTAGTATTGCATTACGGGGCGATTAAATATATAATATATGAGTAAAATGTCGGCGTTATATAACGCATATAGAGAGAAACGGTAAAAAAGAGAGAGAAGCTGTGAGAAAGGAAGAGATATTTAGAGCAATAGAGCAAAACAAGCTTGTCGCGGTAATACGCGGAAGCAGTCAAGACGGTGCGTATGCCGCCGCCGAACGGCTTATAGACGGCGGCGTCAAGCTTTTGGAATTGACCTTTACCGTGCCGCAGGCGCAGGACGTTTTGGCGGGCCTGTGCGGACGCTACGCCGATTCCGATATTATCGTCGGAGCGGGTACGGTATTAGACGCGGAGACGGCGCGCATTGCCATTCTTTCGGGAGCGCGCTTTGTGGTTTCGCCCACACCGTCTGTCGAGGTGATAAGGCTTTGCAACCGTTATTCGGTCGCCGTCATTCCGGGAATCGCGACGGCGGGAGAGCTTTTGAGCGTACTCGAATACGGCGCGGATTTTGTCAAGCTGTTTCCGGGTGATTTGAATGTTTTGAAAGCCTTAAAAGGTCCTTTTCCGAACGTGCGCTTTATGGTCACGGGCGGCGTAGACCAAAAAAATCTTGCCGATTGGTTTAAAGCCGGAGCGGCGGCGGTCGGTGCAGGTTCTAATCTTACTTCCCAAAAAGCCGATATCAAAAAATGGACGGATACGGTAAAAGCTTTATAAACAAAATGTAGGATATAATAAAAAATCTATAAACGGATAAAGAGATATGAGTAAAATTTTGACCTTCGGAGAGATAATGATGCGGCTTCAACCGCCGTTAAATAAGCGTTTTTTAGATGCGCGGAGCTTTGATATGTGCTTTGGCGGCGGCGAAGCCAACGTTGCGGTATCGCTTGCCGAATTCGGCGAAGACGCCGCGTTTTTTACCAAGCTGCCCGAAAACGCGCTTGCGGACGCGTGCCTGCGCGATTTAAGGGGGCGCGGCGTCAATACAAGCTTTATATTGCGCGGCGGCGAGCGTATGGGTATTTATTTTTGCGAAAAGGGCGTTTCACAGCGTCCGAGCCGTATCGTCTACGACCGAAAGGGCGCGAGCGTCAACACGATTACGCCGGACGAGGTCGATTGTCTAAGACTCTTAGACGGCGTGCGGTGGTTTCACTTCTCCGGCATTACTCCGGCTCTGTCGGACGCGGCGTACACCGCTCTCAAAATAATTCTCAAAGAAGCCCGAAGCCGCAAAATTACCGTTTCTTGCGATTTGAATTTCCGCAAAAACCTTTGGAGCGTCGAGCGTGCGCGCACCGTCATGTCGGAGCTTATGCAGTACAGCGACCTTTTGATATCCAACGAAGAGGAATGCAAAAACGTTTTCGGTCTGGAAGCCGACGGCGCGGATATCCTTAGCGGCAGGTTGGACACGGACGGCTATATCGCGCTTGCGTCCGACATCAAAGAGCGGTTCAAAAACCTTAAAGCGGTAGCCTTTACCTTGCGCGGCAGCCGTTCCGCCGATATCAACGATTGGTCGGGTATTTTGCTTTCGGACGGGAAATGCTACAAGTCAAAGGAATATACGATAAGGGTGCTTGACCGCGTGGGCGGCGGCGACAGCTTTTCGGCGGGGCTGATTTATTCAATGCTCAACGGCAAGGCTTTGCAATATGCGGTGGATTTTGCCGTCGCGGCATCTTGCTTGAAGCATTCGGTCGAAGGCGATTTCAATTCGGTTTCCGTAGGCGAAGTCGAAGAATTGATGAACGGCGACGGCAGCGGGAGAATAAAGCGATGATGAAGGTCAGACATGAAATTTTAAAGACGGCGTTTGCGGAGCGAATCTATTCGGCGGTCAAGGAGCTTCCGATACTCGATTATCATTGTCATTTGAGTCCGAGCGAGATATATAACGACAAGCCCTTTGACAATATCGGCGAGCTGTGGTTATCCGGCGACCACTACAAGTGGCGGCTTATGCGTAGTGCCGGAATAGACGAAAAATTTATTACGGGCAACGCGTCTTGGCGCGAAAAATTTTGCGCCTTTATCGGCTGTGTCGGGAATGCCTTCGGAAATCCTTTGCGCGATTGGGCGCGGCTCGAACTCGAAAAATATTTTGATTGCAAGGCTTATCTTTGCGGAGAAAATGCCGAAGCGATTTGGCAGGCGGCAAACGCGGCTATTGCAAAAAACAAGCTTTCGCCGCGCCGTCTGATAGAGCTGTCAAGGGTAGAATATATCGCGACGACCGACGACCCGTCGGACACGCTTATATATCATCAAAAGCTCATTGACGACAAAGGCTTCAAGGCAACCGTCGCTCCGACCTTTCGCGTGGACAATTTGTTTAATATCGAACGGACGGGCTTTCCCGAATATTTGAGCAGGCTGGCGGACGCAAGCGGAATCAAGATAGACCGTTTTTCGGATTTTTTGCAAGCGATAGACACGCGCATGGCGGATTTTAAGGCGGTCGGCTGCGGCTTTTCGGATATCGGTATCGAACGGTTTCCTCAGACGGCGGCGTCCTTTGAAGCTGCCGAAAAGACCTTTGAAAAGGTCAAAAACGGCGTTTCGGTTTCCGCGTCCGAGCTTGACGGCTATTCGGGCTTTATATATGTTAGGTGGCTTAACTCTTGCGCGTCGTTAGGCTTTGCCGCACAGCTGCATTTGAACGTACTCAGAAATGTCAATCAAAGGGAATTTGCGCGATTCGGCGCGGACGGCGGCTACGATACCGTCGGCAATTCCTTTTCGGCGGAAGCCTTAAAGCGTATTTTAAATCTCACCGCCCAAAACGGCGGACTTCCGCGCATAATAATCTACACCCTTAACCCGTCGGATTATTATCCGCTTATCACTCTTGCGGCTGCGTTTAGCGGCGTAAGCGTCGGAATAGCGTGGTGGTTTAACGACCACAAGAACGGAATATTGACATACCTTAAACGAATGAGCGAGCTTTCGCACATCGGCGAGGTCATAGGAATGCTGACGGACAGCCGCAGCTTTCTTTCTTATGCGCGGCACGATTATTTTAGAATGATACTTGCCGCCTTTCTGTCCGACTTCGGAGAAGAGAATGCACCCGAGTTGATTGGCATCGCGAAAAGGCTCTCGTATTACAATACAAAAAAATTGATTGGGGGAAAGCTATGAAAATTACATTCAGATGGTACGGACAAGGCGACCCCGTGACTTTGCAAAAAATCCGGCAGATACCCGTTGTAAGCGGCGTAGTATCGGCGGTATACGACGTTCCGGCAGGAGCTGTTTGGTCGGAGAAGAGCATTGAGCGGCTCTCACGCGATTGCGCCGAGAACGGATTGGAATTTGAAGTCGTAGAAAGCGTCCCCGTACACGAGGATATCAAGCTGGGCTTGCCGTCGGCAAAGCTCTATATAGACAATTACAAGGAGAATATCCGCCGTTTATCGAGAGTCGGAGTGAAGTGTATCTGCTATAACTTTATGCCGGTCTTTGATTGGCTCAGAAGCGAATTGAGAGCCGAACTTAACGACGGCTCTAACGCGCTTGCATACCGTCATGCCGACGTTTTAAAAATGAATCCGCTGACGAGCGAGCTGTCGCTGCCCGGTTGGGATGCGAGCTATTCAAAGGAAGGTTTGAGAGAGCTGCTCCAAAAATACGAAGCCGTTGACGAAGATCGTCTGTGGCAAAATTTAGAGAATTTTTTGACGGAAATTATCCCCGTAGCAAAGGAATGCGGCGTCAACATGGCTATACACCCCGACGACCCCCCGTGGGGGATTTTCGGATTGCCGAGAATCATCACCGACAACGCCAACATCAAGCGTTTTTTAAAGCTTGTCGACAGCCCGGAAAACGGTATCACGCTCTGCACCGGCTCTCTCGGCGCTTCGCGTCAAAACAATCTCACCGAAATCGTCAAAACGGCAAAGGGCAGAATCCATTTTGTACATTTGCGCAATATCAGGCTTTCGGGCGAAAGGGATTTTGCTGAGACGGCGCATCCGTCAGCTTGCGGCGATATAGATATGTACGCAGTTTTAAAGGCATTATCGGACGGCGGCTTTGACGGTTATATACGCCCCGACCACGGCAGAATGATTTGGGGCGAAACGGGACGCTTCGGCTACGGTCTGTACGACAGAGCCTTAGGAGCCTGCTACATAGCCGGACTTATAGAAGCGATTACAAAGAAATAAAAGCGCGATAGGCGCATACGACAAAAACGGAGATAAAAAAGATGAAAAATAGTTTGAACGGTAAGGTCGCGGTTGTGACCGGAGCGGCGGGAGTGCTGTGCAGCGTCATTGCCGGAGATTTTGCCGAACGCGGCGCGAAGGTCGCGGTACTTGATATCAACGAAAACGCCTTGAACGGTCTTGTAGACAAGCTTTCGATAAAGGGCATTGTCAAGGGCTATACGGCTAACGTCTTGGACAAGGCGAGCTTACAAGCGGCAAAGGAACGCATAGAAGCGGATTTCGGCGTTTGCGATATACTTGTCAACGGCGCGGGCGGAAACAATGCCGCCGCGACGACGGGCGAAGAGTTTTTTGATGCAAAAAACGACGGAAGCGTCAAAAGCTTTTTTGACCTAACCGAGTCGGGGGTGAATTTTGTGTTTAATCTGAATTTTTTGGGAACTTTTTTGACGACGCAGGTATTTGCCGTGTCTATGGCTAAGCGCGGCGGCGGCAATATTCTCAATATATCGTCTATGAACGCCTTTACGCCGCTGACAAAAATTCCGGCTTATTCGGCGGCAAAGGCTGCCGTATCAAATTTTACCGAATGGCTTGCCGTGTATTTTGCGGCGGCGGGAATACGCGTCAACGCGATTGCACCGGGCTTTTTTGCGACAAATCAAAATAAGAGCCTCCTTTATAATCCTGACGGCAGTCTGACGGAGCGTTCGGAGAAGATTTTGACAAACACTCCGATGAAGCGTTTCGGACAGCCGGAAGAGCTTTTGGGAGCGGTGCGTCTGCTGACGGACGACACGGAAAGCGCGTTTGTAACGGGGGTAGTCTTGCCCGTAGACGGCGGTTTCAGAGCCTATTCTGGCGTCTGACTGTGTTGTTTTCTCCTAACGTAGCGCAGACTACGCGTCGTCAAAAGCGCCTTGTCAGACATAAAAACAGTCTAAAATGTCAATATGCCCTAACTCCTTAAAAAAGGATAAGTGATTTATGGATAAATTAAAATTTGCCGTCGTAGGAGTCGGGAGAATGGGAAGCGTTCATGCGGCGCATTTATTGCACGGACGCGTGCGCGGTGCGGAGCTTGTCGCAGTCGCGGATATTGCGTCCGAAGCTCTCGAAGCCTTTTCAAAAAAACCGAACGGCGTACCGACCTTTAAATGCTATAAGGAAATGGCGGAGCGTGTCAAGCCCGATGCCGTTATTATCGCAGTGCCGCACTATCACCATATAAGCATTGCGCGCTTTTTTTTGGAGCGCGGCATCAACGTCCTTATCGAAAAGCCTATAAGCGTCACGACGGCGGAAGCCGACGGCTTTAACGGATTTTTAAAAACGCTCGAAGGCGTTTCGGCGGCCGTTATGTATAATCAGCGTACAAACCCCGTTTACAAAAAAGCTAAGGAGCTTTTGGACGGCGGTGCGATAGGCGAGATTAGGCGAATCGATTTTACCGTGACGGGCTGGTACCGTTCGCAGGCGTATTACAATCAAGGCGGCTGGCGCGCTTCGCTTTCGGGCGAAGGGGGCGGAGTATTGATAAATCAATGCGTACATCAGCTCGATATATTGCAATGGCTTGTCGGAATGCCCGACAGCATTTATGCCGACATCGCGACGGTCGGGCGGCGCATAACGACCGAAAACGACGTGACGGCGGTTTTTAAATACCGCAACGGAGCGCACTGCTTGTTTTCGGCGTCCGCGCACGAGCTTAACGGCATAAACCGCATAGAGCTTGCAGGAGATAAAGGGCGGCTTGTCATAGGCGAAAGGCTTATGAAGTATTATTTTTGGGACAAATCCGAGCCGCAGGTAAACGGTGATACCGTGAGCGGTTACGGTTCGGCAACTTGGCATAAGCGCGTCTACCGTTACGGCATAAGGCGTATCGCCGACCTTATCTTGGGTCAGCAGATACGCATTGTCAAAAATTTTACGCGGCATATCCTGACCGGAGAAAAGCTCATCTCTCCGGCTGATGACGGAATATCGGCACTGACGCTAATAAACGGTATCTATCTTTCGGCATGGGAAGGCGCGGAAATCGCCGTGCCGTTTGACGGCTTGCGCTATGAAAAGCTTTTAAAAGCAAAAGCCGAAGCCGAAAAGAAATAATATAATGCCGCATGATAGATTGCATTTGAGCGACGCTAAGCTAAATTGATTTTTAATATCGGGAGGGAATTAAGAATTTATGTTTAAAATATCGGGTTTTTATGACGAAGCAAGCACCGACCTTGATAAACAGTTAGAATTGATAAAAAAACTCGGCGGCAAGTATTTGTGTCCGAGAAATATCAACGGCAAAAACATTTCGGCATATTCGGCGGAAGAATTTGAAAGCGGAATACTGCCGTCCTTAAAGGCGGCGGACGTAGGACTTTCGTCGATAGGGTCGCCTATCGGCAAAATCCGCATCGACGACGAAGAAGCTTATGCGGCGCAGCTCAAACAGCTCGAAGAGCTTGTCAAAATAGCCGTTCTGACCGACTGCAAATACATTCGCTGTTTTTCGTTTTTTGTCGGCAAAAATGCCGACTATGCCGCGTTGTCTGGCAAGGTCTTTGAAAAATTTTACGGCTTTGTCAAGGCGGTCGAGGGTACGGACATCACGATTTTGCACGAAAACGAAAAGAAGATTTTCGGCGACACGCCGGAGCGTGCGCTGTCTCTCTTTCACGCCGTAAACCACCCCCAAATGAAGCTCTGCTACGACGCGTCAAATTACATTCAGTGCAAGGCCGACGCTTGGCGGGCTTACGAGATGACAAGGGAGTATACGGCATATTATCACATGAAGGATTGCGAGAACGGCGTCGAGGTTCCGCTCGGTACGGGGCAGGGACGGATTCGGGAGATTGTCGCCGACCTTGTCAAGCGTGAGTACGACGGCTTTTTGACGTTAGAGCCGCATACCTTCAAATACGCGTTTTTAAAAGTACCGTTTTATTTGATTCCTTTTTTGAATTTGACACGGACGGCGCGTCTGTACCGCCGTATCGACAAGGAAATAGGCGTGAAAGCCTTCGAGCGTCCGACACGCGAAGAGCTTTTTGCCATACAATATCAAAACGCCGTCAAGATAATAGACGAAGCCGGCGGCAAAATAGACAGCTTATAAAAAATCTACGCGGAAACAATCCGCGCCTTACGGAGAAAGAGATTATGGAAAAGAAAAAGGTTCGTTACGCGATTATCGGCATAGGCAAAATGGGTTCGACTCATGCGCGCAAGCTCTTAAAGGGCATTGACAAAAACGCTCTTCTCACAGCCGTCTGCGACATTTCCGAAGAGCGCAAGGCTTGGGCAAAGAACACTCTTAGCGGTGTGAGGTTTTTTGACGACTACAAAGACCTTCTCGTTCAAAAAGACGTCGACGCCGTAATAGTAGCTACGCCGCATTATCTGCACCCCGTCATTGCAAAGGAAGCTCTTATTGCAGGCAAGCACGTCTTGATAGAAAAGCCTGCCGGAGTCTATACAAAGGCGATACGCGAGCTAAACGAGCTTGCCGCTTCGCTTCCCGAACAAGTCTTTGGAATCATGTACAACCAACGCACAAATCCGCTCTACAAAAAAGCCAAAGAGATTATCGAAAGCGGACAAATGGGTCAGATAAAGCGCATAAATTGGATTATAACAAATTGGTACCGTCCGCAAGCCTATTACGACCAAGGCGGCTGGCGCGGCACATGGTCGGGAGAGGGCGGCGGCGTGCTTATCAATCAATGTCCTCATCAGATTGATTTGTTTCAATGGCTGGGCGGTATGCCCGAACGCGTAAGGGGCTTTACTCACGCGGGAGTCAGGCGGCGCATTAACGTCGAAAACGACGTCACCTTTTATACCGAATACGCTAACGGCGCATCGGGCGTATTTGTCACATCTACGCACGATTATCCGGGTACAAACAGGCTGGAAATATCGGGCGACGGCGGACGGCTCGTCATCGAACAGCACCTGCTGTCCGAGAAGCTCACCTTTAATAAGCTCGGTGTTTCCGAGACGGAATTTAACTTAAATAACACAAAATTTATGCCGTTGATTCCTTCAAAGACAATCAGGAAGCGTACGGGGACGCTGACAAACGCCGTACGGCTCGGTATCGTCGGACAGCACGCCAACATCATTCGCAATTTTAGCCGCGCTATACTCTTTAAAGAGCCGCTGGTTGCACCGGGAGCGGACGGGATTCGCGGACTTATGCTGTCTAACGCCGTGCATTTGTCGGGCTGGCTCGGCGGCAAGGAATTGACGCTGCCGATAGACGAAGAGCTGTTTATTGCGGAGCTTGAAAAGCGTATCGGAGAAGAAGCCGCCCAAAGCGGCGCGAACGCTTAAAGATAACGCGTCTTGCTCAAAGTTAAAAGGGCTTGACTTTATGATAAAGTAAGGAGTTATTTATGGAAAATCCGCCCGAAGAGCGGTTGTCCCCTAAGTCGGACACAATCGAGAGATATAATGTCAAGCTCGGCAAAGCCGAGCGTTTTAGCTTTGCTTTGGGCGATTTTTTCGGCGGCGGAGCCGGTGCTTTGGTAAGCACGGTTTACGTCGTTTTTCTTGCGCTCAACGGGCTTAGCCCCGGAATCGCCGCGTCGATAGTTATGGTTTCAAAAATCTGGGATGCGGTGACCGACCCCTTAATGGGTCTTTTGAGCGACAATACGCGGTCAAGGTGGGGACGGCGGCGTCCTTATATCTTTGCAGGCGGCGTATTGGTGATTTTTTCCTTTGCGCTGTTGTTTTTGCCCCTTTATAAGGTCGATACCGTTTGGGTAAAATATGCCGTTTATCTTTTGGCGTATTTGATGTTTTCTACGGTGTCCACGCTCATCAGCGTGCCGTATTCCGCGCTGTTAAACGAGATGACGGGCGATTATCTCGAACGCAACAAGGCGACTACATTGCGGTTGGCGATATCGATGGTGTCGGCGGCGGTGTCGGCAGGCGTACCTATACTTTTGGTAGAAGCATTGCAAAAGCAAACGGTCACTTTGATAACCTTTTGCGTCATTATGGTCTTAGGCTTCGGCATCTTATACGCCGTACCCCTTATCATTACGGCGGCAAATACCAAAGAACGTATGCCGCTGCCTGCCGAAAAAACAAAATTTTCCGTCCGCGAGTTTGTCAAGCCCTTGCGTTTAAAGGCTTTTTTCCAATTGGTCATAATGTATCTGACGGCTTTTGTATGTATGGACTTAATTACGACCAACATTATTTATATGGCAAATTACGGTCTTGCCGTCGGTTACAGCTCCTTTATCATTTTGGTCGTGCTAATGGTGTCATATGCGGTGACGATACCTATTCACAACAAGCTGATTAAGACAAAATCAAAGGTGCTGCTCTTCCGTATGGGCATTCCTTTGTACATAGCGGCGATAACGGCGTTATGCCTGTACCCGACGGCATGGAACGATTGGTTTTTGCTGCTTCCGGCGGCGGCGGCAGGCGTCGGGCTTTCGGGCTGTCAGCTTATGCCGTGGTACATCTTTCCCGATATCGTCGATATAGGAGAGTTAAAATATAAGGAACGCAATGCCGGAGCGTTCAGCGGTATCATGACCTTTATCCGAAAGACGACGACGGCGATTGCCATAGGCATTTCGGGTTGGATATTAGAAGCGGTCGGCTTTAAACCGCCTTTGACGGACAATATAACGGGGGACGTGATGACCTTCGCTCAAACGGACACTGCCGTTTTGGGGCTTAGGCTTATTATTTTAATCCCTGTCGTAATCTTCATTACAATAGCCTTTGTAGTATCGTTGGGTCTGAAATTGAGTCCCCAAAAGAGCGGCTTGGTCGGCAAAGCCTTAGAATTGCGCAAAAACAACCGTGAAGACGAGCTGACCGAAGATGAAATCACACGCCTTGACGATATAGTACGCGAATGCTCGTGGACACCTTTAAAGAAGAAGGATAATAAGAGAAAGGGATAGTACATTACGGCGCGCATATTGCATTGATATCCGCATACAGCCGAGTGAATGTTTTTTGTGAAATAATATGAAAGAATCTGCAAAATACCGTTTAAATTATTTTACCTATCAAATCGGCGTCATGTTTTTTCCTTACGTCGTGCTTTATTTAAAAAACGCCGGCTACAACAGCTTTCAATACGGCGCGGTTTTGTCGTTCACGCCGATAGTCATAGCGTGCAGCTTGCCGCTCTTCGCCTTGTTTGACAAGGGCAGCGGCGGCAGAAAAATACTTGCCGGCGGTTTTGCCCTTCTCATGATTGCCGCAGAGTGGCTGATTGTCGGCTTCGATTCGCTGACGCTCATTGTGACGGCGATGTTTTTTGCATCGATTGCAAAGGCGACGCTCAATACGTCCGCCGACAATATCACGACTATGTATTGTATAGAAACGGGTCAGGAATTTTCAAAATTCCGTTCCTTTTCATCCTTCGGCTATATCGTCGCCAATATCGTAGGGGCTTTTTTGTTTGACAAGCTGGGCTTTTCGGCGATACTCATCATTTCGTCGGTCGGTATGCTGTTTTTCGGTACGGGCTGGCTCAACCTAAAACAGCTTAAATTAGACAAAAACATCAATAAAAAAGAACCTAATTACAAGCTCTTGTTTACAAATAAGGCGTTTATATTGTTTTTGATATATCAAATATTTTGCTTTGCAATGTTTACCTTTAACAACAACTACGAGATAATATATTTGCAGGTCAGGGGTTTGCCGTCCTACGTCTTTGGGATAACGACACTGATAAGGGTGGGCTTCGAGATATTGACGCTGGTATTTTTGAGGAAATCAAAAATATCGTATAAAAAAATGCTTGCCGCCGCACCGTTGTTTTTGATAGTGCAATCGGCGGCGTTTTATTTTTTGATACCGACCCTTTTGATTTATTTTTTGATGAGCATAGCCGGAATAGGCAGCGGACTTATCGTCTTTGCAAACAACAAATATCTCAACAAAATAGTCCGACCGCAAAACGTCACCGTCGCGCTCTATACCTCCGCCGTCGTCCAAAATCTCTTTACCGGAATAGCGACCATGACGGGCGGCGCGGCGATAGACATATTCGGAATAAAATATCTGTATCTCGGCAGCGGAATCATTTTGACGGCGGCTTTTTTGATAACGACATTCTTTATCAAACACGAAAAGAATTTTTCGGGCGGTGTATCCATGCAATAACAGACGCAACAAGGCTCGACTATCCGCAAGCCTTCGCACTGCGTATAAAATGGGGGCTGTGAAAACTGGGTGCTACTACGAAATGTTTTGGTAATATAAAAACAAAACGGAGCGGACAGTCAAAAGACTTTCCGTTCCGTTTTGTCAAATTTTTGGTGCGGACGATGGGACTTGAACCCATACGGTTGCCCATACGCCCCTCAAACGTACGCGTCTGCCAGTTCCGCCACGACCGCATCTATACAGACTGATGTTTGTCAAAAATCTTTTTGCGGAGCGGGTAAGCCCAAGCGATGCTAAAAGATTTTTAAAATAGTGAGGGAGAGTGGTTGTTTGTATCAAACAGCCTATCTATTATATATAATTAGGGGGCGATTGTCAATTATTTTTCGGGGTATTTAATTTTTTATTTTACGGCAATTAGCTTGATTTATTTGCGGATTTTTGTTAAAATCTCTATAATGAAAAAAATTGGTTTTTGTTAAATTATTAATATTTAGCGTAACGGCATATTTTCTTATAGGCTAAGGAAGTTGCACGGGTTTTCATTAAATTATCAATATAGCTTAGCCGTTATTTTTGTCATCAAACTATGTTTTGTAAATAAACCGAAAAAAAAGGAGTAAATATATGGCTGTAAATTTGACTGCAAACAAGAAGGTTCTTGATTTTATCGACGAAAGCGTAAAGCTGACAAAGCCGGACAAGGTTGTCTGGATTGACGGAAATAAGGCGCAGCTTGACGCGCTGACAAAAGAATCCTTAGCAAAGGGCGAGCTTATCAAGCTCAACGAAGAGCTTTTGCCGGGCTGTTATCTGCACCGCACAAAGATAAACGACGTCGCGAGAGTAGAACACCGTACCTTCATCTGTTCGAGAAAAAAAGAAGATTCGGGTCCGACCAACAATTGGATGTCGCCCAAAGACGCTTATGCAAAGCTGTCGGAGATTTATGACGGTTCTATGAAGGGAAAGACAATGTATGTTATTCCTTATTCTATGGGCGCAATCGGTTCGGAGTTTTCAAAGGTCGGAATAGAGCTTACTGATTCTATATACGTCGTTTTGAATATGAATATCATGACGAGAATCGGCAAGAAATGTCTTGACGTACTCGGCGACAGCAATGATTTTGTCAGGGGACTTCACGCGACGGCTGATATTGACGAAGAAAAGAGATATATTTGTCATTTTCCCGAAGACAACACCATTTGGTCGGTCAACAGCGCGTACGGCGGAAACGTCTTGCTCGGCAAGAAATGCTTTGCGCTCCGCATAGCCTCTTATCAGGGCAAGAACGAAGGCTGGATGGCTGAGCATATGCTCATTCTCGGGATACAAAAGCCGAACGGCGATACAAAATACTTGACGGCGGCATTCCCGTCCGCCTGCGGCAAAACCAATCTCGCAATGCTTATTCCGCCCGAAGTATACACCAAAAAAGGTTATAAGGTCTGGACGGTCGGCGACGATATCGCATGGCTGAGAGTAGGCGCGGACGGACAGCTTTATGCTATCAATCCCGAATACGGCTTCTTTGGCGTTGCGCCCGGCACAAATGTCAAGTCAAATCCTAACGCGCTCGCATCGACCAAGAAAAACACTATATTTACCAACGTCGCTCTAAATTTGGACAACAACACCGTATGGTGGGAAGGTCTTGACAAAAATCCGCCCGTCAACGCTATCGATTGGAAGGGCAATCCTTGGAACGGAAAGACTTCCGCCGAAAAGGGCGCGCATCCGAATAGCAGATTTACCGCTCCGGCCATCAACTGTCCTTGTGTCAGCTCCGAATTTGAAAATCCTAAGGGAGTGCCTATCTCGGCTATCGTATTCGGCGGCAGAAGGGCAAAGACCGCTCCGCTCGTTTATCAGGCCACAAGCTGGGAAAACGGCGTATTTGTCGGCTCGATAATGGCGTCGGAGACGACGGCTGCGGCAGCCGGTGCGGTAGGCGTCGTCAGACGCGACCCTATGGCAATGCTGCCTTTTATAGGATACCACATAGGCGACTATCTCAATCATTGGCTCGAAATGGGCAAAAAAATCAAAAAACAGCCTAAAATCTTCAATGTCAATTGGTTTCGCCTTGACGACAACGGAAACTTTGCATGGCCGGGCTTCGGCGACAATTTGCGTATTCTCGATTGGATTTTGCAGAGATGCGAAGAGACCGTAGACGCGGTAGAAACCCCTATCGGATATCTCCCTAAGCCGGAGGATATCAATCTTGACGGAACGGATATCACAAAGGACGCTCTCTCAAAGCTTCTCGACGTAGACAACGCCGTATGGGCGCAGGAGACCGCCGGTATAGAAGAATTTTATACCAAGATAGACGACGGCGCATCGAAACTCCCTAAGGCTTTGAAAAAAGAGCTTGACGGACTGAAAGCGAGATTAAAGAAGTAAAATTTGATTTTCACATACAAAAAAGAGACTCGTTCAACGGTCTCTTTTTTTCTTGATTTTATTTATGTATTTTGCTACAATAAAAGCAACGGAGGACAAAAACAATGGGACGCTGGGAAATGAATTTAAGCTCATGCGATGAATTTATGGACGTCAAAGATACTTTCTTTAAGCAATTTTATAAAGGCTTGCCTGTTGAAGCTATTGAAGCCGATATTATTGCCGAATACAAAGCAAACGGTATAGCCGACGGTGACGGTGAATGGTATGACATTTTTTTTGCTCTTGCAGATAGCGAGTGGCGATGCGGTAAGCTTTCCGATTGGCTAAAAGAAAAGGTTAATGGAATTATTGAGAGCGGTGAGTCGGTAGCTTATCTCCGTCAATTATTGGCGAGCGATTTCAATTTAAAAAAATGGAGCAAAACGCTCGACAAATTCGCGGAAAAAATAAGCGGTACAAATCCTAAACCGCTAAAACAAATAATAAAAAAGCCTTATGTGCCGCTTTTGGTGCAGGGTGATGTTTTTGCATATAAAGCAGCCGATAAGTTTCGCGGGGCAGTTTGCGTTTATGTTTATATCAGCGACGGCGGAGAGAGCAAGTGGAGCTTTGAATATTTAATAGCCATATCTGCGGTTGAATGGAATAATACGCCGACGGTTGCGGACGTAAAGAATGCGCCGCGCACGACGGCGGGGTGGTACATTTTTGACGGAATGCCCCAAAGAAAGGACATAATAAAAATCGGCAGTGTAAAAGACGAATTGTTTGACAATTACGAAAACACATTCGGGTTAGGCGTAAAATATTTGGGAATAGCCGACGCGAGCGGTCGTGAATTAAGAGCCCTTTCAGTTCCGCCGTCCGGCAAAATAGAGACTTTCTTTGGTGAGCTAAAAGCGGCAAATAGCGGCAAACTTGTAAAAGATACTTTTTTAGTCAGACCTAATTAAATTATAATTTACGGCGGCAGGGGAGAAAGCCTGCCGCTTTTTTATTGCCGTTAATTATATAAATATTACCCCCAACTTCTCCCAAAAAAACGGAGAAGTTTTTTTGCACATTTTTCTCTGTGGTTTTCATATAGTGTAGTGCGGTGGGTTTTCTGCCGTAATACAAAAGAGACGGGATACAAAAGATATGTTTGGATTTTTATGCAATCGGTGCGCCCCATGCGCGTGCCGGAACAATTTTGACGAGGGGTGCGGTTGCCGCAAGGAGACCCCTTGTCAGCCTCAGCCGAAGGTCTGCTGTGAAAAAAAGTGCAAGAAAGTGTATGAAGTTAGGGAATACTGTATCTGCAAGGACGTTTGCCGAGCCGAATACGAAGAAAATTTTCAAACACACTGCTCCGGCAGAAAAATTCTCAGCGAGACCGAGTTTCGTGAATTTGAAAAACGCGGCGGCGGTGAAATCAAATACGATTATGGTAACGACCGTTTTGACGACCTGCAATATGTCGGATGCGGCAAGTGCCGCGCCGGTGATACATTGCAATACTCCGGTTGCGGCTGTAAAAACTTTTAAGGTAATCCTTATGCGGATAAAAGCGCGCGGGGTTGCTTAAAGGCACTCACTTATCAAAAAAAGCCGTCACGCGGGTTTTCGGTCAATCGAAAAATATACAAAAGATAAACAAAAACAATTTTTGATTACCAAAAAAAAGGAGACTGCTTTTTAAGGGCGGTCTCTTTTTTTGACATTCTTTTTGCGCGGAATGTGGTTTAAAAGTTCGCTTATGTGACAAAGATTAGATGTGTGCGCTTAAAGCCGATTTTTTGAGAGGTACGGATACGCCGCGTGAACTACAAGGGCAAGTCCTTAGACCATGTAATTTTTTTGTATGAAATGGAGTGCGTTATTATGGTAAAGAGAGGGGAATTATATTATGCCGATTTAAGTCCCGTCGTGGGAAGCGAGCAAGGGGGGATACGTCCTGTCTTGATAGTCCAAAACGACGTCGGCAACAAATACAGTCCGACCGTCATCGCCGCGGCGATAACAAGTCAGTTAAACAAAACGCGGCTTCCTACGCACGTCGATTTGCAGGGGCAATCTCACGGCTTGCCAAAAAACTCGGTGGTACTTCTGGAACAAATAAGAACATTGGACAAAAAAAGGCTAAAAGAAAAGATAGGCGAGCTATCCGGCGACCTTATGACAAAGGTTAATGAGAGCTTGCTTGTGAGTCTTGGTTTTTACGAAATGTAAGTCAGGAATGAAACAAAAGGTCAGATGCGCAATAAGCTTCTGAGAAATCTGATATTCTTGTACAAACAAATATGCACTGTGTGTGCGATTGCCGCCGATAACGGAAGCTGTCTTTTTAGTCTAAGCATTTTAATCTCCTACAATTATGCTTAAAAGTTATCTGCATTATTATATTACTATTTTATATAAAATGCAATACATTTTATAAAATTTTTTTGTATTTTTATAAATATTTGTGTTTTTTTAGGTAAAACGGGGGTGCTGACCCCTTAAAATTTATACAAAACGTCTTTTTCCCGTTATTTCCGTAAGCTCGATTTTGTAAACAAGGGTTTTGTCAAGGACGGTCTTGCCGCAGGCAAAGCCGTCAAAGCCGCAATGTCCGAGTAGGGCGGCAAGCCCTTTTTCGGCTTCCGCGCCGAAAATCGGTTCGGCCTTTCCGAAGCCGATTACGCTTTCGTATTCGACGGTTACGCCGTTTTGTATGCGCGCATATCCGTGAAAAATGTCCGCTTCTACGCAGACGTTATTGTCGGAGCGGAGCAAGTCGTGCTTATAGCCTTGCATTGCGCCGTGTACATATATCGTTATTTTACCGTTCAAGGCTTCAAAGCCGAACGACAAAGGCACGACATACGGAAAGGGCACAGCGTTGATACCTACGCGCACGGTATCGGCGCGTTTAAAGATGTCGGCGATTTCTTCAAAATTTTTAATCTCACGGTCATTTCTTCGCATTATTTTGTCTCCGTCGCAGTCTTATTAAAAAGCAAAGGGGTAAAAGAATTCTCTCACGCCTTTGTGTTTTTGATATTATATTTGCAAGTCCGAACCGAACCGATATCGAGTGGATTTTCGACTATTTTTGCGGCTGTCAAGGCACTTTTGACGACGCATAGCCTATGCTATGTTAGGAAAAAGTAACGCAGGCAGACACAAAAATAGTCAAAATACGCGTCCTAATAATCGATGTTTTTTGTTATAGGCTTTACGGACAGAATTGCGCCGTTTTTGCTTTGGGTGACTTGACTGCGGTAGCGTTCCATTGCGCCGTATTGCTTGTCGTTTCTCGTTATTATGCGTTTTTGTCTGATTTTAAAGTCCTTGACGTCAAAATTGAGCTTACCCTTTGTAAGGTCGATAGTTATCTTGTCGCCGTCTTTTAGATAGGCGAGTACGCCCCCCACGTAGGCTTCGTCGGACATATGGGCGAGAATCAATCCTTCCGCCGCGTTGTTTACTCTGCCGTCCGTTATAATAGGATTTGTCTTGGTCAAGCCGAGTCCTTTGAGAGCGGCGCAGGCTTTGTTGATTTCTCTCATGCCGGGAGAGCCTTTCGGTCCCTCGTAGCGTATGACGATGACGTCGCCGGGATTGATATAGCCCGAATATAAACCGCTTACGGCGTCCTCTTCGTTGTCGTATACTCTCGCAAGCCCGGAATGCTGATACATTTCTTCGGGAACGGCAGCCTTGCGGACAAGGCATTCGTCGTCCGTCAGATTGTTTTTTAGGACTAAGACGGCGTTTGTTTGAGTCTTAGCGGTATCGATGACGGCGGAAGCCGCCGGAGCTTGTGCGCGGTAGGCTTTTATGCGTTCGTCGATAGTTTTTCCGCTGAAAGTGAGAGCGGCGGTATTGATGAGCGACTTGTTAGCCAAAGCACTGAGAAGTGCCGACGCTCCGCCGTCCTTTATGACATCGTATACCGCTCCGAAAGGGGCGATAACGGGTGTTTTAGCCGAAAGCTCCGACAATAGCTTGTAGCTCAAATCAAAGCCGCATTCGGACGCGAGAGCAATGAGATTGAGTATGTCGTTGGTAGAGCCTCCGACGGACAAGCCGACCGTCAGAGCGTTGTAAAAAGAGTGTACCGATAAAACCTTACGGGGCAGTATCTGGTCTTTTAAAGCCTTTACAAGGGCTTTAACGGCTTGCTTAATCATATCCTGCTTTTTAAAAGTGCTTATATTGAAGCGGCTATTATCGGGGAATGACAGTCCGAGAGCTTCGATGACGATAGGCAGGGTGTTGTCGTCCTGAGACGGCGACGCGCCGGTCTCCGACGGCAGGCTGTTCTCGATTTCGCCAAGCTCCGTGTCGCTCATTCTGCCGTTTTTGAGTAGGGAAACGGCTTCGCGCACGGTGTTGAGATAGACCGCGCCGCCTTCGTATTCGGACGGAGCGTTGATACCCGGGGAGATAAAAAGACTCGGTATATTGACTCTGACCGCTCCGAGCAGCAGTCCGGCGGCGGTGTTGCCGTCGTTAAAGAGCAGAATCATTCCGTCTAACTTGTTGACGTTGGCGCACAATTCCACGCTGTCGGCTATCAATTCGCGCTGTAAGAGATTGTAGCCGCCGGTAAATTCCGAAGCCAAATCGCCGCATACCGACGCTACGGGGATAAGGGCTGGCGTCGCTCCTGCGAGCCGTATGCCGTTTCTTGCCGTTTCTTCCAACGCTTTGAGCGCGGCGGCGGACGGGAGCATTTCGTTATAAGGGCTTATGATGCCGATTAGCGGCTTTTTCAAATCGTCAATTCCGATACATTTCAACAATGCGCGGTTGGGCGCGCTTTCCGGACCTTCGGTAAGAATCATGAAATATCTCCTAATATATTATTATTTCTATACCGCGCAAAAGCCGTAGGTTTTTGCGCAAAAGCAGACGCGGTGAAGGATAATTTTAAGCATAAAAACTTATCTGATTACCTATATGCACATTTTAATGTATTAACGATAAAAAGTCAAGACTTTGCATTTCGGTTATCGTCAAAATTATCAATATTTTTTACTATTAAAAAAAACAAAATATTGATATTGCCGTCATACGCTTGTAAAAAACCTTTAAATATAGTATAATTTAAAGAGTTTTTATTGGCTTGCAAGACAATATACCGACGCATTTTGCGTCCTATGCAGGCATGATAGACTGTTTAAGCCTTGACTTTCGGCGATTTTGATATTATATGCAAAAATAACGGGAATGTTACGGCGCGGAGGCTTTATGTCCAAAAAGACCGGCTTGGATATCGGCGATGTAAGGATAGGGGTTGCCGTCAGCGACCTTTTAGGACTTATTGCCAATCCCAGAGAAACCTATACAAGGCAAACCCCAAAAAAAGACGCCGAGTATTTTAAAAGCTTTGTAGAGAGAGAAGGAATAGACGAAATGGTTTTGGGTCTGCCCGTCAATATGGACGGCACTTCGGGCGAACGTGTAAAAATCGTCCGTGCCTACGGCGATATGCTTCAAGAGAATATTCCCGGCATCAAGATAAGCTATATGGACGAGCGTCTGACCACCGTTCAAGCCGAACGGTCGCTTATCGCGTCCGATATGCGCCGCGACAAGCGCAAGCAGGTCATCGACCAGGTGGCGGCGTGCATTATTTTGCAGTCGCATCTCGATAAGCTAAGCAGGCGGTAAGGGCAACGCTCTTATTGACGGAGTAAGCCGTAAGGCAAAAGCAAATAACATTGTTATTAAACGGATTTAAGGAATATAACCTTGTCCGCAAAAATAAAAAATAAAAAAACAAACGGAGATTAACAATATGAAAGATAACGAAAAGAAAATTGAAGCGGAAGAGTTTGACGACCTCGAAGGCAGCGAGATAATCACCTTATTTGACGAAGAATTAGGCAAAGAAGTGGACTTTGAAGAGGTTGCCGCGATAAATTACAAAGAAAAGCTCTATGTATTTTTGACGCCTGTCGAGCCTAACGACGACATCGGCGAGGGCGAAGTGATAATCATGGAAGCCGTCGAGAACGACAACGACGACGAAGAAGAAACCCTTGTGCCGGTCACGGACGAAAAGCTTTTAAACGAGATTTTTGACGAATTTCAAAAGGAAATGGCGTCCTACGACGACGAATGCGGCTGCGGAGAATGTCACCCGTCTCACCATGACCATGACGGCTGCGGCGGCTGCGACGGCTGTGGGGAATAGGCGAAGGCGAAGTCAACCCCCCGCAAATTAGATAAAATTTTCAGGCGGCGTCTTTTTCGCCGTAAACCGCCTTCTTGTCTTGATAATAGCTCTGCTATTACCTACGCCAACAAGCCGCTTTACGACAAAAAATACTTGCTTAAAATTTCATCTTCTTCGCGTGGTGTCTCCTAAATCAAAACCATATCCGTCAATGAAAAGAATAAGTTTTTTAAAACATATTGACATTCAATGCGATTTAACTTATAATATCATTAGGATATTATTGTAGTATCATTGTAATATTATGCGTTTTTGCTTTAAAAAAATCGCGATAACGGAAGGGTGTGACTTATGGCTCTGTATTTCTCTAAAAAAGAATTTAACGACGACGAATGGGCGGAAGGCGAATATTATGTCCGTCCAAAGGTAAGCGATTCGATTTTTTCCGTATTGTCAAACGACAGCGATGCTTTATCCGACGACGACGCCTTTGAGGATTTCGGCGAATTTGGTATGCCCGAAGGCTACGAATACAGAGACGGTTGGATATATGTCGGCGAAAACAAAGAAGCCGTCAAGGACGACTATTACCACAGCCTTACGCCGGAATTGCAAGCGGAGTTTAAGGATTTGTTTATCGACAGAAACCGCCTTGTCATTTCGAGATGTCCGGCTTATCTGATAGACGGCGACAACACGATATTTTTTCAGCTGATATTCTCGTACATAACAAGATACAGGAAGATTATTTCCGTCGAATTGCTCGAAAGCCTTTATGATTATCTCTTTTCCAAGTTTATCGAAAACCCTAAGCTGTTGACCAAGCTCAACGACAAGCTCATAAGGATATATTTTGCAAGACGTGCGGAGTCGGACAATCTCAAAAAGTGCGAAGAAAAATGCCGCGAGGACATCGCCTTTAATCTCGAATACATTCCCGATTATCCGTCTTATCTCGACTCATACAAAAGACTTGTCATTATATTAGAGAACCGCAATGATTTTGAAGAAGCAAAGGCTTTTTGCGAAAGGGCGATACATCTCGGTCTTACCGACCGTACCAAGTCCGACTATGTCGGCCGCTTAGAAAAAATCAACAAAAAACAGGCGCTTTGATTTACTTATTAAACGTTTTTTCTGGGTAAATGTCAGCCGTCAAAAGCATATACCTTGATTGACTTCGGGTAAATTTTATCTCTTGTCAGCTTCGGCGGAGAAGTTTTCACCGCCTTTAATCATTATATAAGGAGCGTAATTACATGAAAAAAAAGATTCTTAGCGCGCTTGTCATCGTACTTCTCATAGTAGCGGTCATGGGCGGCGGTTTCGGGGCATTTCTTTTGGTTATAACCGAAAAAGGTGTCGACCTGCCGTTAGACGGCTATTCTTATCCGCTTTTGTTAAAAGCCAACGGCTGGGAAGAGACAATGAACGTCGATTTTTCGACCATAACGTCCTTGGACGATTTGGCGGCGGCGCATTGGTTTCCGACAAAGCACGGACTCAGAAAGGAAGAATATTGGTGTCCCGACATGATAGATTTCAGCGATGCGGAAGCATTGATTATACATTCCGAGAAAAGCGCCGCTCATGTATGCTCGGACGATAAATGTCCGTTAAACGGCATATTCACAGGCGGTATCGAGACGCGTTCCGTCGCAGGCGGCAGTGACGTGCCGTTTACACAGGCTTTCGGATATTTTGAAGCGGAAGTACAAGTCCCGACGGGAACGGGAATGTGGTCGGCGTTTTGGCTTCAATCCGACAATATGGGTCGCGTAGGCGACCAAGGAAAGGACGGAAGCGAGATAGATATATACGAGTCTTCTTTCATAAAAAACCCTACTTTTAGCGGCAACGCTCTTCATTACGACACCTACGAATGGCCGCGTTATCAGTCCTACGGCAAGGTCAGCGACACAAAGGTAAATCTTTACGACGGTCAATACCACAGATACGGCTTGCTCTGGACACCCGAAGAATATGTCTTCTTTGTTGACGGCGTACCCGTCTGGGCGACGGCTTTCGGCGGAGTTTCACGCACGGCGGAGTATCTGCGTCTGACTGTTGAGATACGCACCGGCGGTATCGGTCCTTACGGACAGGACATCGGCGAATTTGAAAACCGCGCCGACGGCTCTAACGATTTCAAAATCAAGAGCGTCGTCGTCTATCAAAACGACAGCTTTAAGTCGGAGATAAGAACGTACGCGTAACAAAAATTAAAGAACGTGTGCATAACAAAAAAATAAGCTATTTTAAAAAGGGTTGTCTTAAATGCACAGCCCTTTTTTTATAATCAAAATATAGGTGACGGCGTAGGAAATTGTGCCGTCGCCGCAATGCGTACTGTCGCTTTTTTTATAATCAAAATATAGGTGACGGCGTAGGGGCGGATTTCATATCCGCCTTACGCACGGTATGTTTGAATTGGGGCGGATTCCATATCCGCCTTACCACAGTACGTTTGAATTGTAGGGGCGGATTCTATATCCGTCTATGCACAGTAGGTTTGAATTGTAGGGGCGCCGCTTGCTGCGCCCGTAATCCTATGCAAAACGGGAGCAGCAGAAACACAACCAAACAATTAACCGCACACCTACGCAAAACGGGCGCAGCAAGCGGCGCCCCATCTGCGTTCAATTAAGGAATTTTCGGGATAAATGTTATGTCGAAAAGACAAAACGTTGCCGTTATTCCGGTATAAATTACACCTTTTTAACACTGCAATGTTAGCTTAAAAGGGACTTATTTTCCTTAATTGAACGCAGATGAAGCGGCGCCCCTACAATAGAACCGTATATGCGCGTAAAACGATTTTTTCTGCAAAATCTCTTTTTGCGGTTTTTCCTACAATACAACCGTATATGCGCGTAAAACGAACGCATACCTGCAATATTCCTGCAATTCATCATAAAAAATCGGGTTCTCTTATCAAAGACAACCCGATTTTTTTGTGTAAATGTTATTAAATACTACCTTTTGTAATGTTATTAAATACTACTTTCTTTTGTAATATCATTACATACTACTTTTTGTCGGGGGGAATAAATTCGTCGTCGTCGTCGTCGGGCAGTTGTTGTTTTGTCGGTTCGGACGGTTGAGTGTCTTTGGGTTCGGTCGGCTTCTCGGGTGCGGCGGCGGTGTTAGCCGATTGAGCCGGAGCGGTTTTTGCGTCCTTGCTTTTTACAAGGTTAGGAAATTTTTTGCCGATAAAGGCGAGTATTTGTTTTTTGTATTTTATGATAAAGAAAGCCGCTGCGATGAGCAGTACGCCGACGATTATCAAGGCTATCGCCCAGCCCGGAAAATCTGTTCCGCGTGTTTCTAACCATAAGTCGTTAAATTTTTGTGTGTAGTCACCGTAGTCGTACATTATAGCGCATCTGGTGTTGATATAATCATATTCCGGATACATTATCTCGCTTATGCCGTATAATTCTCCGACAACATTATATGTGTCGTTGTCACCGAAGAAGAAGTAAGCTACGTTTTGGGAACCTCTTTGTTTGTTTAAATACTCGTGTTCGGTATCTTCGCCCACCATGTATTTGTATATAGGATTGCTGCCATCTGTTCCTTGTCCGGCTATTACGCTGGTGTAGCCGATATAGCTCATATTCTGAACGGCGTTCGCCGGGTCGGAGATGAAGTTGATAAAGTCGTATATAAGCTGCTCGTCCGCTTTATGGTTTTTGGGTATAGCAAGACCGTCCATAAATACGTTGTTTCCTTCCGTCGGCAAAGCGAAGGCAAGGTCGATGTCGTTGTCTTCGGCGTCCCATATAGACGTATAGGCGTCGCCGCTCCACATGAGTGCGAGTGAATTTTTGTTGCTCTTTGCCATAGTATTTTTGGCTTTGTCTACCTCGAATTTCGGCTTGACGGCTTCTTTTTGTTTGAGCATAGCGTCTTTAAGCCTTGCCAAAAGGTCGTCGTCCTTTTTTGATAAAATATTTTGAACGCTTGTACCGCTTGCAATTTCATTCTGATACGCATATATAGATAGAGCGGCAAAGGTATCTCTGATACTGTCCTTCATATATACTTGATTTTTGAAGTCGGTATCGAAGAGAATATTCCAAGAGTTGATTTCGGCGTCGGTTTTGTTTTTTGCCGCGACATTTGTTTGGTTATAGAGTATTCCCATTAAGCCCCACATATAGCCAACGGCGTATTTGTCGCCGTCGTTAGATATAATCGGGTTAAATTTTTCTTCAATAAAAGGCGAAACATTAGCATAATAAGTAGCCGCCTTAGTTTCGTCTATCGCTTGTAAAACGTCGGCTTCGATGAGCTTTTGAATCATATAATCGGAAGGGCATACAAGGTCGTATTCTTCCTTCGCGTCGGTAAGCTGAGTGTACATTATTTCGTTTGTATCAAATTCGTCATATATGACGGTCGCGCCGTATTGCTCTTCAAAGGCGGTGATAAGGTCGGGGTCGATATAGTCGGCCCAATTGTATATACGCAATACCTTACCCGTAGGGTTTTGCGGCGTACAAGCTGCCAGGATAGGCAACAAGAGCGCGGCGATGATAAAAAGTACCAGGAATTTGGTTTTTTTCATTTTTTTTGTTTGCTCCTTAAAATGTTTATTTATTTCTTAAAGCCCTGCGGCTTTTTAAAATTGTATATATGCAAAAGAATATCGGCAGGACGTTTACTTTTTTATTTGCTTCTTAGAGTCTTGCGACTTTTTGAAATTGTATATCAGCAATACCGCGAGAACGGTAAAGAATATCAGAGCGGAGAGAGGTTTCAGCGCGCCGCTCAATCCGCCTTTGCCGGCGATTTTTGTATAGACATAGGTCGACAGCGTTTGAAAAGAATTGTTTTTTGTATATTGAGCTATTACAAAGTCGTCCATAGACAGGGTAAAAGCGAGAATAAAGCCCGACAGCATTCCCGGCATTATTTCGGGAATAATGACCTTGCCGAAAGCCTTTAGGGGCGACGCGCCAAGGTCTAAGGCGGCTTCGTATACGGACATATTCATTTGCTTGATACGCGGAAGCACGCTGAGCATGACGTAAGGGGCGATGACGGCGGTCTGGCTAATTGTTATCGTGGCAAAGCCCTTTGTAATATTCAGATTTGCAAAGAGCAGCATGAGCGCGATACCGATGACGATGTCCGCGCTGAATATCGGTATATTCGAGGCGTTCAAAAGGGCGTTGCGTCCTTTCTTTTTCATGCTGTTGATACCGACTGCGCCGAGCGTGCCAAAGAAGGTGGAGAAAAAAGCCGTCGCTACTCCGATAGTCAGAGTATTTTTGAGAGCCGTGAGCATTTCTCTCGCGTCTATCGAGCCGAGCGTAAAAAGCTCCTTGATATTGTCAAAGGACAAGCGGAAGGACTGAAAGCCCGAACCCTTAGAGAAGGAATATATTACTATCATTATTATCGGAACGTATATAAGCAGGAGCAGGAGATAGACATAAGAGCGTCCGAAATAATAATTGAGCTTTCTTTTTTTGTAAAATTCCGCTTCTACGGCGGTAGGCGCGGGCTTGACTGCCGCGTTTTTTTTCAGAGTTTCGCCGTTTACCATAATCCGCCTCCTTGCAATTCTGATTTGTCGTTAAATTTGTAGCTTATCATCATCGAGATGAATATCAGTACGAGCATGACGATAGCCAGCGCGGAGCTGTAACCCTTGTTGTTAAAGAACGACATATTGATAAGGTTTCCGATTAGATTAAACGTGCCGTCGCTCAATGTTTCGGTAATGGCGTAAGCGGTGATAGACGGCATAAAGACCATAAGCGCGCCGCTTATTATCCCCGGTACGGACAGGGGGAGAATGGTCTTAAAGAGAACGGTTTTTGGATTTGCGCCAAGGTCTTCGGAGGCTTCGATAAGGTTTTTGTCTATCTTTAACAGGGTTGTGTATATCGGCAATATCATAAACGGCAAAAAGTCATAGACAAGTCCGAACATTGCCGTGCCTGCGCCGAGCGTTATATTGAGAGATTCAAAGAGATATTCGAGAGCGAGAGTCCTTATCATAAAATTTACCCACATAGGCAATATAAAAAGGACTATGATGATATTTTTCATTTTAAATCTCTTTTGGCTCAAAATATATGCGACGGGGTATCCGAGCAAAAAGCATATTCCCGTAGTTATCGCCCCGTAAAAGATAGATAACAAGAACGTGCCGATAGATTCGGACGATGTAAGCACCTTGACAATATTATCAAAGGTAAAGCCGCCTTTGCTGTCTACAAAAGAAAAGTATATGATAAAAAGCATAGGTATAAATATAAACAGCATAAGATATACGGTGTAGGGCATAGCGAGATAGCTTCTTTTTATTCCGATTTTTTTCATACGTCAATCCTTCTTTTCGGCTTTAAAAAGCTTGATGTTTTCGGGCTTTATGACGATACCTACCGAGTCGTAATCGTCCCATTGCACGTCCGTATTGACGTGATAGATAAAGTTGCCGCATTTGACGTCTATATGGTAGTGAGTACCCTTAAACAGAATGGTAGTCACTTCGCCGCCGACCGTGCCTTGCTCCTTGTCGTCTATGACCTCTACGGAATTTAAACCTACCTTGACCCAGACCGTTTCTCCGACGGCGAAGCCGTCGGTAGCGGCTTCGTACACGCCGCCCCCGAAGGCGACCTTGTTTTCGCTTTCGATAATGCCTTCATAAATATTCGACGTATAAAGCTTTCTCATAATGTGTATATCGAACGGCTTGATAAACATTCCCACTTCGTCGCCTACATCCCATTGCGCCGTGTCCTGTACGAGATACTCGCATTTGTTTTCGGACATGACGCTCATTTCATAATGAACGCCCTTAAAGATACTCGATATGACCTTGCCCTTTATGTGAGCGTTTTGATTTGTCACGTCCATAAGGTAGATATCCTCCGGACGGATAACGACGTCTACCTTTTCGTTCTTTTTAAAGCCGACGTCGGTGCATTCAAAGACCGTGTTGTCAAATTTTACGACCTTGTCGTCGGGCATAACGCCGTCAAAGATATTCGATTCGCCGATAAAGTTGGCGACAAAGGCGTTGACAGGCTCATTGTAGGTGTCGGTAGGATTGCCGACCTGCTGTATCACGCCGTCCTTCATCACGACGATAGTGTCGCTCATCGTCAGGGCTTCTTCTTGGTCGTGGGTGACGTATATAAAGGTTATGCCGAGCTTCTCGTGCATTTCCTTTAACTCTAACTGCATTTCCTTTCGGAGCTTTAAGTCGAGCGCGCCCAACGGTTCGTCGAGCAATAAGACCTCCGGCTCGTTGACGAGCGCACGCGCTATGGCGACTCTCTGCTGTTGACCGCCGCTCAAAGAATTGACGTCGCGGTGTTCATAACCGCTCAATCCGACCATTTTGAGTACCGACTTTATCTTGGCTTCTATCGCATTCTTGTACTTGGGTTTGAGTGCCTTTATCGCTTCGGCGGCGGCTTTTGGCTCGCAGGAAGCCTTGATTTCGGCTTTTTTAACCGCCGCTTCGCGTTTGTATTTTATCTTCAAACCGAACGCGATGTTTTCGTACACGTTGTAATTCGGAAAAAGCGCGTACTTTTGAAATACGGTGTTGACGGGGCGCAGATGGGGCGGAGTATTGACTATTGACGCGCCGTTTAACAAAACGTCGCCCGCAGACGGGACTTCAAAGCCTGCAATCATGCGCAGGGTGGTAGTCTTTCCGCAGCCGGACGGACCGAGCAAGGTGACAAATTCGCCCTTTTTGATTTTTAGACTTATATTGTCAACAACATTTTCGCCGCCGAAATTTTTTGATACGTTTTTGAGTTCGATAATAGTGTTTGACATATTTTTTCCTTCCGTTAGAGTATTGACCGTTATACAATGCCGCAATTCCGAAGCATATATTTGTTGTAGTGCAATTTTAAGGAATGCACGTTATCCACAAGACTTCCGCGATTTCTTCGCTGCGGTTCTCTATGCTGTGAGAGCCGTCGCTTTTGAAATAAAACGCTCCGCCCTGATAGCACGGGTATTCTTTGTCGCCTTTTTTGACGATTATTTGTCCCGACAAGACATAACCGAATTCTTCGCCTTCGTGCGGCGTCTCCGCGTGGGTGGCGGAACCGGGCTTGATTTTTGTCAGAACCGGCTCCATGAGATAGCGTGCGTTGGATACGAGCCACGTCGTTTCCGCTCCGCCTTCTTCCTTGACCGAAAAATCGTCCTTAGAATATATGACCTTTTCGGAAGCGGTGTCGCTGAAAAAAACCTTTAAATTTGTACCCAAGCTCTCCAAGATATCTATGAGCGTAGCGATAGACGGGGATGTAAGGTCGTTTTCGAGCTGAGAAATGTACCCCTTTGTCAGTTCGCATCGGTCGGCAAGCTCTTCCTGCGTCATCTCGCTTTGTTGCCTGAGCCTTTTTATTTTTGCTCCTATTTCCATTTGTTCCTCTAAAACCTTGTGTTTAACGCTTACCGCGCTTCGGACAAAAAAATAACTATCGCCAAATCCTTAACGAAACACAGCGCGTGTTTTTTAGGGAAATTATATAACCCGTTAAAAATTATATAAAATCGGTAAAAGTAAGGATTTAACAATAGCCTTGCCGTCGGGGGCTTAGCCCCACCAACATCGAAGTTTATTATTATTAAACAAAAAGATTATATAATTAAACTTTCCGTATGTCAACTAAAAATAAGTATATTTTAAAAAAATATAAAAAAATGTGTTTAAGGGGGGTTTTTGCGGAATGAAGAGAAAGAAATTTGATTTATTTGATAAGATACGGCAATTTAATAACAATATGTATTGACAAGCCGTTATTCGGGGTATACAATCTAAATTAAGATGAAAAAGAAATTTTTAAAAGTTATAATATTTTTATCGTTATTACTAACGGCTATATTTT
>JAITOU010000031.1 GCA_031289755.1 Clostridiales bacterium
CCCGTACCTACTTTCTCGACGTGTGGAAAGGCACAAACGCTCTCCGCTCCATGCTGATAGCCATAGCCTTTAACGACTTCTTTTTGCACAAAAAAAGCTAAGGGATAATTTTTTAAGGATATTATTTAAGAGCCGTCTTGGTGTAAGACGGCTCTTTTTTTGTTGGGTTTTGGGGTGGTGAAGCAAGAAGTAAAGAATTTTAAGTGGCATTTTAAACGCCAAAATGATGTGCATAGCAAAGAGCCGTCTCGAAGTGAGATGGCTCTTTTTGTGCTTTGTTGTTGCTTGGAATGGTAAGTCCTAAGCAAGGTTTTTTTAATACTTGTTATCGCTTGGCATAAGCGGCTACGTTTATTTGTATGCTGTTCCGATACCATGTATCGTCGTCTTCGCCGTATGCGTCATAGCGGATATAAAGCAGTCCGCTCGGCATTTTGTTCCCGTCAATCTCAAAGATTATTGCATGGGTCCATGACGTATTGTCTTTATAACCGCTACCATGTTCAAACATCTGTCCGTCAATCATTCCGAAATGTGCTACGGCATAATCCCATGTATAGCTTGTAGAATTTGCCACAATAGTGCTGTTGTTGTATAAATAAACCTCTTGATATCCGTCGTTCACTTCGGCTACATTGATATAAAGTACAATTCTAAAATAATAGCTCGAAGTCCTGAACGAACTAAGCGGCGATAAATCAATAGTGTCATATTGCGTGCATTGAAGACCGTATAATCCGAGATGAGTTATTGTTTTCTTGGTGTAATTATCTTTATAAACATAACTAAGCTGCCATTTCGCGTACAAGGTTATCGACGTTTCCGTTTTTGTCCATGTGTTGATAGTTTGTCCGTTAGTATATACAACCGCGCCGGTCGCGCTTTCCGCCCACCCTACAAAGAGATAGTGGAAATTTGCAAAACCGATTGCCGTCGCGTGCCGTGACGATTCGCCGTATGTAAGCGGAAGCTGCGCGCTTTGACCGTATGTAAAGACTGCGTTCGCCATACTTCCCGTTGCCGCCGTGGCGTTTTTATTGAAAGATATTGTCGTTGTCATCTGTGTCCATTTGGCGTAAAGCTTTTTATCCCCCACAATGTCATAGTTATGTATACTTGCCATTTGAGCGTCGTAATACTGTATTCCCATTCCGTTCTCACCTGTGTAATAGCCGCCAAAAGTGTAGCCGTCTCTGCTGGGTTCTTTCGCCGTCGGCATAGGTTGTTCATATGTCACAGGTACGCTTGCAGTGCCGCCGCTTCCGTCGGTTTGATTTAGAGTTACCATATACTCTTCCGCCGTCCATATTGCAATAAACGTTTGCTCGCCCATGCTGCCTCTCTCAATTATGTTTGCTGATTTCCACTCTTTAAAAGCGTAACCCGGTCTTTGGGGAGCTTTCAATATTATTGTCTGTTCGACTGTATACGTGTCGGGATTTTCATTGTTGTTTGTACCGCCGTTTAAGGTGTACTTTATATTGTATACGATAGCTTCAACTGTACCATAGACGATAATATCCGCTTTTCGATTTGCTTCTATACTGTTTGGCTTCCAAATTATATGGTGACCATCTTTTAGGTCAGTTGATTCAAGAACAATTTTATTAGGACTGACTTCATATTCACATTGCAAGCCGTATTCAGCTACTTCTACATCAGATAAAGTTTTGTCATCTACAACATAAGTAACCTGAAAAGATGCAGGTGGTGTAGGATTGTTCTCGTATATAATGCCTATGATAATACCACAAACGACAATAGATGCTCCAATTGCAAGCATAATGACAATACTTTTTGTCCGTTTTTTAGCGTTTTTAATAGGGCTTTTACATTTATTGCCGTTCTTCTCGCCTGTTTTCTCACTTATATGCCTAACTTCTTTAGCTAAATCATCAATGTTATCATTGAGCTTCTCAATCCCCACATCGACCGCCTCCTTTGTGTTTGCAGCTATTGTTGTTGCTTCGTCGAGCTTATGCTCAATGCTTGCAGATGTTTGCCTTATCTCTTCCAATTTAGCGTTCAATTCGCTTATATTTGTTTTGATGTTCTCAACATCCGCCTTTAACTGTTCGGTATCGTCTTTAAGCCCTTCCATTGACTCAAAAAGCTCTTTAGCTTTTTGAGCTATCAATTCTTTTTGCTTGCCGATTGTTTTTCCCGTGAAATCGGCTAAATCGGTTATCTCCCGCGTTTGCGCTTTATAAGCCTCGGAAATTATCTCGCCGGTTATTTTGAAAAATGCTTGTTTTAGCTCCGCCGTCTGCAGGCGTTGCCCTGTAAAAATCTTATCGTTGCTTGCCTCGATTGACGCTACTAATTTTTGGAGCTGCGCCTCGCTAAGACCGTTATTGATATTGTTCTTAGCGAACAACCCGGCTAAGAAACCTTTGTTACTCATAAGATTGCCGCCGTTATTCTCTATATTGACGCCGCCGTTTTCTATTTCTTCCGCCATTACTTTATATCTCCTTCGGGCTTCATTCCGTCTCTCGGTTCGTCGCCGCTATCGGTTTTTGGAGCTTCTTCGCAAGTTTTATTTTCCGCTTCGCCGCCGCTATCGGTTTTTGGAGCTTTCTCGGTGTTTGTTTTTGATTAGTGAAGTAACAATAAGTACATTTACACCGTCTTTCTCGTCAATTTCAGTACGGTAATAAATCGCTAAACCGTATTCTTTATCACGTTTAAATATACAGTCGTCAATCATTTGCCGAATAGCGCATTATACCTTGCAGGCAACTTATCGCCTAAGTGCGACAAAATTGTGTTAAAGGTCTTCTTTCCGTCCGAAAATTTTCGCACCTTGATATCGTTCCATTATTGAAGCTTTAACGGCAAAATGCCCGACTTGTTCTGCAACGATTTATTTTATCATTTATAACTTTGTTATTTTTACAACAAAACCCCCGCGATAAGATAGGGGTTTGCTATGCTCAAATATAATTAGTTTTGGTGCGGATAAGAGGACTTGAACCTCCACCGGGTTGCCCCGACTAGAACCTGAATCTAGCGCGTCTGCCGTTCCGCCATATCCGCTTATTTATTATCCGCGGGCAAGGCGGATAAGGGGCAATCATAGAGCGGCGGCTTCGCCGATTTTTTGATTGCCGGAATTATTAGACTTGTATCCTAACTTAGCCGGATAAGTTAGGATACAAGTCTATTATATAATAATTAGGTTTTTTTGGCAAGTAAATTTTTCAGGTATTTTTTATTCTGCCGCTTACGACTTCGCTTACGGCTTTGCGGAGAGAGTATTCGTATTCATACGGAGCGTCAAAGGCCACGTCGCTAAGCGATACTCCGAACAAGCCGCATTCGATACTCAAAAGCGTATAATCACGCGTCAATGCAAAGCCGCTGAAATTGACGGACACCGAAGCTTCCCCTGCCGTGATAAGGGCTGTATTAGCCCATTTGCCGAGAGAGCCGACGTAGCCGTCCGTATTATTGCCCGTCACCATGCTTGCATAATCATAATGTGCGCCGCCGTCGTCAATGCCGTAAAGCGGCAAGCTCAAAACGATTTTTTCCTTTGGCAAACCGAGAGAGCGGATTGCCTTTTGAACGGCGGCAAACATTTCGGCATAGCCGTTTATCGCCGTATCGTGCGTCAACAGACGGAAGCTTTCCGTAACCGCCTTTGCCTTGCTGTCCAAACGGAATTCGTTTAGGCTTGACGTGACGGACACCTTTGTGTATTCGGCGGTATCGGTTACGAGCTGATTGTAGGCGCGCCAATGATACAAATGCGACGGATAATCCCAATAAAAATCCGCACCGTAAAAACCGTACTTGGTCAAAAACACACTGAATTTTGTTATGACGTCATCTTTTGTTCTGTAAATAAATTCCGCCGTAGAAACGGCGTTGATTGCACCGTAATAATCGCCTTGGTCGATATCGGGGCGACACCAAATATTTATTTGCGTTCCATCTATAAGGCTTTTGAGCGCGTTGAAGTTGTTTTCAAAACGGCTTAGCTCTCCCGTTCCGCGAACGCCGTAATATTTTTCTTCGGCGACAGGATTTCGGTTGCGCTGACCCGGAGGGACTTGCGTGTGAAAATAGCCGTAAGCGTTCGTCACGACGATGTCGGTGACGTTTTTGAGTCCGCTTACAAAGGACGCCGCTTTTAAGGGGTCGTTCTTGATAGCGAGAATGTTGTTCCCTTCAAATTTGATGTCTTGAAAAACCCTGAAAGCCGACTGTTTCTCTTCGACGTCAAAAATCTCAACGGTTTCTATTTTGGTTTTGCCGCTGATTTCCGATATTTCAATTTTGATTTTGTCCGTTGCGGCAGCTTCGAGATAGCATATCCTGTATGCGCCGATTCCGTCGGCTTGGTAGACCTTTTCCCATACGCCTAAGGCGGAATACGCATATATGACAAAGACTCCTGCAGCCGTACCCTTTTCTTTGAGTACGACGGTGTTCAATTCGGTTTCCGTGCCGAAGTCAAATTCTATTTCCAATACCGCGCTTGCCAAAGAATTTATCGTGAGATAAGAATTATTTTTTCTCAGCCAATCGTTTCCTTCCGAAAAATTGCCGCCGCTGACGGTGACAACGGCTTGCGCCGCCAAGTTTTCCTCGTCAAATTCCGGTACAAATTCTTTAAACCAGGTACACGACGATAGACCTATTACCGACGCCGTTATAAACAGTACAAATACCGCCTTCAAAAAAAACTTTCCGGATTTCATATATGAAACACCTCTTAAATACAAAGTTTTGGATAAGCCTTTGCGCAAGTCAAAGTAAAAGCCGCCGTTCGGCGAGAGATTTTGAGTATCAAATTGACCTATACCAACAACATTATATACAATATTTAGATTTTTGACAATAGAAAAACCGCTTTTATTTTATTATAAAGAAATTTTTAGTCTATAAAAAGGTAAAAGTGTGTCAAAATTATATAAAATTACGTTTTCTATAAATTGCTACTTGAATTTTTTGAATATATATGATAGAATTATATAAATTGCAAATTGTGTTTTTTAAGATAAAGGGGTTACTCGATGAACAAAACGACGGAAAGCATAAAAAAACCTAATCTTTTTAAAAGATTTATCATAAGCGACTTGTGGTGTTTGTCGCTCCTTCTCGCTGCTCTTATATGGAATCTCTATCTAATATACCAAAACGACCCTTTTTTAAGGGCTTTGACTACCGCTCTGCGAAACTACAATATGGACAAATATGTTTATTCTTTGATATGGGGTTTTTTGATGGGCGCGGCGGTTTTTTGCAACGTCGAAAAGCTCAATCACCATTTAGGCTTTGTCGGCACTCGCTTTGCCAAAGTCGCAAAAGCTTTCTTGTATGTTTCTCTGTTTTTTCTTTTTACAAATTGCGCGATACTCGAACACGATATCGATTTGGTACATTCCTTCTCGTCAATGCTATTCGCCTTTATCGCTATGGCGTCATTGGTCATGTCGCTCATATATGCGTCGGTAAGAAGCATAAAATACGTTATTGTGACCTTAATTCTTCTTGTACTCTTCTATCTTTCCGCGCTTTTCCTGCTTGAATTAAGCCCGAAAGGAATATGGGAAACCTTCCCTATTACCGCCGCTTTCATTACATTGTTTCTTGTCAATTTTACCGATACCTTTAAGCTCAAAAAAGCCGGCGCGCAAAAATCCGGCAAGCTGTTCCACAAAGCAAACAGAGTATAAATTAAGCGGATAAATATATGAAAGGAAAAATTAAGATTTTTATAAATAAAACCGTCGAAAACGAGATTCTATGTTTGGGCTCGTTAATCGCCGCGTTGCTTTATAATATCTGGCTCATTTTTATAAAAGACCCGTTTAATGTGACAATTACTCACATTATACGCGACGACGTATATGTCAATTACGATTTATTGCTCGTATGGGCGGCTCTCACGGGTATCGCGGTTTTTTTGAATATCAACCGTCTGACAAAACGAACAAATACGCCGAGATTTCTCGCTCGTATAGCTAAGACCTTCGCCATAGCCGGCTTGATTTTTCTCACCCTGTCGTCCGTCTTTGTCAAACAAGAAATGGATTTTTTACATACCGCCGGAGCAATGGCTTTTGCGGGGTTTATGATTGTGGCGATAGTTATCATCGCGCTCGGTGTGTTTTTTAGAAGTCTTAGATACGCCGTGCTTTTATCTCTCCATTTCTTTTGCGTATTTGTCTTGGCGCAGTTTATTCTCGAATTAAGACAATTCGCCATATGGGAAACTCTCCCTATTCTGGAAGCGTTAGTCTTGCTGTTAATCTGCAATTACTGCGATTTCTTCCGCTTAAAGGTCAAAGAAAAAGACAAAGATAAAGATAAAGATAAAGAAAAATTAAAAATCAACGAAGAAATTATTTTATTTAACGATAAAAATTGGTGAAAATTATGAAAATTATTTACAACTTCTTTAAAAAACTCTTCTCACACGACGTGATTTGCCTGCTTTTGCTCATTTCCGCACTCATATTTGACGTGTTGTTTATTCATACGGAAAAATTCATTCCTTCGCTCGCTAATATCGGCAGAATAAGCAAGTACGGCACAATGGACTTGGAGTTTGTCTGGCGCATCTTGACGGGGGCGGCTATTCTCTTTAATATATACAGGCTGTATGTCCGCACGGGCTTTGAACGCAGCATCATCGGCAAGATTTTTTCGGGGCTTTTGGCGGGCAATGCGGTTATCGGCGGCGCGGTGTGTTATTTTGCTTATAAGCTCATGTTCTCCGCCGAATATGCGGACAATTACGCTTTGTATTCCAAAATCTTTATTTTGGCGTCTCTCGGCTTGTTTTTGATAGGATTCATCGCGACGTCTTTTAAAAGCGTAAAATATGCCGTCGTCACTTTGATTTATATTCTCGCCTTGGGTGTGCATTATTACAATACCGTCTATGTCAGCGGCGCGGATATTTTTACCAACCTGCCTTTCTTGACGACATTTATAATGACCTTCTTTATCAACTTCACCGAATTTTTTAAGATAAAGCCTAAGGAACGCCGCATAAATGAGATAGAAGCACAATAAATCCGTAAAGCAAATAACGCGCTAACATATTTTTTATGTTAGCGCATTTTTTATGCCCGAATCGGACGTTTTGCATAGATGTGTACGTTAAATTGTGTAGGGGCGACATTTTGCATGGGTATACTGTGGCATTCTATGGCTATATATATCCGTCCGTTTTTCACGGCGTTGACGCTATAAGCACCGGCTGTATTTGCCGTCCTTCGAGAGCTTCGTCCACCGTTTCTTTTATCTTAGAAAAATCCGCTACAAGAGAATTTGATTTGTTTACATGGTCGTCCTGTCCGAACGGCACAAAATATATGTTCTTTACCGACATGAGTATGCCGATATTTTTTGCATTATTTCCAAGTCCGTCGTTGGTCGATACGGCTATTATGAGCGGACGTCCGTTCCTTAGGTGCGCTTTTGCCGCCAGCGTCACCGACGTGTCGGTTATTCCGTTGGCAAGCTTTGCGGCGGTATTGCCCGTACACGGCGCGATGATGAGCGCGTCGAGCAATTTTTTCGGGCCTATCGGCTCGGCTTCCGATATCGTTTCTATTATCCCTTTGCCGCTCAATTTCTCTATTTTGTCCTTAAACGCTTTCGCTTCAAAAAATCTCGTGTCGGTGTTTGCCGCATTATGCGACAAAATCGGAATAATATCGTAATAGTCCTTTATCTTTTCTATCTCGGTCAATACACTCTTAAAGGTGCAAAATGACCCCGTTATGGCAAATCCCAATCTTTTCTTCATTGTCGTATATCCTTTATGCCGTTTCAAAAAAACCAAAACGGTCACATTATGTTTAAATATAAAAAAGCCTTCGATATATTTATTTTGAAAATATATCCAAATAAGAAGATATTTCCTCTAACAATATCTTAGCGGCGGATATGGGCGCGACCTTTGCGGGCAAGCCCGGTACATACAGATACTTGATGCCGTTCTTTTTGACGGCTTCCTTGTCAAAGCCGCCCGGCTCCGACGCAAGTTCAAGCAAAAACACGTCTTTTTTAAACCGTGCCACAACGTGCCTGTTGATAAGCTGTGCAGGCACGGTATTGATTACCACGTCATAAGTATCGAATTTTACCCTTTCAAAGGAACAGTATTGACTGTCCGAAAAAAGAATTGCCGAAGCGCATTCCTTGCGGTCAAAGGTCAATACGTCCACTCTGCCCGACACCGCTTTAAAAATCTTTGCCAAGGATTTGCCCACTCTTCCGAAGCCTACGACGAGTATCTTCATATCGGCAAAAATAATCTCGGTATTTTCGGCTACGAGCATAAGCGTGCCGTCCGCCGTTATCAGGGCGTTTTTGCAGGCAAATTCTTCACCTGTAAATACGTTGACAAAATCTACGCCCTTAGCGGCAAAAATATCTTCAATCTCTCCGCTTTGAACAAAACCGAACACCTTAGAGCCGTCCGTGATTTTTCGCGCTTCGTCCGCACTCAATTTGGCGGACGGCGGAAAAATATAAATTATATTTTCCTTAGCTCCGGCATCGAAAGCATCGTATCGGTAGACGTCGTAACCGTATTCCGTCAAGCTTCCGGCAAGATATTCACAGCGCGTGTCGCCGCGCACGTCTATGACAAAATTGTAGTCCATTTAACACACCGCCGTTTCCGTATATATATAATGTATGTAAAAAAAGCGGCGATTGTTAATGCGTTTTTAAAAATAAATGTGCCTTTGTCGCACTCATGCAAAAAAAGCGAAACTATTACTTATTTTCGGCATATAATTTTACAGTAGATTTGTATTTTAAACATTATGAAAATGCAACGATGTATAAGCCTAAAAAGACGAATGCCACCGGCTGATAAATTAGAATGCAGGTCTAATTGACACAAAACCGACTTCTTACCTTGACGGGAAGTCATATAAAATTACCGTGCGGAGATATAAAATGGCTTTAAACACAAATCCGAACCGCGCAAAGAGCGGTGCTTCAAAAGTTTTTTCCGAAACAAACGGAGAATATTGGGGATTAAACCGCACCCAAGCGTCGGCGGCGCGCCTTTATCCGTACCCGACGGACGAAAGGTCGGCGGATTTTGCGCGCGAATACTACGATTATGACGGTTGTCCGACGAACCGCCGCAATGACGAAGGGCGTTCGGGCGAATGCCGTCCGTTCGGCAATAAAAGCTATGTGCCGACAAATACTTTCAGGACATACTTGCTCGACGAGGCCCACGTTTCTTTGAGATGCCGCCCTTAAAAAAGCCGACGACGCGGCTTAAATATACGGCTTTATTTGGCACGGCTTTCTTTTTTTTTGCATTCGGCAGCCGCAGAACAATTCTTACAGGCTCGGTCGCCGCCGCAATGATTTCGCGTACTTTCCCCTTTTAGGACAAGACGAAGTATGAAAAACACAGAAAAGGTTATTGCTATTACTATAAAATCTATCGTTTTCATTATAATCCTTTAAATATTCCGATAACATTATATATCAAAAACGCCGTCAGCCATGCCGCAATAAGCTGATATGCTATCGATATCAAAAACCAGCCGACAGATTTCAATTCCCTTTTGAGCGCGGCAAGCGCGGCGGCGCACGGCGTATAGAGCAGCGTAAAAACCAAAAAGGAATATGCCGATTGCTGCGTAAAGACCGAAGTAAGTACGGTCGGATTTGTTGATATATTAAATAAGATTTCCAAAGAGCCTACGACGGCTTCCTTTGCCGTCAGGCCGCTCAAAAGCGCGGTCACGGCACGCCAATCGTCAAAGCCGAGCGGCTTAAACATGGGAGCTATAAACCGCCCCAAAGCGGCGAGTATACTCTCTCCCGTGTCGCCGGTCATTTTGAAATCTGTTCCGAGATTACTCAAAAGCCACACGGCGGCGCAGGAAACGACTATGACCGTTCCGGCTTTTAGCGCAAAATCCTTTATGCGCGCTAAGGTATGTATGCGGATATTTTTTAAGGATGGCATACGGTATTCGGGCAGCTCCAATATAAACTCCCCTTTATTTCCCTTTAACACGGGCTTTTTGAGAATAAACGCCGACAAGACGGCGATGATTATCCCCAACAGATAGAGTGAAAATATTATCAAAGGCACGCTATCGGGAAAAAATACCGACGCAAAAACCGCATATATAGGCAGACGCGCACCGCACGACATAAAGGGTATTATCATCATAGTAAGGCGGCGTTGCCTGTCGTTTTCGAGCGTTCTCGAAGCGATAATCGCCGGAACGCTGCAACCGAAGCCCATTAGCATCGGAATAAAGGATTTTCCCGACAAGCCCGATTTGCTCAAAAGCCTGTCGCTTATAAAGGCCGCACGCGCCATATAGCCCGAATCTTCGAGCAATGACAAGGAAATAAAGAGCAAAGCTATTTCGGGCAAAAAGCTCAAAACCGCGCCTGCCCCCGATAAGATTCCCTGTATGATAAGACCGTAGGTCATCTCGGAGACTCCGGCTTTTGTAAGTAAGGCGGACGCTCCGTCTATGATAAGTCTTCCGTATAAATATCCGAAAACATTTTTTAAAGCCTGACCCGGCGGTCCGAAGGAAACGGCGAAGATACAGAGCATGACGGCAAAAAATATCGGAACGGCAAAAATCCTGTGAGTGACGACAGCATCGATTTTTTTACTGAAATTTTTTTTGCTTGAGCCGCCCTTGCGCACGCGCCGCAAAAGCCCCGTGATAAAATCATATTTGCCGTCGGATACGAGCATATCCGTATCCATATTTTGCCGCTCGGCAAGAGCGTCGGCTTGTTTTGTCAAGATGTCAAAATTGCCCTTATAACCGCCGTCTTTTCCCGTGTCAAAAAAGGCAACGGCTCTCCAAAGGGCGTAATTTGCGTTTTGCGACGAGAATATCCTTTTCGCATTCTCAATCAGACTCTGCAATTCCGCGCCGTAGACAACGGTTTTTTTAAGGCAGGATGGCTCTCCGCGCTCGTTCCTTATCAAATCTTCCGCAAGCTCTAATAACGCTTCTATACCTTGTCCCTTGCTTGCCGTGACGGCAATTATCGGTATGCCCAACAATTCGGACATTTTTTTATAGTCTGTTTTTATTCCCCTTTTTTCCAAAACGTCCGACATATTGATAGCGGCGACTATCGGCTTGCCCGTTTCGATGAGCTGCAAGGTAAGATAGAGATTTCTCTCTATATTCACTCCGTCCACAACGTTGATAACGGCTTGGCATTTGTCCGAAAAAATATAGTTCTTTGCCGTTTCTTCTTCTTGGGTATAAGCGTGAAGCGAGTACAGACCCGGCAGGTCCGTTATAAGCAGACCCGAATGATTTTTGGGTACTCCCGTTTTCTTCTCGGTCGTCACGCCGGGCCAATTCCCTACATATTGTTTTTCGCCCGTCAAGGCGTTAAAAAGCGTCGTTTTGCCGCAATTCGGATTTCCGACAAGAGCGATATTCGCCGACACGGCATTACCTCCGGGCAAGTATACTATTGTATTATATTAAGTAAAACGACGTTTTATAATAATATAATAATTAAAGGCAGCAAAAAATATACGGCGAAAATTTATCCTTTCTCGCCGTATTTCTTTTTTAAGATTTTTACCTTTCTCTCTGCCGCGCCTATATTTTTTTCTTCTCTTCTTTCTTTCTGTTAAGCAACATAATTACTCCGAGTAAATTCGCCGAGCCGAAGAGTGACCACAGCCATATACTCTTAAATTGATTAGCCGCACCGCTTGGCGATGTATCCGTCTGTTTGAACGATACCAAAATCGTATGCTCTCCCGTCACATGACATTCTTGTCAATACTTTTTTGAAAAAAATTTACATTTCGGGCAACTTTCGGCGGTTCTATACCGCGAAAATTCTTTTTGTAAAAAAATAAAAAAACGCCGTAAAATCGACGTTTTCTCATTTCTATCATCTCTTTTTGAGCGGAGTATACTCCTTGTATTCGCTTATACATTTATAATTAGGACGGATAATTTTTCCGTTGTTAGAAAGCTCTTCTATCCTGTGTGCCGACCAGCCTACTATTCTGGCTATGGCAAATATCGGCGTAAACAACTCGCTCGGTATTCCGAGAGTAGAATTTACAAAGCCGGAATAGAAGTCCACGTTTGCCGCCACACCCTTATATATATGCCTTTTGCTTCCTATTATCTCGGGCGCAAGACGCGCTACCTGCGTATAAAGCTCATATTCTTCGTGCAAACCTTTGGCTTCGGAAAGCTCCTCTACATAGCTCTTTAATATCAAAGCTCTCGGGTCGGACAAGGAATACACCGCATGACCCATTCCGTATATCAGCCCCGACCTGTCAAAGGCTTCCTTTTCGAGAAGCTTCTCAATATATGCGCTTACATTATCGTCGGTGCGTTTTGTGACGTTGCGCTTGATATCGTCAAACATCTGAACGACCTTGATATTAGCTCCGCCGTGACGCGGTCCTTTGAGCGAACCCATTGCGGCGGCGATTGCCGAATATGTGTCCGAGCCTGATGACGAAACGACATGGGTCGTAAAGGTCGAATTGTTGCCACCGCCGTGTTCGGCGTGGAGTACGAGCATAAGGTCGAGTATTTTGGCTTCCAATTCGGTATATTTGCTGTCGGCGCGTAAGGCGTGCAAAATCGTTTCCGCCGTAGACAATTCCGCCACCGGATGATGTATGATAAGGCTCTCAAAATCATGATAATGCTTGTGCGCCTTATAAGAATATACCGACAAAAGCGGAAATTGCGCTATAAGCTGCAAGCTTTGGCGCAGGACGTTGGCGATAGAAATATCGTCCGGATTGTCGTCATAGGAATAGAGCGTCAAAACGCTTCTGGCTATGCCGTTCATAAGGTCTTTGGACGGAGCTTTCATAATGATGTCGCGGACAAAGGACTCGGGCAGGATACGAAATCCGGCTATGATTTCCTTAAACATTGTCAGCTGCTTCGTGTTTGGAAGCGCGCCGAAAAGAAGAAGGTACGCTACCTCTTCAAAGCCGAAACGCTTTTCGCCCATAAAGCCGGAAACGATGTCCTTTATATCTATTCCGCGGTATCTAAGCATACCTTCGCAGGGAATTTTATTGCCTTCGGCGTCCTTATCGAACGCCTTTATATCGGAAATATCCGTCAAACCGGCAAGAACGCCGTTGCCCTCTAAGTCGCGGAGTCCCCTTTTTACGTCAAATTGATAATACCAAGAATTGTCTATCTCCGTGCTTTCTCTCGCAAGCTCCGCAAGCCTTTTTATCTTAGGCATCACGTCGTCCAAAAAATCCTGATAAGCCGCTGTGTATGTAGTATTAGTCATGGGCGTCTCCTTTTTGTTTGACCGTCCGTATCGTCCGCCGTCAAGGTTGACGGCGCATGGTGCTTTACGCATATATAGGACAAAGTACATCAATATTTAAAAAAAATTATAACGATAAAAATTATTTTCAAATGTTTTTTGCCGTTAATATTAGATTTTTAGCCTAACTTAATAGATACCGCCGTATAAATTAGGATACAAGTCTATTATAAGCAAGGAAGTGACCTTGCGTGACAAAATAATATGTCGATAAAGATACACAAATAAAATTATTATGTCGTCATGGCTTATTCGGCGATAATTTCGGGATAATAGCCGAAGACAAAGCCTTTTTCTTTTTCCCAAGCCTTTATATCTTTCACGGTCGTATTTGTCCGTACATAATCCAAAACCGCCGTGCCGTCCGGCAATATTCCGCTCTCGTCGTATACGATATCCGCTCTCATTATATCGACTCCGGCTTTGACCGCCGCCATAACGGACACAAGCCCGTCGTGCAAAAAAAACTGATTTTTTATCTTGATAAGCGGCACTTCCTGACTCGATAATCCGCTCAAATAGCCGCCCGTAGGGTCGTTGTTGATTACTTCGGCGAGCCTTTGGGCTTGCTTTATTTCTTCGGGCGAAAGCCGCCCTATCGGATAAATATTTTGCGGCGATATAAAGCATTTTTTGTACGGCTTACCGCATGAATGATATTCGTAGGCGCAAAAAATAATGTCGGCAATCTCTTCCGTGCTTATGCGCGACGTATCTATAAAGAGGTCATAATTTTTATAATCGTTACAATCGACATTATAAAATTCCTTAAATCTAACGTTTTCAATCTCGCGCCTGCCTATCAATTCTTTTAACGCGTCTTCCTTTGTCGCATATTTTTCTTCTTGCAAAACTCTGTTAAAAAAAACTCTTTCCGCCGCTACTTTCGGCGAAACAAGCAGAAAGACCTTAAAAGAATCCTTGACAAAATGCCACGCCATACGCGAATCGAAGACCGTGTCGGTATCGGCGTTTTCTGCCGCGAATTTTTTCATCTCTTCGTCTATAAGCAGGTCAAAGCTCCTGTCGCCGGTGATGAGCTTGTTAAATTCTAATGTCGAAAGCTTCCTTTCGTTAGCCAATTTTCGATGTATCGTTCCGGTAGAAAAAATTTCAAAATTTTTGTGATTTTTTAAATAAAGGCAAAGTGTACTTTTGCCGCTGCCAAGTTGTCCGCTTAATGAAATAAACATTATTACCTCTTGATTAAAACCGTTTTTGCCATATTCACACTTTTATCTTAAAACTTGCGCGTCTTTTTTGCGTCCGCCGCTCGGACGCAAAAATCCGTCGCATATCTGCTATATTTACCCGTCAAATTATTTTTTTGTCAATATAACCGTCTTGATTTCGTACGGCTTAAAATGCAAAGCATTCAAATCCGCTTCTCCGATATAGACGTCTTCTATCATATCGCATTCGTATGCCTTTGCATATGCAAGATTTGTTTTGACCGAGGTCACCGTTTCGATGCCGCTGTTCTCGTACATTCTCAATACCGTTCCGCGTCCGTCGCCCGACGGCTTTATCGTTTCGGTTATTATATTCTTTTTGCCCGTAAGGACGGAGGTGTCGATTTTTAAGGCGTTATCGGTCACGAGCAGCGGATTGTTGATAAAATATCCGAGCTGTACCGTCGAGCCGTCAAAGACACCGCCTTCATGCGGATACAAAGCGTAAGTAAAGACCTGTCTCCCCTTGTCGGCTTTTTTGTCGGGATAGGTCGTCGAACGCAGGAGATTTAAGCTTATCAGTCCGTCCTTGACTCTGTGACCGTATTTGCAGTCGTTCAAAACCGATATGCCGTAGCCCTTTTTAGCGTCTGTGACATCCGCCCATTTGTGCGCGCATACTTCAAACTGCGCGTATTCTTTGAGAGTTTTTGTCCCCGTCGAACGCTCGATATTGCCGAATTGTATGTCAAAGACGGCTTTGTCCGAATAACACGAAGGATAAAAATCGGCTCTCAGCATCTTGTGCGTTTCTCTCCAATCGACTTCCGTTTCAAACAATAAGTATTCCGCGCCGTATTTGAGTATCGCTTTTTGACGGAGATAGGATTTTCCGTATTTGTAGAGAGTTTCTCTGACGACCGACGCGCCGTCTATATAAGTATCGACGCTCTTTACTTCAAAATACCCCTGAATATTGTTAGGATACCGTATGTCGATATCCCATGCGTTGTATACCTTTTTTCGGTCGCCGTAGGCTACCAAGCGGTTCAAAAGCTTGCCTGCAAACTCATAGCCCGTAGCCTTGTCCTTTAAGGACTTGATATATCCCGCCTGCGCAAAGACGACTTCGAGCTTTGAATTAGATATGCCGTCCTTTGTAAAATTTAAGGTTTTCAAGCTTTCCGCTCCGGCATCTTTGAGCTGTGCCGCCGCGTAAGGCATGATTTCGGCTTTGTACCAATTGTTGTTATGCTTTATGTATTCGTCCCTTATAAAAGGCGAAGCGTTGACGGCATATAACGCGCCGTCGTTTACCGCCGCTTGCGCAGCTTCGCCGTCCGCAGATTGTGTTTCCGCTTCATGTTCGGCAGCCGATTGCGTTACTGCGGCTTGCGCCGTATCGGACGTCTTTTGAGATATATAGCTTATAATTTCGTTTTGAAGAGCATTTAGCTCCGAGACAATGATTTCGTATCTTTCGGTCGTCTCCTTGTATACTCTCGATATCGACGAGCCGGGTATGATATCATGAAATTGATACAACAAAATCTCTTTCCATATCTTATCTATACGCTCACTCGGCACTTCGTAGCCGTAGCTGCCGGCGACCGCCGCCAAAAACTCTACGTTATGCAAAAGCACTTCGGACCTACGGTTATAATATTTGTTCTTTGCCTGAGTGGTCAGAGTGCCTTGATGTTTTTCGAGATAAAGCTCGCCTTTAAAGACCTTTAAATCCTTTTGATATTGAGAAAGGTCTTCAAAAAACTCTTCGGCTTTGGCGTTTTTTACAAGCGGCAAGCCCTTGACGCCGCCGTCTCTCGTCAGCCTTTTTAAGTATTCCAAATGCGCTTCGCCCGGACCGCCGCCGCCGTCGCCTACACCGTAAGGAATGTGAGCTATCGGAGCTCTGTCCTTATCCGAATATCTTTGCAGGGCTTTTGCGAGAGCTATCGGGCTTGCCGAGCTGTTATACGTTCCCTCCGGCGGCATATGCGAAAGCACGCGGCTTTCGTCTAAGCCTTCCCATATAAAGGATTGAGCGGGAAATTTTGTATGCTCGTTCCAGGATAGCTTGATTGTCAAAAAATAATCCATGCCGGTCTTTTTGATAATCTGCGGAAGCTGCGCCGAAAAACCGAATACGTCCGGCAGCCACAGTATCTTCATATCCTGACCGAATTCTTCTTTAAAAAATTTCTTGCCGTAATATACCTGACGTATGAGCGATTCGCCGCACGGCAGATTTGTATCGGATTCGACCCACATTCCGCCTTGCGGCTCTATCCTGCCGTTTGCGACTGCCGCCTTTATTTTTTCAAAAAGCGCAGGGTGATTTTCTTTTATCCATTCGTACTGCTGCGGCTGACTCGAACCGAAGATATAGCCGTCGTACTTGTCCAAATTTTGAAGAGCCGTCGAATAAGTACGCGCCGCCTTTCGCTTGGATTCGCGCAAGGGCCAAAGCCATGCAAGGTCGAGATGCGCGTGTCCTGTGGCATAGAGAGTAAATCTCTTTGTGTCGCTGTCCTTGTTCAATTCCGCTTCCAATATCCCCTTTGCGGTCTTGACAGCGTCCGCTCCGCCCGCTATCACGGTATCATAGGCGGTGTTCAGAGCTTTTTTAAGCTCCGTCCTTCTCGCGTCATAATATCTAAGCGACGTATGCAGGATAAAAAGCGTCACAAAATCATAGTAAAAGTCCTTTAAAGCGTCGTTGACGGCGCAGATTTCGGCTCTTTTAAGAGCGGCTCTGCCCGTGCTTCTGCCGCCGATACCGTTATTGCCCGTCTCGACGAGCAAATCGATGCGCTCGCCGCCCTCCGAACAAGACGATATTTCCACCGAAAGCTTACCGCCTATCGGCTGTATAAAGTCGTTTGTTCCGGCGTTTGCCGTCAAACCTATTATAGGCGTTCCGTCCGCGTCAAAGACGCAGCCCTCTCCGCCCGTGTCGATAATGGCTATGAGATGCTTGTCGGTACAGTCTATCGGCACATTGCCGCGAAACCTAAACCAACCGCAGTCAAAAAAACCGCCCCATTTATCGCCTTTTTTTATCGGCAAAAACTTGACGCCGTTCAAATCGCCGAACGGAACGGGTTCGGTCGTCACCGCATATTCGGCAGAAAGTCCGCATATCGGTTCAAAAATCATTTTTTTCAGCTTTAAAAGCTTAGGTAAAAAGGGCGATGCGCCGATTAACACCTTTGCGTCGTAAAACATATAATATCCTCTTCAAAAAATCGAACGGTTTTTTGTCCGTTTTTTTATGTGTTTTTTTGTGTAATCTATATCTTCGTGCGAAGCTTGTATTTGACTCCTATCCTTTGACGCATCGCGTCGCGGAATTCGTCGAACGAACCCTCCGTCACGTTGTTTTTGTTTAACATAAACGCGGTCATATTGCTTGTCATCACCGTAACGACTTCTTTAAATTCAAATACTCTGTATATCCCTTCGTATTTGCTCTCCGTAGTGTCCTTACACATTTCGTTTTCCGTAAAGGTATAAAAAACGTCGTCCTCGAATACGGCTCTCATCGAACCGCCGAAAGCCATTTTGTTTGTTTTTATTTGTCTTTTTGCCGCAAATTTTATCAGCAAAAGCATCAGCAGAATATATACGGCAATAAAAATCAGCAGGGTCGCGCCTAAATTGATAAGACTTTCATTCTCTTTGATTATACCGGCGACCAATGAAGCTCCGCCGAGCAACAAAAAAACTGCGGAAAAAATAATCAATGTTTTTTTCACTCTCGCATTAGTAGCCTTGCGGTAGTCTCGGGCTATATCGCAGCTTTCAAAAACGACCTTCATCTTATAAACCTCTCTAACCGACTCTTCTTACCGTTTTTTAATCTATATTTTTGTACGGAGCTTGTACTTGACTCCTATCCTTTGACGCATCGCGTCGCGGAGTTCGTCAAACGAGCCTTCAACCACGTTGTTTTTGTTTAACATAAACGCGGTCATATTGCTTGTCATTACGGTAATAATTTCTTTATATTCATATACCTTGAATATTCCTTCGTATTTGCACTCCGTAGTGCCCTTGCATATTTCGTTTTCTTTAAAGATAAAAAAAGCGTCGTTCTCGAATACGGCTCTCATCGAGCCGCCGAAATACATCTTGTTCGTTTTCATTTGCCGCCTATAAAATAATTTTACGAATAAAAACATATAGAAGCCGAATACGAGGGCATAAATGATTAAACTCACTCCCGTATCGACAAAGCCTTGTTCTCCGGCGATTATCCCGGCGGTCAAGGAAATTATGCCGAGCAACAAAAGGACCGCGCAAAAAATAAACAATATTTTGTACATTCTTGCGTTGGCTTTCCGGTAGTCCTTTGCCAAATCGTTGCTTTCAAAGACAATCTTCACGGCTTGAAACCTCTTTATAGGGCGCTTCTTTTTATTATGATATATATTTTAACATAAAATCAGAAAATTTGCAATATTATTTACCAATATGAAAAAGGCGACAAAAACGATATCCGTAATCCTGCTTTTCGCGGTAACGGCCGCTCTTTTGACAAACCCCAAAACCTATACCGCATCGGTGCTTTACGGCTTCGAGCTTTTTGTTTTTTCCGTATTGCCGTCTTTGTTTCCCTTTCTCGTACTCAGCCGCGCGATTTTAAACGTCGGCGGCTTTGACGGCGTTTCGGGCATAATCGGAAAAATCTTCAAAAAAATTTACGGCGTGCCCCCGTCGGGCGGATATGTCTTTTTGCTCGGTCTTTTGAGCGGCTACCCCGTCGGTGCTAAGCTGACCGCCGATATGTACCTGAGCGGACGGCTCTCATTGTCGGAAGCGCGGACAACGGCGGCTTTCTCTTCGCTCTCCGGTCCGCTTTTTATTATCAGTCTAATCGGCGGAGCTATTCTAAAAAATGCTTCCGCCGCCGTATTGATACTGCTCTGCCATTATCTTTCCGCAATCATTACCGGCTTGTTTTTTAAGGAAAAAAAACAAAAAGGAAACGCCGAAGCAATCGATTTTACCCTAAAAATCCCCGAACAAAATTCTTTACCGCCGCAAAAAGACGGCGGCACTATCGGCGACACCGTGTATTCCGCCGTTAGCTCGGTACTGCTTATCGGCGGATTTATCGCCGTATTCAATATGTTTTGCGATATGCTGATAGGCAGCGGACTTCTCGCACCCGTTGCGGCTCTCTTGACAAAGCTGACAAATAACGGCGACGCATCGCTGGCGATTTTATTGTCCTTTGTCGAAATGACACGCGGAATCTTTGCGCTCGGCGCGTCCGGTCTGCCGCTGAATTTTTCCGTTCCGTTGATTTGCGCCCTTGTGTCCTTTGGCGGTCTCTCCGTCACTCTCCAAAGCCTTGCCTTTTTAAACCGCGCCGGCATATCTGCGTTCTCCTATCTCAAAATCAAAACCGTACAAAGCATCACCGCAGGACTACTCGCAACCGTCGTCATTCTCATTCTCAATCTTTTGCATATATCTTTATAATTCGGTTCGCATATTCGGCTTTGATATAATGGGCTTCGCGTACTCGGCTTTAATTGCGGATATAACCGCGTCGCGCGTGTAGTCGTTTTCTTAAAAGCTATGTAGATTCTGTGGCGGCGGCAGCGATAACCGCGTCTCGTGTGTAATCGTTTACAAACTTCTTATCGCCGAAAACCGCCTTAATGCTATCCGTCAGGGCTTTGTCCGCGCCGTCGGCTTTGGCTTGCTCCGCCGCCTTTTTTTGTTCGCCTTTTAGGTCGTTAAGCTCTTTTTTGACAGCCTCATTGTCTTTTGCAAGCGGCTCGATGTCGTTGATTTTCTGTTGCAATCCGTCTGCGCGGTTTTTCTCTTTGTCGCGCTCGGTTTCGATTGCTTTCTTCGCCGCGTTGATATCCACGCCGTTGAGTTCCATAATCTTATCGATTACGTCCTTTTCGAGTCCGAGTGCCTTTAATTCGTCTCTGTGCATTTTGTTACTCCGTTCGCTATGCTTTTTAACGCCGGTCGCTTCGGCTTGCGTTGCAATTTTTACGGGTTGCTCCCCGAATTTTTGTATATAAAAAAGGACAACCCCGTGAGAGTTTGTCCTTTAAAATAGCTTTATTCAGTTTTTGGGTTTTGCAGTTAAATGCAAAAATTATTGTTTGTTTTTGGCAATATATCTTTGCCTTACATCATAAACTTTTCGTATTGCATCCATATTTATTGTATGTACTTTGTCGCTTGTCCGCCAGTCGCCCAAAATATAATCCTTTGTCAATTCCGCCTCTTTTTCGTCGGATTCATAAAATATGGATATTATCTCGTCATACATTTTTTGACGCTCTTCTTCGGATAATCCGGGCGTTTGATTTACATATTTATCCGCAAAATCTCTTGATGCTTTTTTTAATTCGTCAAGATTTGGACATATTCTCATAACTTAACCCCTTTATTAGTTTGGCGAGTTCCTCCGCTATCATCGTCTGGTCGTCTCCGTCCTCGCCATTCATGCGTCTTTGATACATGTTCATGGTCGCTTCTTTGATATTTGTTTTGATATCTTCTTCCGTAACACTCTCGAATTTCAGCACATATGTTCGGGTCCTATCGACAGTACGAAGTTCTTTTATTTGGTTTTTTGCCGCCACATAAAAATCCTCTTTACTTGGTCCGCGCTCGTCGTGTGGGTGATTGTGTGTAACCGTCGCTCCTTTTAACGCTTCCGCTCCCACTATGCTCGGGTCTACCGCGTACCTGCTACCTATTAATTTATACGCCTTACCGTCGGCGGTGTAAACATATGCGTTTTCGACTTCCGACAATCCGATTTCAGCTTCGGCTTTCGTTACTTCCTCTCTCAAATTTTTCGGTGAATACTCGAATGTTTTATCTAATCTTGTATCGTAATCATCCGAATCGCTACCCGACGACAGTATATCATCTTTGCGTATATCAGTCAACGGCTCTTGATAAAAAATATTTGCCGCGTTTGAAAAATCCCTGTAATGCTTCGACAGCACCCGTATTTTTGTCTGTGCCTCTCCCCACAATACGCCGTCGCCCGAAGCGTCGGCAATTGTCCGTTCGTCATGGGTGTAGCGTAAAGCCAAATTGATTTTGTTTTGTACTTGTAATTCTCATTAATATATTTTTAATGCGATTTGCACCGCTTAGAATGTTATTATCAAAAAAATAATTGCCGTACATTACGGCGAGTTTATTTGCAAATACGGCTATTCTCATTCTCAATCTTTTGCATATATATTTATAATGCGATTAAATATTTGCAAATACCGTTAAAATAAATTTGTATAAGCGGGCTTTTTTATGCTATAATAGTGTTGCCGTTTGCGTCGGCACAGTATTCGGGGGTGTTTTGGATTCGACAGGCGCTTCGGAGCGGATAAAAAGCATACCGCAGGTTACGTCTTGCGTCAACAACGTAAAATTAAATTTAAACGCAAAAAATGAAAAAGTAGCAAAAGCTCCGGCTTTTGCACTTGCCGCTTAATTAGAATTTAAGCTGTCGCCTTATCCCCTCCGGCGGAGATAAGTCCGGCATCAGATAAGTCCGGGTACTTTTCTGTAAAAAGGATGTATTACAGAAAGGACTGCTCATCCTTCGGTCCGCGCCGCTCTGCCGACCGTACTCGCGGATAACCCAAAAAACAAATCGGCTAAGTATGTAGAAAGTATCCGAGCCACGCGTCTGAACAGGGGTTCGATTCCCCTCACCTCCACCAAAAATTTAACATAATAAGATGTATTCCTTAAATCTATTGCAAAGGAGAATGTGCCATATGTGGGAAGAATTACCTAAGCGAGTAAAATTACTTGAACAACTCAAAGGCTACAGCTTCGATGGCTTTTTGCATACGACTGAATTTGAAAATTTTATCAATATCATAAAATCGGAAAAACTTTGTTCAAGAGAAAATGTAAGCGGATTTATAGATAGGGCAGACCCAAAGGTACTTGAACAAACAGCGGATTCTGTAAAAAATTGCGTTCGCTTTTATTACGCGCCAAAGACACCGACAAACTTTAGGGCTAAGTACCAAAATCCGGTTTTGCTTGTATTTAATGAAGATTTAATTTATGAAAAAGGTGTAAAATTTACATCGGGTAACGCCGCAGCAATTTCCAAATCCATCATAACCGAGAATGCTGACGATGCAAAAAGTTTTGATTGGAATGAGATTTTTAAGCGCGGAAGTCATTACACAAGTATATTTGGGAATAATGGCATTACAAACAAAAGAAATGCGGAGTTTTTATACCCTATATCGGTTTCAACAAAAAAATTAGTTAAAGTAATATTTAAATATTTATCGGATAAAATTAAAGCGGAAGAAATTTTAAGCTCTTACGGCTTAAACGCCTTATTTGAACATGATGACAAATATTTCGATTAGCGAGGTGTTAAATGATAAAATATAGCAAGGGTACTGTATTTAATGCTAACGCACAAGCAATGGTGAACACAATAAACTGTACGGGCGTTATGGGCGCAGGAATAGCTTTGGAATTTATGCTGCGATATCCAAAAATGTTTAACGAATATAAGGCTCAATGTGCACAACAGAACATAGAGATCGGTAAAGTTTCTTATTTCGATGATGAGCAGACAACTATCGTCAACTTTCCTACAAAATGGCATTTTAAATATCCGTCAAAATTGGAATGGATTGAGCAAGGATTAAATAATTTTGTTTCAACTTATGCGCAACACGACATCACAAGTATCGCATTTCCTAAACTCGGGACTTTAAACGGCGGCTTGGAATGGATGCAAGTAAAAATCCTTATGGAAAAATATCTTTCTCAAATAAACGCGGAAGTTATTATTTGCTTAGATGAGCTTAAAGAAGCGGAAGGACTTGAAAAAGATATGCTATCGTTTTTCAACACTTTATCTTTGGCTGAAATCGGCAACATCGTAAAGCTAAATGCAATACAAAAAAACAAAATAAAAAGCAAGTCCCCTTTAGAAAGATTTTGGCATCTGTCAAAAATCGACGGAGTAGGATTACTCACATATTCAAAAATCTTCACATTCTGTTATGATGCCGTAAAAAATAAAGAAAAGGTATTTCAACAAATAACTATGTTTGACTAATTCAATCCTTTATTGCAAACTCGTTTGTGCCGTAAAATGTTTTGTACATTTCATTGTCGCTAATGGCGCGTTTGGACGCAATAAAAAAATCGGCTAAGTATGTAGAAAGTATCCGAGCCACGCGTCTGAACAGGGGTTCGATTCCCCTCCCCTCCGCCATGCGCGCCGAATCCGAACTCTGTTTCGGAGTCGGCGCTTTCTTTTTGCTTCTTATCGTTTTCGTCAGATATATTGTAGTAAATCTTCGTTGTGCCGTCATCGAAAAGCACGACTTTTCTTACAAACATTTCGGTCAGCCGTTCTCTGTTTTTCTGTATGGAGTAGTCTAAGTCTTTGAATGTGCAAAAATAATTGTAAATCGTTTCTTTACTGACCGGCTTTGCTTGGTATATCGTTTTAATAAGGATTTCGGTATCTATTTCTTGTTTGGAGTTTTCCAATTCTTCCAATCTTTGTTTTGTGGACAGTGTAAAGATACCCATTTCTAAGGCTTTAAGTAGGTTGTTTATTGCTTTCTCTTTGTCTTGTTTTTGCTTTAAAAGGGAATCGAAAATGGCTTTGTCTTTTAAGTCATTGTTATAGATAACAGCCATATTTTCCGCTATGGCTTTTAACGCTTTCGGTTGCTCGAATAAATATTTTATCGTATCATTAACCACTTTCTTTTCTATGATGTCCTTCTTGACACTCTTCTTATCACAGTCTTGTGTTTTCTTTCTTTTAAAGCATTTATAATAATGGTGGGTTGCTCCTGTTTTGCTTGTGCCGGATTCTCCGCTCATAAGTGTATTGCAATGTCCGCAGTAAAGTTTGCCGCTTAAAAGATAAATACTTTCCGCCTTGTTCATTGCGACTCTGTGTTTATTGATATCCAATTTTGCAATGGTTTCATCGTAAACGGACTTGTCTACTATTGCCGGAACAATGTTTGTGTATTCCGTATCTACGGAAACAATGCCGATATACTTTTGGTTATGCAATAATCTCGAAACAATGTTTACCGTAAATTCCTTTCCGGTGTTTGTTCGGATTTGGCTCACGTTTAATTTATCCGCTATATCTTTTAGTTTCATTCCGCTATTATAGTCTTTATACATTTGTCGGACAATGTTTGCTTGCGTTTCGTCTATCTGCCATTTCTTGTCTACAACCTTATAGCCATATAAAAGAAAGCCACCTGTAAAGTTACCTTTAATTCGGCTTTCCTTTAATCCGCGCTTTACCTTTTGAGATAACTCTGCGGAATAATATTCGGCATAGCCTTCGAGCATAGATTCGAGAATAATTCCTTCCGGCGAGTCCGTTATTTGCTCGCAAGCGGAGAGAACTTTAACACCGTTCTTTTTTAGGATTGCTTTGTTAATGGCGCTGTCATAACGGTTTCTTGCAAAGCGGTCTAACTTATAGACGATAACGAAATTGAACAAGCGCTTTGCGCTGTCCTTGATCATATGCTGAAAATCTTCGCGGTTGTCGTTCCTACCGGTCATGGCACGGTCTATATATATACCTACAATACGGTAATCGTTCTTTTCGGCAAAATCTTTGCAGACACGAAGTTGTCCTTCTATGCTTTGTTCGGTCTGCCTTTCCGAACTGTACCTTGCGTAAATGATTGCATTTTTCATAACAATAAATTCCTTGTAAATAGTATAAGTCTTTCTTGAAATAGAGTCAATTTAAAATAAAAGCGGAACTGGGTTTCCCAGTTGCTAAGATAATTGAAGTGGCGCAAAAACGGATAGTGCGCCACTTCTTATGCCCATTGAATTTTTGATTTGGTTTTTCTGTTTCTGCCGCAGGTTGGAACATGATGAGTTTTCGTTAAAAACTGATGGACTGTCTTTAAGCTTTCATGTAGAGTTCTTCATATGGACATTTAAAAATGTAAAAGTTTTTGACTTCAAACTTATGTAAAATGTAATTGCTACACTAAATAACGAAAAAAAAGGAAAAAGTCAACTTACATTTTTTAAATTATAAAAAGTTTCTCTTTCTCTGTTCCTATTTTTGATATATATTTTAATAATAAGCTATCAATGTCCATATCAAAATAATCACAATAATTTGGCTTTTTACAAAAAAACTTCCCACCACAAAATAATAAATCTTCACAATGCAAGCATTTTTCATCCAAAACACTTTCTTTGTTTTTAGATTTTTCAAAAATATTTATATCGTTAAGAATGTCAGCTAAGTTCAAATTTCTATTTTTATATTTAAAAGCATTACACATACCAACCTTGCCATCTGGAAAAATTTTCAAGTTACCTAATTGATATGCCATACATGAAGAATATGTAATATTGGGCATGTAAATCTTTATGTTATACTCTAATAAAATGTCAATCGCCTCATCAATATACCATTTTTTGTATTCATCGTATGATAATCTATTTATAAAATCGGGGTTATTAAATTCATATGTGTAAGCAATTTGGATTTCACTATAATTTAAATTTATAAGATTTACTCCTTCTAAAAATTCTCTTAATAGTTTTTTATTTTCTTCATTTACATTATATCGAATACAAAGGGAATGGTGGTCATCAAACAAATTGTTGACATCAATTAAATTTCTAATTATTTCGTTATAAGTTCCATAACCGCCATCATGTGTAACTCTATATTGATCATGGTCTCTCAAAGAAGATAATGTAACAAAAACTTTTAAATTTTTGAAGCTATTAATTATAGATTTATTTATTCCTAAACCATTAGTTTCTAATGTATAAAAAACAGGTATATTTATTGAACTTTCTAAGAGATCTTTTAAAAAGAATATTCTTTGTACAGCAAGCAAAGGTTCACCACCAAATAAATCAATTTGAATGTTTTTAAATGAAAATTTTTCACAAATCGATTGAACATAATTCACTATATCAATTAAAATCTCTTCTGATATTAATCCAAAATCTTTGCTATCATATTGTGAGCAATATTTACAACTTAAATTGCATTCTTGAGTAAATGAAATAATTATATGCAATGTTGATTGTGTTAAACTTCTAACATTCATAACTTTTTCAGCAATAATTTCATCTTTCACAAAAAAGCCCAGTTTTGACAATTTGTCTTTTTCCGATTTTGTGATACTGATTGTTTTATTTATATAATCGATTTGTTCGCATGGAAATTTAACAATACAATAATTAGTTGTATTTAATAATATTGCATATTGTTTGTCTTTTAAAATTTTAACGAAAGTTGATAATTGTTTGTCCATAGTATTTGTTTATCCAATTTTTAATATAAAAATGTAATTGTGGGATTTGGTAGAATTTCAATATTCTTAGTATGCTATTGGTCCTTTTTGCATTGACTTGACCAATTTCCGTTGCCACAACCACAAACGATTTTGATAGATTTGATAGGCTTTTTCACTACAACCATTTTGCACCTCCTAATTTTATTTCCCACAATTACATTGTTAACAAATTTTTATTGATTACTCTTACGTAATCATTATAACAACATTGATATCCAAATTTACATGCCTTATACGGATCCGTCATATATGGGTTATCCATATGGATAATATAATCTTGCTCGTTTTCTGATTTTTTGGCTATATTGATATTATTAGCTACTAACATAACATCTTTTTTTATACGACCAAATTCATGCTCTCGTCCAACTATTTTATAAGAATCTATATTAAGTGAAATAAATTTATAAATTGCACATAAAGAACATGCTCGATTGTTATAAATTTGTGAATAAAGAAAATGGTTTTCTTTAATCTTGTACAATTGGTCAAAAGAGATGCGTCCATTTAATTTAGCATATTCCCAACCAGACATATCTAAACTGCTACAAAAGCTGTTCATTTTTTTACAGTGAAAGGCAAAACATATTCCGTTGCTAAATTTACAAAAGCCATTTTGTCCAAACACCTCTATTTCTATGTTCAATTTATTTTTTATAGATTGGATTTCATTTACATTTAAATCTCGTGGGAGAATTATACGATTAACATTGTAGTTGTCAACAAAGAACTGTGCCGACATATAATTGTAAATCGCCGCATCTGAACCAACAACTATTTTAAGATTTAATTCTTTTATATATGGCATTAAGTTTAAATCAGAGGTTATAATCCCATTTCCACCAATATTTTTAAAGTTTTTTATGATACCATATAAAAATTTTATTTGTTTTGCCGTATAGCAATGTGAGTTTAGAGTCAAAAAAACCTCTTTATTGTAATCACTTGCAATACGGATTGCTTTTGCAAATTCTTTATAACTGGAAAAGTTCGCAGCCTTTCCGTTATTTCCTCTTGCATTAATAGGGAAGTCTCTAAAATTTTCATTCCATTTATCCAGAATTAACCCTGCATAAAATTCACTTGCCCCAACGTCAATTAGTTCTTTTATTTTTTTATTGCTATGTAATGGAACAAAAATTTTCATATCAATCCTTCAAAAAACTTATAATACTGTGAAGACAAAACAAATCTAATATTTTGTTTACCCGTTAAACTCAATCTTTCTTTTGGATAATGATATATGGCATTAGATATTTTTACAATTTCACCCATATATGAGGGATTTTCAACAATTCCGACAAGATCGCTACATTGATAATTGCAGTAATTTATTCCAAACTTTTCACATTTATCCTTTTTATATGATGCGTATTCACAAAGATTTCCACATGATACTAAACATAACGGATAATAAATAGAGATTATAAAATCATTGAGAAATGCAAGATCAATTCCATTAATAAGCCAATCAATTTCTATATTGTTAATAGACATATTTACAAATAGTTTTTTATTCTCTAATGTTGCAATACATGGTGACACCAATTCAGATAAGTTTAAGTCAATTAATGAAAAATCTTTTCTCGGATCACGAAAATTTTTAAAAAACTGTCGTCCGAAAATTTTTTTCAAATCCATATGTTTATTATTGATAAAATATAAAGCTCCATAATCATTTACAACGCATTCTTCAACTTGTAAATCAACCAATAAACTCACTGTATCTTTAAATAAGTTAAAATTTCTTTCAGCAATGTTTGGAAAAACAAAAACTGGTTTATATCCTTCGGATTTTATGATTTTTATGCTTTCCGTAAATTTATTTATGTTAATAAATTTCAACATATTGCTACAAGTTGCGCATCCTAAATAAATGTGTGAAATAATAGTATTTGTGATTTCTAGTTTTGAGAAAACATCACCGTTCAAAATGGTTTTAGCATTTTGAAGATGCTTCTTGAAATAGTTGTTTGTAAGTTCTATGGTAGCATTATCACAAAGATCTACTGCTATTTCGTTATTTATTATCATTTTTTTCTTTCCAAAATAAATTTATTTTTCATAGCAACCTCATAAGCCAAAACGGTTGCAGCAACTCCAACATTTAGTGAGTCGCATTTCCCCAACATAGGAATAGAAATCATAAAAATATCATCAGTATACCAATTGCGTGATATTCCATATCTTTCACTTCCCATAACTAAAGCTGTTTTACTCCCAAATGGTTCTTCATAATATGTATGTTCCGCTCTTGTGTCAGCCAAATAAACCTTAAATTTATTTAATTTTAGCCAAGCATCGCATTCTTCAATGTTACTAAATTCGTAAATCGGAACCGTTAAAACAGCCCCCATACTGCCTTTAATTAATTTGGGATGAGTCAATCTTGCTCTTCTATTGCAAATGAAAATAGCATCTATCCCTGTACCATCTGCCATTCTAATCATAGTTCCTATATTTCCGGGTATTTCAATGCCATCTAACACCAAAATAATGCTTTTATTATTAAATTTTTGTTCTTCAAGTTTGAAGGTTGGTAGTTTAGCAATTGCTAATAAGCCATCTGGTTTATCTCTCTCAGAAATCTTTTCAAATACCTTACTTGAAATAATATATTTTTCTTTTGTTCGTTCAGATAATTTCGTTAAAGCCATAAATGCTTCATGTGTGCGTATATGTTCCATGCACAAAAATAAACTCAAAGTCTCAACATGAAAATCATTCAATTTGTTAAATATCCATAAGCCTTCTGCTATAAATAGTTTTTGTGGATTTGCTTTTGTATTGGATAATATACCTTTGATTTGTTTAATTTTGGGATTTTTTTCTCCAATTATCTCAAAAGTTTGATGTTCTACGAATAAATTGAGTTTCTCTTTAATATTATTTTCCATCAGGATTCCTTTTCTATGTTAGCTCAAAAAATCCTAGAGCTACTTGCTCTATGATTTTTTGCCAGAAAAATGCAACAAAAAAACTAACATTTATTTAGTTTCAAACGTATATTGTCTGTCTTTTAATGAATGTGATATAGATTTTTTAACTTTTTTGCAAGATTTTAAGAAATTTTTCTTATTAATGTTGAAAAAACAAACGAAATATGATATAATAAATAAAATTATATTATAAACACATCGTAAATCAAGTAGATATAAGACTTTAATTGCTCACTTTCGTGAGCCCTTTTTATTGCAAAAATAGTTGTTTAACCCTTGCATGACTTTCTGCTTCTGCTCTACAAGGGAATGCACATAAAGGTTAATGGTTATCATGCTGTTTGAGTGACCCAACATTTCACTAATTGTTTTCACGTCTGCTCCAAGTTCTATTGCTCGTGTGGCAAAGGTATGTCTTAAAACGTGAAAGTTATGCTCCGCAATATCTGCTATCTTTAATAATTTCTTGTAAATCGTTTGCATTGCCCGCGGCTCGACTGGCTTGCCGCTTTTCATCGAAATGACATGCTGACTTTTGCTATCTTTCTTTTGTTTGCATAATATCTCGCAAATAAACTCGGGTAATGGAATTATGCGTTTCGACTTTTTTGTTTTTGGTTCTTCTTGCAGAATTTGTGTTTTGCTCTCATTGTTGTTATCGTTGCTTACTCTGTTTAACGAATTTCTAACAGTCAAGGTCTTTTCCTTCAAATTGATATCTTCCCATTTGAGCGCGCATAACTCTCCAATCCTAAGTCCGGTATATAGGCAAAGCAAAACTCCTATATGTCGCCTATCACAAGAATTTAATATCGCCGTTTCTAATTTTCTTTGTTCGTCATGTGTAAAAACATTTATTTCTTTTTCTTTTAACTTCGGCAGTCTTACCTTAACGCAAGGATTCTTGATAATATATTCATAGTCCACCGCACATTGCAAAGCCGTTTTAAGCATAATAAAAATAGAACGTATTGTCTTAGGAGATAATGCCTTTTCTTCGCTTCCAAGTTGTCCTATAAACTTCTGTATTTTCTCTATGCTTATTTCTTTGATTTGTTCATTATATAATAATCGCTTTATATGGTTTTCGATGTATCCTTTGTATGCCGTGTGTGTGCTTATTCGTACATTTCCCTTGATGACATTCTCTAACCACATGTCTAAAAACTCGTATAGCCTTATTTGTTCTTTCATTCAAATTCTCCTTATAAGTTTTGTTTCGTGAAACTATTATAATCTCAAAAACTTAACGCAAAGAAAACAGCCGACATCATTTTGCCGCCCACTTTACCGAATGTTCATATAAATCGTTTCTAATAATTTGACAATTAGGCAAAATTGCCTTAAAATATCCCTACAATATATAGCCACGAAAACAGATGAAGTCAACCCCATAAGTTTGAAAAAGTTATGAAAGATTTAGAAAAAGAAGAAAAGGACAGAGAAAAATTAGAAAAAGCATTGGCAGACCATGAATTCATTCAAAAAGGTGCCAAAGTTTTTGCGTGGGATTTGATAAGGTACCAGGAGAACGGTGGGGATATGGAGAATATCACCGCCAGTAAAGTGTACAGGTTTTTGGAAGAGTTGGATAAAAAGAGATAAAAAACAAGTGTTTTACGACTCTTTTACAACAAGAACAAAGTACTTGACTCCAAGTAATAGTTCGGATATGCTATCGCTTAGTCCACCAAAAAAAACGACACGGCATAAGGGCAGTTTTAAAACTGCTCAACCGCCGTGTTTTTTCTTTGCTTAAATGCCCGTTGTATGCTTGTAATGCGGGCTTTTTGCTTGTCTGCCGCCACAAAGTTCACTTTTCGTCGGCTCTGACGCTTGCAAATTGCTTTGTATTGACTTGTTCCTTTTGATTTCGGTTTTGATTGTTTTGGGTTTTCAAACGGAAATCAAAACAATCACTTTTCGTTCGTTCACTTTTTTGCCCCGCTAAAATAAATCAAAGTTTTTTCAAAGCGGTGCTCTTTGCCCACTGAAAAAGCGGCAAGGTTTTACGCCCTGCCGCCCGTTTTGCTTTGCGCCACGGTTATTCCTCCGCGCCCGT
>JAITOU010000029.1 GCA_031289755.1 Clostridiales bacterium
TGAAGAAACAAATCAACGGCAAAAAATACCGCTTACTCCTTTGCATACTGTGCTTGTTTTTATTTTTTATCCTTATGTTTTTTAACGGCGGAATTTTAGCCTATTTTTCGGATATTACGGGAAATTCTATAAGTATGAATACGAACCGTGTAGAACCCGTTTTGACAAATCAAAATAAGCCTACAAATTATTTTATTACCCAAACGTCGGGTATCAATCTCGCCGATTACGCTACGGCACACTTCGGCATTACCGACGATATCTGATATCTTCTTCGCTGCCCCTTACATCGATAATTTGTACAAAACGCTTGCCTCAAATGCAAAAACGATGTATGGTTATACACATTAAAAAACGCGTAAAACACGCAAAAGGAGACTCATCATGGTAACAAACAACTGCGCAACTCCAACCAACGGCAAAAAAAGAGAAAATAAAAAGTACGTCGTCGGACTGCTCTGTCTTGCCATTTCGTTCTCGTTGATTATCGGCACGCTCGCCGCGTATTTCAGCGATATCATAATAGGCAAGGGCACGGCTACGGCAGGTACTTTGGATTTGAGCGGCTCATACGCTCTTTATGTTAACGGCGACACAAATGCCGTATCTTCCGTAGAAAATTTTAATCCTGGCGACGTAATAGTCGTCAAAGCTACGATAACCAATGCAGGCAACAAAAGCGCGTGGGTAAGAGATATCATCGATATCAGCGGCAGCGACGGTGATATTCTGCCGTTTATCAACGTCTATATCGGCGAAAAGACACAGGCGGGATTAGAGATAGACGATACGACGGATTTGCTTAATTTGAACGCAGGTGTTTATGCTACCGCCGCTATGGTAATAGACGGTTCGGGAAGCAATGCCGAAAAGGAAACGGCGAGAGAATCCATAGGCGATTATACTTACGACGTCGTCTTTACGGTTTATTTTTTACCGACCGCAACAAATGACGCGCAAGACAAAGCTCTCGACATTTATGTGGCTACACAGGCTCTGCAATACAGGAACAACCAAATCGTACCGAACGACGCCGCTTGGTCAACGGTAGTCAAGACGGGCTTCGGCAAATAATTAATAAGTATTATGATGAATGAAGAATACTACAATGTAAATAGAAGTATAAGGGCAGGACGGTTTTTTACCGTCTGTGTCCTTGTACTCTCATTTACACTCATATTTGCGGTCATTATAGAATTTAAAGGCTATCCCGTTTACTTCTTTAATCTAAAAGCTTATACGATAACAAGCTCGTCTATGGAGCCGGACTTTAAAGTCAATTCTTTGGTCATAATCAAAAGAGGCGATTTCAGTGACGTACAAGAAGGCGACATTATAGCCTTTAAAGCCGCCGCGCTCGGCGGTAAATCGGCTCTCCACAGAGTCGTCCGCGTTACAAGCGATGGTGTCTATACTATGGGCGATAACGGAAAACACGCCGATAATCAGCTTATTACGCGGTCGGAGTACATCGGTAAAGCGGTTTTTCACACGAATATCTTTGCAGATTATTTTACCAAATTAAAAAAGACCGACGGAGTATTGGTTTATTTCATCTTTCCGCTCATAGCGTTATCGGCTTTTGTCTGCGCAATTAAAGTGCTGACAGACAAGAAAAAGCCGTGCAAACGACAAGCGGTTGTATTTTTGATATTTAAAGGGCCGCCGCGCTATTAAACCGTGCGCGCTCAAAATTCGGGTATATATGCCGTTCCCGATGAATCAAGCTCTTGGATATAACCGTCAAGGTTTAATTCGCGGGCTTTTTTTATGACGATTTTATATTCTAAGGGCGTGAGCGGACGGTTGATTTTGTCGGGTAAATTCAATTCTTTAAGTGGCGTGTATTGGCTCATTATGCTTATCAGGGCTTTGTCTTTAAAACGCTCGGCTATAAGCTCCAAGACCTTTATGCTGTCCGCAATATATGACGGCACGACAAGGTGGCGTATTATGACGCCGCTCCGTATCATACCGTCCGAGTCGTACACGGGAACGCCCTTGGTGTCTATCATTTCACGGACGGCGGCGGCGGCTGTTGCAGGGTAGTCAAAACGCCCCGATAATTCCTTTGCCGTAGCCGAAAGGGCGTATTTGAAGTCGGTCAAATATACGTCGATATAATCTTTTAGCAGCGTTATCACTTCGCGTTTTTCGTATCCGCTCGTATTGTATATGACGGGAACGGACGGCTTGCGCAGCTTTAACGCTTCGATAATCTGTACGGCATAATGAGTAGGGGTTACAAGATTGATATTATGCGCGCCGCGCCCTTCCAAGTCTTCAAAAATTTCTGCCAATCCGCACACCGTGACATCGCGCCCTTTAAGGCGTGCGGATATGCTGTGGTTTTGACAAAAAACACAGCTCATGGAGCAGCCCGAAAAAAATACCGTACCCGAACCGTTTTTTCCGCTGACGCACGGCTCTTCAAAAAAATGCAAGTCTGCACGCGCCACCGTTATTTTGTCGGTTGCCAAGCATTTTCCTGCGCGTATATATCTGTCCGCGCCGCATTCGTTAGGACACAAGACGCATTTGTGCAAATCCGTTTCTATCATGATTACATTATATCACAGGCGGACAAATTTTGCACACGCTTATGCAAGGGCGACACCGTACAAAAGAGATGAATTTGTTGCTCAAACTTAAAAAGCGCGGTCAAAAAGGGTATTTTTTAAAAATTTATAAAAAATTATTGCATACATACTATTTTGGGTCTTGAAATTCGCATGAAAGTATGGTATAGTAAATATCAAGAGAACGTGATTTTTCACGCGACAAAAATTTCTTTTTTAAAGGCGGCTGTATTTATGAGTTTTCAAACAAAAGCAATCAGAAATATCGCCCTTATGGGGCATAGCGGCGAAGGCAAAACAACACTTGCCGAAGCGATTTTATTTAATGCCAAAAGCATCGACCGTATAGGCAGAATCGAAGACGGCAATACCGTCATGGATTTTGATGCGGAAGAAACCGCACGCAAAATATCTATCAGTCTGTCGGCGGCTTACGCCGTGTACCGCGGCGTCAAAATCAATCTTTTGGACGTTCCGGGCTTCTTTGATTTTGAAGGCGAAAAGACTTCGGCTTTTCACGTTGCAGGCTCTGCCGTAATAGTTACGTCGTCGTCGGGTCAGCTCACCGTCGGTACTGAATTAGCCCTTGACCTTTGCGCCGAAAAAAAAATGCCGGCAATTATCTTTGTAAGCCATATCAATAAAGAAAATTCCAATTTTAGAGAAACGGTCAACGCTATCAGGGCGCGTTATTCTCATGTCAGTATCATGGAGCTTCCGATAATGGAAGAGGGCAAAATGATAGGCTATGTAGATATCCCTACAAAAAAAGCCTTTGATAACGACGGCAAGGAAACGGCGTTTCCCGACGCTTTAAAGGACGAAGTAAACACGATATACGACAAGTTTGTCGAAACCGTAGCGGAAAGCTCGGACGAATTGATAGAAAAATTCTTTGCGGGGCAAGCCTTCACCGAAGAAGAGGTTAAAAACGGCACAAAGGAAGCTATAAAAAGCGGTTTACTTATCCCCGTATTTGCCGGTTGTTCGGTCAAGAATATAGGCGTAATCAGCCTTATGGACAAGATTGTGGACGTTTTTCCGTCGCCCGACGAAAGAAAAATAACAAAAGCCTTTGCCGGCGGCGAAGAGGTCGTGATAAAATGCGATGAAAACGCTCCGTTTTCGGCGCAGGTATTCAAGACCGTCGTAGACCCGTTTGTCGGCAAGCTGCTGTATTTTAAAGTCCTTTCGGGCAAAATATCGGCAGGCGACACAGTTCTCAATGCCAACGCCGACAAGACCGAAAAAATAGGCATTCTGTACATCTTAAAGGGCAAAAAGCAAGAATCGGTAGACGTTTTAAATGCCGGAGATATCGGTGCGGTCGCCAAGCTAATATACACAAATATCGGCGACACTCTATGCGCTCAGGACAAAAAAGTCGTCTTTCCGCCGATAGAATTTCCCGCGCCTATGATATCCTTGGCGGTAACAAGCGCCAAGCAGGGCGAAGAAGAAAAGGTCATACAAGGACTGACGAGATTTCTCGAAGAAGACTGCACGATAAAGCTCAACAAAAATATCGAAACGGGCGACGTCGAATTGTTCGGAATGGGCGAGACCCAGCTCGACATCATTTGCAAAAAGCTCAAAAACAAATTCGGTGCGGAAGCCAAGCTGTCAAACCCGAAAGTCCCGTACAGAGAAACCATCAAAAAAACCGTTCAAATACAGGGCAAGCACAAGAAGCAGTCGGGCGGACACGGGCAATACGGCGATTGTTGGATAAGGTTCGAGCAATACCCCGAAGGCGATTTTCTCTTTGAAGAAGAAATCGTCGGCGGTTCAGTGCCTAAGCAGTATCATCCCGCCGTCGAAAAGGGTTTGAGAGAATGTCTTTTAAACGGCGTTTTGGCGGGCTATCCCGTCGTCAATATCAAAGCTGTTTTGTACGACGGAAGCTATCATGACGTAGACTCTTCGGAAATGGCTTTTAAAATCGCCGCTCACAACGCCTTTAAGGAAGGCTGTGAAAAAGCCGGACCGGCTATCTTAGAACCGATTATGAAAATCGAAGTAACGGTACCCGACGCTTTTATGGGCGACATCATAAGCGATATGAATAAACGGCGCGGACGTATTCACGGAACCGACGTCGTCAACGGCAAGCAGGTCATAACGGCGGAAGTGCCGCAGCACGAAATCTTTAAGTACGCCACCGACCTAAAATCCATGACGCAGGGACGCGGCAAGTTTGCGCTCACATTCGAGCGTTACGAAGAAGCTCCACCGGCAATAGCTCAAAAGATAATTGAAGACGCCAAGAAAAACGCGGCTGCCGAATAAAAAGCTTATGATAGGAGATAAAATTTTAAGCGAGTAAATTTCAGACGAAAATCGACGGAGTATTCTTTATTTTTAGGTTTTGCAGAATACTCCGTCGGTATTTTGTGCAAAAAAGTTTTTTTACGGACGTTATTTTGCTTTATTTATTTTATCTTATGGTTTATAATATATCGGTTAGAAGCGTACACAAAATGCAAATATAAAAATAATCATATGTCAAGGAGATAAAATATGTCTGAACTTATGGACAGTATCATCGAAAAAGCAAAGGGCTTAAACAAGCGAATTGTTTTGCCAGAAAGCAACGACGAAAGAGTAGTCCGCGCCGCCGTTGAAATCGCTGAAAAAGGTATTGCCAAGGTAATTCTTCTCGGCGAAAAAAAAGACCTGATAAAAAATTATCCCGATTTAAACTTCGACAAAGTCAACGTCGTCAGTATCTTTAACAGCCCGAATACCGGCAAATACAGAGAAATTATTTTTGAAGCGCGCAAGTCCAAGGGTATTTCGATAGTGGAAGCATCGAAGCTTGCGGTCAATCCGCTCTATTTCGGCGTTCTGATGATATATACGGGAGAAGCCGACGGCATGGTCGCGGGAGCGGCGAACGCTACGGGCGACGTTTTGCGTCCGGCTTTGCAGATTTTGAAAACCGCTTCAAATATATCCACCGTATCGAGCTGTTTTATAATGGTCATGAAGGATTCTAAGTATGCAAAGGACAGCGGTATAGTTGTTTTTGCCGATTGCGCCGTCGTACCGCAGCCAAACTCCGACCAGCTTGCCGCTATCGCTATCGCGTCGGCAAAGTCCGCTAAGGTCATAGCCGGTATCGAGCCGCGTGTCGCTATGCTGTCTTTTTCGACAAAGGGGAGCGCAAAACACGAATTGGTCGACAATGTCACCGAAGCCGTTGTCAAAATCAAAAAGCTTGCGCCTTATCTCAAAGTCGACGGCGAATTGCAGGCGGACGCCGCAATCGTCGAAAGCGTAGCCGCTCTCAAAGCGCCCGGCAGCAGTGTCGCAGGCTCGGCTAACGTGCTGGTATTTCCAGATTTGCAGGCGGGCAATATCGCCTACAAGCTCGTACAGAGATATGCCGACGCAGACGCGGTCGGACCGATAATACAAGGACTGTCAAGACCCGTCAACGACCTTTCAAGGGGTTGCAGTATAGAGGACGTGGTAAACGTCGCGGCTATCACGGTATTGCAGGCGGCGGAATAACTACTCACCTACAAACGCATAAAACATTAAAAATACATTAGATTTGTTTCTGACTTATCTATTAAAAAAAGGAGCATTTGATGACTATTTTGGTTTTAAATGCCGGAAGCTCGTCGTTAAAATATCAGCTTTTTAAGTTTTCCGGCGACTCCTATAATGTGCTGTCAAAAGGCACGGTAGAGAGAATAGCTATCGGCGATTCGCTTATCACTCACAAAGGCAAAGGCGGAGCGGAAATAAAAATTACGGGGAATATAGACAGTCACACGGAAGCTTTAAAAAAGGTTTTCGAGGCCCTTTGCGACAAGGAATACGGCGTCATAAAAAATGTCGGAGAGATATCGGCATTCGGGCACAGAATACTGCACGGAGCGGAGGATTTCGGCTCGTCCGTCATTCTCACCGAAGAAAATCTGGAAAAATGCAGAAAGAATATCGAGCTTGGACCTTTGCATATGCCGGCAAATCTCTCTTGCGTCGAGGCTTGCAAGCAGCTTATAAGCTCCACGCCTAACGTGGGCGTTTTCGATACCGCCTTTCACAGCACTATGAGCAAAACCGCTTATATGTACGCCATTCCTTACGAATACTATACCGATTACAAGATAAGAAAATACGGCTTTCACGGCACGTCTCACAGATACGTTTCTGGCGAAGCCGCCGCTTATCTCGATAACGCCGAATCAAAAATCATTACTTGTCATCTCGGTAACGGTTCTTCGATAGCCGCCGTCAAGGGCGGAAAGGTCGTAGATACGTCTATGGGACTGACTCCGCTCGAAGGGCTTGCTATGGGAACGCGTTCGGGCGACATCGACCCTGCGGTTATAGAGTTTATCATGCAAAAAACCGATAAAAGCATATCGGAAATACTCAATATACTCAACAAAAAAAGCGGCGTTCTCGGAATCAGCGGCATAAGCAGCGATTTTAGAGACGTCACGACCGCCGCCGAAGCGGGCAACGAACGCGCCGAATTAGGGCTTGCCATGTTTGCTTACAGAGTGAGAAAATACATCGGCAGCTATTTAGCCGCGCTAAACGGAGCGGACGCGATAGTCTTCACGGGCGGAATAGGCGAAAATTCCGTCAAAATGAGAGAACGCATTATATCCGGACTCGACGGTCTCGGTATCGAATTTGACGCCGAAAAGAACCAATCGGTCAAAAGAAACGCCGTATCCGAGATAAACAAAACCGCTTCAAGGATCAAAATACTCGTCATACCGACCGACGAAGAGCTTGTCATCGCCAGAGAGACGTATGAGTTGGTTAAGACTAAATAATTTTTTGTTTTTTGCATAAAATGTTAGCATAAAGCCTTGACCATACATAAAAATATAATTTATAAGATAAATAGTTCCGCGAGTGGCGGTTAAAATACCGCTTACGCTTGTAGCTCTCTCTCTTTAACGTCGGAGAGCTAATTGTTTTTTGTAAAGGATTTTTAT
>JAITOU010000012.1 GCA_031289755.1 Clostridiales bacterium
GAAACAAAGTAATACTTATGCGTTGAGACGACCGCCGGCAATTATTTTCATGCCCTGACGGGCAAGAAGGAAGACGATTCCTTTTTCTCTTTGTACAGGTCTCTCTGCTTAGATGAGACATCGGACGGTAAGAGAAAGCGGACGGACGCCATCGTTGTCATTGTTGACATCGTTGACATTGTTGCCGTCGGAATTGACATTGCCATTGTTATTCACGTTAGCGGCGCAACCGACCGACGAACTCGGCGACCGTAGCCACGCGGAGCAGTATTCAACCGTATCCCTTGACAAAGCCTTTTACATTCGGCGCGTTCGGCCGCGCTCTGTAATCGGCTGTTATCTCTATCTGTTTTTGTCGCTGTTAATCCACGCGCCGAGAAGCCGTTGGCAATCGGCGGATTTTAAGGCGATTTGCTCGAACTGCTTGGGCAGCAGACATTGATGCGTCATTGCAAGCTCGCCGAAGTATGCGAGAATTTTTACGTTTGTAAGCGCCTTATGCTGAAAGTCAAGGCGCATTGCTTTATTTGCGGCTTGATTGCTCCCCTGCCCTATGTAAATCTCGTTTGCACGATAGACGCTCTCGATGATATCGAGCGCAAGATTTTGCAGACGGCTCACGAAGGTGAACCGAAATTGCTTCGGGGACTTTTGCGTCACCGTTATTATGTATGAACATAAATCCTTAGACTTTGTGACTATCGTCAGGTCGCTTTGCATATTTGTATTGCCGTACGCCATTTTTTTCTCACTTTTTTGTCCGCTTCGCGGATAGGCTTCCCTGCGACCCGATAGCTTTGTAACGCGCCGTTTTTAGATTGCCGCCTGCGGCGGTAGATTTAAAGATTCCGGATTACAGATTTAACCATAAAGCCGGACGGACGCCATCGTCGGCAAAGTCGACACCGTAGACATAGATGCCGACGGAACTGACACAGCCATAGTCATCCACGAAAGCGGCGCAACCGACCGACGAACTCGGCGACCGTAGCCAATACCATGATTTACCAAAATATTCGGTTACTTTTTGTTCTTTATATATTCCGGCATCTGGATACAAGCCTTGATTATTTGCATACGGCGTTCCCGTTGCTTGTGCTAACGGAGTTATTGTATAGTTTTCTAATCCCTTATATCCCGTTAATTCCTTTTCATAAAAACCCCACGTTCCCTTTTGTTTCGCCCCAAACGCTTCTCTCGCTTCGTCAATGCTAAGTAAAAATACCTTGCTTCCTATTTCGCTTTTTTCTATGATGTTACGCTGCTCCCCGTCTTTAAACGCCTTTTTGTAAAATCCATTATTTAGCCATTTGCACAGGTCTGATTGCGTCCAAAACTTACGGCACGACGCTTCGTTTTGGTAAAACTTATCGTTGTCTTTTTTTAAAGTTTTCCAATCTTCGATTGTATTATGATACGGTTTGCAAGCAAGTATTTGCTCCGATACAAAAAGCCCCTTTCCGTTTTCTTCTTTTAAGCAAATCCATCTAATCTTAGTGTCTTTATCAGTTCCGGCTTTGTTTGTCGGATGCCGTCCGAAAGTGTACACTGTCCGATTATGCCCGTATATGTCTTTATCCGGCTCTAAAACCGGTTTGACAATGTCCGACGCGGCGTCGTTAGCCGTTTTACTTGCTTCCGCCGGAGTGGAGTCCGGCTCTTGAACGGCAACAACGTCAGAAGTCGATGTCTTTTTGCTTCGATGTTTTTTATAAAAATTGGCTACTAACAAACTAATCCCTATTAAAAGAACAACAATAGTCGCTATCAAGCCCGGTATAGATTCTTTGGCAAGCGCCACAATAACGCCTATTGTAGCAATGGTAGACATTACGCCACCAGCTACGAGCGTTATGAATTTAAAGTCTTCTGTTGTTGTTATATTATTTTTATTATCCATACTCCCCCCATTATTGCCCTAACGGTTTTTTCTTTTTGCAAAACTTTTACTTTTATATTATAACACAAAAATTTAATGTCCGCAATAATTATCTATTAATTTGTGTATATTTAAATAGCCGCCTATCAAAACGCCTATCGAGTATTTTGGTAAAGCGGCGATGTTTTGTACTGCTCTTATTTGTCGCTGATATCTAACTTCATTCCTTATCAATATGAATGGGTTCGTCCGGTTCTTCATAATAATATGAATAATCAATACCTTTCATAAAGATTTCACGGTCATTTATCTTGTCGGTTAATGCACCATTCAAAAGGCTTTTAATATCGCTTGTGTCTGTGTGGCTTTCAATCATTGCGTTCAAATAATCGTTTTTATCTATATTGCTCCAATCAATACATTTTTTCAAGCTTCGTCTAAAAATTAAATCAAGCCATATTCGTGTGCTTCTGCCGTTGCCTTCCATAAAGGGGTGAGCAACATTCATTTCAACATATTTGTCCACAATTTCATCAAAGGTTGTTTCCGGCATAAGCTCAATGTTCTTTAATGCCATTGGTAAAAATTGGGCAGGGGCGAAAGTAAAGCCACCCTTTGAAATTGTAAGATGACGAATTTGTCCGGCAAAATCATAAAGCCCACCAAAGATATAGGCGTGAATTTTTTGAAGTGCTTTAACACTGCCAACTTCGGTGTCGCCAATTAAATTACTGTCCCAAAATGTATATGCTTTCTTCTTGCTTTGTCCGTCAATAGTGTTATCGCTGTATAAAAACCAATCTAAAAATCTATTTGCCTTATTGTTTGGAAATTGTTTTGCAAGTTTAATAATATTGTCGCTGTCAAGAGTATCTGTTAAACGACGTTTGCCGTCAGGCGCAAGCAGCTTGAACCCGTGAGTGGCACTCACGACTTCGTTCTTTTCTTCCGCAAGTTTTCGTTTCAGCCAACGCCAATAATTACCCGCTTTTGAAAAATCGTCTTGCCCGTTCAAAATGCCCACAATATCTACAACCGAAAAATACCATTTGTTGTCGTATTCATTCCAAATGGCACGCACTTCTTTTTTATCAAAAAAACGAATTGAAATTTTGTTTTCCATTTTCAATCTCCTCAATGATTTAGTCAATATCACGGCGTAAAATATCACTTCGCTTTGTGATTTTGGTTGTTTCGGCATTTAGTATATTAACGTCAACTTCTTCGGTTGTGTTTGGTAATTTTTTACTTTGTCATATTATAACAGAAAAATTTAATGTCCGCAATAATTATCTATTAATTTGTGTAAACGTTTTAAAATATCTCCCCTAAAAAACACAAAAAGAAAGCTTCCGTCACATGGACGAAAGCTATCAGTTGTTATGGCGGAGAAGCCGGGATTCGAACCCGGGCGAGACTATTCACCTCCTACACCCTTAGCAGGGGCGCCTCTTCGACCTCTTGAGTACTTCTCCGTATCGAAAACATATGGGTTTTTTATGGCTTGACCAAAAATGCCGTGCAAAAAAATATTGCGCCTCATTTACGGCTTGATAATTCTATCATAAAAAAAATATAATGTCAAAATATTTTTTTGCAATTTTTGCGCTTATATACAAAAACGCCCGATATCCGAAGAAAAACACTGAATGTTGACATCGGCATTGCGCAAAATCCTATAAGATAAACGATATATAAATAGCCTACCGACAAGCAATCATTTATATATCGCTCAAAGTTTTATCACATTTATGCGGCATTTCCTTAGCCTATCGACAGGCAGGCATATATCGTTTACAGTTTACTTATCATTTCTTTAAAGCCCTAAAAGCATTCAATACCGCGAGTATCGCCACTCCGACGTCGGCAAAGACCGCAAGCCACAGCTTGGCAAGTCCGAATGCGCTAAGGACGAGAACGATGACCTTTATACCTATGGCAAAGACGGTGTTTTGTCCGGCGATAGAGAGAGTACGTCGGGAGATTTTGACGGCTTCGGCGATTTTTGACGGTTCGTCGTTCATGATGACGATATCGGCGGCTTCGACGGCGGCGTCCGACCCCAACGCACCCATTGCCACCCCTATATCGGCTCGCGCAAGCACGGGCGCGTCGTTGATACCGTCTCCCGCAAAAACCAATTTGCCCTTCTTGGATTGTCCTTTAAAAAGCTCTTCGACCTTGTCTACCTTGTCGGCGGGGAGCAAGCCCGCGTAATATTCGTCTATGCCGAGTGCGGCGGCGGTTTTTTGGGCTTCGTTCTCGGTGTCGCCCGTCAGCATGACGATTTTTTTTATGCCTGCGGCTCTCAGGTCGCTTACGGCTTTGTTCGCGTCGCTTTTTATCTCGTCGGCTATGACAAAGCTTCCGGCATAGCGATTGTCTACGGCGACATAGGCGACTATTCCGGCGGCGGCTTCTTGTCCGACGTCGGGTACTGTTACGCCTATTTTTTGCATGAGCTTGGCGTTCCCGACGTAGACCGTTTGACCCTTGACGGCGGCGCGCACGCCGTAGCCCGCAAGCTCTTCCGCGTCTTTTACATGAGCGTTATCTATACTGCCGCCTTTTTTGGCATACGCTTCCTTTATCGCGGCTGACACGGGATGTCCCGAATAGCTCTCCGCATGGGCGGCAAGCTCCGTCAATTCCTTGTCGGTTATACCGACGGCTTCCGTCTTGATTACCTTTAATATTCCGCGCGTCAGCGTTCCCGTTTTGTCAAAGACCACCGTTTCGGCGTGTGCCATGGCTTCCAAATAGTTGCCGCCCTTGATAAGTATACCCTTTCTCGACGCGCCGCCTATTCCGCCAAAAAAGCTCATCGGTATCGATATGACCAATGCGCAAGGACAAGACACGACAAGAAAGGTCAACGCCCGGTACAGCCAATCGGAAAAGGTATTCCAGCCCACAATCAGCGGCGGCACTACGGCAAGCAGCGCGGCAAAGATGACGACGGCGGGAGTATACACTCTCGCAAATTTTGTAATAAAGTTTTCGGAATGCGATTTTTTGCCGCCGGCATTCTCCACAAGGTCGAGAATTTTGCTTACGGTAGACTGACCGAATTCTTTTGTGACCGACGCCGTAATAACTCCGTTGATATTGATACAGCCGCTCAAAATCTCCGCTCCGACAAATACGTCCTTCGGTACGGATTCGCCCGTCAACGCCGACGTGTCGACGGTCGAAGAACCGACGGTGACTACGGCGTCAAGCGGTATTTTTTCGCCGGGCGCGACGACGATAATATCGCCGACAAGGACGTCGTTCGGGTCTACCCTGACAAGCTCCGCGCCGCGCTTGACGTTGGCATAATCGGGGCGTATATTCATAAGTCCGGCAATGGATTTTCGCGACTTATCGACGGCGAAGCTCTGAAAAAGCTCGCCTACCTGATAAAAAAGCATTACCGCCGCCGCTTCCGGATAGAGCTTGATACAAAAAGCCCCTATCGCGGCGATTGTCATGAGAAAATTTTCGTCAAAAACGCGCCCCTTGACGATGTTTTTTACCGCCCCGAAGATGACGTCGCCGCCGACTATCAATATGCTGGCAAGATAGAGAGCAAAGCCCAACCAAGCTTCGTTATTTATTATCAGCGCGGTCACAAAAACCGCCGCACCGATTGAAATGCGTATAATTTTCTTTTTCATTTATAACCTCTTGACGTTGTAAGTTAAGGATTTTTTTGTGGCGTATCCTTTCGGCTTGCTTTAATTCACCTTTAAAGTCGCGCCCGAAGCGTATTTTTTGACAGCCTTTGCCGCCGTCTGTATAATGCCGTCCATCTCCGCTTCTTCCGCTTCGATAGAGAGCTTGCCCGTAAAGAAGTTGAGCGAACAGCTCTTTACTCCGTTTATATCGGAAATCTTCTTTTCGACCTTAGCCGCACAATTCGGACAATCTATGTTTTCTATCTTTAAATTCTTTGTCATGATATGTATCTCCTTTTTTATGTGTCTGCTTTGTAAGAACGCTATTCTTTTATTTGCTCTTTATGTTTTGCACTCCGCTTTGTACGGTCGTGAATTTTTGCAATAAAGTTATTCTTCTATATGCTCTTTATATTTTGCACTCCGCTTTGTACGGTCGTGAATTTTTTATAACAAGGTTATTCTTCTATATGCTCTTTATGTTTCGCATTCCGCTTTGTGCGTCGTGAATTTTTGCAATAAAGTTATTCTTCTATATGCTCTTTATATTTTGCACTCCGCTTTGTACGGTCGTGAATTTTTTATAACAAGGTTATTCTTCTATATGCTCTCTTCCCGATTCAAAAATCATCTTTATGTGGTCGTCGGCGAGAGAATAAAACACGACCTTCCCTTCCCTGCGAAAATTGACGAGATGCGTCTGTTTGAGATAGCCGAGCTGATGTGAGATTGCCGATTTTGTGGTGTTTAAAAGGACGGCAAGGTCGCACACGCACATTTCGTGCTCGTCGAGAGCCCAAATAATCTTTATCCTTGTACTGTCGCCAAATACCTTAAAAAAAACCGATAAACGGTTAAACTTATCGTCGTCAGGCATATCTGCCTTGACCCTTTGGACTATCTCGCCGTGAATGACGTCGCAATCACAAGAAGCATCTCTTCTCTCTTTGTTATTATCAATCATAGCACGCCCCCTTATAACGAATTTCTCGTCAATACGTTTAAGCAATCTTTTTTGTCAACATAGTTGAAGAACCGTTTTGCCAACATGGTTGAAGAATCATTTTATCGACACCGTTCAGCAATCGTTCAACCAACACGGTTGAGCAATCGTTCAATCGTTATTTATATTATAATGGAACAACCGTTCAACCGTCAAGTGTTTTTTATATGATTTTTTAGAAAATTTTTACTTGGAGAATATAGGGCTTGTTTTTTGGGGGGGTGGTGATTTGAGCGAAAGGTATTACAAAGACATATTATTTTTAAAATTTCAATTTGATAAAAAATAAAAAAGCCGTTTTCTTCTCAAAAGGATAAGACGGCTTTTTAGATGTCTATATGTCGGTTTTCAGTTTGTGGGGCGGATAAACCGCCGTTATTTTTTGTACAGATTTAATATTGCTTCCTTTTGTAAAACAAGATGCTTTTATAATGTTTTTCATTAAAAACAAATCCATGTCAGCGCGGTGTAACAAACCCATTTTTATATGTACAAAACCTATATTTTATATCGTCATATTCTTTGATGTCCGATTCTTCGGCGAGCGACCATGAGGGCGAAGCGTAGAGCTTGGTCAAAAATTTGTCGGCGTATGAGATTGCGTCTATTTCGGTGATGCAGGCGGTGTCGCAATAGTCTATGAGAAGGTCATAGACGGTTTGACCGCCTATCACATAGATATCGTCGGTCGGATATTCGGCAAGCTTTTTTAGCAGTTCGTCAAGCGAAGAACACACGACCGCGCCGTCTATCGGCTTGCCGCCGCGTGAAAGCACGATATTTGTTCTGCCTTGAAGGGGCTTGCCGTCTTTGAAGGATTTTAAGGTATTATGACCGCACACGACGACCTTTCCGAGCGTTTTTTCTCTGAAAAACTTCATATCGTCCGGAATGCGGTACAATAGAGCGTTGTTTGCCCCTATTCCTTTGTTTTTGTCTACGGCGGCGATGAGCTTCATAAATTACTCCTTTTTAAGGCGCTTAAAAACGGCTTTTCCCTTTAAACTCAAATCGCCACGGGGATTTTTCCGTCTTGCTCGGTGTAGCGGTAGCCGGTCAAAGAAAAGCTGTCGGCGGTGAAGCTGTAAAAATCACCGATTTTTTTGTCTATCCCAAAAATCGGAGCGTCATACACGGGATTTTCTATTATTTTCTCTACTATCGGAATATGCCGGTCATAGATATGCGCGTCGGCTATGACGTGGACGAGCTCCCCTGCTTCAAGCCCCGAAACCTGTGCGAACATATGCACGAGAACGGCGTACTGGCAGACGTTCCAATTATTTGCCACGAGCATATCCTGCGAGCGTTGGTTGAGTATCGCGTTGAGCCTGCCGCCGTTGACGTTTAAGGTCAGGCTGTAAGCGCAAGGATAGAGCTTCATGTATTGCAGGTCGGAAAAATTATACATCGACGCGATGATACGGCGGCTCAAAGGATTGTTTTTTAGGTCGTACAATAGCTTGTCCACCTGGTCGAAACGTCCTTCGGGAAAATCGTATTTTATAGCGAGCTGATAGCCGTAAGCCTTGCCGATAGTGCCGTTTTCGTCCGTCCACGAATCCCAAATGCGGCTTTTCAATTTCTTTGTATCGTTAGATTTTTTTTGCCAAATCCAAAGCAATTCGTCTACGGAGCTTTTAAAGGCGGTTTTTCTGAGCGTTATGAGCGGAAATTCCTTCGCCAAATCATAGCGGTTGACTACTCCGAATTTTTTTAAAGTATAAGCCGGCTGACCGTCTTCCCATTTTGTCCTGACGGGAAAACCGTCGTCCTTGTAGCCCGTCGTCAAAATATCCTTGCAGTTTTGTATAAAAATGTTGTCCGCTATGCTCATATTTACCCTTAAACCTTTGCCGAATTTTACGGCTTTTGCCGCCGTTTAGACCGACGGTAATATGATATCATAAAGTCGGGTCTTTCGTCAATTAAGTTATTCTTTAAAGTTGACCTTAAATTACGGTGTAAATTTTATGCTTGCACCGGTTTACTATTTTTTTAGGATATGGTATAATTTTATACGGAATTACACATTACCTTAAACGGACAAAAAGAGGTGTTCTTTGATAAACATTCCGATAAACCCAAATCCCTTGCCGGTCAAGCAAGCGTCGAATATCAATACGCTTGTGCTTGCAATGGTCGGCGACGCGGTAGAGACGCTTTATGTACGGACGGAGCTTACGCTTCGCGCCGATTTTAAGGCGGGAGAGCTGCACAGACAGACGTCGGCGGTGGTCAACGCAAATGCGCAGGCGCAGCTCATGGAAAGGCTTTTGCCGCTCTTAAACCCCGACGAGCGCGCCGTCTATATCCGCGCACGCAACAGCAAGTCAAACAACGTTCCAAAAAACACCGAGCTGTCCGACTACAAAAAAGCTACGGGCTTCGAGGCGGTACTCGGCTTCCTGTATCTCACGGGTCAAAACGGACGGCTTGCGGAGCTTTTGCAGGACAATTTTGAATAGGCTCTTTTTTAATTTTTTTTATCAGACACCGAGTATAAGGAGATAAACCCTTTATGAAAAAAGTCAGAACGCGATTTGCCCCCAGCCCGACGGGCTTTATGCACATAGGAAATTTGCGGACGGCACTGTACGCCTATCTGTACGCCAAAAAGAACGACGGAACGTTCCTGCTCCGTATAGAGGACACCGACAAGGAACGCTTTGTCGACGGAGCGGTGGACGTCATATACCGTACCCTTAAAACGTCGGGCATAGAAATAGACGAAGGACCGTTAAACGGCGGAGCTTACGGGCCGTATATCCAAAGTCTGCGGAGCGATGCCGGGATTTACAGAAAATATGCGGACGAATTGATAAAAAAGGGCGGAGCTTACCATTGTTTTTGCACAAAGGAACGTTTAGAGAGCCTGACCGACAAAAACGGCATTCGCACATACGATAAGCATTGTCTAAAATTGAGCGCGGAAGAAACGGCAAAAAATCTCAAAGACGGTCTTGCTTACGTCGTCAGACAAAACATTCCAAAAGACACCCCGACGGCTTATGACGACCTTGTTTTCGGCAAAATCAATATCGACAGCAACGATTTGGAAGACAATATCCTGATAAAGAGCGACGGTATGCCGACCTACAACTTCGCAAACGTCGTGGACGACCATTTAATGGACATAACTCACGTCATAAGGGGCGTCGAGTATCTGTCAAGCACTCCCAAATACAATCTCATGTACGACGCTTTCGGTTGGGAACGCCCCGTCTATATCCACCTGCAACTGATAATGAAAGACGCTACGCGCAAGCTCAGTAAGCGTTACGGCGACGCAAATTTTGAAGATTTTATCGCCAAAGGCTACTTGCCGCAAGCCATTGTAAATTACATCGCCCTGCTCGGTTGGAGTCCGAAAGACAACGTCGAAAAAATGTCCTTGCCGGAGCTTATAGAAAATTTCTCCGTAGACGGCCTGAGCCGCAGCAGCAGTATCTTTGACGAAAACAAAATGCGCTGGTTAAATTCTCAATACGTCAAGGAGCTGACCCAAGAAGAATTTACTTGTCTTGCCGCGCCTTTTATCAGACACAGCAAGGCTTCCGCCTTTGATTTGTCAAAAATCGCCGCGCTGCTTCATACGCGCACGGAGATTTTGTCCGATATTCCGGGACTCATCGACTTTATCGCCGAATACTATGACATGGACTTCGACCCGACTCTCTTTGTCAATCAAAAATGGAAAACCGACCAAGCCGTTGCAAAAAAAATCCTCTCGCTCTTTTTAGAAGAAGAAAAAAATACTGAATTTGACGAAGAAGCTCTCCACGCCTTCCTGCCGTCGCTCGCCGAAAAATACGGCTACAAAAAAGGTCAGGTTCTCTGGTGCGTCCGCATTGCGGTGACGGCAAGAGCTTCCACGCCCGGCGGTGCGGTCGAAATGCTCGGACTGCTCGGTCGTGAAGAATCGGTAAAAAGAATAGAACGCGCTTTAAAAAGCGTCGCGCATATTTGACGGCGTAACGCAATTAATCGGCTTGCCGTCCCAAAAAACCTGTAAAACACCGCGCATAATGAGATGAATTTTAAGAAGTAAAAATTTTATCTCATTATGCGCGGTGTTTCAATTTAAAATTCTTCTATATTTTCTTGATTATCATTTCAAAAATCCAACTTTCCCAGCACGGCAAGCTTGTATCTCAAATCGTCTTCTATCGGATAATCCGGTTCTTGTTTTTTGCGTTCTCTGACCTTTATGCGGAGAGAAGCAAGGTCGTTAAAGGATAGCCAGCCGTCCTTTGCGACCGACGCCAAATCCCAGCCGTGTTGCTCCCAAAGGTCGAGAGTCTTGACGAGAAGGGTTATATGCCATTGAGCCGACGGGGTGTTGTGACCTTCCATGAGCGAGCCGCGCATAGGCATCCACGGGCTTGGGTCGGCATATACTCCGTGCGCCGTGAGATATTCAAGCCCTTCGAGATAGCTTTTGAGCGGTTCTAATCCCGCTATCAGTATACTTCTGACATTGCCCTTTCCAAAGACGGTTACGGCATAATCCAATGCCTTTAACCAATGGTCGCGCCCTATAAGAGCCTGTTTTCCGGGACACAGACCTTTAAATAAGTTTTCGTCCCATATTTCGAGATTAAAGAAGATGTATTCCCAACCGGCGGCTTTTAGGTCGTCTATCCGAGAAAGGTCGTTTGGAGCGGCTACAAGGACGTGTCCGCCCGGAACGGTTTCCGTTCCCAAACGTTTTTTGATTGCATTCCCCACTTCGCATATAAAATCTATCTCTTCACGGTTAGGGAGAATACCGCCGGTTATTTCAAGGCGTTTGACTACCCCTTCCTTATATGCCGCTTCCGCGACCTCGGCTATCTGCTCCGGCGTCTGTATAAAGAAGCTGTTTTTGCGCCTGTGTATCGGCTCATGCGGAGAGAGAGAGCAAAAACGGCATTGATTGCCGCCTTTTAGCGTATGGCAATAGGTATTGTAGGTCACCATAAGCTCGTCGCCCAAGCGGTGTTGCGCCAGCTTCCACATTTCTACGCCGTCTGTGGTTTTTTTGCCGTAAAAATCGGGACGCTTTTCAAATTCTACGGCAAAAAGACGCAGCTCGTTTACCGTTAAATACAAAATTCCTTTTTTTCGCTCCAAAACAAAGGGCGATTCGTCGTTGACAACGACGGGAACGTGAAAACCGTGCGGCAGAGCCAATTCACTCGGCAAGGCTCGCGTCGTCTTTCCCAGATTTAAGTCAAACTGATAGACCCCGACAAGCTCCTTAAAAACCGTACCTATTCCGTCATACGCGCTCTCGTCGAGCTTGACGCCTGTCAGATAAAGGGCGGCCTTTATGAGAAAAATCTCGCCTTCGCCGAAGAGATTTTCCGTACGGTCGGGATTTGCTATAAGCTTTCCTATCAGACCGTTGAGAGCCTTATCTCCCGCTCCCAAAGGCAGCGCTCCTTTTAGCTGTGAAGCGACTCTGTCGCTTATCCTTTGCTTGATTCCCATAAATCTCTCCCGTTTTTTTTATTGCTTTTGATTTAACCTTGTGATTATTTGAAATTTATCTTTAAATTTTTGAATATCAATATAAATATATATGTTTAATATGTATAATTTATTTGATATGTTTAATATGTTACCACAAAAAGATGTGCTTGTCAAATAATACTTTTTATTTTTTCAGGAAATAACGTGCAAAGGAGATAAATGTTAAGCACGGTGTTTCCTTAATAAAAAAGACCGTTTCTCTTTTTTTATTATCAGAAACGGTCTTTTTTTTATTTAATTCTTTTCATTTTGCGTAGGCATATGTTTGATATCGTAGGGTCGCCGCAGGCACGCGCCCGTTTTGTTTACAACCAAAATATGCTTGACGGTGTAGGGGCGGATTCCATATCCGCCCGTTTTGTTCCTTAACCAAAACATGGATTGACGTTGTAGGGGCGCCGCTTGCCGCGCCCGCAATCCTAATTTGAAACGGGCGCAGCAAGCGGCGCCCCTACAATTGTTTTGCGTAGTTTTGGCAAAGCCGCTAATTGTGAAGCCTTCCTACTTATCGTTGCGCGTCTTTAAACAAGCGCGTCTAATACCGATAAGTCTATTCCGTAATCGGCTAATGTCGGGGCTTTGTTGTAGGTATATTACCATAAATTTATATATTTTTTTGTTTACGCCTGCAATTTCATCGGCAATATCAGATACATATACGAATCGCCTTCTATCGGCTTGATGACGCACGGGCTTGTACTGTTGATAAAATACATTTTGATATATTCTTCGTCGATATTTCTCAGCATATCGAGCAAAAACTTAGCGTTAAAGGCGATAGTCAAGTCCTTTCCCTTAATACTTGCCGTTATCGTTTCTTTGATATTGCCAAGCTCCGAGCGCGAAGTTATCTCTATTATCTTTTCTTTGATTTCTAATTTGATTATGTCGCCTTTCTCTTCTCTCAATATGAGTGTGGCTCTCTCGATAGCTTCTTCGAGCTGTTTTTTGTCGGCGACGACCTCGACGGAAAATTCATTCGGCACAATTTTTTTGTAATCTATATAATTTCCTTCTATCAGTCTTGAAATAATAGAAGTTCCTCCGGCGTTAAATTGAACACTGTTTCTTTGCAAAATTATCTTTACATTGTCTTCCGGCGAATCTATCAGCTTGCTCACTTCGTTTAGCGACCTTGACGGAACGATAAATTTTGCATTCACGCCGTCCAAAACGGCATCTCTCTTATTGTAGCCGAGTCTTATACCGTTAAGGGCTACCGCGGTTATTTTTCCTTCGCCTGCTTCTATATTACAGCCCTTATATATAGGACGCATATCGTCGGTCGCGGCGCAGAAAATCACCTTATCTATCATGGTTTTTAATTCTTTGCCCTTTATATCGAAGCTTTTTTCGTCGGTGAGAAACATGATAGGCGGATATTCGTCGTTATTTAAGCATTGAAGGGTCACCTTGTTTTCGGAATAAATTATCGTCATTTGATTGTTGTTGACATTTATCTCGATAGTTTCGTCCTTTAATTTTTTGACGAAATCGGCTATAAAATGTCCCGATATTACCGCTTCACCTTCGATTTTGATGTCGGCCTTGATGGTTTTTTGGATTGACAAGTCAAGGTCGGACGCGAGAATTGTCAAGGTATCGCCTTCCGCTTTAAATTTCATTCCTTCGAGTATCGGCATTTGCTTTTTAACGGGCAAAGCTTTTGACGCTTTTAGCACCGCATCCGATAATTCCGTCGATTCGCAAAAAAACTTCATATTTGCACCCTTTATTTAAAAATTTATTTTTATATGTTTTTATCTTTATATTTTATCTATGTTTTTGTAATCGTTTAATTTTAGCGATATTTGATTTTTTTATCCTTATAGAATTTCATTCTTTTAAAACAAATCAAAAGACGCCGTTTCTTCTTTATATATTCTTTATAGATATTATTTAGAAATGATAATAATAATAAGCGCTGTTAAAATGTGAGTGACTTTACAAAATATCTATTTGTTGTGATTTTTTTAAGTATATTATACAATATATTGATGATTTTGTAAATTCAAAAATGTGAAAAACCCGCTCGGAGTAATAAACATTTTTCACAAAACCGCCTTATTTGTCCACAAAGCCTTATTATAAAGCACTCAAAAAAGCCTTTTATAAATAAGAAAATATGTCAAAAAATCAACCGACGGTCTTAAAACAAAAGCATAAATATGGAAAAGTGAAAAACCCCGTGTATATTGTTGATAAGATGTTGACAAAGGATAAAGCTTCCGGATAAAAGCCGTCTTTTCAGTGAGTTATTTAACATTTTCATAAATTTTAGCAGTTAAGCTTTTGACAAAGCGATTATTTATGTTTTAAGGTTTCTATCAGAGAGTTGATTCTGTCCAAATCGTCTCTCGTAAAATAATCGATACAGATACGTCCTTTGTTGTCGTTGCCGATGACCTTGACCTTTGTCCCGAAGACGCGTTTCATAGAATTTATCATGTCCTTCAATTCCTTGCTGCGCTTTTCCTTGGGCTGTCTTTCGCCGAAATTAGGAATGACGCCCTTTGCCGCATATAGCTTGACTTGATTTTCTAATTCTCTGACCGACATTTGAGTCTGAATGACGGTCTCGGCTAATTTTTCTTGAATTGATTTGTCTTCGATAACTACCAAAGCCCTTGCGTGACCCGCCGAAAGCCTTCCGCCTCTGACGAGCGCGAGAACGGGCGCGGACAGAGAAAGCAATCTCAAAAGGTTTGTCACGGTAGGACGGCTCTTTCCGATTTTTTGGGAAAGCTCGTCCTGCGTCATTTTGTAAGACGTCATAAGCTCTTTTATCGCTTCGGCGGCTTCGATAGGATTTAAATCTTCTCTTTGGAGATTTTCGATAATGGCTATTTCTTTTATGGCTTGCTTTGATAGCTCTTTTACGATAGCCGGAACGGCGGAAAGACCCGCGATTTTAGCGGCGCGGTATCTTCTCTCACCTGCTACAATGATGTAGCGTCCGTCTAATTTGACGACGATGAGCGGCTGTAATACGCCGTGGATTTTGATAGACGCCGCAAGCTCTCTCAATGCCACGTCGTCAAAATGCTTACGCGGCTGATTAGGATTCGGGTCTATCAAGTTTAGGTTGATTTCGTTGACGTTTCCTTTTTCGGGCTGAGCCGCCGCCGCTTGTCTGCTTCTTTCGATGCTTCCGGCAGTCGACGTATTTTCGTTTTTGTTTTCTTCCTCCGCCAAATCTTGCAAAAGGGCTGCGAGTCCTCTGCCCAATCCTTTATTTATAGCCATTTTGATTTCCTCCGAAAAATAGATATATAATATGAAATAGTATCCAAAAACTTTGAAGCCGGTTTGATTGATTGATTATCGCGGCAAGAAAGTTTTTATTTTGTACTGCATTTTTGTCGCACAAGAAAAGTCGGGCAAGTAAGCATTGATAGTATGTAGGGTTTTATAAGACGTATAAGGGCGGTTTTGTATTTAAAATAAAGAAGCCGTCATCTTTTTTTTTCTTTTCTCAAAAATTCGTCCTTTAAATCTTCGTAAGCTCTGCCGCCCTGCGACCGCTTGTCGTACAGGAGTATCGGCAGTCCGAAGCTCGGCGCTTCGGCAAGACGAATGTTTCTCGGGATTTTGGTGTCGAAAAGCTTGTCGTTAAAATATTTTCTGATTTCGTCGGCGACTTGAAGAGTGAGCTTTGAACGCGGATCGTACATTGTCAGGACGACGCCTTCTATCTCTAAGGAAGGATTTAAAGCTCTTTTTATAATCTTTACGGTGTTTATCAGCTGTGATAAACCCTCCAAAGCGAAAAATTCACACTGAATAGGTATCAAAACGCTGTCGCTTGCGGTTAGCGCGTTTACGGTCAAAAGACCGAGAGACGGCGGACAATCTATCATGATATAATCAAAGCTTTCTTTTGCGGGGGCAAGCTTCTTTGACAATATCTCGCCCTGCTCTCTACCGATTTTTGCCAGCTCGATTTCTGCGCCGGCAAGGTCTATCGTCGACGGCAAAATATAAAGGTTGGGTACTTTTGTTTCTTGAATAAGCCCCTTGTCGTCTATATCTAACTGACCTGAAAGCACTGAATAGACCGACGGCGTACCTTTGTTTTTGACGGCGGCGACGCCGCTGCTCGCATTACCTTGCGGGTCGAGGTCTACCAACAAAACCCTATAACCGGCTTTTGCGACGTAAGCGGAGAGATTTATGCAAGTAGTCGTCTTTCCTACGCCGCCTTTTTGATTTGTAAAAGTGATAATTTTGCCCATTTTTTCATCTCGCTTTATCATTAATTACTATTGACTTGCCCTAATACCGTAACCATGTTTGGGTTTTAGGATAAGTCTGTTATTTGAACCGCCGCGCCGACGGGACTTTTTTTGAATTATCTTGAAGCCGATACGGTAGCCGCCAATTAAGTATAATTTGTTTGCTCATTCTTTTGCAATACCGAACGCCGATAAGAATATTATGACTGACGGACAAAGAATGCGGAACCGAGCTTTGCGGTATTTATAACGGATTGCTTCGTTCCTTATTTCCGCCTCTCGGATATATAGCAGGTGAAGCGTGCGCTTTCGGATAAACGACCAATGTCCTTTTGATATCCGTATAAGGCAAAACGATTTCTTCCGTGTAAGGCTCTCCACAGCCGAGAAGCTTGGCGGCGTTTGAAGCCGCAGTGATTTCGCCGTCGGCAGATGCGGTTTTGTAGGCAATGAAGCCGCCGCCTTTTTTGAGCAGCGGAGCGGCGTATTCGAGCAAGGTGTTGAGCGGTGCGACGGCTCTCGCAAGGGCGATGCCGAAGCGTTCACGGTACACGGTTCTTGCCGCGTCTTCGGCTCTCATATGAAGGCATTTGAAGCCGTCGAGCTTTAAGAGCTTTGCCGTGCCGTTTATAAAGTCGGTCTTCTTTCCCGACGCTTCAAACAATGTAAAGTCTAAGTCGCCGCGCAATATCTTTAACGGAACCGAAGGAAAACCTCCGCCCGGACCGATATCGCAAACCGTTGCGTTTAGAGGAATGTGTTTTGCGGCGGTCAGACTGTCCGCGATATGTTTTATTATAAAGTCTTTTTCTTCGATTATCGAGGTCAGATTGACTTTATCGTTATATGCGATAATCTCACCGTAAAGCATAGCGAGCTTTTGTTGCGCTCCGTCGTCGGCGGCTAAGCCGAGCGATTTAAGACAAGCGTTCAAAAATTCAAAATCAAAGCCGTGAGTTTCCATTATAACCTTATCCGAAGTTATCAGATTTTTTAAAAGAAGCCGCCGGCAAAGGGTTTGAAGAGCCGAAAAACATCTTTTAAGAAATCTGTCGAATATATTATACTTTTAATAAAATAATTTGTCAACGAATTTTATTTGTATGCTATACTATAAGCAAGACTTTTTTATAAAAGAACCGAATATATTAAAAAAGGCGGCTAAATCAACGCCGCGCAAGGACCTTTGCCGTCGCGGCAAAAAAAGAAACGGCAAAAAATTTATTACAAAGCAAAAAAAGGAGTAAATTATGGAAAAAATATCGTCATTCAAAATCGACCACACCGTCCACGCAAAGGGTTTTTATTTGGGACATGTCGATAACAACATCTTCACCTACGATTTGCGGTTCAAGAAGCCCAACGGCGGCGACTATATTTCCAATGCCGCCATTCATACGATAGAACATCTTTTTGCCACCGCGATAAGAAACGGCGACATAAAAGAAAACGTCGTCTATTTCGGACCTATGGGCTGCCGCACTGGCTTTTATCTTTTGCTTGCCGGAGTCCCTAAGGAATACGCGCTCAAATATACCCTTCTCACCTTTAATAAATGTCTGGAATTGACGGAAATTCCCGGCGCAAGCCCAAAAGAATGCGGCAATTACAAGGAACACAATCTCGCCGACGCTAAAAAAGAAATAGCCGCATACCTTGAAGTCTTGAACAATCAAAACGCTTAGACTACCTTTAAAAAAGAAAGACGCAATCTTCGTCACAAACACAATCGGCAAAACGCTTAGATAACAGTTAAAAACAAAGCGGTATATTTTTTCTTTGCACGGACATAATCTAAACGATTCAATATTTATTAAAGGAGATTTCGCTGTATGATATGTCAAAATTGCAAAAAGAACGTAGCGTCGGAAAGCCTTCATATATGTTCGGGCTGTGACGCGGTACTTTGTTCGGAATGCGCCGCCGAAGGCGTTTGTCCGTCCTGTCTGAATGAAACAAATTACTTTTCCTAAGCCGATTGTCGTTTTAAACTGCGGCATTGCTCATCAATCCGTTATCAGGCTTCGGTCGCATTCCGAAGCCTGATTCTTTAATTATAGCGGTATTTCAGTCTATAAAGCGTTCCACGTGGAACGTCTTGTCCTTATTATAGGACTTTAATTTATTACCTATAAGTTTCACATGAAACGCTCGATTGTTTATTAATACGGTTTTAAACGACCGTCAATAGGTTTCACATGAAACGTTTTGCCGCCTATTAAAAAGACTTAACCGATTGACCGCAGGTTTCACATGGAACATTTATTACCGATAAAACGGCTCCGACCGATTACATTCGGGTTTCACATGAAACGTTTTATTTGCAAAACAAAGCTATTCGCATTTAAAGCTTTCCAAACGCTTATAAAGATAACGGCGTTTCCGTGAAAGCAATAAACGTCTTTAAATAACTGAAAAAGCCGCAACGATACCGTTAAAATGTTTCCCGTGAAACCTTTAAAGAGCTTTCAAGGAAGGATAAAGACTTTTGTCAAAAGATAAAACCGTTGTATTTCGATTGAAAAACGGATAAAATAAAACCATTTGAGTTAAAGACAGTTTTGCCAAAGCAACAGACATTTAAAGGCAATGATTTATTTTTAATCAAGCAAAGAAAAGTATAAACTTAAAGATAAAAGCATAAAAACAAATGCCGCACTTTTACATTGTTAAAAATTTAACAATGTAAAAAGCAAGCCGAATAAATACTCAAACAAAAGCCTGCAAACGAATAATGTCTTATTGTCCCGACAAGCCGAATGATAATGCAAATAGAAGTCTGTGAATAAGCCGCGCTATTGTTCCACGTGGAACGCAAACGGACGGTGCGGATACACCATGAAGCGTTCCACGTGAAACGCAAACGATAAATACGGGCATTTAGTTTCACGTGGAACGGCATGAAGTTTATATCCGATAAAACGTCAAAAGAAAGATGTCGGTTAAAACAGCCCATAAACGGCAAAGCGATAAAATCCGAAAGCGCACTTGCAAAACAACAAAAGCGTGAAATTTAAAAAGCAAACTCAAAAAGGTAAAGACGAAAATTTACGGTTTTAAAAATAAAAAGAAATTTTTGAGGTTTCCGAACCGAACCCGAAAGTCTCTATTTTTTTAAAAGTAAAGTCCGATAGGTCGGACGATTGACAAAAACCGATTTTCGGGTCGGGCGAACGGATTTCGGTTCGGGAAAAATCTGCGAGAAAGGTTGTTGTGTTGCACAACACGTTTAAATGACAACCCAAAAGCCGTCGGATTATCTTAAAAGGCGATTTTATCGGTAAAAATAAGGCTTTTCGGTCGAAAATCCGACTTTTAAACAAAACAGGGTGATGTTACTTTTAAACTCTAAAAACGCCTTTTTAAAGGCTTTGCCGATAGGTTTGATTGCGAAAACCTTTTTGAAAAGCCAAACCGAAAGGTTTTTCTTTCTTGACAAGCTTCACGGTGAAGAAATTCAAAGACTTGCAAACGGAGCGCAATCAAAACTCTTGCGAAAAACGCAAGCCGCACCGTTTGATTTTTATTGTAACAGGAAAAAACATCATGTAAAAATGATAAGCTCTATTTGTTTCATTTGCGCAATATTCCGCAAAAACAATCAAATAAATAAACGGTACGCCGATAACGAAAAGCCGCAAATAAACCGTACCTAATAAAACGGCAAACGGTAAAGCGGCGTTTGTTTAGGATAGCGTCAAAATCAAAAACGGTGTATGTTTTGGCGAGAAACAAAGAAAAACGACATAAATAACCCTGCTTTATATGGGCTGAATTTAATGCGCATTTTAAATAAGGAAGTAGTATCGCAATAAAAAATATTCTGTCGAAAGGAATTTAATACACATTTAAATCGGTATGTTCATATATTCAAACGGGTGTTTAGGCTAAATTTAACGCGCATTTAAAACATTATAATAATAAACCCGAATATCAAAATCCAAAAGAACGCCGTATAAATTTAATATACAATTAAAGATTATCGGATAAAATAAATAAAAGCATCGGTAAAAGCAAAAATGCAAGAAGCTTTATCGACGATTAGCTTGACGGCGAAAAAGGATTTTTATCGGCGATTGGCTTCACGGCGAAATCGTGTATGCTTCAAAATGTTTTCAAGAAAATAAAGATGTTTTTTAAAGCGCGGACGGCGATGTCAAAACACGGTATCGGCAGATTTTAAAACCGTCCGACATCATAGATAACGGCGACAAACTTTACTCAAACACCCTTTAATCAAAAACATAGCGAAAAAGCCGAGTAAACGGCGCATTGTTCGGCGTTCTGACGCGCTTTGAGCGGCGGTTCAGAAAGTGTTATAAAAATCAGTTGACAATAAAGAATAAATAATTTATAATATATTCACTATTAAACAACAAGATAAAAGAAAATTTAGAAAGAGGTGTATAAATGAAAAGAACTTACCAGCCTAAGAAAAGACAGCGCAGCAAGGTTCACGGTTTTAGAAAGAGAATGAAGACCAAATCAGGCAGAAACGTATTGGCAAGCAGGCGCAAAAAGGGCAGAGCAAAGCTGTCCGCTTAAACAACGATTTAAGTTTTCATTTTAAAATGCGGCTTGTAAAATGCCGCATTTTTTAAACAAAAAGGGTATCGGCGGCATATGCAGTCAAAATACAGGCTAACTCACAATTCGTCTTTTAATTATATTTACAAAAACGGTCAGAGCGCGGCGAATAAGTATATAGTCGTACTATATACAAAGACGCGGTATTTGCTCAAAGTCGGATTTTCGGTCAGCAAAAAAATAGGCAACAGCGTCGTCCGCAACAGGACAAAACGCCGCCTAAAAGAATGCTTCCGTGCATTGATACCCGAACTGAACAAAAAATACAACTATGTAATAGTTGCAAGGGAAGGCGCGGCGACCGCCGCCTATGCGGAATTATCCGAAGCCATGAGACACACTTTAAAAAAAATCGGAATGTTAAACGACATAAGCACCGGCTCATAGGACGCGCACATTTAAGCGCAATAGCGGATTGTTTATGCGGCATTGATAGTTTCCGGTAACGGCATGATGCTTTTCGGTAATTAGGCATAAACGGTCTCGGTAATAACCGCTTGAAGCTTTTCGGTAATTCGGTAGGTATTATAAACGCAAGCCGTGCATTAATGCGCCGAACGGACGGAGCGCAGTTTAAACTTCGGAGTGCAATGAAAAAAGCTGCTTTAAAAGCCATATTATTCTATAAAAAATATATAAGCGGACTCAAAAACGGACATTGCCGTTTTGTCCCGACCTGTTCGATGTATACCTACGAAGCCATTCAAAAATACGGCGTTATCGCCGGTTGTATAAAGGGCGGAATAAGGATTTTGAAATGCGGTCCTTTTACAAAGCACGGCGGCTTCGCTCCCGTAAAAGAAAATTTCAGAGGTGACGCAAAATGGTTAATATAATTTCCGCAATAGAAACAGGAAATATATTCGGCTGGCTAATATTGCAGCTGTACAATCTGATACAAAATTATGCCTTAACGGTCATAGTCTTTACATTGCTTTTTAAGATAGTCATGTCGCCGTTAGACTTTTGGCAAAAATCGCTCATGAGAAAAAACAACAAAGCCATGAAGATTATGAAGCCGAAGCTCGAACAGATAAAAAAAGAATCGGGCGACAACCAGCAGCTTTATCTTCAAAAGCAACAGGCGTTATATAAACAGCACGGTTATTCGATGTTGGGCGCGTGCTTGCCGACGATAGTCACGCTTGTTTTGTTTATCATCATACTCGGCGGCTTTACCGCAATGGTCAAATATCAAAACCAAACGACCTTTGAGTATTTAAAGGGTGCATACGAAGAAGAATACGGGTCGGCTTATGCGGATTACAAAACCGCAGGCGACAGCGACACCCAAGCCGACGAAAAAGCCACCGCCGATGCCCAAGCATTGGTCCAAAAAGAATATCAGAGCAAAAAAGACAGCTTTTTGTGGGTAAAAAACATATTTATGCCCGATACGCCGTGGTCTGCCGCAGTGCCGGATTGGGGAATCTTTTCGGGAACGGGCGGCGGCTTTTTGGGAATGGGCAGGATAAACGTCGACGTGGACAAGCTGGGCTGGGAGCAATACGATTACGACAAGGTAATGGGTTCTATTGTAGAAGAAGAAGGAGCAAAGGTCAACGGCTTTCTCATACTTCCGCTCATCTGTCTGTTGCTCAATGTCCTTATGATGAAGCTCAATCCGCAGTCGGCTCAGCAGCCCGCAATGGCGCCGTCCTTCGGACAAAATTCCGAAGCGTCGGCAAAATCAGCTCAAATGTCTTCAAAAATGATGATATATATGATGCCGGCAATGATGTTTGTCTTTGCGATGTTTTACAGCAGCGCATTCACATTGTATCTGACCATCAGTACGACCTTTTCGATAGTTTTTAACTATGTATACAATACAATAGCCAAGAAAAAAGACAAGGTAGAGGAAGAAGTCGCCGCAAATACGACATATGTCAGAAAGTCGGAGCTTGAAGCGATAAAGAAGCATAAAGAAAAAGAAGAGAGAGAAAAATTGGAAAAAGAAAAAGACGAAAAAGCAAAAAAGATTTTGGAAAAGACGCAATCTAAGTTTAAAGACATCGATAAGCTATAAGTCAAGACCAAAACCATAAACAAATAAAAGAAAAACGGTATATATCCGTAAAACAGGAGAAACGATGGAAGGCATAGAATTTAAAGCTCATAAAGTCGAGCAGGCAATCGAAAACGGACTTAAAGAATTACAGCTTACCAAAGAAGAAGTCGATATCGAAATCATCAGCAACGGTGGATTATTCAGTAAAGCGACGGTCAGGATTACTCCAAAGGTCAAACCCGAACAAGCGGCGACGGATTTTGTCAACAATTTGTTTTCTTACATGAAGTTTGAATCATACGCCGAGCTGACAAAGACCGAAACCGATAGCCGCATAGATATAACCGGCGCGGACAGTCCCTTACTTATAGGATATCGCGGCGATATATTGGACAGTCTTCAATACCTTGCGCTTTTGATAGCCAACAAAAACACAACGGATTTTGTCCGCGTATCGGTCAATACCGAGAATTACCGTGAAAAAAGAAAGGAAATATTGACAAGACTCGCAGGCAAGCTGGCGATAAAGGCCGAGAGAACGGGCAGAAAGATAGACTTAGAGCCGATGAATCCGTACGAAAGACGCGTAATACATTCCGCGCTCCAAGACAGCGCGACCGTCACGACCGAAAGCGTCGGAGAAGAGCCTAACAGATATGTACTTATAGTCCCTAAGAATCCAAAACCGCAGTATGCCAACAACAGCCGCCCTGTAAACAACGGCAGACCGCCTTACGGCGGAGCAAACAACGGCGGCAGACGGTTTGACAACAACGGCAGACCGCCTTACGGCGGACGGAACGACCGCGCCGGTTACAACGGTAACAGAAGCGGCGGCGGCTACGAGAGCAGAAACGGCGACGGCAATAATCGCGGCTATGAGAATAGAAGCGGCGGCTACGACAACAGAAACGGCGGCTACGACAACAGAAACGGCGACGGCAACAATCGCGGCTACGGGAATAGAAGCGGCGGTGAAAACAATAACCGCAGTTATGAGAACAGAAGCGGCGGTTATGAAAACAGAAACAGCGGCGGCGGCTCCGGCGGCTACGCCGGAAACAACAACAGAAGCGGCGGTTGTAACAACCGCGACAGCAGGCCGTCTTATCCGAGAACGCCGTATACCGAAAATTCTGAAACAATAGAAAAAATAGAAAAACCGATTGACGCCGAACTCGAAGTGCAGGAAAGCGCGGACAAAGACAACGGCGCAAACGCAAATTTTTCTAATAACTTCAAAAAAACGGGAACGAGCAAAATGAAGAGCTTCGGCTACAAGAGATAGAGCCGCAGCGGCAATGACAAATGTTACAGGCTTCAACGATATGCCCTAAGCCGCACTTTTTCTCCGAAAGAAAAAGACCGTCTTAGGGCATAATTAAGTCAACACCGCACAAATGAGATAAAATTTTTAACTGCGTCTTTTTTGCCGCAAACCGCCTTCTTGTCTTAATAATAGCGAAGCTATTATCTACGTCAACAAGCCGATTTTCGACCAAAAAATACTTGTTTAAAATTTATCTCCTTATGCGCGGCATTTCCTTAGCGGACTTAAAATTTATTAGCGGATTTTGAAATTAATACATACGGGACAAAAAGGTTGTACGATAAAAATATATGATAAGATATGATTTGAGAAATATAGCGATTATAGCGCACGTTGACCACGGCAAGACCACGCTTGTGGACGAAATGTTAAAGCAGAGCGGTACATTTAGAGAAAACCAAGCGGTCGAAGAGCGCATAATGGATTCCAACGACTTAGAAAAAGAGCGCGGAATAACGATTTTGGCAAAAAACACCTCTATCCATTATAAGGATATCAAAATAAACGTCATCGACACACCGGGACACGCCGATTTTTCGGGCGAGGTCGAGCGTGTGCTAAAAATGGTGAGCGGAGTTTTGCTCTTGGTGGACGCGGCGGAAGGACCTATGCCGCAGACGCGTTTTGTCATGCAAAAAGCACTTGAATTAAACTTAAAGGTCATCATCGTCGTCAACAAGATTGACAGACACGACGCCAGACTGTCTTTGGTCGAAGACGAGATATTGGAATTGTTTTTGGAATTAGACGCGTCCGACGACCATTTGAGAAGCCCTATCATATATTGCTCCGGCAGGCAGGGAACGGCGACGACCGATTACAAGCAACCGGGCGAAAATCTCGAAATCCTTTTTGAAACTATTATCAATTATATCGCGCCGCCGGAAGGCGACCCGGACGGCGAATTGCAGCTGCTTGTTTCTTCGATAGATTACAATGATTTTGTCGGCAGAATAGGCATCGGCAGGATAGAGCGCGGCGTTGTGACGGTCAACGGCGACGTCGTTGTATGCAATTATCACAGCGACATGAAGCCGTACCGAAGCAAAATCGTCAGTCTGTATCAGATAGAGGGTCTCAAAAAAACCTCCATATTGACGGCAAAGGTCGGGGATATCGTTTGTTTTTCGGGAGCGGAGAACGTCAACATCGGCGACACGATAACGTCCGTCAACAAGGTAGAGCCTGTGCCTTTTATCAAAATCAGCGAGCCGACCGTTGAAATGTTCTTTTATGTCAATGACAGCCCTTTTGCGGGGCGCGAAGGCAAATTTGTCACTACAAGGCATTTAAAGGACAAGTTATTCAAGGAAATGCTGCGCGACGTGTCGTTAAAGGTCTATTTGACCGAATCGGCGGACGCGTACAGAGTATGCGGCAGGGGCGAAATGCACTTGTCGGTCTTGATAGAAAATATGCGCCGTGCAGGCTATGAGTTTCAGGTCGGCACACCGCGTGTTATATATAAAGAAATCGACGGACAGACACAAGAGCCGTTAGACAGGCTCATCGTAGACGTGCCGGAGGACAGAGTAGGCAATATATTTGACAAAATGGGTACGAGAAAGGGTGAATTGCTCAAAATGAATTCTTTCGGAAGCCGTATGCGTTTGGAATTTTTGATACCGTCACGCGGACTCTTCGGCTACCGCTCGGAGTTTCTCACCGACACGAGCGGCGAAGGCGTGATGAATACGGTCTTTCACGGCTACTCGCCTTATAAGGGCGAGGTCATACGCCGAAGCGTCGGCTCTCTTATCGCGTTTGAGACGGGAGAAGCCGTGACCTACGGCTTGCACAATGCGCAGGACAGGGGATTGCTGTTTATAGGGTCGGGAACGCCCGTTTATGAAGGAATGGTCGTCGGCGTTTCGCCAAAAAACGAAGACGTCGCCGTCAACGTCTGCAAAAAGAAGCACGTCACAAATATGCGCGCTTCCGGCTCGGACGAAGCTCTCCGCTTAAACAGCCCTAAAAAAATGTCCTTAGAAGAAGCGATAGAATTTATCGCCGACGACGAGCTTCTCGAAGTCACCCCCGTGACTATCCGAATAAGAAAACGCATTTTGAAGAACGAATTGAGAATGAAGCAGAAGTTTAAAACTAACTAACAGTACAGGTTTTATACGGTTTCTTGTGAAACACACGTTTTTTACCGGCTATTTTATATAATACGCCGGTATTTTACTTTTTTTTGCCGTATTTATCGGCATAACTCTTTTTGACTACTTGTTTTTCACGGGCGATAGCAAAGGCGTTCGGGGGAATGTCGTCGGTTATCGTCGAGCCGGCGGCGATAAAGGAGTCCGAGCCGACGTCGAGCGGAGCGATAAGGTTTGTGTTTGCGCCGATAAAGACGTCCGAGCCGACCGTAGTTTTTTGTTTTATTTTTCCGTTATAGTTGGCAAAGACCGTTCCGCAGCCGATATTTGTACGCGAACCGACTTCGGCGTCGCCTATGTAGGCGAGATGAGCGGCTTTTGCGCCGTTATGGATTATGGAATTTTTGACTTCCACATAGTCGCCGATACGGCAATTATCGCCGATAGACGCGCCCTTTCGCAGCGTCGCAAAAGGTCCGACCGAGCAGCCGCTGCCTATAACGCAGTCCGATAGATTTGATTGGACAATGCGGTTAGAGTCGCCTATAAAGGCGTTTTCTATGATACAGCCGCTATCTATTATGTTATTGCAGCCGATAGATGTTGCGCCCTTTATGACGTTAAAAGGATGAATCATACAGCCTTTTTTGAAGGTAACGGTCGAATCGATACTTACGGAGCTTGCGTCGTATATAATTACGCCGTCGGCAATCAGACGGTCGGTGATTTTTTTTCTCATCAAATCGTGTATTTTTATGACTGATGCGCTTGAATCGGCGCGTAAAAAGCTGTCGCGGCGCACATTGATATTGATAACGGGCGGCGTACCCGACAGTGAAGAGCGGTTTTTGAACATGAGCGCGCTCGATAGGCGCACACCGCCGAGACGACGCTTTTCCATAGCTTCGGCAATTTGGAAGATTTCGCCCTTCGAGATGAGCGGCATATCGGCGTGCATACGCAAATAATAATCCGCCGCCGGATAAACGTCGGGGATTTTTTCGTCCGCTATGTATATGACCGAAAAATTCTCGTCTTCCGCAAGGTTTTCTTTCAAATATTCCCGGGCGGTGCGTCCGAGAAGCTTTACTGCCGAAAATTCGTTGACGGTATTGACCGCAAAGACCGTAACGGTTAAATGCTTTTTCATACTTACAATATATGTTCAGAAGCAAGAGAAATTGCCAAAAGACCGATAAAACAAAAAGCAAGCCTGTGAAAAAATTTCCACAGGCTTTAATTTTTTTGTTATTATGGTTTCTGCAATTAAAAAACAGCGAACAAAAAACAATTTTAAGTAAGTATTTTTTAGGCGGAAATCGGCTTGTTGGCGCAGGCGATAGCCTTATGTTATTATAAAGATATCCGATAAAAACAGTAAACGAAAAATAAGTTTAAGCAAGTATTTTTTAGGCATAAATCGGCTTGTTGGCGAAGGTAATAGCCTTGCGCTATTATCAAGACAAGAAGGCGGTTTAGGACAAAAAAGACGCCGCTTAAACGGTCTAAGCTTTGTTGTTGCAGCCGAGAACATTAACGAGCTTGTGTCTGACTACGTCGGTTATCGCGGCTCTTGCCGGAGTGAGATATTGACGCGGGTCAAAATGCGACGGATTGTCCGCCATATGCTTTCTGATGCTTGCGGTAAAGGCAAGCCTTAAATCGCTGTCGATATTGATTTTGCAAACGGCCATAGAAGCCGCTTGTCTGAGCATTTCTTCGGGAACGCCCTTAGCTCCGTCCATCATACCGCCGTTTTGGTTGACTATTTGGATATATTTCTCGGGAACGCTCGACGCGCCGTGCAAGACGATAGGGAAGCCCGGAAGGCGTTTGCCTACTTCTTCGAGAATGTCAAACCTGAGCTTTGCTTCGCCTTTAAACTTAAATGCGCCGTGGCTTGTGCCGATAGCTATCGCAAGGCTGTCTACGCCGGTTTTCTCGACAAATTCTTGAACCTGTTCGGGATTTGTATAAGCGGAATCCTTTTCGGAAACGTTTACGGCGTCTTCTACGCCGGCAAGTCTGCCAAGCTCCGCTTCTACTACTACGCCGCGGTCATGGGCGTATTCTACGACTTTTTTTGTGATTTTGATGTTTTCCTCGAAGCTGTGGTGCGAAGCGTCTATCATTACGGAAGAAAATCCCCCGTCGATAGAATCCTTGCAAAGCTCAAAGGTGTCGCCGTGGTCTAAATGCAGACAAATCGGCAATCCGCTGTCTTCGACGGCAGCTTCGACAAGCTTTCTCAAATATATAGGGTTTGCGTACTTGCGCGCGCCCGACGAAGCTTGAAGAATTAGCGGCGCTTTTTCGATTTTTGCGGCGTCGACAATACCTTGAATGATTTCCATATTGTTGACGTTAAACGCGCCGATAGCATAACCGCCGGCATACGCTTTTTTGAACATTTCTGTACTTGTGACTAATGGCATGATATAAGGCCTCCGTATAATTTTTTGATAAGGTGTTCCTTAAAAATGTTTTTAGGAACGATAGCGTATCCATTATATATCAGAACGGCATAAATTGCAAATCATTTTAAGGATTTTCAGCATTTTATACTAAAATGTACTTAGTCCGCACTGCGTGAGCATTTTGTTTGAAAGCCGCAATTATAGACAAGCGTTTACAAGAAGTCTATTTTCTGTTTTTGATATGTCCGACTATAATGTCGGCGGCGTTTTCCGCGCCGACCGAGCCGTCCACGCATAGGTCGTATTGATGAGCGTTGCCCCATTGCAAGCCCGAAATGTTTTTGTAATAAGTGGCGCGTGCCGCATCGGAGCGAGCAATACTCTTTTTGGCTTCCTGTTCGGTGTCGCCGTACATCTCCGTGACTTTTTTGATTCTAAAAGGCTTAGGCGCGTGGATAAAGATACGAACGACGTCCGGGTAATCGCGCAGGACATAATCGGCGGCGCGTCCGACGATGACGCACGAGCCGTTGTCCGCAATCTTGCGGATGATTTTTTCTTGTGCGATAATAGCCGTCTGAACGACTTCGCTGCTCAAATACAATTCGTGCATGAGAGCCGGAGAATTTGCGTTGATATCGGATATAAATTCTTCCGCAAAGCCGCATTCCTGCGCGGCAAGCGCGGTCATTTCCTTGTAATAAAAGGGAATTGCCAATTTTTCGGCGACAAGCTGACCGATATATTTTCCGGCAGAGCCGTGTTCACGGGCGATAGTGACTATAACGCCCTTGTGCGACGGTTTGAGCGTCTGAACGACGGTATTTGACGCGGACACGCCGATATCCTTGACCTTTGAGCCGTCAAGCTTCTTCCATATAAAGAGAATTACAACGGCGGTAATGATTATCGCGAGTATGTCCGCCGTGGGGGCTGCCCAAAAGATACCTTCGACGCCGATAACCGACGCGAGAATAAACGAAAAGGCAATGAGAAAAACTACGTCGCGAATCAACGCCATGCAAATCGCCGCAACGGATTTTCCGATAGATTGCAAGAAAATCGCGCACGCCTTTTGGACGCAGGTCATGATGATAAACGCCAGATAAATGCGCAGACATTTTGTCGCAAATTCCATATAAAGAGTGTCGCTGCCCGACCCGAAAAGCCAGATAAACACACTCGGCATTCCTTCAAACAAAATCGTAGCGATAGCGCTTGTGATAGCCGTCCACAAAATGACATATTTAAAGGTCTGCTTCACGCGGTCGTAGCGTTTTGCTCCGTAGTTGTAGCCTATGATAGGCTGCGCGCCAGCCGCGATACCGATAGCGATATTCAATACAATCTGAAACAGCTTCATGATAACGACAAATGCGGCAAGGGGGATATCCTTTCCGTAAGCCGACAGCGCGCCGTAGGCGACTAACAATTTGTTGTTTATGATTGTCACGACGACGATAGAAAGCTGAGTGAGAAAGCTCGAACCGCCCAAAGGAAGCACGGGTTTGAGCGCTTTAAAATTCGGTTTAAAATCCGATAGACGCAGACGGAAGTTTTTGCTCCGTCTGAGATATAGCACGCACAGGACAAAGCTGACAAACTGCCCGAAAATCGTCGCATAAGCCGCGCCTTGAATGCCCCATTTAAAGACAAAAATGGTTATCGGGTCAAAAATGATATTCAAGACCGCACCGACCGCCATTGCAAACAGCGCATAGCGCGGATGACCGTCGGCACGGATAATAGACGCTAAGGTGTTTTGAGCCAAAGCGAGCGGTATCATGATAAAGATGATATGTCCGTAATTGCGCGTCAGGACGATAGTGTCCGCCGTCGCGCCGAGCGCATAAAGGATTTTGTCGCCGCAAATGTAGCAGATAATGATAAGAAGCGCGCCGACCAAAAAGGAGAATAAAACGCTGTTAGCTATCGTTTTGCCGACGGTTTTTGTGTCGCCGCGCCCTTGCGACAGGCTGAGAAAAGCCGCCGCACCGTCGCCGAAGAGCAGGGATATTCCCCAACCGACGACGGTTATCGGAAAGATAATTCCCGTCGCCGCATTGCCCAAGTAGCCGATACCCTGCCCGACAAAAATCTGGTCTACGATGTTGTAAAGACATGAGATGATTAAGGACATGACGCACGGAATGGCAAACTTCGGCAGAAGCTTGCGTATGGGGGTCGAGACCAAATAATCGTTGTTTTGCTGTGTCGTTTCCATTTTTACCTCGTTTTTTCGGCACAAAAAAACGCGCTGAATCCTTTTCGGAATTCTACGCGTTTTCGCTGCCCGTTTTGTACATTATACCGTAAAGCTTGCGGCAAAGTCAAGTTATTTTGCCGCCGTCAAAGGTTATATTTTGTTTATTTTATCAAAAATTCATTATAAAAAAGACGCTTAAAAGGTGTCTTAATAGTCCTCGATATCGCCGTAGACCTTTTCGCTTTTGTCAAAGACACAGCGAAATTCAAAGAATTTGTTTAAGATATATGTGATAATCAAGATAGCGACGCTCATTGTAAACATCAATATCACCGTGCCTATACCGAGAGCCTCTATTCTTATCTTGCCGAAGAGCAGATAAGAGAGCGCGACGGCGGCGGAGAGAAAGAGAATGTCGAGCGGCACTTTGACTTTGAGTATCGATATAGTCCGCTTGGCGGCAATTTCTTTTTGGAGCGTTTCGTAAGGCATCAAAGGCACATGACATCTAAAAAAGAACGTCATCGAGAGCGCGGACGAGAAGAAGCCCAAAGCAAAACAAATTATTCTGCCCGTCATATCGGTTACGGCGTACCTTGCCGACGCTTCGACAAAAAAATCTAAAATCACCACATAGACGGCGGCGACGGCAAAAGCGAGAAGATATCTCAGCTTAAACCTATGCGTCAGACACAGCGCGATAAGGACATAAAGCCCCTGAACTATCAGATTCCATATTCCGAGAGAAAGCTTGTCGAAGTAGAGCGACAAGAGCAAAGGGATAGACTGTACGGCGGTGACGCCGAAGTCGGCTTTGAGCATAAGGGTCTTGCCGAGCGCGAGAAAAATTAAAGCGAAGATAAGCGCAAACTCGTTATAGATGACGGGCTTGCGCTGAAAGAGCCGTTTTTTTGGCGTTGGGGGTGCGGACGGTATGTTTCGGTAAAACGAGCCGCCGTAGCCGTACGTTCCCGTATAATTGTTTCTGTCAAAGGGGAGCATGACCGAGCCGTTTTTTAAAGAAGCGGTATTTGCGGAATTTTTTGCAAACAAATGTCCGGCGTCGACTACCGCTCCGGCATTATCGGCGGCGTCGCGTGCAAAAAGCGCGGCATCGGCTCCGGTTTCGGGATTACCGCCGTCTTTTATACTGTATATTCCGTCTTTCGGGATTTGTATTATTTGCTTCATCGTAATAAATTATAACAAAAATAAGGGGCTTTGTCAATAGACTTCTTAAAAAACTAACCCGATAATTATTCGCAAAAAAGCAACTTGCGGCACATGGAAAGCTGAATTACAGAATTTGATAAGTTAAATTGTCGCGGCGGAAAAATCTTGTGTTTTTTTTAAAAAATTTTGTAAAATTTTGTATTTTTTTCAAAAAGATATTTACATTAAAAAAAAAGTATGATAAAATAAAAATAATTCAATACATTTTAATCAACCAAGAGTTTTTTCCGGATGACGCATCTATCGTATTATGATTAAAACATTGCTAAATTATATTTAGGAGTTTTTTATGAAAGATTATTATAGCGGCTTTGTTTAGGCTTATTTTTAGAATTTTGTTGCAAACCGAAACCAAATCAAAAAATTCAAAAAAATAAAAACAGGAAGAGATTTAATATGAAAAAAATTAAAATTTTAGTAGTATTGGCAATGATGTCGGCAATGATAGTTCTTTTAACTGCTTGTACAGAAACAACAATTGAAGATGTCACTCCGACGACGACAACCCCTGCCGGCAGTATATCACCAAATTCTCCACCTATCACATATACAACCGAATCTCTACGAATCGGACGTTATTATAATAATGAGTATGCCGTTCAGGGCGGAAGTTATATAGAGATTATCTCAGACAATAAATGCAATTTTGTGAATATATTATATACGAATGGTGAAGAAGTAAGTTTATACGATGCAAGCTTTCTTATTTCGCAAACAGCTATATATGTTGAGATAGATACGGAACAGGGGTATTTTACCAAAATTGATTATGTTTATTTAAATACACTTAGTTATTATAATATTATTTATAAACTATAATAAAGCATGATAGAATTAAAAAACATCGCAAAGCGTTACAATGATTTTTACGCTTTAAAAAACATTAATTTAACGGTGAAGCAGGGTGAATTTTTCGCGATAGTAGGAAATTCCGGCAGCGGAAAATCCACCCTGCTAAACATGATAGGCTTGATAGACGAGCCGACGGAGGGAGAGGTTTTGTATCACGGACGAAGCATCACCTCTTTTTCCGATACGCAAAAGGCTGTTTTTAGAAACAAGACGATAGGCTTTGTTTTTCAGGCGTTTCACTTAGAGCCGTCTTATTCGGTTTTTAAAAACACCGAGCTGCCGCTTATAATAAGGGGCGTAGACAAACGTATCCGAAAAAAAATGGTCGAAAGCGCGCTTGAAAGCGTCGGATTGCTGTCCAAGATAAAGAACAAAGCCGATACGCTAAGCGGCGGCGAGAAGCAAAGGGTCGCGATAGCCAGAGCCTTGATAGGCGACCCAGAGATTATACTTGCGGACGAGCCTTGCGGAAATTTAGATACAAAAAACTCCGAAGCGGTTATGAAAATATTGTCGGATATCAATATCGGCGGTAAAACCGTTATTATGGTAACGCACAACAGAGAGCATTCCGCCGAGATAGGCAGGTATATAGAGCTTGCGGACGGGGAGATTGTCCATGATGAAAGGTATAGCGGGGGTCAGCTTTAACGAATTCAGAGAGCTAAAAAGACAATGTTTTTTGAGCTTGTTTGTCGGAGCGGTAGTGTTGTTTCTTGCCGTCGGCACGTTTGCTTTTGCCGGAAGCCTAAAGGAAAATTTCGCTAAAAATTATGCACAATACGGCGCGACGACCTTTTATGTCGTACCGGACGACATAAACGCTTTTTTGAAAGCCAATGAAATTGCCGATTATATAGCCGTACATGCGAGCGGAGTCACTTCCGGGGAATCCATCGTATTTAAAAACGGCGATAAAGAATTTTGCGCCGACAGTCCGGAAAGGGGCTTCGGCGGCGCGGCTTATTATTTCAAGGATTATTTACACCCTGATTTTAAAAAGGAAAATTTCAGCGGCGGCAAGGGCTGGACGGAGCTTGACAACGTGACGGAAAACGGATATTACAATATCTTTCTCGGCGATATTATCGCGGAAGCGATAGGCGCGTCAAGCGGCGATATTATCACGGTCGAGTATTTCGGCGATGAAGCGTACGGTTTTTCGGCAGCGGTCAGAGTGAAAGACATATTTGTCCGTGACGGCGACGTTATGCCCTGTTTTGTTATGCCGCTGAATTATTGCTTAGAGCTTTATAACGAATACAACTCCGTTTATCAGGCGAAAGAAATTGTGTTAAACTATTTCGCAACATTTTTGAACCGCGCCGACCTTTTTTATAAGCACAAGACCTTAGAAGCGGCGGGGGTACATCCGATTGAGTTTTTGGGCGGCTTCGGCTTTTATCAAATGTTTGACGGCGTGCAAGCGGCGGTGATATTAGCGGCGCTTTTGATAAACGCGCTGGCGTTTATCGTTATATCTAATATCATAAACGTCATACTTCTGACCAGACAAAAATTTATCGCTAAGCTAAAAATGATAGGAGCTTCGGCGGCTTATATATCCGACGTTTATTTTTTGATTTTATTCGCCGTCATTACGGCGGCTTTCGGAGCGGCATATCTTGCAAGCTTTTTGTTTAAGGGTGTTTTTGAAGAGATAGGCAAGGTTTTGTTTTTTGAAAACTACGTCATAAATATATATTGGTACGTTCCCGTCGCTTTGTACGGCTTTTTGCTCCTTTTGATGTCGTTCGGTTATATCTTTTTTAAGAAAAAAATAGCCAAAACCGCTCCGGTGGATTTGTTGAGGATAAAATAATGAAATTGTCCGATAGTATTGCAACGGCTTTTTATAATATAATCCGTCTCAGGCGAACGTATTTAAAGGTCTTTATAACCTTTTTGTTCGTCTTTACGCTTTTGACCGCTTCGGTCGCTTACGGTATATCGGTTGAGAAACAAAACGACGAGGCGGCATACGGCAGTCTCGCAATCAATTATGCAAAAAATGATACCGCGATTAATTTGTCTCCCGAAGAGAGAGAAGAGATAAGGGCAAGCGACGATAATATAGCCGAAGTCAGAAAGATTGCAGATTTTGCCGTCGGCGGAATATATATCGGTATCGAAGGCGGCGTTTCCGATTTTTTAATTAATTCTTCGCGTACGAGAATCGTAGAGCCGTCTTGCAGCTCACTGCCTTACAACAGCGAACGCGAATTGTTTTTTAGATACGGAGAAAAACCGATAAAATACGGCAGAGATATAATAGACGAAAACGACGTTTTGATAAGCGAGAGTCTGCTTAGGGATATGAACGTTTCCGACCTTGAAGGCTGTCTGAACAAAACTCTTAAAATATTTGTCAGCGGCGGAGGTGTTTCGGGCGATTATAAGATAGCGGGTATATTAACGGCAAACATCGACCGATTGACGTCGATTTATGGCTATAACGAGAGCATTATAATAAAAAAAGATATTTCTTTATACGGATTTTTCAAAGAATACCGCGTTTATTTTAAAGACGTTTTAAAAAGCTATGAGTCAATAAAGTCGCTGTCCGAGCGATACGGAGACTATGAGTTTAAGCCGTTTAGAGTGACGTCTAATGTTTGGAATACGGCAGCCGATTTGAATTCGCAAAAGCTTTTTTATACGAAGTTTCTGTCCTTGATATGTATTATATTTACCGCCGCTATGTTAATCAATACGGTCAACGACCAAATATTTTTGAACAAAAGAAGAACCGAATACTTCGGCGTACTCAAAACGCAGGGAGCGTCGAACCGCAATATCTTTTGGATAATTATGCTCGAAACCCTTATGATATGCCTTGCAAGCGTATTGCTTGCTTGCTTGATATCATCGGGGCTTATGCTTTTGATAAATAAAATATATTTGATATATTATAAAATTTCCGTATTGGCGGCTTTTTCTTATTATATCAAGATATTCTTATTCGATATAGCCTTTGCTGTCTTGTTAAGCGTTTTGATTGCTTTTATTGTCGTGAGAAAAGCCGTAAAGCATTCCTTAGCCGATTTGTTAAGAAACGGTGAATAAAGGTAACACAGAATTTTAAGTATATATAAAAAAAATCAAGCGGCGGTCAAAAAAACCGCCGCTTGCATTATTTATAAAGGATAAAAATCGTCAGACTATCGGATATATAGCCGTAACGGTCTTGTTGAGAAGCTCGGTCGGGCTGTCGTTGCGTAAAATCTTAAAGGTGATTGTCGAACGGTCGGCAGGGATAAGGATTTGACCGCCGATAAAATAGTAGTAGTTTTTGAGAAAAACACGTCTGAGATTTTCGAGATTGATTTTCTTTGCTCCCGTGACAAAATCGAGCGGTTCGACGGCGTTTCCGTCGGTCTCCCAGCCGCCTTCTTCAAAGTTGTAAAACTTGTCGTAGGCTATCACTCTGGAATGACCGGTGTGTCCGCCCACGACAAATTGCATTTGCAGTCTTTCGGTTTCGGCGCGAAATTCACCGCCGAAATACGGCAAAAAGCCGTGCGTTGTATGACATAGCAAGGCATTAAAGACGTCGGTGCGGAGCGGAAGAGATTTGTACCATTCGAGTTGTTCCTTATCGTACCGCTCGAAGTCGTTCATGCCGCCGTGCTCGTAATATTCGTCGCTAACGGCTTCGCCGGAGTCGAGAACGGTAAAGAGAATGCCGTTTCTTTCGACCTGATAATAATTCTTCGAGAGTCCGAGCTGAGACCAAACGTCATAAAGTCCGTCGGCACGCGCTTCGTGGTTGCCCTTGACAAGGATTGCCGGAATAGAGCTTTTTGTCGCCGTCGCCATGTCCTTGATGACGTTCGAGACTATCATACTTTCGCTGACGTAGTAGTCGGAGAAGTCGCCGAGCATGAGAATCAGGTCGAGCTTGCCCATGCGAGAAGCCGTTTCCGGCAAGAGATAGCCTAAGTTATGCCAATCCGAAAAGGAAGCGATATTGACGCCGAGCTTTGTCCTGTCGTCGCTGAAATGAAAGGATTGTGAATCGACGGCTTTGCCGAGATGACTGCCGTAAGGAAGAGTGCCGTGACTGCGTACGGCGTGGATTGAATAATCCGCGTCTTTAAATTCGTCATAAGGCAAAAACACCGAATGTATGACGCCGACTCGCTTTGTGCCTTCGATAGAAGACCAAACGGTCTTTTCTTCGCCGCCGCTCTCATAGGTGAGATAGGCGACGGCTTCCGCGTTTGTTCCCCAAGCGACCGAATAACCCGTTCCGATATCGAGAACGAGCGGGTCGGTAGCCAGCTCGAACTTAAACGGAACGAGCTTAAAGAGATAAGCCGAACAGGTCAGAACGACTGCGGCAAAGAGAACCGCCGCGACGACCTTTCGGGCTTTGACCTTAAAGGACGGCAGCGCAAAGAGCGCGAAGAGCGAGCCGAAAACCGCCGCAAAAATCGGAAGCATTCCGATAACCAAAAACCGTGTCGCTTCGGGTACGGCGCGAGTCGCGGTGACGTAATTGATAAGGGTAAAAAACACAGAAAGCAGCGTACTAAAACCGATGACAATGCGTATCGGAATGGCAATTCTGCGGTCTTTTTTGTAAAAGAACAGACAAAAAAGCATAAACGCGGCGTTTACGCCCATCAAGATGAGCAATAAGTAAGAAAAACCTGTAAAAATCTCATTGTCGATTTGCGGATAACCGAGCGCAAAGACGCCGAAACTTAACAGCGGATTGACGATTGCAAGAACCGTCAGCAGGACAAGAAAAACTCTTTTAACAACCTTCATAATAACCCCCTAATAGTTATTTAAGATATAAATTTAGATTAGTCCTATAACCTATCCGCCGACATCTTTTGCGTTTTTTTGCCTTATACGGCGTTGCATTTTCCTTGTGTAGCTTACGCTACACAGCGTCAAATGCGCCTTGTATAAGGCAAAAATCCGCTAAAATCCGTTCGTCATATAGGTTATAAGACTAAACTATTATATAATATCTTCAAGCAAAAAGCAATAGCTAACGCAAAAAAAATATTAGCTTTTGTGTATCGGGATAGGATTGTCCAATCCGTTTTCTTTACTTTTGCATGAGAATAGGGTATAATAGATTCGCCGTGTAGGTTATAGGACTAATATCGCAAGTAAATCCATACCCGAATAATTACAAGGAAATCAAAATGGACAAAATCATCGCCGCTCAATCGACCGCCGCAGGAAAGGGCGGTATAGGCATAATAAGAATGACCGGAAAGGGTTGCTTAGATATCGCGGCGAAAATTTTTACTTCGGGCGGATTAAAGGACGTGATTAAGGCGAAGCCCAACGTCATGTATTTCGGACGGATAGACGCCGGAGCGGCTAAGGATAAAGGATATCTCGTATATTTTAAAGAGCCGCATTCCTTTACCGGCGAAGACACTGTGGAATTTCATTGTCACGGCGGACAAGCGGTATTGAACGCCGTATTGGACGGGCTTTTCGGCTTGGGAGCGCAGCCAGCCGAACGCGGCGAATTTACAAGGCGCGCTTTTTTGAACGGAAAGCTGGCTTTGTCCGACGCGGAAGGCGTTATCGACATGATAAATGCCGATAGCACGGCGGCTTTAAAAGCCGCTTACCGAATGATGAGCGGCGGACTTTCAAAAGAGATATATTCCATGCAAGAAAGCCTTTTAAAGCTTATCGCGTCATACGAAGCGGCTTTGGACTATCCCGACGAAATCGGAACGGAAACCGTCGCTCATACCGCAGCCTTAAAAAAGCTTGCGGACAGAGCCGCCGCGCTCATAGCCGCGTCAAACAAGAGCGCAACCGTCAAACGCGGCGTCAACGTCGTCCTTATCGGCAAGCCGAATACCGGCAAATCTTCTCTTTTAAACGGCTTTGTCAAAAAAGACAGGGCGATAGTCACAGACATACCGGGAACGACGAGAGATACCTTAGAAGAGAGCTTCGAGTATGACGGCGTCAGATTAAACGTCGTCGATACCGCGGGGATAAGAGAAAAGGAAACGGCCGGAATTATCGAACTCAAAGGAATCGAGCGGTCGATAGACGCGGCTAAGGGTGCGGATATCGTCCTGTACGTCATAGATTCTCCGCTTTATGCGGAGGATAAAGACGCTTGCCTGCCGTACGGCGCGTATGCGGAGAAGAGCGGAGAAAAGGCTATCGCGGTTTTTAATAAAAGCGATATAAAAGACGTTTTGACGCAATGTCGGGGCAGAATAAAAAAAGAATTCGGCGGCACTGCCGCGTTCTCCGTTTCGGCGAAGACGGGCGACGGCATAGATAAATTGTTGGGCTATATAGCCGGACTTTTTAAAGGCGGTAACGTGTCCGACGCGGAAATAATGACAAATCAAAGGCACGTCGCCGCGCTTCGCGGCGCATACGACGGCATCTTGTCCGCCGTATCGGCGGACGGGATAGGCGCGGAATGTATCCTTGTGGATTTGAGAAACGCGTGGACTAAGCTCGGCGAGATAACGGGGCAGACGGCGACGGAAGATATTTTGGACAAGATATTTTCGGAATTTTGTCTGGGAAAATAAAATAAATTTGCCCTATAACATAGACGGCGAAAAGACACAAAATATGTCGGCGGATAGGTTTTAGGTCTAATCTAAATAAAATCGAAAGAGAGAGAAAAACACTTCTATAAATTATGAAATTTGATTGTATAGTAATCGGCGCGGGACACGCCGGAACGGAAGCGGCGTTAGCCGTCAGCCGTTTGGGATACAAAACGCTTCTTTTGACTATGAGCCTGGACTCGATAGGCTTTTTGGCGTGCAATCCGAATATCGGCGGCACGTCTAAGGCGCAGCTTGTCAGAGAAATCGACGCGTTGGGCGGCGAAATGGGGCTTTTTGCCGACGAAGCCGTCATACAGATGAAGATGCTGAACGGCGCGAAAGGCGCGGCGGTACGCAGCCTAAGGGGACAGGTAGACAAAAATCTCTATCATCGCATAGTCAAACGCCGCTTAGAGCGTCAGCCGAATCTGACGATAAGGCAGGACGAAGCGACCGAGCTATTGACGGACGGCGGAGCGGTCAAGGGGATAAAGACGGCAATGGGCTTTGTTTATACGTCGGGCGCGGTTGTGATAGCGACGGGCGTGTATCTCGATTCGCGCATTATCATAGGAGAATTTACCAAGAAATCAGGGCCGTCGGGCTTTTTTGCCGCCGAAAACGGACTTGCAAAATCGTTGAGAGATTGCGGCGTAGAGCTAAGGCGTTTTAAGACGGGTACGCCGCCGCGTGTCCATAAACGCAGTATCGATTTGAACGCAATGCAGATACAGGAAGGCGAAAGCGGTATTTGCCGTTTCTCCTTTATGAACGGCTATTATGATGTTCCGCCGGACGCGCAAACGCCGTGCTATCTCACCTATACGACGGCGGCGACGCGTGACATTATCAAAGAAAACATAGCGCGTTCGCCTATGTACAACGGCGCGATAGAAGGCACGGGTCCAAGATATTGTCCGTCTATCGAAGACAAGATAATGCGCTTTGCCGACAAGGAAAGACATCAGATATTTATCGAACCGGAAGGCGCGGACACCGACGAGATGTATATACAGGGCGCGAGCAGTTCTCTGCCGACCGACGTGCAGTTAAAGGTCATACGTTCGATAATAGGGCTTGAAAACGCCGAAATAATGCGGTTTGCTTACGCGATAGAGTACGACTGTTTAAATCCCGAACAGCTTTTGCCGACACTCGGCGTCAAGCATATCAAGGGGCTTTATACGGCGGGACAGCTCAACGGCACGAGCGGCTACGAAGAAGCTGCGGCGCAGGGGCTTATCGCCGGAATAAACGCCGCCAACTATCTCGGCGGCAAGGACGGGCTTGTACTCGGCAGAAACGAAGCGTATATAGGCGTGCTTATAGACGACCTTGTGACCAAGGGGACAAACGAGCCTTACCGAATGATGACGTCGCGTGCCGAATATCGCTTGACGCTTAGGCAGGACAACGCCGATTCGCGGTTGACCGAGAAGGGCAGGGCGGCGGGGCTTGTCACGGACGGGAGATACGCCTTGTATTTAAAGAAACAAGACGAGATAGCCGCCGTTTTAGCAAAAACCGCCGAAGTGCTTTCGCCCGACAAATCGCTCGAAGATATCTTTGAAGCAAAGGGCGCGGCATTTGTCAAGCGCGGCTATACGGTCGGAGAGCTTGTCCGCCGTCCCGAATTTACCTTCGCCGACTTAGAGCCGGTCATCGGTTCGCTCCAAGCTTTTTCACGCGCCGCTCTCGCCGAAGCCGAAGCCGATATCAAATACGGCGGCTATATAGAGAAACAAAATGCGGAAATAAAAAGCTTTTTAAAGGCGGACAATATCCGCCTGCCGTCCGATATAGACTATGAAAGCATGACGGGCTTAAAAGCCGAAGCGCGTATCAAGCTCGCCAAAATACGTCCGCTCTCGGTCGGACAAGCCATGAGAATATCGGGCGTATCGCCCGCTGACATCAACGTGCTTATGATTTATATCGGCAGGATGAGATAAGAGATAGAGCCATAGATAAAAAATGTTGTATTTTGCGGTATTTTATGATAAAATAGACTTCTTGCAAAACTAAATTTGCATAGATAAGGTATAGATTTTTGTGTCTGCCGTGACTTATGGAACAGGCGCATAGCCTTAGCTATGTAACTGTTCCATAAGGCGCGGCAGACGCAAGAAGATATGCCTTAGATATGTGAAGTTAGCTTTGCAAGAAGTCTAATATCAGAATGCGGCTTAAATGAATAAAAAGGGCGAAACGGACGGACAAAAATCTTTATAAAGGCAGACACTTCCGTCAAAATTTATATATCGTGAAGAAATACAATTTTCGGGGATAAACATGAATTTACTCGGCGATTTTTTGAACAGAACGGAATTTAAGGATTATGATGATTTTTATAATAATCTCAAAATAACCGTCAAGGACAACTTCAATTTCGGTTACGACGTGGTAGACAAGTATGCCGCGCTGACGCCAAATAAGACGGCTCTCGTCTGGTGCGACGACCGCGGCGGCGAAAAAATCCTGACCTTTAAAGAGCTTGGAGAGCTGTCCGATAAGGCGGCTTTTATCATGCAGAAGCACGGCGTGAAAAAGGGCGATTTTATCTTGACGTTGCTCAACCGCCGTTATGAATATTGGATAATCGCCGTCGCCGCCCACAAGGTCGGCGCGGTCATCATTCCGGCTACCTGTATGCTTACGCCGAAGGACATTATCTACCGCTGCAACAGCGCGGACGTCAAGATGATTTTCGCCGTCAACGAAGAGGAAATAACGGCACATTTAAAAGCGTCGGCGTCGGAATGCCGCGCTCTCAAAACTATCTTTACGACGGGCGAAAGCGGCTTTGTCAATCTCTTCAAAGAATTTGAAGCAGCCGGTACGGATTATAAAAAAATAAAAAACGACAACGGCGACATGATGCTCGTCTATTTTACTTCGGGTACGACGGGCTTCCCAAAAATGGTCGCCCACGACTATACCTATCCGCTCGGACACATTATAAACGCTCAGTATTGGCACAACGTGCAGGATGACGGTCTGCATTTTACAATGGCGGAGACGGGCTGGGCGAAGTTTTCTTGGGGCAAGATATACGGACAATGGATTGCCGGAACGGCGGTCTTCGGCTACGACTATTACGGAAGATTTACGCCGACGGACATTTTGCCGCTGCTTTCAAAATACAAGATAACCACCTTTTGCGCTCCGCCGACAATTTACCGCTTTTTGGTCAAGGAAGATTTGTCGGCTTACGACCTTTCGGGCATCAAGCATTGCTCGACGGCGGGCGAACCGCTCAATGCAGAAATCTTTAATCAATTCGATAAAATCACCGGCTTAAAAATCTGCGAAGGCTTCGGTCAGTCCGAAAGCGCGATAATTGCCGGAACTTTTTCTTGTTTAGAGCCTAAGCAGGGCTCTATGGGCAGACCGTCGCCCGTCTACCGCGTCGATTTGATAGGCGACGACTCCGAACCCGTGCCGCAAGGGGCGATAGGAGAAATAGCCATTCTCAACAGGAAAGATAATTTTAGCCTGCTCATGGGCTACCACAAGGACAAGGACCGCACCGACGGCGCGCTCGGCGGTAAATATTACGGCACGGGCGACCTTGCCTACGCCGACAAGGACGGCTACCTTTGGTTTGTCGGACGCAAGGACGACATTATCAAAAGCTCCGGCTACCGCATAGGACCTTTTGAAGTCGAGAGCGCGCTGCACGAGCATCCGTCCGTTCTCGAATGCGCCATAACGGCAGTACCCGACCCCCTGCGCGGTCAAATCGTCAAGGCGACTATCGTCCTTGTCAAAGGCTATTGCCCGTCCGACGGGCTAAAAAAAGAGCTTCAAGAACACGTAAAAAAAGCCACCGCACCGTATAAATATCCGCGCATAATAGATTTTGTCGACGCTCTCCCAAAAACCGTCAGCGGCAAGGTAATGAGAAAAGACATCAGGAATAAGGATAGCGAAAAACCGTGCTAAGACGGTGTGATAAAAGGAAAATATAAAGATATAAAAAAGCCGTTTTATTCTCAAAAAGATAAGACGGCTTTTTTGCCGTTCAGGGATTATAAGGACGGCAAGGAAGTATGAACGTCGAACGATTCCCTTTTCGCCCGAATAAAAAAAGCTACCGTTACAAAACGACAAAAAATCATAAGTTTGCAACAGTGAGTGTATCAAATTGCTTGACAAGTCCATTTTTGATTGTTATAATACTAAGGAAAAACCGCGCAAAGGAGTTTTGAATGGATAACATAATCGAGCGAAAGGCATACACCGAAAATATTAAAGGGTTTGTTGATAAAGACGTTATCAAAGTAATAACGGGTATTCGCAGGTGCGGCAAAAGCGAGATATTAAAACTTCTAAAAAAAGAGGTTTTGAAAATAACCGATAATGAGCATATCGTCTTTATAAATTTTGAAGATATTGAGTTTGACAATATTAAAACATATAAAGATTTATACGGCTTTGTTTTAGACAAAATAAAAGACGATAAAAAATATTATTTATTTTTTGACGAAATACAGAGTATTGAAGCTTGGGAAAGGGCAATCAATTCACTGCGGCTCAAAAACACCGATATATATATAACGGGATCAAACTCAAAATTATTATCGGGCGAGCTTGCAACGCTGATTGGCGGACGATATGTTCAATTTGAAATACGGCCGCTTTCGTTTGATGAATTTTTGCAGTTCAGAAAAAAAAATGACTTCGCTCCGGTTTATTCCGGCGTTGATTTATCCGCTGAAAAAACGATAAAGTCCGTTAAACAAAACGAAACGGTATTCAACGGCGGAAAAAATTCCGATTTTGCTTCTTCTGCAATGGATAAATATTATTTCAACGATTACTTCTTGTTGGGCGGCTTTCCGCTTATTTCAACACAAGATTTTAGCATTGAGCAAGCCGTTCAATTGATAAAGGATATTCATTCGTCTATTGTTTTGAAAGACGTCGTGTCACGCAATAAAATTAAAAATGTTCCGTTGCTTGAAAAAATTGTGGCTTATTTTTATGACAATATCGGCAACTTAACTTCTCTGCGCGGCATTGCCGACTATCTAAGCGGCGGCGACAAAAAGAAAGCTACTGTCAACCTTGAAACGCTAAGCACCTATGTAAGTTATTTGGAAACGGCTTATGTCATTAAGAAAGTTCCGCGCTATGATATTAAAGGCAAAAGACTTTTTGAGACAAACGACAAATATTATCTCGCCGACCACTCGCTTGCCTATGTGATTAAGGATATAAACAAAGTAAATAAAGGCGGAATTTTAGAAAATATAGTATATAATGAATTGGTCGCTCGCGGATATACCGTTTATGTCGGAAAGCTCGATAATAAGGAAGTAGATTTTGTCGCCGAAAAGAACGGCGAAAAGATTTATCTTCAAGTTTGTTTGGAGTTTACGACCAAAGACACTTACGCCAGAGAATTTAACCCGCTTAAAGAAATTAAAGATAACTATCCGAAATATGTCGTTTTGCTTGATAATTTTGCAGGCACAAACGACGAAGGAGTTATCGGTATTTCATTAAAAGACTTTTTACTCAAAAAAGAGTATTAGTTTCCGTTTCATTCGCCGTTAGCAAAAATGTTTGTCCGTTGTTCAAAAAGACGCGGAGCGCATTTTGCTTACCGTCAAAGGACACGATGTAATTGCTTTGTAATAAAATTTTTATGTCCAAAAGGAAGTCGGTATTTTGAATACGGCTTTTTTTTCTTCTCTTCGCCGCTTCTTCTTCGGCGACGACATCATTGAAGTTTATCATTTTTTACACTCTTCCGTTATTGTATTTTATATTTTTGAACTATATGTCGTTATTATCAACGGCATTTTTGTTTATAGAATACAATGTAAAAGATAAAAAGTCAACAAATATCGCATAGTATGCGATATTCTATCTAATATAAAATGTTTTTACCGTGCCACACGGCTATATTTTTAAGAATTTTGTCCTAAAATATACATAGGTAAAAGTTTATGGATTTAAAAGAAATTATTGAGCGCATAGGCAGAATAAGGTCAAAGTCAAATCTCTCGGCGCGTGAATTGAGCCTTAGAATCGATAAGAATCCGGGCTACATTAATTTATTGGAAAGCAAACAGAATTTTGAGCCGTCGCTTTCCGCGCTTTTGGATATCATCGAAATATGCGGAATAACGCCGGAAGAATTTTTTTATGAAAATTTGGAGCAATACGAAACCGATAAAAAGCTATTGAGCTTCTTTAAAACCCTTTCACAATACCAAAAGGAAGCAATATTAAATCTGTACAAAAAATAGCGGCGGTTTATCCGCCCCGAAAACTGAAAGCCGACATATAGACATCTAAAAAGCCGTTTTATCCTTTTGAGAATAAAACGGCTTTTTTATTTTCATGTCAAATAAGGGCGTGTCATAAGACGTCTTTTTTCGTTTCATTCGCCGTTAGTAAAAATGTTTGTCCGTTGTTTAAAAAGACGCGGAGTGCGTTTTGCTTACCGTCAAAGGAGACTATGTAGTTGTTTTGCAATAGGATTTTTATATCCAAAAGGAAGTCGGGGCTTTGAATACGGCTATTTTTTCTTCTTTTTTCCGCTTCTTCTTCGGCGACGACATCATTGAAGTTTATCATTTTCTTATATTCTCCCGTTGCGGTATTTTATCTTTTTGACCTTATATGCAGATATACGGCACTGCATTCAAGTTTTGCCATAAAAAAGGCAAGGCTGAACAGATATTGCGCTTATGAGTTTATTATATAGACATTTTTTGTCTATGTCAATTATTTTTAGAAATAAATCGTCTAAAATATAATTGTGAGAAACGGTTTTGCAAAAAACATAAAAGCTCTAAGAATAGAGGACGGCTACACGCAAGCCGAGCTTGGCAAGCTTGTGAACGTCTCCCAAAGAAAGGTATCTTATTGGGAAAGCCAAAATATCGAACCCGATATCGACACCTTATTATTGCTTGCAAACTTTTTTGAAATCACCGTTGACGAATTAGTCCGCCCCGAAAACTGAAAACCGACATATAGACATCTAAAAAGCCGTTTTATCTTTTGAGAATAAAACGGCTTTTTTATTTTCATGTAAATAAAAGCGTGTCACAAGACGTCTTTTTCCGTTTCATTCGCCGTTAGTAAAAATGTTTGACCGTTGTTCAAAAAGACGCGGAGCGCGTTTTGTTTGCCGTCAAAGGACACGATGTAGTTGCTTTGCAATAAAATTTTTATATCCAAAAGGAAGTCGGTATTTTGAATACGGCTTTTACTTCTTCTTTTTTCTGCGTCTTCTTCGGCGACGACATCATTGAAGTTTATCATTTTCTTATATTCTCCCGTTGCGGTATTTTATCTTTTTGACCCCTACACGCTGTTTTCATGAATAATTATATAGCAAATTGCTATAATTGTCAACAAAGGTAATAATAAAATGTCTATTTTTTCTAAGCGGCTTATAGAACTAAGAAAGCTGAATAAATATACTCAAAGATATATGGCAACGCTTCTCGACATCAAGCAATCGTCTTACTTGCGTTACGAAAACGGCACGGCAGAACCCACTCATGCAAATCTTGTCAAGCTTGCCGACGCTTTGGACGTCAGTACGGATTATCTTTTGGGCAGGGGGGAATATTAGACTGCATTATTTTAATCCGCAATGGAAGTCGGTATTTTGAATACGGCTTTTTTCTTCTCTTTGCCGCTTATTCTTCCGCTATGATATCTTCATAATTCATCACAAACTACTCCTTTTGATAATTATCAACAGAAAAACCCGTTTTTTTTGAGATAGTGACAACGATACGTTATCTTAATTGAATAATTATATAACGTACTGTTATCATTGTCAATAAGGACAAATAAAAAATGTTGATTTTTTCCAAACGGATTATAGAATTAAGAAGTCTGAATCATTTTTCCCAAAGGCACATGGCGAAATTTTTGGATATATCGCAAGCGGCGTATTTTCGCTATGAAAACGGCAGTGCCGAGCCGAGTCAGGAAATGCTTGTCAAAATAGCCGATATCTTTGACGTGACTATCGATTATCTTTTGGGCAGAGCGGAATATTAGTCAACATTATATTAAAAAGACGATACAGTTTTAAACTGCATTTTTAACATTATACAGGTATTGACTGTATAAGGTAAAGCATATGAACGAAAAAAATTTATTATCCTTTCACAAAACCTTAAAGCGGCTTCGTCTTGATTCAAACATGACCCAAAAGCAGGCTGCCGAAAAAATAGGGATTAGCTATCAATCATATCAAGCCTACGAAATCGGCATTACTTTGCCGACCTTGTCTCATTTCACTAAGCTTTGTGAGATATTTGAGACTACGCCGAACGAATTGTTGGGGTTTTCGGATATTTAGCAGAGCCTTGATTTTATTTTTAAAAGCAAAAAAAGCGTCGGCGTTTATACGAAAGTACAAAACGCCGACGCTTTTTTCTATTCATATCGGGTTCGTGTTTTAAAACGATATTTTGTTCAAATCAAGACCTTGACCTTTTGTATCAGTAATGCGCTTTTAGGTCCTTTTATTCTTTCGGCGGTCGAAATGAGAAAGGCGGCGTTGCGCTTTGGGAGAACGACCTTGCCGGCGGTGGTTTTGTAGCGGACAAACAGGTCGTCAAAAAGGTTTTCGATATCGTCGTCGATTTTTTCTCTGGCGGTATTTTTTAAGAAAAGACCGATAAAATATTCGGCTTCTTCAAATTTTGACGAATAAATAAGGTCGCCGAGCAAGCGGAAGGACGCGCCCGTCAATGCCGCTCCCGATAGGGTAAAGATGCGTTTGCTCACTGCCGTATTGTCCTTTAAAAGGGCTATCGTCTTTATGCGGTTGGCTTTTAACAAAACTTCGAGTGCGCTTTCGCACAGCTCCTTTGCATAGTCGAAGCTTTTTAGCTTATCTTCCTTTAAAACAAGCAAAAACTCAAAGACGTCTGCGGCGGTTTCGTATCCGCAGGCGGTCGTAAGCTCTCCAAAAAAAGGCTTGACCTGTTTTAAATTGCAATCCGCAGAAAAAAACTTGTATAAAGCGGTATAGAGCTTTGCATTTTTTGGTGCCATAAAATATAAAATCCTCCGATTTATTGATAAAAGCCGTATTTTTAAGGTAATGGTATAATAGACTATTCCTATAATCATTAACCGTTCAGGCTTTATGATTAATCTAATATATTGTAATATCGCAGAGAAAAAAAGTCAAATACAAATATTATATTATAGGGTTTTTATGGCGGAATTTTTTTTACAATTCATAAAATCGTTTGTGTACGGCGACATTCCGGCGGTTATGCTGTTGTCGGTCATACCGTTTGTCGAAGCACGCGGCGCAATACCCTTTGCTTTCGGGCTGGGCTTAACGCCGTTCGGCGCGGGATTTTATTGTGTGACGGCGGCGACCTTGGCGATACCGGTGATACTTCTGCTTTTTGCGCCGACGACGGCTCTTTTAAAAAAAATAAAATTTACAAATAAACTCGTCCTGTCGCTCGAAGACGTCATCAACGAAAAAGCGCAAAGCTTTTTGAAGAAAGTCGGCAAAAAGGCTGCGGCGTCAAACGCGGACGATATGAAATACAAAATGCTCTTTGCGCTTGCCGCCGTTCCGCTGCCGCTGACCGGAATATGGACAAGCTCCGCCGCCGCCGTCATCTTGAAGTTAGACAAATTTAAAGCCTTTGTCAGCATAGCTCTCGGCAATCTGTGTTCGTCCGCCGTACTGATAGTCTTGATGAAATTTTTTGCCGGAAGCATAACGCTCATTCTCAATATCCTTATCGCATCCATGATAGCGGCGGCAGTCTTTACCGTATTTAAAATAATCTTTAAGGGCAAGAGAAAAGTCGCTTAGATAGAGAAACACCGCGAAACGGGCGTTTATGAAATCGGGCGTTTGCGAAAACGGGCGACCGCATAGGGTCGCCCCTACTGTTTTCAAGGTTTTTTCAACATTTTTGAGTTATCATATCGGTAAGATATAATTAAAAAATTACCGTTTAACGGCGGCTTTTTTGCGCGGTTTTTACTTTATAAAAAATTCATTTACTTTTTAAAGTGTATGTGCTATAATATTACAAAAGCCGTTTGTCGTACGCCGTAAAGCTTGCGTATTTACGTTTTGATTTTACGGAGCAGTAAGGTAGATTTTGAAAAGAATTATTTTGGCGTCCGCGTCGCCCAGACGGGCGGAGCTTCTGAGAACTATTATAAAAGCTTTCGAGATAATTCCGGCGGACGTTGACGAATCTGTCCACAGCTACAAGCCTTCTGCTGCCGCCCAAGAATTGGCGGAGAGAAAAGCCGCCTGCGTATTTGATAAAATCGGCGGCAAGGACGTCCTTGTCATAGCTTCGGACACGATAGTCTACAAGAACGGAAGGTTTTTTGGTAAACCGACGGATTTTGACGACGCGTACCGTATGCTCGGCGAGCTGAATGCCGCTAAGCATTATGTCTATACGGGGGTATGCCTGACGGACGGCGGCGGGATAATAAGTTTTTTTGACCGTTCGGAAGTGACTTTTAAGGATAATTCCGACGCCGACATCAAAAAATATATAGAGAAGTACAGCCCTTTTGACAAAGCCGGCGCATACGGTATTCAAGACGGACAGCTTGTCGCGTCCTACAAGGGCAGTTTAAACAACATCATAGGCTTACCGACCGAAAAGCTCAATAAAGAATTGGCGCGCATACGTCTATAAGCGTATAAGCGCGTCGTCTAAGATACAGAGGAATTTTTCATGGTTATCGATATTGTAATTGACATGGGTTCTGAAAACATCAAAATTTTGCGAAGGGGCAGCGGACTTGTTTTGAACGAGCCGGCATTAGCCTTAGTAGACAAGGAGTCAAAAAAATTGGCTCTGAATGCGACGGGCTTCCGCGCCAAAAAGGTGACGTCCGAAATGTTGGATAGCTGCGTTCCCGTCCACCCGATAAAAAACGCCGCCGTATCCGACGAAGAAATCGCCGTTTTGCTTTTTAAGGATTTTTTTGAAAAAATCAACATTCAACCGACCTTTTTTAATCGGCTGAGAGTCATCGCTCTCGTCGGCTGCGGTCTGACCTACGGCGACCGCAAGGTGATAGCCAGAGTAATGAAAAAAGCCGGAGCGTCAAGGACTTACGTCATAGACGGACTTTTTTCGCTCTATTCTTATGCCGACGTCAAGCGCGGTTTTTTTGTCGATTTGGGCGGAGCGGCTGCAAATATGGGCTTTGTTTCGACCGACGGCTTGGTAGCGGGCTGTCAGAGCGACCTTGCCGGAAATGCCTTAAACGAATTGATTTGCAACCTTGCCGACTCCAAATATTCTCTCGTCATCGGCAACCGCACCGCCGAAAAGGTCAAGCTTGCGTCGGGCGGTCTTAATCCCGAAAAAGGACGCTATATACCCGTAAACGGCAAGGACAAGAGCGGCGGCGGCTACATAACGGCAAACATATCTGCCGCAGACATTGCGCGCTGTATAGCCGAGCTTGCAGACAAGCTCGCTTTGCTGATAAATTCGGTATTGGTTTCTCTGCCGGAGGACGACTACAATTTTGTCTGCAAAAACGGTATCCATTTGGCGGGCGGCACTGCAAACATCAACGGGCTTCCCGAATATCTCGCCGAAAAGCTCAAACTCAAAGTCTGCGTCGTCAAGGACGGCGAAGAAGCTCCGGCGGCGGGGGGCGTGAGATTTTATGAAGAAAAGGGCTTTTTGAAAAAACTTATAAAATAGCTTAAAAGAATAGCGGCTTTTAGAACCGCCAAAAAAAGATAAAAGGATAAGGAGTAACGATTATGTCCGGTACAAAAACCCAAAAAAGATTTATTTTGATTTGCTTTATAGTCGCTTTATGCGTCATTTTTTCGTCTTGTCTGCCGTCCTTCGGCAAGAACGGCAAGTCGGCTTATGAGATAGCCGTCGCCAACGGCTTTGAAGGAACGGAAGCGCAGTGGCTGCTCAGTCTAAAAGACGGCAAGTCGGCGTACGATATCGCCGTCGAGAACGGCTTTACGGGGACGGAACGCGAATGGTTAGACAGCCTTAAAGGCACAAGCGGTTCGGACGGCGCGCCGCTCGATATTTACGGTATTTACCAAGCTTATCAAGCCAACGGCGGTTTGTTAGACTTCGAGAGCTTTTTAAAGGAATTTCTTTCGAGCGGCGACTACGGGTCGGTTGATTATGCCGCCGCTATCGCACTGCGTTCGACGGTTTCGATAATTGCGGCTTTCGGCGTGGGAGCGTACGCCGGGTCGGGCGTCATAATAAGCTTCGACGTTGCCGCCGGAACGGCGTACATCATGACAAATTATCATGTCGTCTGCGACGCTTCGGTCGGAGCATATAACGGTATCAGCCAAAATATCGAAGTGTATTTGTACGGACAGTATCAATACTCCGACTATAAGATACCGGCGGTTTTTGTAGGCGGCGCGCCCGACAACGACATAGCCGTTTTAAAGGTCACGGGCAGTGAATTGCTCAAAAACAACAATTTTGTTCAAGCCGTGCAGAGTGCGGATTCGGACGCCGTATATCCCGGTCAGACCGCGATAGCCGTCGGCAATCCTAAGGGCAAGGGCTTGGCGGTCACCTCCGGGGTAATCAGCTTGGAATCGGAAAACATCGAGCTGCCGGGGATTTATAATTCTTCGACCACCGTCACAATGAGAATTATCCGCATAGATACCCCTATCAACAGCGGAAACAGCGGCGGCGGCTTGTTTGACAAAAACGGACGCCTGATAGGCGTTGTCAACGCCAAATCCATAGAAACGAACGTAGACGATTTCGGCTATGCCATACCGTCGAACGTCGCTATCGGTATCGCCGAAAACATTATCTTCCATGCCGGAACGGGTCTGAAATATCTCATCGGAATAACTACTTCCGTCGGCGGAATATCGGACGTCTATGACCCCTTGACCCAACGCACCGAAGCCGTTCATTCGGTGAAAGTCATCGACGTTACCGCAGGAAAGCCCGCCGCGCTCGGCGGTATCAAAGCCGACGACCGCATAGTATCGGTCACGCTCAAAAGGGGCGGAAGCACCGTCGCAAGCAAGGACATAAAGCGTTCTTATTCGCTTTCAGAATTTATGTACAAGGCGAGAAGCGGCGACGTTTTGACGGTCAACGTCATCAGAGTAGTAGGCGGTATCGATACCGCAGTCGCGGTGAATATCACTATTTCATCGTCATATAACGACACTATAAAATAACAAAACGAAGCTTTGATTACGGCATATTTGCACAAAAAAGGACTTGATTTAAATAACGGCGAATAATCCCCGTAGAAAATCAGAAGTCCTTTTGGCGTATCATCTAAAATAATAATTCAATTCGGCGTTATTTCAAAGGCAAAACGGCAAAAAAAGGTATTTATGAAAGATTGGCTTACTCTTATCGTTCTTGCGGCAGGACTTTCTATGGACGCATTCGCCGTTTCGCTGTGCAAAGGCTTGACGGTCAAGCGCATCGATATCAAAAAATTTGCTTTTGCGGCAGGCGTTTTTGCCGTGATGCAGGGGATAATGCCGCTCATAGGATATTTGTTCGGCAGCTTGTTTTTGGAATATATCGACAATTATTTGGGCATAGTTTCTTTTGTCATACTGCTGCTTGTCGGCGGCAAAATGATATACGAAGGCATAAAGACCTACAAAAACAAGGCTTTTGACGGGGAAGCCGTACAAGAAGACAAAGCCTTTTCCGTTTCCGCCGTACTGATTCAGGGCGTGGCTACGAGTATCGACGCGCTTGCCGTAGGGGTCTCGCTTTTAAATTTTTCTATCAATATATATGTTTCCGCGCCGGTTATATCGGGCATAACCTTTCCGATTTGCATGGCTGGAATGTTTCTCGGCTTCAAATTCGGCTCCGCGCTCAAAGCAAAAAACGGCTTGGCGGATATATTGGGCGGCATATTGCTTGCCGCTATCGGCATAAGCTTTCTCTTCGCCCGATAAAATACGCCGCAAAAAAGCTTAAAGAACGTCTAAAAAAAACTTTTTAAAGTTTTATCAAAAAAGTGTTGACAAAAGAAAATAATTATCATATAATGTACGAAACATATAAAACATATAGGTATTCTATGCGTTCACGCTCCGACCTTTAAAAATATACAAAAAAGAGCGGCGCAACACAATAAAAATCCTAAGTAGGAGAAAGAGTATTATGAGCAAAAACACAAAAAATTGGGCTTTTGAAACAAAACAATTACATATCGGTCAAGAAACTGCCGACCCGACGACGGACGCCAGAGCCGTGCCGATATATCAAACGACGTCTTATGTCTTTCACAATTCCGCCCATGCGGCGGCGCGCTTCGGGCTTGCCGACGCCGGAAACATCTACGGCAGACTGACAAATCCTACGCAGGACGTTCTCGAACGCCGTGTAGCGGCTCTCGAAAACGGTTCGGCGGCTCTCGCCGTAGCGTCGGGCGCGGCGGCTGTCACCTACGCGATACTCAATCTCGCCAAGCAAGGCGACAATATCGTTTCGGCAAAGACAATATACGGCGGAAGCTACAATCTCTTTGCACACACGCTGACAAATTACGGTATCGATACGATATTTGTAGACCCCGACGAAGACGGTGCTTTTGAAAAAGCCGTTAACGACAAGACAAAAGCCATTTTTATAGAGAGCTTCGGCAATCCTAATTCTAATATTATCGATATACAAGAGACGGCGTTTATCGCGCACAAGCACAAGATTCCGCTTGTCGTAGACAATACCTTCGCGACGCCTTATCTGCTCCGCCCTATCGATTACGGCGCGGACATCGTCGTGCATTCCGCCACAAAATTTCTCGGCGGTCACGGCAACTCTCTCGGCGGAATCATAGTCGAGAGCGGAAAATTCGATTGGGAAGCCAGCGGCAAATTTCCGTCCCTTGTCGAGCCGAATGAGAGCTATCACGGCGTTTCATTCTACAAGGCTGTCGGCGCGGCGGCATTCGTTACCGCTATCAGGGCGGTTTTGCTCAGAGATACGGGAGCGGCTATCTCGCCGTTTAACGCCTTTCTCATACTGCAAGGTATCGAAACGTTGTCCTTGCGCGTCGAGCGGCACGTCGAGAATACCTTAAAAATCATCGAATTTTTGAAAAAACACCCTAAGGTCGAAAAGATAAACCACCCGTCCTTAGAGCGCAAAGGCAGCAAGCAGAGAAAGTATTACGACAAATACTACCCGAACGGCGGCGGCACGATATTTACCTTCGAGATAAAGGGCGGTATCAAGGAAGCCCATAGATTTATAGACAATTTGGAGATTTTTTCGCTCCTTGCCAACGTCGCCGACGTCAAATCACTCGTCATTCACCCCGCCACGACGACCCATTCGCAATTGAGCGAGAGCGAGCTTTTGGACCAAGGTATCAAGAAAAACACTATCAGGCTGTCGGTAGGTACGGAGAACGTCAAAGACCTTATCGCCGACCTTGCGCAAGCGTTTGAAAAATAAAAAACGATATTCGGATAAGAAGAAAAAGAATAATAATAAGCATAATAACGGAGGTATTTTTATGGCTAATATTGCAAAAACAATTACGGATTTGATAGGAAAGACGCCGCTTCTCGAATTGGTAAATTTCGGGGCGCAGCAAAAGCTTTGGGCTACGGTCACGGCAAAGCTGGAATTTTTTAATCCGGCAGGAAGCGTCAAGGACAGAATCGCCAAATCGATGGTCACCGATGCCGAAGAAAAGGGCTTACTCAAAAAAGGCGCGACGATAATAGAGCCTACCAGCGGAAATACGGGAATCGGACTTGCGTCCGTCGCGTCCGCAAGGGGATATAAGCTCATATTGACCATGCCCGAAACGATGAGCATAGAGCGCAGAAATCTCTTAAAGGCTTACGGCGCGGAGCTGGTCCTGACCGAAGGTCCTAAGGGCATGAAGGGCGCGATAGCCAGAGCCGAAGAATTGCACAAGGAAATACCCGGCTCAATCATTCTCGGTCAGTTTGTCAATCCCGCAAACCCGAAGGTACACCGCGAAACGACAGGACCGGAGATTTGGAACGATTCGGACGGAAAGGTCGACTTTTTTGTGTCGGGTATCGGCACGGGCGGCACGATAACGGGAGCCGGAGAATATCTCAAATCCAAAAATCCGAAAATCAAAATCATAGCCGTCGAGCCTTTTGATTCGCCGGTACTCTCTAAGGGAACGCCCGGACCGCATAAGCTTCAAGGCATAGGCGCGGGCTTTATCCCCGAAACGCTCAATACTTCCGTCTATGACGAAATCATAACGGTAAAAAGCGACGAAGCCTTTGCCGCAGCCAAGCTGCTTGCAAAGACCGAAGGCGTACTCGTCGGAATTTCTTCCGGAGCGGCGCTCCATGCCGCCGCCGAGCTTGCCAAAAAGCCCGAAAACGCCGGCAAAAACATAGTGGTAATCCTGCCTGATACCGGCGAGCGTTATCTCTCGACGCCGCTGTTTGAATAGATAATATCCCTAAATCTGTAAAAATATATAAAAAAAGCCGCTTTGTGAATTAAAACGCGAAACGGCTTTTTTGTTAGATGTATTTACACAGACAAGAAAGGAATTTTTAAGACCGCATACCGATAAAATTTTAAGCGGTGTCTTTTTTTGCAGTAAGCGTTGGGTATATCTATTGACAAGAAGTAAATTATATATTAAAATGGTAATACTATATGCAAAATGCGCCAAGCAAATATAGTTTTTATAAAGAAATTTTGGGTTGTTATATGATTAGCTGACTTGATAACACTTACTTTTTCTTAAAAGCCGACAAATTGATGACATATTCTGCCCTTACAGAAGAGAACGGCAAAGGCAAAAACTTTGTCCGCATTGCAATAATGGATTTACTTTTGATAAGTTTGAAATTGATTATATAATTGCTTGGAGTAAAGGCGGACGAGCAGCGTTGGGAAACGCTCAATTACTTGGCAAAAAGTGCAATGTTACAAAAGGCGGCAAATAAAATGGCAGTAAGCAAACAAACAAAAAAGAAAAACAGTAATTTTGGTGGCGATTGGACAAAAGATAAATTAGATATAATTGAAAAATATTTCAATGCTTATACAACAATTTTTCAAAAGCAAAGTTGGGCGAAAACTGTTTATATTGACGCTTTTGCCGGAAGTGGCGAGATAAGCCTTGAAAACGCAACATTAAAAGGTTCGCCTTTAATTGCTCTACAATATGATTTTTCAAAATACTATTTCATTGAATTTGACGACAAAAAGATTAAGAAGCTACAAGACTATGTTAAGGAACAATATCCTAAAAGGGTTGACAAAGTAGAATTTATAAACGGTGATTGCAACAGCGAATTGCCAAAACTCTTTGAAACACTTTCAAAACAAAATGACGTTCGCGGTGTTTTGTTCCTTGACCCTTTCGCATTAGAATTAAAATGGTCAATTTTGGAGCAAGCAAAGCAAGTCAAGTTGGATATATTTTATTGGTTTCCTATGATGGCAAATAGACTACTGTTCAAAGATAAAAGTAAAAATGACTTGTTTAGAACGAAACTCAATACCTTGTTTGGTGAAGAAAATTGGGAAGAAAAACTTTACAAAGAAAGTCCACAAATGAATTTATTTGGTGATGTTCTTTTTGATAAAGAGCCAACGACTAAATTAGTTGAATATATTGCGGATAGATTAAAAACACTTTTTGAATACGAGCCAAGCATTAAGCTATTTAAAAATTCGCACAATAGTCTTATATTTTTGTTATGCGCTATGACAACCAACACAAGCGAGCCGGCACGGAAGTTAGTAAAGAAATTAGCAAGTGAGATATTTAATAAATTAAACAAAGATAGAAATCAAATTGTTGGTGATAATTGATTATGGAAGAAATAACAAGGAAATCGCTGTTATACAAAACAAGTGTTGAATATGGTGATTATACGGTTAATCACGCCGAAGGCTGTTCCCACGGCTGTAAATATCCTTGTTATGCGATGATGCTTGCAAAACGCTTTGGCAAGGTAAAAAGCTATGACGATTGGTGCAGGCCTAAAATTGTTGCAAATGCTTTGGAGTTATTTGATAAAGAAATACCACGATTAAAAAGTAAAATAAAAGAAGTCCATTTGTGTTTTACGACAGACCCTTTTATGTACGGCTATGACGAAATCTCAAATATGAGTATTGAGATAATCAAAAAATTAAATAATAACGGAATAAAATGCACTGCGTTGACAAAAGGGATTCTGCCAAAAGAATTGGCGGAATTATCAAAAGAAAATGAATACGGTATCACTTTAATTTCATTAAATGAAGATTTTAGAAGAGATATGGAAAACGGTTCTGCTCCTTATATAGAGCGAATTAATGCACTAAAACAGTTGCATGACAAGGGTATGAAAACTTGGGTAAGTATTGAGCCATATCCGACACCAAATTTTATTGAACAAGACATAAACGAAATATTAAATGCTTTATTTTTTGTTGACAAAATTATTTTTGGACGCTTAAACTATAATGCAAAAGTTTCGCAGTATAAGGATTATAAAAACTTCTTTAATCAAACGGCACAAACGGTCATTGATTATTGTGTTAAAAATAAAAAACGATATCACATTAAAGACGGCACAATCACACAATAATTTTTACTCCGTGTCGCCGACATATAAAAGTGATTAGCAACAAATCCGCAATCCGTTGAATGTTTGCAAAAATATTTGCCAAATTCATATAATGAATTTATGCAATTAATAAAAAATTATTAAAGTGAGGTTCAAAAAATGGAAGAAAACGATACATTTTTTTATCGCGGTTTTAATTTTACAAGAGAACAATACATTAAATTTGATGATTTAACAGATAAATATTGGGAAAAATTTGGCAAAGTCTATCATGATAAGGATATGCTCAAGGAAAAGGGATATGACGGCACTATTGCCGATTTAGAAAGGCGTATCAAAGACGGCGATACAATTTTTGACCCGCCGCCCGAAATCACAAACGAATATGACGCTTTAAATTGGACATACAGCGAAATATTCGGAGGTCCGTATCCGCGCTGGGGTAATCCTATCCGCTCACAAGGCGAAGAGGCGGTTATTGCGAATATGAAAGAATGTATCCGTACAAAGACGCCTTGCGAAACAATACCTTGTCCTGACGGGGCATTATATTAATCCAACCTAAAAAACCATAAAAAATATCACAAAGGGCATTCCTAACGGAGCGTCCTTTTTTATATAAAAAAATTTGCTCTACGCACGGAGACAAAACAGTGCGCCGCATTGCCGGGACTTGCCGGACAAAAAAGGACAGCGACAAGTGTATTGACTTTCTAACTTTTTAATTTCGTCTGACAATATTTACATTTGCCACTTCTCTATTAAAATTGCGATTTTTTATTACAAAATAGTCATTCCCAGCATATAGTCGGCGGAAACCTTGAAATAATTGCAAATCATGACAAGCGTGTCCATGTCGGGTTCGCGGCTGCCTGTTTCCCAAAAGCTGATTGTTTGATTGCAGACAAAGAAAATCTCGCCGAGAGCCTTTTGAGAAAGATTCTCCGCAATGCGCAATTCTTTTAATGTCTGACCGAATTTATTAGATTTCATAAGCCCCTATAAAACATTGTAAAAAAATAATCCTACATTTTGTTGACTTCCAACAAAATGTAGGATATAATTATTATTTGTAAAGAAGTACTTTTCTATTAGTATTTCTAAAATATTTTTTATCCGGCTGTTTATGCGGATACTAAATTAGATAAAGCTATTTGTCGTATTTACCTTGAAAGACATTCAAAACCGGACGTTAAAACCACATTTAAAAAAAGGCAAAAACTATGCAACAAGGAGATTTATAATAACATGATAAACTTCAATGACATCGTAGCCGAAGAAGAAGCCGCAAGGCGAAGAAAAAAGAGCCGTATGCAAAGCACCGACTTTCTCTTAGACATAAAAGGTCTGTTACAAAGCAACTACATCGTATCTTTTGACGGCAAACAAAACGCACTCTGTGTTTTACTGAACAACGGACAAAAGTTTTTACTGACGGCGGAAGAAACGGAAAAAGAAGCTTGAAAGCCACATAAAAAAACAAAAAAAATACCGGGCATAAGGAGATAAATTTTAAACAGCGTCTTTTTTGCCGCAAACCGCCTTCTTGCCTTGATAATAGCTCTGCTATTACCTGCACCAACAAGCCGTTTTACGTCGAAAAATACTTGCTTAAAATTTATCTCCTTTGCTCGGTGTTTCCCTTTGAAAAAAGCGTTAGCCCGAACCGCTTATGAGCGGCAGCAAGGCAACGCTTTTTTTTGTTTGTTGTATATTGACAGCCTTAACGCTGTATTTTAACGCAAATCAAATCAAGTACATCTCCGGCTTATGCGAGAGATAGGCGGCAAAGTATTTGAAGCCGAGAGCTTTTGCCGTTTCGGCGATAAGGGGGTATTTTTCGGCGACGCGGAAGGTTTGGTGGGCGTCGGATGAGAAGGTGATTAGCTCGCCGCCGAGTTCGCGGTAGCGTTTGATTAGGCTGATGCCGGGAAAGAAGTCGGCTTTGGCAAATTTTACATGGGAATTTATTTCAAGGCATTTGCCTTTTTGAATGATTTTTTTGAAGATTTTGTCAAACAGACCGTCATAATCGGCGTATTCAAAGGGGTAGGGGGCTTTGCGTGCAATGTAACCGATATGTCCTACGATGTCGTAGGGCATTTCTATATCCAGACTTTCGTCAATGGCGCGTATGTACGGCAATAAAATCTCGTCCTTTGTTTTGTTCTTATAATATGATTCTATATATATATCCTCGTCGTTGACGGAATGGACGGAATTGATTATCACGTCAAAGTCGTAGTCCTTCAATTCGTCGCGGCACATTATTTCCGATGCTTTGGAATAGCCGCATTCTATGCCGAAAGCCAGCTTGATTTTGCCGCCGTAGACCTTTTTTGCCTTGTCGATTGCCGCCGCATATGCAGGCAGGTCGAGCTGTCTTACCGATTTGGCGTTTTTGCAAAAGAGAAAATCTCTGTCCATATGGTCGGTTACGGCGAGATAGCTCAGACCGAGCCTGACGGCCGTTGATATAAGGTCGTCTAAGGGCATTACGGAATCGGCGGAATGCTCCGAATGGGTGTGAGAATCTAACATTATCGGGTCTCCTTTTTTTTATAAGCTTGCCATAACGGCAATAATCACCTTAAAATACGGTAACGCCAAGACGAAGATATGCGAGCCGTTACCTGCGAAGCCGCCGAAGAAGCCTTGTCCCTTTACGCCGCCGCCCGTTTATCGGCGGCTTGCGCGGTGTTGCTTCGTCTATTTTACAACGGAAGCGATATAGCGGACAAAAAGGTCAGCCGGGTCGACGTCTGTCGAAGCGTAGACTGTGCGGCAGCCCGCGACGTCCTCTATTTCGTTGAAAATCGGCTTGCCGCCGTCGTAAATCAGGTCGATTCCTACAAAATCGAAGTCAAAAAGCGCGGTTATTTTGTCTATTTCGCGTCTTTCCGTGTTTGTGAGCGCGCGCGGCGACGCCGAACCGCCCAAAGAATAGTTACTGCGGAAGTCGGACGCCGATTCGCGCAAAATCGAGCATACGGGCTTGCCGCCGATTATGTAGGTTCTCAAATCCTTTCCGATATCGGAGACGGGCTTTTGGATAATCGCGGTATCGCCGCGTATTTTTGAGAAGCAAGAAGCGATATCGGCGGCGGTTTCGACCCAAAAGACCTCGTTTCCGCCGTGTCCGCACCGCGATTTAAAGACGTGCGGTTCGGTAAGCTCGATATTCGGCGCGTCCGTTCTCGTTATCAGACGGTAGGGAAGGACGCTTATATTGCGGCTTTCTAAGAAGCGGTAGGTTTCGTATTTGTCATTGCAAACTCCGCTCACCCTTGAATTGTTAAAGACGCGCACGCCGCGTTCTTCCAAAAAAGCGGTTAGTTTAAACGATACGGCGCGCATGACGGCGTATTTCGGCAAAGAACCCTTTAAAGGGAAGTCTTCGACGAATACAAGACGCGGAAGCAGACCGTATTTTAGGCATTTTTCACTGAGTAACCGCGCAAATTCTTTGTTTTTTTTGTAACGCGGAAGGTCGTATATTATCAATATTTCCATAAAAAGCGTTATTATCTGGCAAATTATGCGTAAAACGGCAAGGGCGGCATTTAGACGATGACCGTCTTAACGTATTCCGCGATACTCGAAGCGACGTTTATTCCGGTCGCGTCGCGGAGATTTTTAAAGTGGGCGTTAGAATTTATTTCGCATAAAATCGGCTCGCCGTCCTTTCCGAAAAGCAGGTCGACGCCGGCAAAATCCGCGCCTATATACGAGCATACCCGTATTGCAAGGTCAAGAAATTCTTTGGGCGGCGAAAACGCGCTCATTTGACCGCCGTTTGTCACGTTGGATATAAAACCGCCGTTTTTTGCAGTCCTTTTGACTGCGGCGACCGCCCTGTCGCCGACGACGTGAATCCTTACGTCCGTACCTGCGGCGGACGCGACGTATTCCTGCATGATAAAGCCGCGCGGAGAAAGTCTCTTACATAGGCTTTTAAGTCCGTTCATGTCGGCAATAAGGTAAACCTGCTCGCCGAACGACCCGAAATTTTCTTTGACGACCATAGGAAAGCCCAAAATATCGGCGGCGCGCTCCAAAAAGCCGTAGCTTGTATAGCCGACATTATCATAGGTAAAGGGGGCGATGAAGGTTTTCGGGGTTTTTATGCCGGAATTTTCAAAGACCGCCGCCGTCAGGGCTTTGCTGTCGCATATCTCGATTACGCGCGAAGAATTTATGACCTTGTAACCGAGATTTTCAAGACGTTTTGCCAAAAGCACGTCTTTATCCCAGAAAAGTATGAAGTTTATGTCCTTTAAACGCCCCGAACGGCTTATTTCTAATGCGGTTTCCGCATTTGTCGCACGCGTCAGCGGAAGACCGCCCTTTTTAAAGGCGGCGCAAAGCATATCGTAAATTCCGTCGAATTTCTCCGTTCGGAAAAATTCGTTTGTGACCAAAAGACCCTGCATATTTCCCTTGTGCGGACAAACGGCGCGTGATATTTTAACGGTATTATCGGTATTATCGTAACCTTATTATATAGTATTATTATTATATATATATAAGTAACAATATTATATAGGGCATTTTTATCGGTTGAATAAGTCTATTATATCATTTATAAAAAAAAAAGTAAAACGATATCGGAAGGATAGAGAAACCGTGTTTTTACGGATTTTTTGCCGTCGGCGGCGAAAACCGGCAAAAAATATTGACGGCGGCGGCGGCGGCGCAGTCCCTAAAAGCCCGACGTATCGCGGCAAAGGCTTAAAAAACGGGGGATTTGCTGTTTTTTGCAAAAAAAAAATAAATTATTTTTTAATTTAGTATTGACTATGTTTATAATCTGTTGTAAAATAATTATAGCTAAAATTATCGCTTAAACTATTGTTTATTACTAATTATATTTAGGAGGACATTATATATGTCGACCAAAATAAGTATCAGAAAGATATTGGTTTTTGTGGCGTGCGTGCTTTTGGTAGCCGTTTTTGCGTCTTGCACCCCGAAAATCAAACCGACAGGCACAATCAAAACCGAAAGTTGGGAAGGAAATCAAACTCTCGATAAGGTTTTGGACACCATTTCCGGGCTTCAAGAAGGAGGCTCCGGTCAAAAGAAATTCAGTATCGACAGCGAATTTGAAGCTTATGTGGGAGACCGCAGTCTTTCGCTGAAAATTCAAGCGCAATTCGATTTGGAAAACAGCGCGTCGGACGAGCTTCTCATAGAGCTTACCGATATCGATACATATACGCTTCTCGGCGGAGTTTACTCCAAAAACCAAGCGGTATTTGTATCTGCCGGCGGTTTTAAATTTACATTAAACAAAGTAGACGTCCTGAACGCAATCGGTCAGGGTTTTAGTCAGTTCTTCGATATGGACTTGACGAGCCTTATAACCGGTCTTGATTTGGGCGGTATGGATATTACGACCATTCTCGGCGGCGTTTTGTTCCCGAGCGCGAGCGTCATAACCGAATCCCCGGTCAGAGGCGAAAACGGCGAGACGATTGTTACGGTCAATGCGGCGGTGGATATCGATGCGGTTTTATCGGTAGTTTTGGGCTTGGTCGGTATGGTAAACGACCTTGCTAAGGATTCCGATTTAAATCTCGACATCAACGAGCTTCTCAGAGAATTTACCGGCGTTCCGCTCATCAGCGAGCTTGACGCGGACGGCAATATCATAGTAGAAGGCTACGACGAAAAGCTAAAAGAATACATCGGACTCAAGGTCTTAGACGCAAGCGGCAATTATGTCGAAGGCACGCCTTTTCAAGGCTCGATTTTGTCAATGAGATTTGTAGACGGCGTACTCGACGTCAACGGTATTACGCTTGACGGCAAATATGCCAAAGCCGGAACGGTTACAAACTTCGGCGTTATTTTAAAACAATTCGAGGTTTCGCAGAGAGTCATATCTCTCAATATGCCTCAGTTTGTCAGCACCTTCGATCTCTATTCGCTTAGACTCACCGGTTACGGCGAGCTTCCGGACGTAGGCGAGATTGAATTATCTATTGATATCAGACTCGACCCTGAGGTAGCCGAGCAAAACCAAATAGTATTAGAAATAGTCAAGAGAGAGTCGCGTGAGCTTGTTCTCGCCGGCTACTACTACGACGGATATATCTATCTCAATCTTTCGCAAATGGATTTGCCTTACGTGCATCTCAATGCGACAAGAATGGGCGTTCCTTACATACAGATAGAAGGCGTTGACCTTCGAGCCATAATGGACGGACTCGTGGGCGACCTGACCTTCATCAACGAATACTTATCCGAAAAAATCGCGGCAGGCACAGACCCTTCTCCGTCGGCAGTATACGATGTGTCGTCGGCGGCGGGCGTTACGATAGACGCGCAGTACATCTTCGGTCTTTTGACGAGCGTACTCACGGCGGATAACGGCAGACTTTATCTCAACTTTACGGACGAAGTAATAGCCGGCATACTCAGAGACGCGGGCGTGGACGTCGTAATTGACGACGCAGTCGGTCCTATATGGGCGGACGTACCGGATAGCGTCAAATCGGCAATAAGCGAAATCGGCATAGATATCGCCGGACTTATCGGCGGCTTGGGCGAAAAGGTCATCGGCTTTGTCGAAGGCAGCGGCGTAGACCTCGTTTTCTCGGCGTTTTTAAACTACGAAGGCGAATTGAGACCGGGCATCGGACTTTCCGTTAATACGGCGGACGGCGTTTGGGCTTATGTAGATTTGTTTGTAAAACAATTCGGCGACGGCGATGCCGTGTATGTCTTCCCGGACAATTTTGATGAATACAAAAAATTTGATTACAGCACCATTTCCTTCACGGGAACTGCGAATTTGACGAGTATCGGTGTTGTAACTTATACGCTTACCGTATCTAATATCGGCACAAACGACTTTGCGATATCTTGGGTGACGTACGACGTTCACGGCGCGGTGCTTATGGGCGTTTATTTCAGCAACTCCACGGTGTATGTCGATTTTGGGACACAGCTTTCGATACTCGGCTTTAATCTGAGCGAAATGAATCTCGACAGACTCCAATTTTCTCTCGATACGAGCGGCGTATCCGGCGGAAGCGGAGCAAGCGGCAGCGGAGCGGCGGCAAGCGATTTGACGCTCGGCGATATAATCGACTATCTCGATTTAGTGCCTTATAACAGCGCGAACGGGCAAGCGAGCGCGGCTCTTTCCAACGATTCCTTTGTATCGATTATCGGCGAACTCGTCGGTCCCGCTCTTATAGCGAACTTGCAGGCCTATCTGCCTCCTGTATCCGCGAATGCGTTTGCAGACTTATTTGAATTATATTTCAGCTTTAATATATCTTATTTTGAAGAAAACTTGGGTATTGACGCCGATTTGCAGACCTTGTACTTCGGTACCGACCCTTCGAGAAACATCAATCCGGCGGCTGTCGTCACATCTGAAGAAGCCGCTACATATAAGACGACGGATACATTGCTCAACAGCGTATCTATCACAGGAACAGCGGATTTCCCGGGTGCGGAAATGAAAAATTTGACATTCAATCTCACCGCTTCGGGCGTGTTGGATTTGGATAATCTCAAATTTTCATTGACGGCAACGTCTGCGACGTCTCCTATATTGGCGGTTTATTATGATGCCGCGACCCAAAAGCTTTATGTAGACCTTGGTTTTGTCGACATCTTCGGCTTTAACGTTTTGGATATGAACATCGGCAAAATCGTAATAGAGAATGTCGATATAGCTTCACTCTTTGCCGAGGAAGCGGCAGGCGGCTCAGGCTCGTCGTCAGGCGCGGCGGCATCGGCTATAACCGTAGATGATATATTCGGATGGATAACCGGCGGTTATCTCGGCGGCGTGATAACCGTAGCTACGGAGAGCGGAAGCTTTGCACAAATATTATCGAAGATTGTAAGTCGGGAGATAATGCAGTATATCGAAGCGATATTACCTCCGGCGGCTCTCGGCGCGGTCATAGACACAATATCGGGAGAAATCGGGCTTACGTTAGATGTAGCGTTGGAGAGAATTTCGGTCAAGGTACAAAATGTCGTCTTTGACGCACCGGCTCCGGCTACCGTCAGAAACGAAAGCACTTATAAACCGCTTACAGTCGAAGGCTTCCTTGAAAACGTAGTCATAAACGGCAACGGCAAGCTTCCGGGCTTCGGCGATGTCAGATATGTACTAACCGTATCAAAAATATACGATGCGGATGAAGCGGCGATAACCTTTGAAACCTTTGACATCTATAACAACAAAAATTTCAGCGTATACTACATAGCGTCCGAAAAAACTTTATATGTAGACTTCGGTTCGCTGTCGTTCTTTGCGTTTGACTTCGAGGCGTTCAACATCACCAAGCTCAAATTGCTCAACGTCTTTATTGACACCGCCGCGATATTTGAAGGCTCGGGCGGAGCGAGCGGCTCGGGCGGAGCGGCAATAGAAGATTTAACGGTAGATAGGATTTTTGAGCTTCTCTACAAAGAATACAACGAACTAACAGGTCAGTTCAATCTGAGTCTCGGCGCGGTAGAGTTTGTCGACATCATCACCGACCTTCTCGGCGACACCTTATACGGTCAAATCGGCGCGTTGATACCTGCGACAAGCGCAGAAGTCGATTGGGATACCGTCAACGGTCTTATCGGATTGTCTTTGAAGCTTAACGGCGGCGCGGGACACAAAACCGAAGAGCTTGCTTTGGAAGTTGCCGGATTATACTTCGGTGTCGATACGGACAAACCGACGGCTCCGGAACCGGCAGTCAAAAACGACTATAAGACATTAGAAAAGCTTTTTGACAGCATACAGATTTTCGGCGAAGGCTATATACCGGGAGCCGGCGATGTCAATATCGAAGTAAATCTTAGAATAGACATCGAAGACACCGACAATGCGGAATTTAGCTTGATAGCCAGACGCAAGACTAACGGCGAAGTAGCGCTCGGATTGTACAACGTAGGCAGCACGCTCTACGCCAATGTCACCGGTTTTTACATCGGCGAAATCAACGTCGGCGAGATATTAACCAAAAAACTTGTCATCGAAGGCGTTAATCTCGGAGATATACTCGCGGGCGTATTGAAGCCTATACTTAAAGATCTCGAAGACGTCGGCGGCGGCTCAGGTTCGGGCGGCGCGGCAAGCGGTGACGACACTTTCTCAGAGATATACGAAGCTTTGAGATTAGAACTCGCTGTCTTGAATGTAAAAGCTTCGGCATCGCCGACTGCAATAAATGACGTCATCAAGATATTGCTCGGCTATGACCTGCATCTTATCTTAGACCAAATAGCTCCAAGCATAGTCATAGACGTAGAGTTGATGGACGCATTCAACATCGGCTTTGATTTGGCTCTCAATTACAGATACGACGGCGGCGCATATGTCTCAAACGACTTCATCGCTTTCAGAATAACAGGCTTCCGTTTCAGCGACTTCACTTCTTACAAAGCCATACTTGCCGCGGATGCCGAATACAAAACCATAGACGACGTCTTAACAGACTTTGCCTTGCACGCGAGAGTCGCGCTTGACCTACAAGTAACATTAAAAGACAACTACGCACCGGGCAACGAGTTAAACAATTTTGTAAACAATCTGCTTGGCGCAGTTACCGACACAGACGGCTCTATCAAGTCTTACGGCACATTAGGCGAGGTCGAAATCGTATACGCAGAAGGTCTCAAACTTGATTACAACATTATAGCCGACATAGCCGTAGACCGCAATGACATATCCAAGACGGACATTCTCATAGAGCTTAGAGCGGTAACGACGAGACTCGCCACCGGCGAAGTCCAAGCGAGCAGACTGATACTCGGTTTCTATGTAGACGACGGTATCGGATATATCGACTTATCCGGTTTGGTTGGCACATCTGACTACAACGTCGCTAACGGACTTAGAATAGCGCTTAATGAGATAAATATATTGAAACTTCTCGATACGCTTATCCCTAAGACGCTTGAAGCTACCGGCGGTGCGGGCGGAAGCGCGTCATCATCGTCGAGCGATGCGTACATCAAGGTCAATCTCTATACGGAGCTGATTACGACCATAGTAGCGCTCTTCTCCGAACAGGGCGTGGACGATATCTTTGAGGATATAGATATAATAAGCTTAGACGTAGACTTAAATACCCTTCAAGTATCAGGAAGCATAGGATTACTTCTCTACGAAGGAAATCCGCAGGTTCTGCTCAACGTCAAAGCCGATATAGATTTAGACCAAAACACTGTAAGCTTCGGCAATTTTGGGACACACAAAAATCTCTTTGTCCTTTTCAACGCGAAGTACGGTCTTGCAGACCTTGCGGGATTGCTAAGTATTCTCGACAACGTATTAAGCAACGGTAATACCCAAGATATGTTTGCCGGAAGCTTGCTCATACAAAACAGAGAATCTATCAAGACACGCAAGCCGGATACAAACGCAGGGTTAGGCACAGGATTTGGTTATTATTCGGACGGGCGTGCGGTCGGCACGGGTCAAACGAGTCCGGTATATATCTATAAGATAAGAGAAGGATATCTCTCCGGCAGCAGCGACCCGATTGGCGCCGGTTATAAGGATAAGTACAGCGGTCTCAACGGCAAGCTCGGTATCCTTATAGACGTCAGTTACAACTTCACGATAAAGATTCCGACCATATATATTAACGGTATAGGTACCGTGAGTTCTATTGTTTCGTTACCGGAATTGGGCTTTGCAAAGGCTCAGGGAGACTTAGATTTAGCTTTCTTCTTTGCTCTCGGCGAGACGAGTCTCGACGTGTTTGCGAGAGTAGGCGGCAAAATAGGTGTCATAGTAGAGCTTACACATGAAACAGCGAGAAATGGTGTAAATTTGGGTATAACAGTAGTAGGCAAACAGGAGAGATGGCAATCTGCGTCTATCGATCCGATGTATGAATTGTTGTCGTTGGCATCAATTGATACTCTCAACCTTAGAAATATTGCCGGCAGCATACTGTTAAAGGATACGGCGAAAGAAGTAGTGACCGGAACATCCGGCGGACCGGCAACAGAACCGCTCATCAAGAGTACTATAATAACGATAACGGCAAGCTCCGTAATACTCGACATGACCCTTAATGCAGGCTCTTTGAATGAATCGCTTGAATTGTTCCAGAATGACCTTTTGGGAGGTCTGGCTCCGGGTACGACGTTTGATGTCGGCGCTCCGATAGGAGACCGCTATGTAGCGGACGCCGTATGGGACGGGGTCAGCGCAATGATAATAGGCTTTGTCGTCGCGGAGGGCGCAAGAAATCCTCTTGAAGACTTGTCTACCGGCGCGTATGGACCGAGCGCTCTGACTGGCCCGGCTAGACTGGAAGCTGGTAACCCATTTGCACTGGACTCCCTATATGACGGAGATATAACGGGCGGCGGTACTTCGGATTATACGCCTTTCCACGGCGCGGACAACTCCGGCAAAGAAGATATGCAAAACTTTATAAACGCTCTCTTGCCGTTCCCGACATTAGACGCTGATTCGACCGGAAATATCAAGATTACATTTATAAACGGCAGATTGACGACATTGAATGTAAGTCTCTTAGGCGTTTACACAGACAACGGTTTAGGGGTATTAGTTCAAGAAAAGCTGACGCTTGACTTGACGCTCGCCACCGCCGGACTCGGACTCAACCAAGAGACGGAAATAGGAACGCTTCCTACGACCGTGAAATACGCCACAATAGCCACATATGAGAACGTACAGGCAACCGTACAAGTCAAATATGCCGGCGGAATAGAGAGAAACGAAGCAATCGCTTGGGACTTCACTCCTGTGAGAGAAGCTCTCGCAGCCGGTGCGCTGGAAGGCAAAAATACACAGTTTACTATATGCGGTGTGGTCAGTGATACGACCTATGAGGTCTTGGCGAATACGTCTAAGAAATTTGAAATGACCCTATACATAATAGACGGCAAAGTTTTAGACGGCAACCTTGCGTTTTCAAATGACGGCACGGTATATACCGTAGACCCTTATGACGGAAGTTGGCAAAGCGCCTTTCCAACGACTCTCATCTTAACATTCCCTATCCACGCAGGCGGCAGCGGTACAGTTAGCTTTTCTACGGCGGTCAGCAGGGATCTTAGCGGTGTGACAATCAGCCTTGCCGGAGGGACATATGCAGCACGTTTCTCTTGGAACGGGCAGACCGTGGCGAATGAGGTAATAGTACAAGCTTCTCCTGTAAGAACCGTAGTGAGTACTAACGTTCCGGCAACACAATTTTATGTCTCTAACATCGGAACCGCGATAAACTCATACGATAAGGCAAGTGTGACATTTAACGACGGTTCGGTATATGATTATTCTGTCAGCTGGGACAATAATGGCGGTTCTATGAGCCAGAAATACGGCGTTGTAAACAGAATCGGCACGATAACACTGGTAGGCGGAATATCTTATACTATTAATCAGGCGGTAACCTTTATCGCTCTCGCGACAAACAGCGTCGAGTACATAAACAGTACGAGTACAACGACACCGGGATACGGCGCGTTGACAATAGGTACGAGTGTCTTATGGTTTTATGATGTGGACGGCAGTTTGAAGTCGGTCACGATAGGGGCAATAGACGGAAGCAGTGTTCGGTATATGATAGGTGAATCGGCTTCTTATATAGAGGTGAAAAACGGTACATATTACAGCGGCTCACATGATGACCAACAGGCAGGTAATCTCCAAATAACGGTAAATTGGTCGGGTTATGGCAACATAATCGTTCCGGTAGCCTTGTCGCTGGGTGCGGCGTGGAGATATGACGGCAGCTTCTACATACCGCGCGGTGATGCCGGAGCTTATGTCGACGTAAGCGGAAACAACAATATATACAAGAAAGCTATAAATGCTGGTCAGATTTTGACTGCGGCGGATATGCCTAAGATGGTATTGAGAGCAGCTATTTTTGCCAACATTAACATAGAAAATACTAGCGATCAGAGAATGAATACGGCAGCCGGCAATCCGGAACTGCCTATCAACTGGAATTTCAGCAATCTTAACATCAATCCTGCGGTTACTACTACTTACCACATAACGGGAACTCTTTATAATAAAAACGACAATATACAAACCGTATACTGCGATGTAACAGTTACCGTATAAACAATCAAAACAAACTGCCTAACTCCCTGCCGACAATCATTAGCCGGCAGGGTGGACGGGGCGGAGAACGGCGGATGCCGTGAGTAAAAAATCAAAGAAAAGCTTGCGAAGGGCTAAGGCTTTTTGCGGCGCAAGATTATACATTCGATAATTTCGGAGGAAATATCATGACGGTAGGTAAATTTATTTCGGGCACAATTAAATTTGTGGTCAATCTCGTGGTCATTCTCGTCGTCGGGATGTCGGCTTATTACATTTATTCCGAATTCACGACGTTGGCGCCGGAAGCGGCAGTCATCGAGCTTGAACCGGACGGCACTAATTTCGGCAAAGACCCGACGAGCTATCTGTCCGACGCTACAATAGCGAAGGTTCTCAAAGGGGAGTATTTTATCGATTCCGCATCGGGACTCGGCGCACAGGTAATACGTCAAGCCGTCCAAAACGGACTCACTTATTATCCTTATGACTATTCGGAAGATTTCCCTGCGACGGAGATATACAAGAATGCAAATATGAACAACATCAATATCTGGCTCGGCAATCAGGGCGTAACTCAAAGATACGGCTATACCGAATTTGACGCTTACGATTATGACGCCGGCAGACCTAAGCTCAGCTTAGACGGACTGAGTCTTGTTGCTCCTTCGTTCTCGTTCCAAGATCTGGACGATATGAAAGCACAGCTTTATGCGTATTTTAGTGCGCATACGGAAGTCGCGGACAATATTTTGGCATATTGGTATCTCAGAATAGGTTCGCAGGTCAATACCTATGTCGTCACAAAAGCTACCAGAATGACCGGTAGCGGCTCGGGCGGCGGCGGTATGTCGGGCATATATCTATCCGGTACGCTTCTTTTGAATACCTTATCCTTTAACTACTACGGCTATACTTTGGACAAAAACGCCACAATTATAGTCGATGCCAGCGCGAAGGTCGCCAGACAGGTTCTCGCTCCGCTTTTGACGGTCGCGGACTTTAAGTTGACGGGTTGGAGAGGCACGGAAGAAATATACTACGGAGCTACCGCAAAGAACGATATAAGCAAATTATCATCCGACGCTTATGCCGGCCCTGACGGTGTATATGTAAAGAGCGGTACTACAAAGGGTGTTGCTCCGAATGAAGCCGAGCTTGAATCGTTATATAACGACTATACTCCGGTCAGAAAAACCTTCGACGACGAGATAACTACTTTGGAAAAATTGAAGCTTTGTGAATTCGGTATGCCTGCAACGACCTTGTCAAATCACAAGCTTGACCTTAGGTCGATAAAGTCGGTAGTATTAAAGGACGGAGCCGGTTATTACCAAGCCGACATCACCGCTTATACATACGGCGACAACACCGCAGAAGTGGACTGGGAATGGGTTTCTTACAGCGCGGCGAAGAGCCTTGCCGATAACATCGGCGGATTTGCCACATACGACGAGAACGGCAAGCAAACGGGCGGCGTTGTCGGATATCTCAGATATACGACACTGACGGCGACGGTAGGCGTTTGGGAAAGCGGACTTGTCAAAACATGGGGAACACAAGAAAATTGGGAAGCCTCGCTCGCGGGACTTATCGAAATGAAAACCGACGTTCTTTCTCTCGAAGGCTATTCATACGACAAGAACGACATCTTGGTAGACAAGAGAAATCTTGGAGTAAGTCTGCCGGGTCAAATAGAAAAACTCAGAGGATTAGTCGGCTGATAATCCGATAGACTTCTTGCGAAATAAACGTCACCTATCTAAGACATAACACAATTAAAGGCTGTTTTTAACGACAGCCTTTTTGTTTTCTTCGGTGTCAGCCGAAAGAATGAGCGGCATTTTCGGACAATATATCGTTGAAAAGTGCATACTTTGTCAAAAAAGTGAAAAATTTTAAAAAATTTCCATATAAATTTCTGTGTATATATTGACAAAAAGCGGGTTTGGTTATATAATATTATAACAGACATATTATAAGTGTAAGGAGTGAGGGCGATATGTATTGCGCGGAATGCGGAAAACCCGTTAAAGACAATGCTCAATATTGCGGTTCTTGCGGCAAAAATATTGATACAGGCGTTAAATTTTGCAGCGTCTGCGGATTTCAATCGCCGAAGAACGGTACATATTGTCTAAATTGCGGCGTCAAGTTTAGCCGCAAAACCAGAAGAGGCAAGGATATTCCCGGCGCGGCGTCTTATCCCGTGACCGTTCAGTATCAAAAAGCCGTCTACGATGTTATCAAAAAATTCACGTCGGCTCAAATGCCGAATAACGGCAATCAGCTCGGCGCGTATGCGGGCGGAGAGCAGTTGTTGTTGACCGGACAAGAACAGAACAATAACGGAGCTATCTATCCGAATCAGATTTCCGACGGATACGCTCAGCAATATCCACAGTATCCGCAACAGCAGTATCCGCAGTACGCCGAACAGCAGTTTTACGGAGACCCTTATCAGCCTTATCCGTATTACGGTGCGCCTGCCCCTTATCCGTATGCGCCTGCGCCGTACCCGACGCCGTATCCTGCGCCGTATTCTTATCCTATCCCTTATGCGCCGTATCCTGCGCCGTACCCGACACCTTATCCTGCGCCGTATTATAGCGCGCCTATATACCCCGCTTATCAGCCGTATAATTACGGATATCCGCCGCAGCGCGGACTTTCGCCCGAAGCGTTTTATCAGAGAGGTATGTATATACCTTGTCACGAACGTGCCGCGAGAGAACAGAGAGAAGCGGTCGCGGAAGCGCCAAAGGGCAAAAAGAAAAAATAATTTGCAGCCGAATACGGCGGATTGTGTTGACAAAACACTATCCGCCGTTTTTTATTTGTGGAATGCGGGCAGTACGGTGTTTTGAGCAGCACCGCAGTGTTTTGATAATATCATATTTTGGGGATATAATAATAGAATTAGGCAAAGCGTGCGGAGCGCGCGCTAAAATGACGTAGATGTGAAAATCCGTCTAATTGACTTCTTACAAAAGTAAATTTGCACAAGCCGACGGCTTGCGGCGGCAAAAAAGGAGAAGATGAGATGCTGTTTAAAAGAAAGAAGACAAAGCAAAAGAAGCAAAAAAATCAAAGAAAGCAACAAGCTTTGGCGGAAGATAGCAAAAGCCTTTACGACCCGCTCGGTATGTACACGGGTACTCCGTCGGACGGGGGAAGTCCGACGCAGGACGCTGACGATTTGTGATAGCCTTATCCGAGCGGTTTTAGTACAAGTCTATTGCTTCGCCGAATCGTAGGTGTGTTTGATTTTTAAAAGCTGTTTTTCAAAGGAAAAATATACGAGTGCGATGATTACGGTGTTCATGGCGATTATCGGCAGCTGGGCGGGCAGCCGCGCAAAGAGATAGGCGAGAAAATTTGTCAAATCCTTCGGACGGGTGCTGAATGTGACAAAGAGCGAGTAGGTGTTCAGTCCGGCTGTGCAAACGACCGTTATCAGGAGCATACAGACGATAATCTGAGCGGATTTGAAAAGAATCCGTTGATTGACCTTTTTTAGACGGGCGTAAGCTCGTTCGAGAAAGCGCGCATTCATGAGCGCGCCGGGAATAAAAGCGAGAAAGCCGGACGATATGCCGGTGATAGGAAGGTAGGGATAGCCGCCGGAATTGACAAAAAAGCCTATCAAGTCACCCCAAAAGGCGGCGAAAAAGCCGTAAACGGGACCTAAAAAAAGCCCCGCAAAAAAATCTATCGTATAGGTAAACGATAAAGAAAATACGGGGGAGTTCTTTGATAGAGAATTTAGCGCGGCGGAAAGGGCGATAAAGACCGCCGTGTAGGTGATTTTGAGCGTAGCGGACCGCCGTGTACGTTTTTTTGGGGTTACATTGCCGCTTGTCGGCTCTTGCTCGTTAAAAACTGTCGGCTGCGTTACGTCGTCCGTTACGGACGGTTTGCAAGGCGCAATTTCCTGCTGAGCAAGAGAAAAATCGGATTTTCTCTTGTCCATTGTCGGGCATCTCCTTGAAAGATTTATTTTATTTGTTTTTATGATAGCTTTTTTTTTTAAATAAGTCAACCCTTTTAGACAAAATGCTTAAAAGAGTGTAAAAATTTTATTTTGTCACTTTTTCGCACCGTCGGTTTCGGCGCGCTTTTATTAGGGGCAAAACGCATTTTTTTTGCGGCGGCTTCTCCGATGCTCGGTTTTTTAGGTGAAAAAAGACGATGCGCAAAAAATATGACACGTTTCCGTAGGTTTTGTGATATAATAAACAATATGTTGACATTGGTCGTTGTTAATCCGCACGACAAGGACGCACTCGGAGAATTTTCGGATTTTTTTGGGGTAGGGCATACGGCCGCCGTCTTGTACGACGGACATCGTATGATAGGCGTTGCCGCCGTTTCTTTTTTTAAGGACGGAGCAAAAATTGAAAAAGTCACTTTAAAAGACGGATTTGACGGCGAAGAGACAAGACGGTTTTTTTTGCGGTCGCTTGTATTTAAGCTGTGCGTCGGTAACGGGCGGATTTTTTCGTCCTTTAAAGACCCGTTGCTCGCGGAAATCGGCTTTGAAAAAAACGGCGAAGGAATGAGTTGTCTTGCAAAAAACGTCGTTTTTAAAAAAATGTGCGGCGACTGAGCCTTAAAAAGGGTCAAAAAGGCACGTTTGATAAAATTTAACAAAAAAAATTTTGTAAAACTATTGAAATTTTTCCGATTAAGTTATATAATATTTAAACAAGAATAATTGTAGCGTTAAAAAGAGGAGTATTCTATGCGGACTTGCGAACATTGCGGCGCGTATATGACCGACAGTGCCGTACGCTGTTCTATTTGCAGCGTTAAGCAAAGCGGTTTGACACAGGCATCCGGCGGTACGTCGGCGGCTTTGTCCGAGCGGAAATATAACAACGTTGCCGGAATATACGGCGGCGGACTTGTCGACCCGGATTTTTATACCAATACTTACAGGTTGGCGGATATCAATGCAAGACTCAACGTCGAGACCGCTCCCGTTCTGCCTATCGCCCCTTACATAAATCCTACGGCGACTACATATATACCGTCGGGGCCGACGTATTCTTGCAAAAATTGCAGCACGGTTAATTCCGTCGACGACGTGTATTGCGTAGTCTGCGGAATCAGAGCTCCCGAAAAGGCTATTAGAGACGCGGTGCGCAAGGCTAAGGCCGGCATATTCGATGCCGCGCTCCCTGCCCCCGAAACGGCTCAATTCGCTCCCGAGACGCCTGTGGCGATACCCGAATTCGGTCAGCCGACAAAATTTTCCGCTTCCTTAAACACCTTAGAAGCGGCACTCAAACCTTATGTATACAATTACACGGTCAATATAGACAACAATATCAACGGCAACAACGGTCAAGCTTGTCCGTATGCCCACGAAAAGCAGCAGCCGGAGCCGCAATATCAAGCCGAGCCGGAGCTTATGCTCTCGCAAGAGGACATCGAGCGTCAAAAGCGTGCGGTATTGGCAAGTGCAAAAAAGAGCATCAGAAGTCAGGTAAGCGTACACCGCAGACTTTGGTCGGCAATCGCGCTGGCTCTCTCGATTCTCATCATAGCGACCTTCTTTATCCACACGATACCTTTTACGCAAGTCCACGATATGGACGACAACGAAGCTAACATTCAGGAGTCGTCGGGTATCGATATAGCCCTTTCGGTGCTTACGATATTACATAAGGACGATACTTATCAGGCGATAACCGACATATTAAAGGGTGTCGGCATAGAAATCAACGAAGCGTATTACCAGGACGTCGTAATGGACCTTGACAAATACACCGATATGCAGGTATGGATAGCGCACGCCGTTCCGTTTACCGTAATCATCGCGCTTTTGATAGCGATAATCAATTTGATATTCTTTATAATCAAGGCGGTGACGGGCAATCTCAAAAAGAAGGTTTATTTGATTTCCGTCTTGCAGCTCATCTTCTTTGTCATCGTAGCGGCGGAGATACTCTTCATGACCGTTGTGCTTGGAGATGTCTTTAATTTTGCCTTGGGCTACGGCGGCGTCGTCACCATATTGCTCTCGGTCTTAGTCATTGCGGTCGAAAAGCTCTTCGGTAAAGAATATCCTATGTCCGAAAGAGAGAGAATAAAGAGCCAATACGGTTATTAAGATACGGAAATAGGTTTTGAAAGCTTGCGGAACATGAAAATCAGCTATAAATCACGGTGTTTTAGCCGTCCGCAAAAAATATTAAAATAAAATAAAAAAATTTTTCAAAAACCTATTGAAATCTGCCGTGAAACAGTGTATAATATGTATGTCCTGTCGGTATTCATTGTGTAAATGCCTTAAAAAGCACGAAAACAGACGTTTCCGTACGGACGGTTTACATCAAAGCTTGGTAAAAATTATCAATCCTGCCGGTCTATATCCGGCGAAGGAGAAATGTATGCCTAAAACGGGTAATCCTAAGGCGGCCGCTAAGGTCAAAAAAGACCGCAAAACCGTCATCCTATCCGAAGAAGAAAAGCAGGCAAAAAACAAGAAGAGAAATACCCTTATAGGGCGCATTCTTCGCTTTACCGTATTGACGGCTATCGTTGCCGCGATTATCTTTGCTTTGACGTTACCTTTAAACGTGGGTTATAATGCTAAATACATAGACGGGAACGGCGCGACCGTGACGGAGCAAGCCGATTTTTCGGGTTTAGATTATATCTTTGCCGCAGCCGACGTGCTGTTCGATTTTGACGAAAGCATATACCAAAGCTTGGCAAAGCTCAACGTGGACGGCGTTTACAACAAATATGTCATAGATACCTTCGAGCTTAATGTCGTTGCTGATTTTCATGTTTTGGTATTGATTTATTTGTTACCGTTTATAGTATTGACGATAGTGCTTTTGCTTTTGGCTAATTACATAGTCATGTCCGTCAAGATATTCAAGAGCAAGCTCAAAAAATCATTTAGCATTTTGCATATCGTACAGTTTCTTGCGGCGCTCGTAGTTTTGGCGGCGGCAATGATATTCCAATCGGTTTATTGTTACAACGGCGTATTGGAAATCAGCAAGGGATACATTATATTCGGAATAGCCGTTGCGGCGGCGTTCATCTATCCGATATTGCTCGGATACTCAAAAAAGAAAATTAATAATAACAATTAATTTAAAATATTCTATAAAGGAGATGATAATATGGCAAAGAAAAACAAGAAACAAGTTGAGGTAGCTCCGGTTGTTGAAGCCCCTAAGGGTCCGTTCATTGTTTACAGAACCCTTCCTAATCCGGCGCCTGTAGCTATTTCTGCTCCTACGCCTATCATGCAGATTAATCCTATCGTACAGCCTATCGCGCTCGTGCCTTACGGAACACAAAATCAGCCTGTATTGCAAGTCGAGGAATAATTCCTTTATATGTATATGTCGGTTTGATAATTTATGCCTTGTTTTTAACGGGGCGGACACAATTTTAAAATTAATTTATGGAGGATACATAATTATGGCAAAGAAAAATAAGAAACAAGTTGAAGTAGCTCCTGTGGTAGAAGCTCCTAAGGGACCGTTTATCGTTTACAGAACTCTTCCAAATCCGGCTCCGGTAGCGATTTCCGCTCCTACGCCTATCATGCAAATCAACCCTATCGTTCAACCGATAGCTCTCGTACCTTACGGCACGCAGAATCAACCGGTATTACAGGTCGAAGAATAATTTTATTATTCAGTTGTTTTTTGGAAACTTGTACGCAAACGCCCTTATTGCGGCGTTTGCGGTACGGTTTTCGGGGATTTCGTTTAGACGCGCCTAAGTGTGCGGTATAGGCGGCATCTTATGTTGTAAATAGTTGTCAAATAGCCGATACCGGCTATTTGTGAGGAGTTTCATTATGGGCAAAAAAAAGGGGAAAGCGGGTAAATACTCGTCGGTAATCAATATCCTTGTCTGCGCATTGCTGATAGGACTTGTTTCCATAGCTTTGTTCGGCAATGAGATTTTAAAAATCCTTCCGGACAGTATTAGCTCAAAAATAAATCTCTCTTCTTTTATCGGTTACCTTCCTTTATCCGAGGACGGCGTTGTGAACGGTGCAAAGTTTTATGTGTGGTTTGGCAAAGCTGTCGAGCCGCAGGCTATTATTTTGCAAGCGGTTATATATCTAAGCATTATAAGCTTGGTATTGTCCGTACTCAGTTTGTTTACGGGTAAAAGATACGGCAGGAGAATAATTTCCCTTGTTATTATGCTTGTCGCGCTCGGAGCTATCGTTCTTTTCACTTATACATACGAGTTGAGTCTTGACGGTCAGTTATGGAGTGAAATAAACGCGTTCTTTACTTCTATCTTTTCGGTCGGAGTAGCCGGGGGCGTTGCGGAAGGTGGGTTTGGCTCTTTTATTGTATTTACAACATACCTTTTGATAGCGGGGCTTGGGATAACATCTTTCCTTGTGTCGAACGTCAATAAATGACCGCTTAAAAACGGCGTTTGTAATATTGTTGTAAAACCGCTTTACGGTACGCTTAAACCGCGTTTTCTGTGAAGAACGATACGGATTCGGACTTTGTCAGTACATTAAGGCTTTGCTTGATACCGGTTTCGGATTGAAAATATTTTGATATCAATAATTAAAATAAATACGTATAAAAATACGTTTAAGGAGATAATGATATGGCAAAGAAAACCAAAGTTACGCGTTTCAGCGCGATACTTGTGCTTTTATTTTCGCTCATAGCGGCGGCTGTTGTTATCATTGATAATTACGTTGAGGCTTTACCGTTGATAGGCGGATATAATCCGTTAGAGAAATTTTTAGATTTTTCTAATTTTAACATTGATTTACTTACGGCTGATTGGGCTTTAACAGCTCTTGCCGGCGGCGTTGTGCTTTCTGCAATAGTAGCGGTGCTTGCTCTTATAGGCGTTTTTGCAAAACGCAGATTGTTGAGAAGAGCTTTATCCCTTTTAGCTTTCGCGGCTATATTGGGTTCGGGCGTATATGCAGTAATCGCATCCGGCGCAGACATACTTGATTATGTCAAATCGCTTGACTACGGTTATTATGCAGCAGTCGGAGCTTCGCTTCTTTCTTTTATCTTTTCGTTGCTCGGAAAGAAAAAGTAATAACTTCAAATTACATGGGAGACCGTCTCCGATTTTTGGTGACGGTCTTTTTTTCTCCTTAAAACACCGCAATGCGGTAAATTAAGGGAAAATATTTTTATTAAATACAAAATATGTATTGAAATTTCCGTTGAAATGTTGTATACTATATATACATTTCAGCTTATAAGGATTTAGTGCTATGGCTAAGAAAGGCAAAAAAGACGAAATAGGATATACCGCCGAAAGCGCTTGCACTCATTACGATTGCGAGGCTTGCATTGACAAGTTTGAATGCGACTATTACATACATACATTTTGCTTGCCTACATCGGACGCGTTAGGTGCGGATTCCGCAAGGGATGCGTATCAGCCGCAGCCGCGTGGGCGTTATTATTATGAGACGCAGTACGGCGACAGGCACACGCATGAATATCAGGCGCAAGCGCCGCTCCCGCAGGAGCAGCCGCCGGTTCAGCCTTACGGACAGACCGTCAACGCCGGTTACGGCTTGACAAATAACCAGCCTATCCAAAACCCCGGCAGCGGTGTTCAGCTTTCGCCTATCGTCATACCGGTTTCTTTTGTTCCTTACACGACTCAAAATCAACCGCTCTATCAGGTAGAGACGGTAATGCCGGAAAAAGAATTTATCAAGCATCGCGGACTTGCGTTTTTTATGTTTGCTTTGAGCGTTGCCACTTTCTTTTTATTTGCTTTGAGACTCGTTTCGGGATATACCGCAAACAACATTTTTTCGGGCTTGCTCACGGGCATACCCGGTAACTTCCCGTTATTTAACGAAAGCGCGGGCTTTGACGTGTTTTTCGGCACTGCCGACATGACCGTCACAATAGGCGCGCATCTTTTGGTGCTCAGTGTATTGGCGATTTTTTTGACATCCATATACAACGCCGTCAAGTATCTTGTCTTTTCTCTCAACGGCAATTTAAAAAAAGGACCTTCAAAGTCCAATATAATCATTCTTGTTTCCGTCATCGCCATATTTTTGGGCATAATATTGCTTAATGCAAAGAACGGCGTAGGCATACAAGAAGCCGCAGGTCTTGTTTTTAAGAACGACGCGAGCCTTGAATTTCGTATGAATTTCGGATTTTATGCTCTTTTGGCAGTAGCTATTGTATTGTTCTTTGCAAATTCCTTTATTACAACGGAGAGATATCTGCCTGTCGAAGGCGCATTGCCTGACGAAGGCTAATACAGATACCAAGCATACATTTGAGCTTGGTCAAAAAGCACGATAAAATTTAACGGAGGAGAAGTTATGGCACGCAAATTACCGCCGCCAAAACCGGTGAGAAGAATTGTTTATTCGCAAGCGCCCGTCAACCAGCCGCAACCGATAGAAAGACCGAGCGACCGCATTCAGCTAACGCCGATTGTACAGCCTATTTCTATGGTTCCTTACGGCACTATGAATCAGCCGCTTTATCAGTATGTGGACGAAAACAATCAGTAAAACCTACCCGTCCGCACTACGGATTTAATAAAAAATTCAATATCAAAGAGAATTTTAAAAAACCGACAAAATATGCCGGTTTTTTTGTTTGCAAAAATTGCGAAAATACCGCGAAACGGTCTATTTCTTTTCAAAGACGTTTTTGATAGCGTTAAAGGTTTCGGAGCTTATGACGTGTTCTATTTGACACGCGTCGGTTTCGGCGGCTTCCGCGCCGACGCCGATAGCGATAAAATACTGCGTCAGGATTTTGTGGCGTTCATATATTCCGTTGGCGGTACCGTAGCCAAGCTCGGTCAGCTCTATAAAGCCCTTCGTGTCGATAGTGACATACTGCTTTTCTTTGAGAAGATTGACGGCGCGCGATACGCTCGACTTAGAATAGCCCGTTTCGGCTACGACGTCTACGGAACGGATTGCGCCCTTTTGTTTTCTTAATTGAAAAATCGTTTCCAAATAGTCTTCGCCGGAAGCGCGGAGTTTTTTGTTTACGCTCATATGCTTTGCCCCCCTTAGCACGAAATTGTTTGTTATTAGATTATCATGTTTTGCACGCTTTGTCAACTTCGCCCAAAAAAAATTCTTGCTTAAAAATGTATATCCTTTGAGCGCAGGTTGTTTTTCCAGCATTTCCCTGCGTTTTTTTGGGCGAAGGTAACTTAATATCGATAAAATGAATAAAATATAATTAAGGGATATTTTATATCATGCGGATTTACGCCGAAATATCCGAATTTTTTATAAAGGAGAAATACTATGTTCGATTACCGCAATACGTCCAACAAACCGCAGGACGCTAATCAGATACGTCCGCTGCCCCAAAAAACGGCTTTGGCACAAGCATATGTTCCCGAACAGCTTTTCCGTTCGCTGTACAGTCCGGAGCAAGCAGCTTTGCAGGGAACGGTTTTTCAAGAGTTAGATATGCCGTATAATAGGCATTTAAAACCGCGCTGACAAAATAAAATTTTAAAGGAGAAAAAAATATGAATAATACGCTTTATAAGCTTACGCAATTAGATTTTTATGCGGTGGATTTGCAATTATATTTGGATACGCACCCGAACGACGCAAAGGCTATCGCCGAATACAACAAAACAATTAACGATGCCCAAAAGCTCCGCTCCGATTATGAACAAACAAACGGGCCGCTGACGTCAAAATACCTGTCGCCTGCCGAAAAATTTGATTGGATAGACGAGCCGTGGACTTGGGAAGAGCAATATAATTAGGCGGCGTCCGCACTCCGCAAATAAAACAAGAACGCATTATAAGGAGAAATACATAATTATGTGGATTTACGACAAAAAATTAGAATTTCCGGTGAAAATAAAAAAAAGAAACCCGAAACTCGCAAAATTGATTATCACACAATACGGCGGTCCGGACGGCGAATTGGGCGCGTCGCTCAGATACCTGAGCCAACGCTTCGCCACCGTCACGCCGCAAGCAAAGGCGGCATTGACCGACATCGGCACGGAAGAGCTTGCCCATCTCGAAATGATTGGCGCGATTGTCCAGCAGCTCACGGCAAATCTCTCGATAGAAGAGATAAAGGCAAGCGGCTTCGAGCCTTTTTATGTCGAACACGGCTTGGGGGTCTTTCCGTCAAGCGCGGCAGGCGACCCTTTTACGGCGGCGGCTTTTCAGAGCAAGGGCGACCCCGTGACCGACCTGTACGAAGATATGGCGGCTGAACAAAAGGCGCGCTCAACCTATGAATACCTTCTCGACATGATAGACGACCCCGACGTCGCCGCTCCCATAAAATTTTTGAGAGAACGAGAAATCGTACACTTTCAGCGGTTCGGCGAATCGCTCGAATACGTCAGAAGCTATTTGAGCGCAAATCATTATTTTTGAAATCAAAATCCAAAAGGCAATTTTAAAAGCGTCGGCAATGCTGCTAACGCTTTTTTGTTTTTTTATGGAAATACCGCGCAAAAATCAATCGAATAAAATCAGATTTTCCCAAGACGGTTTGTATTGACCGGCTTCGATGCCGTTGATGATTTCAACGACGCGGGCGTTGTAGGGAGTAGGGCAGGCGTATTTTTTGCCGTATTCGCAGACGATGCCGTTTATTGACGCAATTTCGCATTTTTTGCCTTTTTCAAGGTCTTGAAGCATACTTGCTTTGAGATTTTTGTGTTTTTTGATGGCGAGCGGTATTATCATAAAGGATATTTTTTGTTTTAGCGCGCCGTTGTAGTCAAGCAGCTTGACGATATCCTTGCCCTGAACGGGAGCTATTACGATATTTGCCTTTGCCGCTACGTCTATACATTCCTTTATGATTTTTTGAGCGATGAGCCTGCCGCGCTTGTCGGCGACGGCGTCGCCGAAGTTACAGCCAAAGACGGCGGACAGACCGCTGAACGCGCTGTTGATGAGCAGCTTGCTCCACCTTGCACCGATAAAATTTTCTTCCTTATATACCGTTCCCATGAGTTTGAGAAGCCCGGCGATATCGTCTAACCTTGCGGTGTTGCCGCCCGGAAGCGCACCCAGCCCGAAGGTCAAGGCGTCCGGCTCTGACGTGAGCGTGCATACGCCCGGCTCGGTTATCTCCGCGCCCCAGGCGATTGCACAGCCGCAGGTACGGTCCGCGCCGACGGCTTCGGCGACGGATAGCTCGGGTATGCCGTTTTGAAGCGTGCAGACTACTCCGTCTTGTCGGAGATAGGGAAGAAGGCTTTTTGCTACCGCCGCGTTGTCGAGCTGTTTTGTCGCCAAAAATATTATGTCGTACTTATCCTTCATCTCCGACGGCAGCAGCGCGGTAACCGGCGTCAAAAAGTCGACCGTTCCGATAATGTGCGCACCGTTGGCTTTTAGAGCCGCGATATGCTCGGCGTTTCGGCTGATAAGGTCTGCCTGCACCCCCGATTTGGCTATATATGCGCCGAGAACAGTGCCTATCGAGCCTGCTCCGTATATGGCTGTCTTCATATTGTTACACTCCCGTTTTTTTTAATTTTTGTTTTTTGCATTGGCAAAAGGCGGATTGCGGCGATAAGCCGTTTTTACGATACTATAATAGCACTTTTAAAGGAAATATACAACCTTTTTGATTTGCGCAATTTTACCATAGACGTTTTCGTTCTCCGCCTGCGGCTTTTGCAACAAGTTGCAAAACACGGCAAAGCGTTGCCGTAAAAAAATTTGCATAAGCAAATTTTTTGCCGCAGGCGGCTTGCTTAATATGCGCCTTTATTTGCCGCCGAAAAAAAACGACATTTTTTATCAAACGGTTGCAATCTAATATACTCGTGAGTAAACTACTCACGAGTATATTGTTTTGTTTGCAAAATTGAAGAAACAAAGCGTTACCCATGTCCTTGCACAATCTGTTGCCTATCTTTCTCTTGACAATGCGGTCGCCCCTACAATCCAACCGTTTACCTATGCAAAACGTCGAGTTTCAAACTTTACGGAGTAGTGGGTTTTACGATATCGCCGACTGTTCTTTCCCCCCAAAAAAGCATAACTATAACAGTCTATCAGCCGTTTTATCGGCGGCGTGCGATAAAAAGGCGGCGGTATGCAAAAAAAGTTAAATTATTTTTAAATTGAGTATTGACAAATAGGCGGTATTGAATTATAATTTATATACTATAAAGTATAAGCGGAGTAGTCCGTACCGTCCGGAGGCTTTTTCGGCGTCGCTTTGTGGGCTTTTTGACATTATGCCATGACTTGTATTTTATTATAGCATTAATAAATTTCGAGGAGATTTAGGTTATGAAAAGAACCGGTAGACAATCGAAAATGTTGAGAACAACGGCAAAGATATTTATTTGCTTATTTTTGTTCGTCGGGGTACTGTTTTCCGCTTTGACGTTGGGGTCTAAGGGGGGAGTGGATGATGCCGTTTTTGCGGCTGGAAATGCAATGAGTGCCGCTACGGCAGTTACCAATACTACTTTAACCGACAGTGTAGCGACCGCCGGACTTGGGGCCGTTGATACCGGTAGGCAAAACACTACGTCAAGTATGGCTGCGGGTCTAAATAGTAATTCAAGCACCAAAAATCAATGGAGTGCCGTTAATGTACCGATAGAATTTACCAGCGAATTTGGGGAGGCGTTAGCGAACGGAAGGATAAATAAAATCACTTTTACGATAAACTTCGGTTTGTTTGCTTACCATACTTACGGTAGCGGTCCGACCACATCTAGTAGCGCGACAATGACGAGTCATATAGCCAGTCCTGCCACTATGGTCGCAAATTCCGGTTTGGGTGTTTCTATAGGTTTATATAGTGGATTAAAAAGCGGTGCCGACTTAGGAGGCGCAAATGAATATACTCCGCCGATCGTTTCGGGAATGATTGCGAACGTCGGCGCATACGCCATAAGCAACTCAAGGTCGGGGCAAATCGCCGATGCTAACGGCTCTACATGGGACACGAGATATGTATCTGCCAGCACCTCGTACACCGACGCCGAGTTAGACAATAGAAACAAAGCGACTTTGATTTGGAACAATCCGCAGTTAACCGGTTTGTCCGACGGGAAAACGGCATATATTGAGATTTTTGAAAGCTTATTTTCTACAAATTTTACAAACTCATCATGGGGTATATATCCATCAAGAACACATTATTACGAAACAGGTATCAAATTAAACAGTATAAGCTACACCGTAGAATACAGTATTCCGTACAGCTATTCCGTACAAGGCAGCGGTACGATAAATGAAACAACGGTGCCGTCAACGACAACCTTATTAAATGCGTCTGCCAATGCCGCTACATTGAAAAGTCAAAACATTCAATCTTCTTCGGCAACTGCTATACCTAACGCCGGCTATTATTTTCAGAGTTGGACAAACGCGGCGAATAATAATCAACTTATCGGAACAACGCTTAACTACACGTTGTTTGACTTAGGAACACAAAAGCTGGCGTATCAGGTCGGCGGAGCAGCGGTATCGGCGCAGGCGAGCTTTGCGGCGATAGGTCTTGCCGCTTATGCGTCGTATGAATATACCGCTAGCCCTCAAGGTCCTAACATATCGGGAGCATCTAATAGTACCACTGTGAGCGGATATGCGGTGCGAACCACCGACATGCTGTATAAGGGGCGAGACGGAACGGTCTATACCGAAAGTAGTACGAAGCCTACAAACGTCGGTAAATATTACTTCAATGCCACCGTGTACAGAGATAATGCGGTAGATGCTACTAATACCGGCGGAATAGTAGGCGAGATAGTAGATTATGCGTTTGAGATAACCCCAAAAGGTTTAACTATAAATTGGACGAGTCCTGTCTATGAATATACCGGACTGACCATTACATATCCTACGCCAACGATAACGGGATATATCGGTCTCGGACAAAGCGCACTCGGATTGAATTACTCCATTTCCGGCAACACCGCGATAAATGCCGGTAACTATACTGCGACGGTAGGAAACTTTGCGGACAACGGGATTGTGCTTTTGAGTAACTACTATTTTCTTACTTCTCTGACTCGCTCATGGGCTATAAATCCTAAACAGCTTGTTTATCAATGGAGCGGTAGCAATACCTTTACCTATAACGGATTTGAGCAGACATATGCGGATAGCAGTCTGAATATAACTGGATATGTGGCAAAGGATGTCGGCGGACTGAAATATAATCTTACAAACAACAGTGCGACAAACGCAGGCAACTATACCGCCGGTATCCAAATCTATGACAGCGACAACGGCGTAGTGCTTCTTACTAACTATGTCTTGCCTTCCAATAATACGGGGGCTTGGGTAATAAACAGGAAAGCTTTGACCATTGAATGGAATACGGACACCATTATTTATAACGGACACCAACAAACGTATACGTCGCCTACCTTTGAAGGGTATGTCAATAACCAGAACGGTTTTGTGGCAATTATAGACGGTACATCAGATAAGGGAACAAACGCAGGCACTTATACTGTACATGTTACCGGTATTAACAACGGCGGAGATGCGTTGGCAAACAACTATTCTCTCCCTGCCGATATTAATTGTTATCATGATTGGACTATTAAGCCGACAGAATTAGGAGTTACCGTATACGCCGGTAACGGCAAGGTTTACGACGGTAACGATAGTTTGGCTTCCGGAGCTTACACCTTGGGTTTTGATACTGTAAACAGTGAAATTATAAACACAAGCGACTATAATACATCCAGTGGACATTACAGCTCGCCATATGGCGGAGAACGTCAAGTAATCATAACGATAACCTTGTTAAATACGGCAAAGGCAAACAATTATACTTTTATCGTTAATGAAATCGCAACAAAAACAAAGACATTTTCTTCGGCAGAAGACGATACGGCAACAATAATTCCGCAAATTTTCCTTTTATATTCAGTAACGATAGAAGACAAACAATATGACGGCACTAATGTAGGAGTTGTATCAAGTATAACAGTTTGGGATTTCGGCAATAACGCTATAACTCTTATACGCGGAGAAGACTATGATAGTACGGCGGAATTTGCCGGTGTTGAGATCGGTCAACATAGCGTAACGGGAACACTTTCTCTTATTTCGACGGGCAACATGGGTGGCAGTTATAACTTCTATGACACGAATGATGGCGCAGGTTGGGGGCAGGTCGGGGTGAGAACCTTGTCATACGATAATTTCGGCGTCACCGGAAACATAGTCAAAGCTAAGATATATATAATCGGGGCGACCTTTGATATGAAGATTTATGACGGAACGACCGCTGCGCCTTTAGCTACGGTTAAGTTCCAAAATATTGCGCTTAACGACGGTCACGGCAACGCCACGTTCGTGTTGGGCACTGATTACACCGTAAATTATTCATATTATAGCGCAGCCACTCGCGGAGCGGCTAACCCTGCAAATATAAGTATTGATATTATTAACGGGTCCGGTTGGTTAAGTGAACACTATGAGTTTGTATTATCAGGCGATACGATTAATGACTACTACATATCAGGCGGTGTGGCCTCTATGCCTAATGGCGGCGGTCTTTATTACGGTGAATATTACGCAGATGAACATATCGACTATTACGGCGAAGGCGCAACGGGCAGAATCAACAGACTTGATGTGTCGATAGGCGATGTCTTTGCCGACTCAAGAGTCTACGACGGAACGACGAATGTATATGATCAGATTTTGGACGGCAGCGCCAAAATCATCGGTGCAGCCGATTGGGCGCTCGGTCTTTGGGTCGGTCCGGGCGGAACGGCTCTTAACAGCGACCGTGTTGGCTTTGAAATATACGAAGCGACAATAACGAGCGCAAATGCGCGTAATTCTGAGTATACGGTACGTTTCTTATCAAGGTTAACAGGCGACGACGCGGATAACTACAATTTGCTCGGCGTAGATATGGTAGTGATTAGGATAACCAAAGCTCCGATAACCATAAAAACCACAGACGGAGCGACGATTGCCAACAAAGCGTACGACGGGAATATCGGCGCAACGGTGACGGGAGTGACTTTCAACGGAGTGGTTTCACCGCTTGTATTAGGTACGGACTTCACGGCGGTAGGCGCGTTTGACGACAGAAATCAGGGAACGGGCAAGCAAGTCACCGTAACGGTCACGCTTGCGGGTCTTGCTAATACAAACTATGAGTTTATTGGCACCGACAATGTGTATACCGCTGCTACGGGTGACATACTCAAACGCAATATAGGACTTGTAGGTATAGTGGCTCACAACCGCGAATATAACGGTTCGACAGACGTTCTCGGCAACGTAGTCGTAGGCGGCGGAAGTTTTAGAACGGCGATATTGAACGACGATTTGTTCTTTACCGTAACCGGCGCGTCGATACCGAGCGCAAATGCAAACGATAATTCTTATATCGTCACCCTGACGATAGAGCTTACGGGGGCGGACAAGGATAATTACAATCTCACATCCGTCAACGCCGTTACTATAAGAATAGAACAAGCGGAAGCCGTATTTATTGTGGAACGCTCGAAGGGTACGCTGACAATCAGCAATCCTGACGGATATAACGTATTGTACGGTGTGTCGGGAGTAGCCGAAGGACAGACAAGCGGAGTCTTTAAGGTATCGGACTACGAAAAATACACGTTAAACATACAGCTTCAAGGCGACGACGCGATAAACTATTGGGTCAGACCGGCAACGTCGTCCTACAAGAGCATATGGGTACCGATAGGCGCGTCGGCAGGCGGCTTATCGATATTGCTTCTCATCATATACCTTATATTGAGAAAGCTCAAAGAAGACGCGAACGACAAGATAGTCAGAAAAGCACGCAGACAGCAGCAGATTGCTTACAAAAAGGAGCAGGTACGCGTAACGAAGCTCAAAGAGACCGATCTCAATATGTCTAACGGCAGCGGCGGCAGCGAAAGCGGCAAGGTTGTCAAAAAAGGCTCGAAATACGACGACGGCAAGAACGTCAATATCAGTGTCGTATCGAGATTTGACGGAACACCTATTGTCAACAAAGACTTGGTAAAGAGAAACCGTAAATGGTAATAAGCTCTGCGCTTTGTCAAAAAGAGTAAGTAAGGCGTTCGTACACTGCACGCGCAGTGTACGAACAGCCGAATAAAAATCCTTCGCAGGTCTTAAAGCGAAGGATTTTTTTTAGAGTTTGTATCGAATAAGAAACGACGTCGTTTCTTATTCGTCAATACAAGCCTTAGCCCTAAAAAAAGACGTTCATGAGCCGTGAAAGGCTTCCGAATAAGATTTGAAGGAGAAATCGGTATGAAAAAAGCAAAAATAATAGCGGTAACGATTTTGGGAGTTTGCATATCGGTAATATTGGCGAGCTGTAACACACTTTATACGACGCTAAAAAAGCCGGAAGTGAACGCACCGTCGGGGGCTTTGCCGGAAGCGGGATTTTTGAAGACCTATAAGAGCTATATCATAGATTCGGACGGGGAAGCGGTGTTTTTGCGCGGGGTCAATGCCGGCGGCTATTTGATTCAAGAGGCGTGGATGTGTCCGACCGAGACCGCCGACCAGATAACCTTAGAAAAAACGCTCACCGAACGCTTCGGCGAAGCCGGAGCCGCCGAGCTTTTGTCGGTTTACCGTGCGGCATGGTGGGCGGACGAAGATTTTGACAACGTAAAGGCTTTGGGCTTTAACGTCATAAGGCTGCCGTTCGGGTATTTTAACATTACAAAGCCGCCTTATACCGACTACGATTTTTCGCTAATCGACGCATTTATCGACGGAGCGGCGGCACGCGGCTTGTACGTCATATTGGATTTGCACGGCGCGTTCGGTTCTCAAAACGGCAAAGACCATTCGGGCGACACAAGCCAAAACAATCTCTTCGGCAATGCCGAAAACGAAAGGCTCACGATAGAGCTTTGGAGAAAAATCGCCGAAAGATACCGCGACGAACCCTTTGTCGCCGGATACGATTTGTTAAACGAGCCGGAAGGAACGTCGGGCAAGACAGACGAGACGCAATGGGATTTTTATGACCGTGCAATCCGCGCCGTGAGAGCTGCGGACGAACGGCATATAATTTTTGTTGAAAGCGTTTGGGAAGCAAGGGGGCTTCCGACCCCGTCAAAATACGGCTGGCAAAACGTCGTTTATGAATACCACAACTATCAATGGGTCAATTTGAACAGCTTTTCTTCGCAAAAAAGGTTTGTGATAAGCAAGGTGCTTTCTTATAAAGGGGCTAATTTTGACGTGCCGATATTTATAGGGGAATTTACCTGCTTTGAAAATCTCGACAGCTGGCGGTATACTCTGAATGCTTATAACAAAAACCGCTATTCGTGGACGCTTTGGACATACAAAGTCATCAACAAAGGCAGTACATGGGGAATGTACACGGGCAATCCGCCCGTAGTCTATCCCGAAACGGACAGCTTCGATGTGATAAAGGCAAAATGGCAAAGCGCGGCAACCGTCGTTTCGTTTGAAAAGAACGCAAGGGTGACGGACGCGATAACTCCGTACGTTTCACAGTAAATGTGATACACCGCGCTAACGCATACGGGAACGGATAGCGGAAACAAAGGATATTTGTAGAAGACCGTCATCTATATGTCGACCGACCCTTGAACGGATAGCGGAAACAAAGGATATTTGTTAAAGAAAACAAAAAGGCGATATTGTTTTGACTTCTCATGGCGGAAACAAAGGAAATTTTTAAACGGCGTTTGCGTTGCCGATTTTAAAGTGTCGGCAAGCAAGATTATAATAAAATTTGTAAAAAAAAAGAGCATGATTGCTTGACTTTACAGGGTTTTCGGCATATAATAATAATGCAGTTAAAACTGTACTTGAAGGGCAAGTTGTATTTCGGTACTAAACAATCCCACAACCTAGTAATAGGGATAAGAAACGCTCCGCTTTAAGTAAAGCGGAGTTTTTTTGGAAAAAAATTGTGTCAATATTTTTTCATTTAAAAAACAATTATTATTCGGAGCTTATTAACGACCCCGAATTTGAAAATAATCCTTCGAGAAATTACATTATCGTGCCAAAGATAAAATACAAGGGCAGGATAATTAATGTCGCTATACCGCTGAGGTCAAATATTAATATTAACTTTCAAAAAAGAAAAGGTGAAATAATACCTACCGTTCCTACCCCAAAGACAAGACCGGGTAATATAGCCGGCTTTCATATCCTAAAAATTATCCCCGTTAATCGGGCGACTGTTGTAAGGTATGATTATGATATGCAAGCCCGTCGGGATTTGGCGTTGGCGGAACAGATTGTCAAACAGAGCGAAGATGTTTTGAAGCAATACATAATATCTTTTTTATCATGTTTAGAAAAAAATGAAAAAACTTGGGCGGCTATTGATTTTGATAATGCGTTGCAAATAGCGGATACTCTGAAAGCTCAAAGTCAAGCGGCTTTTAATAAGAACAAGAAGTAATTATATTATCACTTAAATATTTAATGCCAAAATTTTTTTTGTGTGATATAATTTTACTCTAATAATCAATATTTTGCGGGGTGCGGAAGTGGCGGAAAGAAGATTGATAAAAAGACCGGTTTTTCCGGAACGGATAGTTATTACGGCCGGAATGCCGAACGGCAATAAGCCTTTGCATATCGGACATATAGGGGCGATTTTTCTTTGGGCGGACGCTTATGCGCGATATATGAGAGATAATATCGGCAGCGAAAACGTCATTTTTGTTTCGGGGACGGATGGCTTCGGCTCGGTTGCGGAAGAAAAATACAGAAAATTAAAGGAAGCCGGAGAATATTCCGGCACGCTTTCCGATTATATAGGCGGCTACCACGAAACACAAAAAAAGACGCTGCAAAAATACGGCATATCTTTAAATCTCTTTGCCGCATCTTGCTTCGGGGAGTCGTATGAGCATCACAAACGTATGTCGGCTTACTTCTTTGAAGAAATGCTCAAAAGCGGCTATATGGCAAAAAAAGATACCGAACAGTTTTATGACAAGGACTTTGACATGATATTGAACGGTCGTCAGGTGGAAGGAAAATGCCCTATCGACGGCTGCAAGTCGGAGGTCGGCTATGCGGACGAATGCTCGCTCGGTCATCAATATTCGCCGTCGGAGCTGATAGACCCGATAAGTAAGCTTTCGGGCAAAAAACCGCAAATGAAGCTCGTATCAAATTATTATCTCAGGCTCGAAGCATTCAGAGAAGATATCAAAAAATGGTGCGATAAGCTCGAAGCGGAAGGCTGTTCGAGAAAATTCATGATAAGAGATATGCGCGACTTTTTACAGCCGCCCATGCTCTTTGTTTCGGAATCCGCCAAGGATATGCTCGACGCCGTGACTGACAAACTGCCTGAACACGCTTATTTTCATGACGAAAAAAACAAGCGCGTCCAACTGAAATTCACATCGGTAGACGCACGCGATACCGCTTGCACCGTCCTGAAAGACGCCGGTATAAGATACCGCTCAAATAAAACTCTCGCACCTTTTCGCATATCGGGCAATGCCAAATGGGGCGTGCCGATGCCCACGGTATCGGACGGCTCGACGGACGGACTGACCTTTTATGTATGGCCCGAATCCCTTTGGGCTCCCGTTTCGTTTACCGACACTTATCTCGAAAGCATCGGAAAAAGGGTCGGAAAAGGCTCGAAATGGCAGGATTGGTGGTGTCAAAAGGACGCTAAGGTCGTACAATTTATCGGCGAAGACAATGTGTTTTTTTATTGCCTTGCGCAGACGGGCGTTTTTCTCGCAGTGCAGGGCAAAAATTACGGTTTAGAAAAAGAAAACGGCAAGCTCAATCTCACTTATGTCGTCGCCAACAAACACCTTTTGGTCGCCAACGCAAAAGCCGGCAGCAGCGGAACGGTAACAGCTCCGACGGCGGACAGCCTGCTCGATTATTATACCGTCGAACAGCTCAGAATGCACTTTTTGGGGCAGGGAATAGGTTCGGCTTCGGCAAACTTTGCGTCTAAGGTGTTCTTTCCGGAAGAATTTGCAAAGAGCGGCGACCCCGTACTCTTGCAGGGCAATATCCTGACAAATATCTTTAACCGAATAGTACGGTCGGTCTTTTATTCCTTGCAGCAGTATTTTGACGGCAAGCTCCCGACCGCCGCCGTCACGTCCGAAACGTTAGCAAAAGCCGCCGATACTCTCGAAAAATACGAGTATTATATGAATAGATACGAGTTTAATAACGTCATCGGAGTTATAGACGAATATTTTCGCAGCGCGAACGCGCATTGGGCGGAGGTGTCAAAAACCGGCGACAACGAAGTCAAAGCCCGGCTCATTGCCGACACGGTACACGTCATAAAGACCGGCGTCCTTATGCTTCACTCGATAGCCCCCGACGGAGCGGAGCTTGTCGCGGAGTACATGAAAGCCGGCGGCGCGCTCTTCGATTGGAAAAACGCCGACAAAACCTTTTGCGAGATATTGCCCGAAGTCGGAGCGTTCAAATTTTTAGAACCGAGATTCGATTTCTTTAAAAAACACGAAAGTCAGTTGTAGATTGCAGCTAAAAAATATGAGAAAAAACGAGCGTTAGCCATTTACCGTAAGCAGCGGTATTGGAGCCGACGCTTTTTAAATTCTTTTCCCTATTGCGTGACGAAAAAACAGATGATAAGACGCCGAAACGAAAATTGTTAGCGCGGCGTTTGAATAAATATTCAAAAAATCTATTGACAACAAGACAAAAGCTTGATATAATTACCACTATTAAATCAAATAAATCAACGATTGAGAGAGATAGAGATGAAAAGCACGGAAGAAAGAACAAGTATAATATGTGTCAGGGGGGGGGCTTTTTTCGCTTTTAACTGAGATAGAGAAGGCTTTTGTTTTAAGGGCGGAATTTGTATGCGGCGGTAGTGTTGACTTGATAGGGCGGTAGCGGAAGCGCCGTTTTTTTTATATAAAATTAAAAAATTAATAAGAAAACAGTTTAAAAAGAGAGATGAAGATGGAACGCGGTAAATATACCGACAGGAATAATTTGAGATATATGCTCAAAAAATGGCGCGATTTTGACAAAATGAGCTTCGTGCTTTTTGCTTTGCGCATTCCGCCGCTTGTCGTTTTGCCGATAATAATGGCTCTTATCCCCAAGCTTATGATTGACGCGATTGACGGCGGATATACGCCGGGCAAAATGCTTTCCGCCGTCGGGCTGATGTCCTTTTTGATAGCGGCGATTACATGGATAAATCCCTTTCTCGAATCCAAAAGCAATGCGGTTGCCGAAAACATCAATACCGATTACCGCATAAACGCCTTCAAAAAGATGATGAGCGCGGGCTACGAATACGTCGAGAGCTTAGACGGCAGGCTGGCGTTTGAAAAAAGCAAGGGCTTTACCGAATCGTGGGGCGTCGGGGCAAGGGGATTGTTTTCGCTTGCCGTGAAATTTATTTCAAATGCGGTCGGAATATTTACTTATATAGTCATTTTGGCGGTTTTAGACCCTATACTGATTTTAATCATAGCCGCCGCCGGAATAGCAAATTTCTTTGTGTCCTATCTCAATATCAAGGCGGACAAAAAAATCTACGACGGTTACAAGGTCCACCATATGAAGACCAATTATGTTTTTAGAACGGCAAACGACTTTGCCGCCGGAAAGGACATAAGGGTTTTCGGCTTTAAAAGGCTCTTCGACAGGGTTGCCGCAGCTATAAATGCGGCGGTAAAAAAGGACGCCGCAACAATCACGAAAGTTTATATCGCTTCAAATGCCGCGAGAGCTTTTTTGACGCTCATATGCGAGAGCGCGGCATTTTATTATCTCCTGACCGCCGCCTTGAACGACGTTATCGCCGTTTCGGATTTTGTTTTCTATTTTGCGCTTGTAACGGGCTTTCTCGGCTGGATTTTTTCGCTTACGAGAAACATCTTCGATTTTAAACGCATTTGCTTTAATTGCGGCAGATACAGAGAATTTATCGACGAAACGAACGACCCGTCCGGCGAGCGTGATATGATACCCTTGCCGTCGGCGGACGAATTTCCGTGCGATATAGAGTTTCAAGACGTGACCTTCGCTTATCGCGGAAGCGCCGAGCCTACTATACGCAATATGTCGTTCAAGATAAAAAAAGGCGAAAAAATAGCCGTCGTCGGCGAAAACGGAGCGGGTAAAACCACCTGCGTCAAGCTGATTTGCGGCTTTTACAGGCCGTCGTCGGGGCGTATACTCTTAAACGGTATCGATATAAGCGGCTTTGACCCGAACGAATACTTTAAGCTTTTCTCCGCAGTTTTTCAGGACTATATCTTGTTGCCGATGAGCATAGAAAAAAACATCGTCTTAAAGGACGACGGAGAAGCCGTAGACGCGGAGCTGCTGCAATATGTTCTTGCGGCGTCGGGCTTAAAGGACAAGACCGACCGCTTGACGGACGGTATCGGCACGAAGCTTGTCAAAAAGGTCTACGAAGATGCCGTCAACCTTTCGGGCGGCGAAACCCAAAAGCTTTTGCTTGCGAGAGCCTTGTATAAGGGTGCGCCGATACTCATTCTCGACGAACCGACCGCCGCGCTCGACCCGATAGCCGAGAACGATATGTATCTCAAATACAACGGCTTTACCCAAAACAAAACGTCGTTTTTTATATCCCACAGGCTGTCGTCGACACGTTTTTGCGACAGAATCTTTTTTATCAAGGACGGCGGGATAGCCGAATCGGGTACGCACGAAGAGCTTATGGACAAAAAAGGCGAATATTTTAAAATGTACCGGATACAGAGCTATTATTATAAGCTTGGCAACGATTTTTAATCTGTCGTCCGCCGCTTGAAATGCGGCTTGTCCGACACAATCGTTTAAAAGCCGTTAGCCGTCGTCACGGTCAAGGCTTGTATTGACGCAGTCATATTGCCAAACCGCGCCGCTTCACGGTCGGCGCAAAAGAAACGGAGAGAAATTATGCCGAAAAAAAATAATATGTTTAAGCTCTTTGCACGCAGTGTCAAGGAGCAAACGCGCTTAGCTCCGTCCGTACTGCCTTTCGGCTTTTTGTCGGCACTTTTTGAAGCGGCGCATCCTTTTGTCAACATAGTTTTTACCGCAAAAATCATCGGGGAGCTTATGGGCGGCAAGGACAAAGCTATGCTGCTCACATACGCCGTCCTGACGGTCGCCTTGAATTGTATACTATACATCTTAAAAGAAGCCTTTTTTTCCTTCTTTATCAATACTTGTTATCCTAAGCTGTATTTTGCCGAGCAAAACAAAGCCGGAGCAAAGCTATTCAGTGTCGATTACGAAAAATTAGAGGACAAAACCTTCGACGAAAAGACGCGTAAATATCAAGACAGTTTAAAAACCAAAGGAAGTCATTTTCATGCCTTTGCATGGACGCTAAGGGGAATATTCAGCGGCTTGATTTCTTTCGGCGCGGCAATTTTTGTACTGATACCGCTGTTTAAGATTAGCTTTGTGAGAACGGGCGACGGCTTTCTTCAATCGCCGTACTTTGCGCTCGTCGTCTTCGGGGGCATAGGCGCGCTCATTGTCATGGTCTTTTTTCTCAATAAACAGACCCAAAAGGCTTACTTTCATTTGCAAGACCAATATCTGAATCTCAGCCGCATCTTTGACTATTATATGGGCGTCGTAACCGATTACAAAAACGGAAAGGAAATAAGAATTTTTTCCGAACAAAAACTGATTGAGAGAGACGCCGCGTATCATTTGATAGAAAAAGGCGTCAAAATAAGAAAGAAAGTCGCCAACGCTACCGGCATGAGTACTTCCGTCATAGCCGTTATCGGCGCGATGGCGGGCTTCGGGGTATATGCCTTTATAGGTCTTAAAGGGTTAGGGAAGGCTTTTTCGATAGACGCTCTCGTCATGTACACGGGAAGCTTTATGATAATCGTTTCGAGCCTGACGGAAATTTTTTCTAATATCGGAAACTTTTCTAATATTCTGCGGACGGTCGGATATTATTTTGACATTATCGACACCGACAATCAACGCGCCGGAAGCCTGAGCGCAGACGGAATCGGCACGGACGGTCTTGTCATAGAATTTAAAAATGTCGGCTTTAAATATCCCGGCAGCGACGCGTATGCCTTAAAGGATTTGAATATCACCTTAGGCGACGGCGAGCGGTTAGCCATTGTCGGGCAGAACGGTTCGGGCAAAACGACCTTTATCAAGCTGCTCACCAAAATGTACGACAATTACGAAGGCGATATCCTTGTCAACGGCGTGAATATCAGGGAATACGATACCGACGGTTACAGAAAGCTCTTTGCCGTAGTCTTTCAGGACTTTAAAATCTTTTCCTTTACGGCGGCGGACAACGTCGCCTGCGGCGGAGAAGCGGACGGAGCAAAAATCATGAAATGCCTTGACGACGCCGGTATCGGCGAACGAATACGCAAAATGCCGAACGGCGCAAACACCTATCTGTATAAGGATTGCGAAGAGAAAGGCGTGGAAATATCCGGCGGCGAATCCCAAAAGCTGGCTCTGTCGAGAGCCCTTTATAAGGACGCGCCCTTTATCATACTCGACGAGCCGACCGCTTCGTTAGACCCCGTCGCGGAATATGAGCTTTATTCAAAATTTAACGACCTTGTAAAGGACAAAACCGCCGTCTATATCTCCCACCGCCTTTCGTCCTGCCGCTTTTGCGGCAAAATCGCCGTCTTTGACAAAGGACGCCTTGTCCAATACGGCACTCACGACGCCTTGATAAAGGATAGGGAAGAGAAATATTACGAGCTTTGGCAGGCGCAGGCACAGTATTATGTTTGAAAAGCTCTTTTGAGAGAATGTAAAAATAACCCGTTTATGCCAAACAGTGCCTTTGCGGCGGTCAAAAAGGGCGTTCCGGCGCGGAATTTTTTTAAAACTAAGCTTCACGGTAAAAATCTTCAAGCTTTTTTTAAAAACAGTATTGACAAAACGCGATACCTGTATTATAATTAATCTACATTATAGTATAAGCGGTATAGTCTGCTTATATAGGCTTTCCTTTTTGCGGCGATATCTCTGTATATCTGCATGCCGTTGAACCGCATTCGGGATATAACGACATTTTTCTTCTTATTATAATATTACTAAAATAATATTACGGGAGTTTTGTTTATGGAAAAGTCTAACAACAAACCGCTGAGAGTTATTATTTGTTTTCTCGTTTGCGCATTGAGCGCATTGGGAATGCTGTGTTTTTCCGTTGTTATCAGCGGAAAGAGCGGAATTATTGACGAAGTTTCGGCGATAAATATCAGCAGCGACGTCGGCGGCAGCGTTTCCGGCGCGTCGGCGACGGATTTCACCTATAATTTAGTTTACGGTGCGGCACGTCCGTCTGCGGAGACTTATCTTGCTAAGCCGGGTACTCTTACATGGCCGAGCGAAGTAGCCGCGATACCTACCGTTGCAAACAGCGGAGAATACAATAATGTGAGATTTGTGTCGGAAGATGCAACAGTGGATGCCATTGTAACGGTTCAGCTTACCGTTAGCCGGGCGGACTTTACCCCGCCTGCCATTCTGACATTGAATTACGGAGACCTAAAACAGTCGGTTATATCTCTCAAAAATGCTACTCACACCACCGAAACGGTTGACTGTAATATTCTTTGGCCTTCTTTGCCGGATTATCTTGCGGTATCGGATAGTGGTAATTATTATCTTACATTTACAAATACAAACCCTAATTATAATGCGTCCGTATCGGGGAACGTTAATGTAACGGTGAGCCCTTACTCTATAACCGCAAGTAAGTTTAGCTTAGAGTTCGACGGAAAGTACTCTTATCTCACAAGCTATGCCGATATCGAAGCCGCGATAAAAGAGGAAATAAGAATTTCATTAAATAAAATTTCCGGATTGCCTAATCAAATCAAAACGGAATTATTAGCCGGTGTCACAATATTGGTGGACGGTGTTATTTATGGCGGTGCTGCGTATGTGCCTGTCAAATGGAACGGTAGCGATATCGAAAGCTACGAGATAACGGCAACTCTCTACACTAACAACGTTTCGTTCGGCGGGTCAAGTAATCTTCCTAATGTTGACGCACAATTTACCATAGAAAGATTTGTCATAAGGGCAGCTAACATATCGGACATACAAGAAGATGTATTTGACGGTTCGGCACAGACCACCGAGATAACCTTTACTTCGAGTCAAGGAGCTTTCATTCCGAACAGCGTCGGGATTACATATACATACAACGGTGTGGGGATTGAATCTCCGACATTAGCCGGAACATACAGAGCGAAAATCGTTGTCAACGAAGAAAACTTTGTTACGGAATATACCGGCATAGAAGTCGATTACATTATCCGCAAAGCGCCGGCAAGCGATATTGAAGCATTGGCGATAGAAATCGAATACAATAACTGGTATCAGGAGGACGGTATACTCACACTCCAATTTACTTATAGCAGTAACACCCCTGTCATAACGGACACGACACGTTCTTTTAATAACGATCTATACGATCTGACATGGAAAATATCGGTCGAGAACAACCAAGAGATTGTCAATGTCGGTCAATACAACGTCACGTTTATATTTAGCTCCCCGAACTACGAAGGCACTTTTACTTATCTATTAATATATGACATAGTTGCGGTCAGTGCTTACAATCCTGCCGGCGGTATCTTTACGGTAATGGATTACATATTCCCCGTTGACGTATTGGTTCTTGAATATTCGGGAGCAGAGTATACGGCGCAGGATATTGTCGAGATACTCTCCGATTTTAACTTCGCAAAATACAATTTGTCTTATACGACAACGTTGTATAACGTCTCGGGTCTAAGCATAATAAAGAATATAGACAGTTATATTATTTATTTTGAGTTTGCTTCGACCAACCATTTAGCCGCGCCTGTATATACCGGAGTTCATCATGTAGATGTAACAGTCGTCAAGAGAAACGTCAAAATACCGAAGGACATTATTTCCGTCAAATTTGACGGCGACGTCAAAGCTCCGATTCCGGCGGTTTCTACCGGCATAGTCGGAATGCCTGCCGAATTGGAAATAGTGAAAATCACAAGAGACGGTATCGTGCTTGAAAATGCGATAACGGCAGGCGAATACAAATTCACCTACGCCGTCAAGGGCATCGTAGGCAATGAGTATATGTATGCCGAAGAGACGGAAGTCACGGTCATCATAGCCAGAGCATCGCAAGCCGAGCTTGTCGCGCTTATCAAACAATACGTCAAATTTAACAACACCGGCAAGATAACCGACAAGAATTTCAGACCGGAGATTATCAGCAACGATTTAGATGCAAAGTACGGTATATCTTTTATTTCAAACTCACCTGAAAACTTAAAGGATATAAAGGATTACAACGTAGTATTTACCTTTGCGTCGGACAACTATCTGATAACAAACGGAATACTTGAATACACGGTTAATTACGCCTTAGACCCTACCACAAATTGGGCTCTCGTAGGCGCGATAGCCGGCGGAGTGGTCGGACTTATCGGAATAATATATCTCGTCTTCTTCTTTATCGGCAGAGCGAGAAGAGACCTGCCGCCTATAAGACCTGAGAACAAAAAACCTACAATAAGCGGCAAGCCGCAATACAAGGTAGGTACGGGTCTCAGAAAATAACTTAAAACCCAACTGAATTTTAACAAAACAAAAATCGCCGCGCATTTAAAATCGCGGCGATTTTTTTTATTCCTTTCGGATTATAAAAACCGCCGCGCATTAAAAAAAATGTGCGGCGGTTTTTTTTATTTTTCGAGCCGATAAGCTTATAATGTTTTATAGCGGTGCATAAATATTTCACGGCGAATCATACTATTGCCGTGAGATATTTTATGAATCGGTCTCACTAAGCAAGTCTAATTTGTGACAAAAGGAGGATTATAAGTATGGCATGGTTTTTTCAAAGCGTTTGGGGAGTAATAACTTTTATACTTTCTATTATTTTATATTTTTTACCGACGATTATCGCACTCAAACGTAATCATTACAATAAGGTCGGCGTTATACTTCTCAACGTGTTTCTCGGCTGGACATTTCTCGGCTGGATAGGCGCGTTGATTTGGGCGTTTTCAAAACGAACCGCGTAAGGTAAGTATAGGTGTACACCGCGCTTTTTGTTCTTTTCCGCGAAACCTTCTTTGTTGCAATGATACCAACCGCAGTCGGTTTCGCGAAAAATAACCCCAAAAAGTCTTAAAGGTGCATATCACACATTAAATCTAAACAGCACGACGTCGCCGTCGTTGACGACGTAGTCCTTGCCTTCGCTGCGAACCTTACCTTTTTCTTTGGCGGCGGTAAACGAGCCGCATTCGAGCAGGACGGCGCAATCGACGATTTCTGCGCGAATAAATCCTTTTTCAAAATCGCTGTGGATTTTGCCGGCGGCTTGGGGAGCTTTTGTGCCGCGTTCTATCGTCCATGCACGCGTTTCTTTTTCTCCGGCAGTCAAATAGCTTATCAGTCCCAACAGGCGGTAGGATGCCGTTATGAGCTTATTCAGACCGCTTTCGGTCATCTTCATTTCTTGCATAAACATTTCACGGTCGGCATCGTCTAAGGCGTTTAACTCGTCTTCTATCTTTGCGCAAACGACTATCGCTTCGCAGCCGTCTTGCCGGGCAAAGCTTATGACCTTTTGCACCTCCTCATTGAGCGGCGCGGATATCTCGCTCTCGGCGATATTGGCCGCATATATGACCGGCTTATAGGTAAGGAGAAAGAGCGACGCAACATATTCTTGTACTTCGGTATCGAACGGCATTCCGCGCACGGGCTTGCCTTCTTCGAGACGTTTCAATATATCCGAAAGGATTTCCGCTTCGGCGGAATATTTTTTGTCGCCCGATTTGCCTTGCGTCTTTGTGCGGTCAAGGCGTTTTTTTACGGTGTCGATGTCGGCGAAGATTAATTCGTAATTGATAGTTTCGATGTCGCGCAGAGCGTCGATTGCTCCGTCGATGTGGGTAATATTGACGTCGGCAAAGCAGCGGACGACGTGTACGACGGCGTCGACTTCTCTTATATGCGACAAAAATTTGTTGCCCAAGCCTTCGCCGTTAGACGCGCCCTTGACGAGTCCGGCGATGTCGACAAATTCTATCGTCGTGTGAATAATTTGCTTGCTCTTATAGAGCGCGGCAAGCTTATAGAGCCTGTCGTCCGGGACGGGTACGACGCCGACGTTAGGCTCGATAGTGCAAAAAGGATAATTAGCGCATTCCGCGCCCGCCTTTGTGATGGCGTTAAAAAGTGTGCTTTTGCCCACGTTGGGCAAGCCGACGACTCCGAGTTTCATCTTTACTCCGTAATTGTTTAAATTTTAGGGTATAAAACAATTATAAATTAATATTATTTATTAGTAAAGGAATTTTTGAACAAAAACGAAAAACTTTCGGCGGCTATCCTGCCGCAGCGGAGAAATATGGAGATTTTCGAGGCTTTTTTATTGGGCTTGATACAGGGCCTGACGGAATTTTTGCCCGTGTCGAGCAGCGGACATTTGTTGCTTGCCGAAAAACTCGGCATAGGCAGTCCGTCGCTCTTTTTTAATCTCGCCCTTCATACGGGTACGCTGCTTGCCGCCGCCGTGTATTACAGGAAAGAGCTTTCGGAAATTTTCCGAAAGCCATTCAGCCTTCAAAACCGCTATATATTGGCGGCGACGGCGGTGACGGGGGTTATCGCCGTGTTTTTTAAAATATTTCTCGGAGAGCTTTTGGAAGGGCGATATCTCGCCGCAGGATTTTTTGCTACGACGCTCGTACTTTTTTCGGCGGAATTATTTACCGACAAGAAAAAAAACAAAAAAATCAACTTCAAAAGCGCGCTCGTCTGCGGTCTTGCGCAAGGCATAGCCGTCATACCGGGACTGTCGCGAAGCGGAACGACCGTAAGCTCGCTCTTATTAATGGATGCGGACAGGAAGGAAGCCGCCGATTTTTCTTTTATCCTGTCCATGCCGATAATAATAGCCGGAATGATTGCAGAGATATCGGGCGGCGGCGCGGCAAGCTTCACCGCGGGGGATATCCTTCCGCTCACCGTCGGAATGCTCACCGCAGCCCTAAGCGGCTATCTCGCCGTAAAATTCTTTATAAAGCTCATTAGCAAAAAAAGCATGAAGCCCTTTGCCGTCTACACTCTCATTGTCGGCTGTATCTGCTTAGGAATGTATGTTATCCCGTTGTTTAAATAGCCGAAATCCCCGATAAAGTATTAAAATCGGCAAGAAATCTGTAAGTGTTTCTTTTTTTATGTTGCGTCTAAAAAAAGGCTTGACAAGCGGTGAAACCGCGACCGCTCAATAACGCAGAGTTTTCTTGCGGTATTAGGGCAAAACCAATTTTCTCATTTTGGCGATTTGTATTGATAAAACAATGAGATAAGAGTAAAATGATACACTTAAACGTCGTCAGTTTATTCAAACAATTTTTCCAAAGCAATAAGCTCAACGGGTTCTGCCGAGTTTAACAACCCTTTTTTAAAGCCTGCCTTTGAAAAAATATAGTAATAATTCTTACGATTTCCGCCCATTGCTTCCGCATATTCTTTGAGCAATTCAAGCTCGTCAAGTCCCGTTGGGTCGTTTCTATATTTGCAAGAACCGACAATCGCTTCCTTGCCGTCAGACGACAGCATAACGATATCAATCTGCGCTTGTTTTTTTGTTTTTGGATTAGCTCCCCACCATTGACCGATAGTCCCCTGCGATAGGGGAAGCGGAGCATACTTTTCGAGATATTGCTTGCAAATTTCTTCAAAGGCAAGCCCCATAAAGTCGGCTAAAAAAGGCTTTACGCTATGCTTATAATTTTCTTTCATTTTGCCCGACATAATTGACGACATATTTTTGGGAACAAACCTATACCAAAAACGGAACAATCCGTCGGCAATCAAGTAAACGGATTTATTTTTTCCGTCCGTCAACGGAGCTTCCTTTTTTAAAATGCCGAGAGTAATGAGATTATTGATATATTTGACGCAATTTCCCGAATCCAAACCGATAGTACCGCTTATTTCCGAAAGCTTTGTTTTGCCGTCGGCAATCGCCGTAATAATCGCATTATAGGTTTGCGGTTCGCGCAGCTCTTGTTTCAATAGGTTAGACGGTTCTTCAAACAACATAGCGTTGCGGTTGAGCATATTGTCTAATATGTTTTCGTCAACGGTTTTGTTCTGTCTGATTTCTTCGAGATACAGCGGAATGCCGCCCGTTATGCCGTATACAAGCAATTTGTCTTCCGTCGAAAAGTCGGGAAACCACCTTGCCGTTTCCTTATAATCAAACGGCAATATCTTAAATTGTGCTGTACGCCGCCCATAAAGCGGACTTTTGTAGCCCAAAACCTGCTTTTCCATAAAGCTCATACTCGAACCGCAAAGAATCAAAAACAGCTTTGTTTTTTTGAATTTATGGTCAATCGTGTTTTGCAAAATAGACGAAATGCTTTTATAGCTTTTTGCAAGGTAAGGGTATTCGTCGATTACCAATATCAGCCGCTCCGCCGCCGCAAGCTCTCCGACGGCGTCTAATGCCGATTGAAAGCTCAAAAAACTTGCTTCGCCGTAAGGCTTATCTCCTACGCCGAATATTGCTCCCGAAAAAGCTTCCAAATTTTGCTTTGCTTCGGTTTCCATAGAAGCAAAGAATATTGTTTTTTTGTCCTTGCAAAATTCACTTATAAGCGTAGTTTTGCCTACGCGCCGCCGCCCGTAAACAACGGCGCACTCAAACCTGTCGCTGTCATACATATCGTTTAATTTTGCCAATTCGTTTTCGCGAGCTATAAACATTTTTTATACACCCCACAATTTGCTGTATCACAATACACTGTATCACAATACAGTGAATTGCCGTATCACGAACCACTGTATCACGATACATAATATTATAATACAGTGTTTTTGAAATGTCAAGGGGAATATCAAACGAAAAGAACGGTTATTCCCACCGTAGGGGCGACCGACCCGGTCGTCCGAAACCGTATTAATGATATTCCTATTGTAGGGGCGGATTCCATATCCGCCCGAATAATTTTGTATATATGGCACACACACTGTAAACGCTTGACAAAAAGTAAAACTTCTGATAAAATGACATACGATGTCAGATTATCGGAGGTTTTATTTATGTATATTAAGCGGCACATAGAGAGCTGTCTAAAACAAATAGCAGATATGTATCCTGCCGTACTTGTGACGGGTACGCGGCAGGTCGGAAAATCCACTTTGATTCAAAACGAAATCGATGGCATAGCATATATTACCTTTGACGACCTGCGGCTTCAAAAGCAAGCCGCCGACGACCCGGTGTTATTTTTCAAGGTACACGAGCCGCCGATTATTATTGACGAAATACAATACGAACCCGATTTGTTTCCGTATATCAAAATCCTTGTGGACGAAAAAAAACAGAGCGGAATGTTTTATATGACCGGCTCGCAAGCCTTTCAGCTCATGAAAAATGTTTCGGAGAGTCTTGCCGGACGCGTGGGGATTCTTGATTTATACGGATTATCATATAGAGAAATAAAGAATATCGCTTATACAAAGCCTTTTTTTCCTACGACCGCACATATCGACGCAGTCAAGGGGCTTGCGCCCAAGCTCGATTACCGTGAAATTTGGCGTATTATTCAAAAAGGCTCGTTTCCTCAAATATATCAAAAGGATTATAACGCCGAACAGTGTGAAATTTTTTTCAGCCGATATTTGCGTACTTATATCGAACGGGATGTTCGCGCGCTGACGCAAGTGGCGGACGAACGCGCCTTTCTTGACTTTATAACGGCGACGGCGTCGCTTACCGCTCAACAGCTAAATTACCAAACGATAGCTAAGGCGGTAGGAAAGGATGTAAACACTATCAAACGGTGGATGTCGATTCTCGTTACGAGCGGACTTGTCACCTTGCTTGAACCGTACCACGACAACGTACTTAAACGCATTGCAAAAACGCCCAAATTACATTTTATGGACACCGGACTTGCCTGTTATCTTTGCGGTTGGCATACGCCGGAGACCTTAGAAAAAGGGGCGTTTGCCGGGCAAATCTTTGAAACCTTTGCGGTAACGGAAATCATGAAAAGCTACGCTAACGCCGGAATCGATACAAGGTTAAACTTCTTCTACTACCGTGACGAAGAAATGCGGGAGATTGACCTTATTATAAAACGCAACGGGGTGCTATACCCGATTGAGGTCAAAAAAGCCGGAAGCGGAGAAAAAAAAGATGTGAAGAACTTTGACCTGCTCAAAAAAAGCGGTTGTGAGCGCGGTGAAGGCGCGCTTGTGTGCATGGACGAGACGCTTGGATTTTTAACCGAAAAGGACAGGGTAATATCGGTAAATATGATATAAGCCACCTTTATCGCAGGCATTATCGTAGGGGCGGATTGCTGCGCCCAAAAAGCTATAAGTATCCTATCGTAGG
>JAITOU010000038.1 GCA_031289755.1 Clostridiales bacterium
GGTCACGCCAGCACTCCCGCTAAGCCCACCGCTCTCGCGTCAATCGGCAAAGCTGTCTACGACATCGAAAAGCACCAAATGCCGGCCGTCTGGACCGCGCCGACAAAGGAGCTTATCAAAGAGCTTGCGCCGTACATGAAGCCGCTCTTCAAATTTGTCATTGTCAACAGGGATATTCTCTCGCCGCTTTTAAAATTTGCTTTAACCAAGCTTCACCCCGTCGCCGCCGCGCTTGTCAAGACGACTTTCGCGCCGACAATGGCAAAGGGCAGCAATGCGGCGAACGTCCTGCCGCCGTACGCGGAAGCGGTCATAAACTGCCGCTTAATCGACGGCAACACGACCGACCGGGTAGTAGCTCACATCAAAAAAATCGTCGGCAAGGACATCGAAGTCGAAGTGCCGCTGACCGGTGTCGAGCCGTCGCCGATATCGCCGACAAACACCGATTCGTACAAGCAAATATCGGGCGTCATCAAGTCGGTCTTTCCCGATATCAAGGTCGCGCCGTATATGTTTTTCGCCGCCACCGACTCGCGCTACTTCTATCCGATATGCAAAAACGTCTACCGCTTTACCCCGTTTAAGGTCACCGAAGAAGAGCAAAGCCGCGTCCACGCCCTAAACGAGAGATGCGACATCGACGCACTCGAAAAAGCTACGGAATTTTTTATCGCTCTGATAGAAAAGACCTGTATGTGAGCAAGCGTTTTACCCGAGTTGGCGCGATATTTTTACTCGTATCGGCATATTTCGTTTTATGGTTTTGCGACATCGTAAAGCGTACTCAAAAAAAGCGGCTTCGTTGGAAGTCGCTTTATTTTATAGGACGCGTTCGTTTATTTTATCGGACGCGTTCGATAGTTTAAATCTTTTCTCTGTATCCGCATTTCGGGCAAACGTAGTACTCTTCGCCTTTATCAAGCTCTATGCCGCAAAGCGGACAACGCTTCTTAGGCTCGACGGCTTTTGCTTGGTTTGTCAGCAAGTACTCTTGCGTCGCGCCGTTTACGCCCGACGTAAAGGTCAATTTGGCGATATTTAACTTGTCTTTAAGTAACGAATAGACAATCTCGATGAAATTTTCTACCGTCATAACTTTTTTGACGACCACCAAGCGGCAGTCGGGATATGCCTTTGCAAGCTCGTTATCAAATGCTGGACCTTTCTGCGTGTTTGTCGGCGCACCGTTGAGAATGCCTTGCTGCTTATATGCTTCCAAAACGTGCGGCAGCAACGGGTCATTCTGCGCCAGCACCAATGCGTGGTCAAAATTTTGTAAAACGTCCCAAGCAATCTTTTTGATTTCGTTGCAAGGAAAAACCATTCCTACACCGGGGTTGACCGAATCTTCCACTTCTATCGTGAGTATTCCCGTGTGTCCGTGCAGGTATTGAGCTTCGCCCTTAAAGCCCAAAAATCTGTGTGCGTATTGCAAATCCAATTTTGTAAAACTTCTCATTATTAATCTCCTTATCTCTTATTTCGGCATTCCGTCCGAATACCGATATACCTTATAAGTATTATATCATACATTTGTGAATTTTCAACATTTAGTTGCAATATAATCTGCATTATCAAATAAGAAGATATCCGTTTAATCTTGCCGCAAAGTAGGTAAAGGTATTCACGCCGATTGCTATGCCGCCGTTGCCTGTATAGGCAAAGTACCCTACGGCAAAAGCTCCGAAGGCATAGAAGCCCACCGCCACCGCGCCGAATGCAAAAAATCCTGCCGCAACCGCACCGAAGCCCGCGACTAATCCGATAGAGACACTTCCGAAAGCTGCGATTAATGCAAACGACAACATGCCGAAAGCAAATAAGCCGAACGAAAGCAACCCCACCGACACCACGCCGCAGGATATCAGTCCTATGCTGATAACTCCCTTTGCTCTAAATCCGATAGCGACCATGCCTTCGGCTTTTGACGATATGTTGTTAAAATTTATATGAACGTACGGCTTGCCGCTCTGTGTCTTTTGGCGGCTGACGTATTCTCTCGGCGCAACCTTTTGCATACCGCGTCCGATTAAGTCATATAATAGTTTTTCGCCGTCAAATTCGCTGCCGTTGGCGGAGTTTCCGGAAGCCTTCGGTATTTCCGTTTCTTTCGGTATTTCCGTTCTTTCCGATTTGTCGGGCTTCTCCGTTTCTTGCGGTTCTTTTATATCGTCCGCAACGGTTTTTCTCACGCACGTCAGCAATTCGTCGCAGCTTACGCCGAGCGCATCCGCCAATCGCGGAATGATATTCAGGTCGGGATTTGCTTCGCCCGTTTCCCACTTTGATACAGCTTTATTCGACACGCCTGCACGGTATCCGAGTTCGTCCTGCGACAGACCCTTTTCTTTTCTCAGCTCTCTTATAAAATCACCGAGCATTACTCTGTTGTCCATTTTTTCCCCCTTGTTTTACGGATAAGTTAGGATATAAGTCTATTATATCAAATATATCTTCTATTTACAATAGAAAAAAGTCGAACGGCGTTCGACTTTTTTATTATTTGAGCTTGTTTTACCTTTTTATATCGGTTTTTTAATTAAAATATCTTCCCATTTCGAGTTGAAGCTTCTTTTTGCGCGCAATATACGGCTCGGAGTTTTTGCAGAGAAAGTATGCCGCCGGTCTGGCAAATATTTTTGTGAGCAGTCTTACGATTTGCGGCGTGTTTTGCTTGACAAAGGCGTAATAGTCCGCTAAGGTTTCATGCTGAAAATCCAAAATGTCGTTTAAAATATGAGAATCCTCATAGTAACCGCAATGGAAATTCTTTTCCGCAAAGGCTTCCGTCTTAAAATATTTAAAATTTAAGCCGTAGATGCCGAGCATATTTTTTAAAAACTCTGCGTATTCTACGCGGCACGTTTCGCCGCCGCCGAGATTGTATATGTTTTTGTTCAATTCGTCAGTATGCGCACACGCCAGCGCAAGCGCGGAAGCCGTCGTGCGTGTCGAGGCTATTTCGAGCTTTGTATTTAATGGCATATGGAACATCAAAGGGTCTGTATGCGGCAAGCCCATTATTCCCGTCAATCTAAAAATCGTATAATTTATACCCGATTCGCGTATCATCTTTTCGGATACGACCTTTGTGAGCGCGTAATAATCGCCTTCGCTGACGTTGATAGGGTCGCCGACGTTTATCCAAAAATCCTTTGTTCTGTCGCCGTACACGCTTATGGACGACGTAAAGACCAAAAAGCATTTTGGATTAAATTCTTTTATTGAATGCACAAGGTTTTCCGTTCCGATAAAATTTACCTTCTGCGCCAATTCGTGGTTTTTGTCGGCGAGCGGCGGAATAATAGCGGCGAGATGTATGATTACGTCCTTACCTGCGACAATCCGGTTGACAAGCTCAGTGTCGTTGATACTTCCGTAGACAATATTTGCTTTGTTTTTAAATTTTTCAAGAAGTTTTTTATTCTTTTTTGACGGCAAATCAAACACGGTTACGTCATAATCACCGTTTTCGAGCAATTTTAGAAGCGTTTGATAACCTATATTCCCGGATGCTCCGGTCAAGAGAATATTCTTTTTCATGATATGTCCTCCTTTTTAGGAAGTAGATTTTATTTTTGTTATTTATATAAATAGATTTTATTTCTATCATTGTAGTAGTTTTATTTCTATGATTATAGATAGATTTTATTTCTATTATATGCTTCTGATTGAATTATATGACACACTTGTGAACTTTTTATGAATTGAAAATTTTTTATTAACAAAAAACGATATTTTTATTCGGCTTTTCCTTCCAATATTTTTTTTTGTTCATCGGAAAGATTGCCGTAGGTCAAGACCTTGCGGCTAAGTCTTGAAAATACTTCGTCATAAAGCTTTTTTGTAAAGGGGAGCAAAAATAAATCCTTTTGCATTCCCGACTTTATTTTGATTTCTTCCAAAATAAATTTGTCACGCGCAACGGGCATAATATGCGTCAAGAGATAAAACCTTTGCGTCGGCGTTTCGGCGTCCACATCTATAAATACCACGTCGTCATAGCTCATACTTATATAAATAACTTTGCCGTGTGACAATTCAAGTCTGTTCTCATACAGCTTTATCAAGTGCAGACTGCGTTCGTGCCGTATCGCCGCCGTCAGCACTCCGGCGTCAAAAAGCGCAATAAAAACACTGACGGCGATTTTTACGCCGACGGGTGCGCCGAAGACAAAAAGCGGAGTCAAAAAAAGCAACGGAATGAGAACGAAGGCAATAGACGGAATGAGCGTACCCGACAGCCTTTCGCCCGTACTTCCTTTGTAGGGATAGGACTTGTATTTTTCTTTCATCGCTCTCCCTTTTATTTGCGCAGAGTATATTCGCGCAATAAATAAGACTTGCCGGCGTTAAACAAGACCGCCACTTGCTCTCCTTCCTTTAAGGATAACGGGCTTGCGGAAACGGACGAAGAAGAATATGTTTCCGCGTGTATAATTTTTTCTCTGTCTATATATCGGTAATTTATTTTTATATTGACGTACTGCTTGTTGTTGCTCCTTGTGACAAATTTGTCGCGACCCGTGACGTAGCCCATTACGACCGTTCCGTCTCTTATTGCGGCGTTCAGGAGATTTTTATCCTTTGAATGAGCGGGGAAAAATCTTATTGCAATAATGATAATCAAAAGAATCGGTATGCCGAAAAACACACAAACGGCTACAATAGTATCGACGTTCGGAAAGCCGTTTCTAAATATCTCGCCGAGCGTTTTCCAAAAGATAACGGTGACAAAGACCAGCATCAACAAAGGTGCGGCAAAAATAATCGGCGTTTCTATTTTTTTCCACGAATCCTGCGGACGCTTGACGGGATGAGACGGGTCAAGCCGATAAAACTCGTTTTTTTCGTATTGCTCAATCAATTTTTTGTCGGCTATTTGATGAAACTCGTTATAAATATCGCGTACGGCGGCGGTATTATTGTTGATTGCGCCTGATTTTTCGGTGTTTTTATCGGTGTTTTTAAAGGGTTTACCCGGAGCCGAATACAAATCCTTGCCGATTGTTTTGCCGCCTTCGGCGGTACAGCCGTCAAGCAGTGCTACCGACACGCCGTCGTCCGATATACATACGCCGACAAAATCGCCGACCGCTAATCTCGGATTGTAATTGAAACGAAGATTATACTCCGAGCATAGATTGTTTATCCGTCCGGAAAAATCGGCGTATCTGCAAGTATAAGTCACCGTATAGTATGCGCCTGCCGACCCGTGCAAAAATTCTTCGGTTTTGGCTTTTGAGAGATATCCCGTTTGGAGATAAGCCGTCTTGACCGCCGCTATTTGTTTTTTTCTTTTTTTTAGCTTTTGACGAGCCTGCATATTGGTAAATATGAGAGCCGTTATGATTATGCCGCCGACAATACCGACAAAAATTGTCACGAAAATCGAAACGTTCAACGGCGCGCCTACCGTCCAGATGATGATTATCATCACTATCGGAATAAGGCACATTAGCGGTGCTACAACCGTAAGTATAAATAATTGTTCGGGTTTTTTTTCCAAATTGATTATATTGTAAGGCTTTGAGAGGTCTACGCGCCCGAAAGAACGCTTGTTGTATTCGTCAAGCAAAAGCTCGTCCTTTGCATCGTCTATAAAGATACCGATTTCTTCTAAACCGCTACGTTTATAAGGGGTTGCGTATTTTTTTTCGTTCTTGACGGGTGCCGGGCTTTTGTTTTGACGGGCTTGATTGAATTTTATATCGGACTCCGCCATTTTTAAAATGTCGGGAGCGACGTCGTCGCCTGCTTCAACGGCTTTTTTTAACCATTTTACACCTTCTTCCAAATTCTTTTTGACGCCTTGCCCCATATAATACGCATAGCCGATATTGTAATACGCTTCGGTTACGCCGCTTTTGAGAGCTTCGTTATACAAATCGAAGGCTTGTTTGTAGGCATCCGCGTCCGCCTCGCCGTCATAAGCCAATGCCTTGCCCGAATAAAGCAGGGACTTTGCGTCGCCAGCCTTAGCCGCCTTGTCGTACCAATAAAAGGCTTTTTTGTAATCGTACTTCGGCATAGCCAAAAAATACAAATCGCCGATACTTCTGTACGACTCGGTATCGCCCGCTTCGGCGGCTTTTTTGTACCACAGCTCGGCTTTATAATAATCCTCGTCGATGTATTCGTATTCTTCGGCAATGCTCTTCATAGCGTCTATATTGCCTTTAAAGGCGGCGGACTCCCAGAGAAGCTTGGCGTGCTTTCGGTCATCCTCGACACCCATGCCAAAATTATAACAATTACCGAGATAGTATTCGGCAACGGCGTCGCCGAAGCCGGCAAGCCGTTTAAAAATCTCGACGGCTTCCGCAATAAGCTTTTCGCCGTCCGCCGTCTCAGCGGCACCGTCCGTATCTTCCGAAATACCGTCGTACTTATCATAAAGCTCTACGGCATATTTTAGCAAGTCCTTGTCGTTTTGATAAGCCATATCCATTCTCCGTCGATAGATTTGTTTCCAAACCCGATATCTATATTATAATTCACATATATCAAATTGTCAATACCGTAAGGCTTTTTATTAAAACAGCGTACAGACTTTTTATCAAAATAGCCTTCGGTAAAATAACTCTTTCGGGCATATTGGATAATTTTGTTTGAAAAGCCGCCGCAATATGTTTGCAAATAAAAAACCTTAGTGATATAATTTATCGAGTAAATTAAGTGCAAATGATTAGTGATATAATTTATCGATAAAACGCCGTGCAGATGAGATAAATTTTAAGGTCGTTTCAAATTTTATCGCATTTACACGGCGTTTCTTTGCGTCTTTCGGAGGGACAGATTTTGAGCAAATTTCAAAGCGATTTAACACAAGGCAACGTCGCAAAAAATCTCATACGTTTTTCACTGCCTTTTTTGGCGGCTAATTTTTTGCAGGCAATGTACAATCTTTGCGACATGGTTATCGTGGGAAACTTCTTCGGTCCGGTAGGCGCATCGGCGGTCGGCATAGGCGGTCAGCTGACATTTTTGGTCATCAATATAATAAGCGGTCTTGCCGTCGGCGGTACGGTCGTCATAGCGCAGCTCTTAGGCTCAAAACAAGACGATGCTCTCGGTAAGACTCTCGGCACAATCTTTACCCAATACGCGATAGCCGCCTTGATATTTACCGTTTTGATGTTTATCTTAAATCCTATCATACTCGGCGCGCTCACAAAAGAATCCCCCGATATCGTATACAGCGAAGCTTTAAAATACGTCAATATATGTACCGCCGGAAATATATTTATCTTCGGCTACAACGCCGTAAGCGCGGTCTTGCGCGGTATGGGCGACTCGCGGCATCCGCTGATGTTTGTCGCGGTCGCGACCGTCGTCAATATTATACTCGACCTGATATTTGTCGGGCCGTTGGCTATGGGCGCGGCGGGAGCGGCTCTCGCCACTATTATCGCTCAGGCGATAAGCTTTGTAATGTCGATTATCTTTCTCAAAAAGAAAAACTTTGTCTTTGATTTCCGCTTAAAAAGTTTCAGAATAGACAAAAGCATTTCGCGGCGTATACTCAAAATCGGTATTCCGGCATCTCTTCAAGGCGCGCTCGTCACCATATCCTTTATGGTGCTGACTTTTGTCGCGGACACCGTGGCGGACGTCGCGGGCACTACCGCTATAAGCGTAGTCGGCAAGATAAATTCGGTCGCCATATTGCCGGCTATCGCCATGCAAATGTCGGTGTCGTCGATAGCCGGTCAAAACTTCGGCGCAAACAAGCCTAAGCGCGCTTACAACACTATGCTGATAGCCATAGGCTTGACCTTTGCTTTTTCCCTGATGATGTTCGCCATCGCAAATCTCATACCTAATCAAATAGTAAAGCTGTTTATCGGAAGCGAAACGACCGGGCTTACCGCCGAACAAGCCGCAAGATGTCTGACGGACAGCGCGGCGTATTTAAAGAGTATGAGCTTGGATTATCTCGTCGTGGCAATCGTCTTTAATATAAGCGGACTTGCCATCGCTGCCGGTCAAACCTGGTTTTCTCTGCTGAGTGCGGTCATCAGCTCGCTCGCCTTCCGCATTCCCGCCGCTATACTTCTCGGTATCAAAATGCAGCTGGGAATGTCGGGTCTCGGCTACGCCGCGCCTATCGCGACAACAGGCGCGCTTATCGTCGGCATTGTCTATCTCGCTTCGGGCATATGGAAACGCAAACGCACCGACATAATCCCCCCCGCCTTGACGGACGCCTAAAACTGCACGGCTTATGGTCCTGCCGCGTTAAAAGTCTAAATACGCACATATTTTAATTTTTATTTACAGAATTTGCATATTTATGCAAATTCGTGCATAAAAAGAATATTTTTAAAAAAAAATCAAATTTTTTTTGTTTTTTTAAGAAAAATTTTTATAAAACACTTGCCAAAAGATTTTTTCAGTGCTATAATAAACATATAAACTATCAATTGAGGTGACAAGTATGAAATTTTCAGATGAAGTAAAGGCAGCACGTAAACAATTAAATATTTCTCAACAACAATTATCGCGTGACTTGAACGTGAGCTTTGCAACCATCAATCGTTGGGAAGGCGGAAGAACTGAGCCTCAGCCGGCAATAAGAGACCTTTTCTATCAGTATTGCAAAAAACGCAAAATCAAGTTTGAAGAATAATCATTGCTTTGAGAAATGAGTGTTTGCCCTTCAAAAAAATATTACCGGAGTTTTTATTCCGGTAATATTTTTTTATGGAATGACATCAAAAAAATTGCAGGGGTTCTCTTCCCTGCAATTTTTTTATTGTTTTTCAAAAACTTATTTCGCGTATTCTATGCTTCTCAGCTCTCTTATGACGTTGACCTTTATCTGTCCTGGATAGTCAAGCTCGTTTTCGAGCCTGTGGGCTATCTCTTTTGCAAGGAAGACGGTTGTGCTGTCGTCAACCTCGTTCGGTTTGACTATGACTCTGATTTCGCGTCCCGCCTGTATTGCGTAGGATTGCTCGACGCCGGTAAATGAGTTTGCGATGTCTTCGAGTTTTTCAAGCCGTTTTACATAGTTTTCGACCGATTCGCGTCTTGCACCCGGTCTTGCGCCCGATATTGCGTCCGCCGCCTGTACGAGAATAGCTTCGATAGACTCGGCTTGCACCTCGCCGTGATGAGCGGCTATACAGTGTACGATTTCTTTTGTTTCCTTGTATTTCTTTGCCAAATCGACGCCTATCTGTATGTGAGTTCCCTCTACGGTACTGTCAACGGCTTTGCCTATGTCGTGCAAAAGTCCCGCGCGCTTGGCTATCTTGACGTCTGCACCCAGCTCCGCCGCCATAGCTCCGGCAAGGTTTGCGACCTCAAGCGAATGGTTGAGAACATTTTGTCCGTAGCTTGTACGGTATTTTAAACGCCCTATGAGCTTGATAATCTCGGGATGGAGTCCGAAGATCCCCATATCGTAAGCCGCCGTTTCTCCGGCTTCCTTGATAGAAACGTCGATGTCCTTTTTGACTCTTTCGACCATTTCCTCTATGCGTGCCGGGTGGATTCTGCCGTCGGCGATGAGTTTTTCTAAGGTTACTCTCGCCACTTCGCGTCTTACCGGGTCAAAGCCCGACAGCGTAACGACGTCCGGCGTGTCGTCTATGATAAGGTCTACGCCCGTCGCGCTCTCTAACGCTCTGATGTTTCTGCCGACTCTGCCGATAATACGACCTTTTAGCTCGTCGTTCGGGAGCGATACGACCGAAACGGTTATCTCCGACGCATGGTCGGTGGCGCATCTCTGTATGGCAAGTCCGACAATCTCTTTGGCTCTCTTTAAGCCCTCTTCCTTCGCGTTGTTTTCGATTTCCTTGACGATGTTGACGGCGTCTTTTTTTGCTTCTTCGGCAAGCGATTCGATAAGACGGTCTTTGGCTTCCTGCTTAGTCAAATCCGCGACCTTTTCAAGCTCCGCTATCATTTTTTCGTGAGCGCGACCAAGCTCGGCTTCGACGGCGGTCAAATCGGATTCTTTTTTGAGAATGTCCTGTTTGAGCTTGTCTACGGCGTCTCTTTTTTGGTCTAATTGCTGTTCCTTTCTTGTAATTGCTTCGTCTTTTTTGTCAAGAGCTTCTTCTTTTTGAAGAATTCTTGCTTCTGTTTTTTGGATTTCGTTTCTTCTTTCTTTGTTTTCTCTTTCTCTTTCTTTCGATTCCCGTTCTAATTCCGCTTTTAACTTTTGCTGTTCGTCTTTTGCCTCGAGCAAAGCTTCTTTTCTTAAATTTTTCGCTTCGTTTCTGGCTTCATCTCTGAGTTTTTCAGCTTCTTGTTTTGCCGAGCCTATTTCGCTTTTGGATAGCTTTTTCAGTACGAAAAAGCATCCTGCCGCTCCTATAAGAAGAGCGACTATAATTAATGCAACGGCAAGTCCGTCAATCGCGGAAGTAACGGCAGAATAATGTAGCATTGTTACTTCCTCCGTGAATTAAATTTAATTATTAGAATTTGACTTCCGTCTTCACGCTATCTCCCTAATAAATCAAACGCGTTTTCGGAAACAAATTTGTATTAATTATATATTAACCGGAAGCGGTTGTCAAGTATTATTTGAATATTTTGTGTGTTTATATGTACTATTATACAATTTATTGTATGTGCGGAGCAAAATCACACGCCGATATTTTTTAATTTGAAGATTTTGTAAAAGAATTTTCTCGCAATATTCGCCGCAATCGCTCCGAAGGAGAGCAGCCAAATAAACAGCAATTCATAAGCCGAAAGTCCGTTTGTCCTGAAAATTTGTCCGCCGTAATACAAAATGACGACCTGAACGAGCGTAACCGCGCCCATAATGATGATAAAGGGCTTATTTCCCGCTATATGGTCGGCGAGATTTACCGAATCCGTGCGCGCACAAAAGCTGTTTAATATGCCCATAAACATAAACAATCCGAAAAACGCGGTATAAAAGCGTACATTTCTGTTATAATAGAAAATTTTCCCGACAAAATCGCTGTTCAAAAACCACATACATATCAAGACTGAAAAAGCTCCGCCCAAAATGATTTCGAGCCACATATATTTGTTGATTATTTTTTCGTCGCGGCGTTTTGGCGGCTCTTTCATGTATTGTTTGAGCGGCGGCTCTCCGCCGAATGCCAGCCCGGCTAAGGTGTCCATGACCATATTTATCCACAATATCTGCACAACGGTTATAGGCGAAGCTATCCCGAAAAGCGGAGCGAGCATCGATATCCCCATAGCGCAAAAATTCAGAGTGAGCTGAAAGATGATAAATTTTCTTATACTCTTAAAAATCGTTCTGCCGTAACGCACGGCCTTTGCGATAGACAAAAGGTTGTCGTCCATTATGACTATATCTCCGGCTTCCTTAGCGACCTCCGTTCCGCTTCCCATCGCAAAGCTGACGTCGGCTCTCTTTAAAGCCGGAGCGTCGTTGACGCCGTCGCCCGTCATTCCTGCGACAAGCCCTGCGCTCTGCGCTATCCTGACAAGGCGGCTCTTGTCCGACGGCAAGGCTCTCGCTAAGACGCGCAGGTTAGGCAGGACTTTTTTTACCTGAGCGTCGGTAAGCCCGTTAAGCTCGTCGGACGTCATGACCACGGGATTTTTTATATCGAATAAGCCGACCTCTCCGGCTATGGCTTCGGCAGTCTTTTTTGCGTCGCCCGTTATCATGACTATCTGTATTCCGGCGGTCTGTATCTGCTTTACGCCTTCACGCGCTTCTTCTCTGATGTCGTCGCGGACCGACACTATCCCTATCAGACGCAGATTTTTAAAGGCGGACGGTTTGAGCGTGTCGGTCGATACGGCGACCGCAATAATTCTGAAAGCGTTTTTTTGCATATCGGCGATTCTCTCTTCGATGAGCCTGCGCTTGACAAAGGTTTTTGTTTCGCCGTCCGCGTCGATATATTCGCTGCAATAAGGCAATATCATTTCGGGCGCACCCTTAATCAACGTAAAGCCGTTCTTTTCTCCCTTGCAAATTTTTGAGCCTTTTAACTCCGTCGCCATATACTTCAAGTCCGAAGAAAAAGGAATGACATTTGTGTAGCGCACGCCGTTCTCGGCTACCGAATGTCTTTCGGCGTATTCCATTAGAGTGCGGTCCGTGGAATTGCCGCCTACTGCGACTCCGCCCGATACCGACGACGAATTGTTGTAAAACAAGGAATGATGCAGGTACAGCCACAGCGAACGCGAATACAATGCGTCGCCGCTATTCCAAAGCCGTCCTTCTCCGTCGGTAAAGCCCGTGACGTGGAGCTTGCCTTCCGTCAGCGTACCGGTCTTGTCGCAAAACAAGATGTTTAAGCTGCCTGCCGTTTCTATTCCGACAAGCTTGCGCACTATTACGTTGTCCTTCATCATTTTTTTCATATTCGACGTCAAAACTACGGTTATCATCATAGGCAAGCCTTCCGGCACAGCCATGACTATCACCGTGACGGCGAGAGTAACGGCATACAAAAGCTTTGTGACTACGGTGTATTTGTCGGATAAAAACGCGCTTATAAGGATAGGGTCAAAGCTGTTTTCGATTATTACCGCATTAAAAAGATAAGCGAGAGCGACAAGCGCCGCGCCGATATAGCCAAAACGGCTTATGCTCTTTGCCAGCTCGTTTAACCGCTCCTTCATAGGACTCGAACCGTTGCTTTCCTGCAATTCTCCCGCAAGCTTCCCATAAAAGGTCTTGTCGCCTACGGCGGTAACTGTCATTATTCCTTCGCCGGAGCATACGACCGTACCGCTAAAAAGGCGGTTTTTATTAAAAAAATCACCTTCGGCGATATATTCGCCCACCCCCTTATACGCCGTCTTTTGCGCTTCGCGGCTCTCGCCGTTTAAGGATGATTGGTCCGCATCCAGAGCGCCTTCGGTCAGATAACCGTCGGCAGGCACTCTGTCGCCCGCTTGAAGCTTTACATAATCTCCCACGACTATTTCCGTCACGGGCAATTCCGAAACGACGCCGCTTCTTATCACCCTGCACGTTATCCTTGCCGCCTCCGCTTGAAGCTTTTTAAAAGCCGCTTCGCTGCCGAGTTCACTGACCGTAGACACAACAGTCGCTATCAAAATCGCCGCCGCTATTATCGCCGTCTCGTACCATTCGGAATTTTTAAACAAAAATATCACGTTTATTCCGAGAGCAATGAGCAAAATTTTTATGAGCGGGTCGCCGAAGTTTTCTAAAAGCTTCAAAAAAAAGCCCTTGCTTTTCCTTTTGCTTATTATATTTTCGCCGTAAAGCCGCTTCGATTCTCTGACCGCCTCCCCGTTCAAGCCGTAGGGAATAATTCCGTGTCCGTTAAACCTAAGCATTCTTGCAATCCCTCCTATCCCCTTAGCGTCAAAACCCCGTCCGACGCGTAAACCTTTCCTATAAAAAACTCTATTACCGTAAAACAATAATCCAATCTATAAAAATTTTATTCAAAAAAAAAGCCGTTAGTACGGCTTTTTTTGTCAATAATGCTATTTTGTTTTTTATTGAAACGGAGTTAAACTGAATTTATGTATTTTTAAGAACGGCAATAAGTAAAATGTATTTATTAGATTTATTTTCTGTTTTCGCTTTTTATAATAGATATAGGCTGTGTCAAATACAATTTGACAAGCGGAACGGCCGCAGATAAAACCACAAATAACATAGATACGGCAAAGGTCAATATAAAATCCGTCGGGCTTACGCCGAAAAATATTATGCCTGAATTTATTCTTTCGGCAAAATCCAGATTGATACCTTTCATCAAAAGCAGGGACGGCAATATAGAAACGGCAAAAGCGGCGGCGGCAAGCACAATCATTTCAAAGCCGAATATCATAGAATTGTCAATATTCCGCGCCCCGAGCGATTTTAGCACCCCTAACTTATAGCGGTTTTTCTTAACCGAAGAGAATGTAAAGAGAAAAATCCCGGCAATTCCGGCAACGGCGACGACGACGACGATTTTGTAAGCAAAATCCTTGACGCTCTGCATATAAGAGTCGGCTTCTATGACCAAAATACTGTACACGGTATAATCGGTATAATCTTCGTAGTAATGATTTTGCTCATAAAACTCGCCGCTTTTTTCTTCTATGACAAAAAGGTCCAAAACCTTTTTGTTTACGTTCCAATCCTTCCCCAACGAAATATAGATTTGTCGGAAAGAACCGTTTTGATTAACAATATCTCTTTTATTATAGAATAATAATGTATCTTCGTTTTCAGGCTCGTCGTCCGTTATGCCTATTATTCTGACACCGAAAGAAGAAATTGTACTCACGTCTAAACTCTGATCATAATTATACATTCGTAAAATAATAGAATATTGGTCAAATATGCCTTGTCTAATTTCAGGTGTCAATGTGCTTTTGTCTATACCTAACATCGTTGATAATTGATTCTCGGTTATTATAATCCCTACCATACTGTCAGCATCCGCCGCAGTTTCCGTATAATGCACGTCCGGTAGTTCGTCATAAAATTTTATCCTTTCGATATTGCCTGCGCTTGCAATTTCTTCATCATATCTGTTGTAAAATCCGGTCTGCAATAGAGATAAATAATTCGTTTCATTTTGAAGCTCTGTGATAAAAGCGGGCTTACAATATACGGTTTGCAAGGTCGCAAAATACGTTCTTTCAAAATCATAATAATCTTTGCCGTCCGTAACATATGAATATTGAGCGTAATTGCTTTTTAAAATGCCGCTTATCTTCATGTTCAATCCCGTATGTCCGTCCGTTAGCTCTTTACCCACCATTTGTTCCATCGTGATACCTGTAAAGATCCGATATTCCAACAGATTATAAGCCATAAAGTCATATATCAAAACTTCATTATCGTTTCTCGGTTTTTCTCCGTATAAGAGCGGCTGATAAAAGGTCGAAAAATCGTCAATCTCGACGGCTTCTCTAAAACTTGTCAGGTTAAAATAATTGTCTTTATATTCTATATTTCCGCCGTAAAAATCTTTGAATAATTTATTAAAATAATATGTCGGATAAAAGTCCGCCTTATCATCTACTTTTTGTTTCAGTACGCCTATATCTTCTTTTTTTACGTCTTCATAATAAAGTGCCGAATTTCCAATCATTCCGTTCGGCGTATTGATGACGCGTTGATTGTATTTTGTCACTTGAAAAACATAAAAATCGTTATTTCTCAAAGTTTTTACAAAGGCGTCCTGAGCGTCATACCGCGACAATCCGTAAAAATCGGAAAACAACGTAAATGCCGTAACCAACAAAATAAATATTCCGATTGCGCTTATTTTCGATTTCCGAAGATTATCGGCGGCTAACAGCGCGGCGTTTTTGAAACCGATATGATGATATTTCTTTTCGGCTTTTTTGACCGGCTCCGAGACGACGGCAGAGAGCGTTATATCTTCCGCGACCTCTCCGTCCTTCATTTTTATGATTCTGTCGGCGTAATTTTTTGCTATATCCTCGTCGTGCGTGACAATAATTACAGCCTTTTCTTTTGAAATGTCTTTAAGGACGTTTATTATTTCATCCGAAGTTTTACTGTCGAGATTGCCCGTCGGCTCGTCGCAAAATATTACGGGAGATTCCTTTGCTAAGGCTCTCGCGATAGCGACGCGCTGCTGCTGTCCGCCGCTAAGCTCGGAGATTTTCCTGCCGCCGATGTCGGACAACCCGACCCTTTCTAAGGCTTTGCGAGCGCGTTTTTCAACAATATTCTTATCCTTTTCTTGAAATTTGACGGCTAATTTTATGTTCTCGATGACCGAATAATCGTTGAGAAGATTGTAATCCTGAAAAATAAATCCCGTCTCATAGCTTCTAAAAAAATCGTACTCGGTATTTTTCATATCCGCGATATTTTTTCCGTCAAAATAAATCTCTCCCGTCGTCGGCTTGTCCAAAGCCCCTATGAGATTTAGAAGCGTAGTCTTGCCGCTTCCGCTCTTGCCTATGACGGCTACAAAACCGCAAGCGGCAAACTCCAAATTTATATTATTCAGTGCTTTGACCTTGACTTTTTGACCGGTGACGTATTCCTTTCCTATATTTATCAGCTTAATCATTTGTCGCTCCTTTATTTTAAAAGCGGTCAAAAAGAATCAACCGCTTAAAAAACACTCAAATAATTTGCTATATGTCCGTCGTTAATTTTTACCCGATTTGAGCTCCTTATTATATAGATACTCTCTGTCCTGATTTTTTAGATACCATTCCGCCGTTGTGAACAATCTCTTGACGGGGTTTTTGGGGTCGGCGACTGCGGCTTCGGCATAGTTGACGTCGAGCGCGTCTACGATTTGATAAAAATCTCCGAGCCGTTCCAAAAACTCTTTGTAGTCGCCTATATCGTCGCTCCACGCCCTTTCGGCGGCGGCGGTCATGCGCGGAAAAAGCTGAAATTCCAATTTGTCGGTATTGCCTATCCATTCCGTCCACAGCGCGCCCTCTACTCCGACGATATTTTTTGCATATGCTTCCGTAATGCCTTCGATAAACGGCGTAAAGGCGAAGGTGTTTTTTAACGGGTACTGCGAATACGGCATATCAAAATAAAAGGACCGGTGCTTACTCATAATGACCTTGCCGCCGTTCTTTAAGTATTCCGGTACGTTAGGGTCGGCACGCGGCGTCCAATATTGTATCAGGACGCTGTTGTCGAGATTATGCCCTTGCAGGACTTCGTTCCATGCGATGAGCTTTTTGCCCTTGCTTTTGACATATTCGTTGACTTTATTAATGAAATATCCCTGTAATTGCTTGGTGTTTTGCAAGCTTTGTTCTTGCATAAGGCGTTGACAATCGGGACACGTCTCCCATTCCGCCTTAGGGGCTTCGTCGCCGCCTATATGAAAATACCCGAACGGAAACAATTCGCATATCTCGTCTATGACGCCGTACACAAAGTCAAAGGTGGTCTTTTTGCCTATGCACGCGCTGCGGTTCCAATCCTTTATTCCGTGCGTCATCGGATAATATCCGCCGAAAAACCACGACACCTCTACCTTTTTGTCACGGCAGGCAAGGTGTCCGTAGGACGCGAAAGCCGCCGCAAAATGCGCCGGCATATCAATCTCCGGCACGATATTTATGCCGCGCAGAGCGGCATAGGCTACTATATCCTTTATATCGTCCTGTGTGTAATAGCCGGAGTGCGGAGTACCGTCGTCGTCGTTTTTCTTCCAGCCGTGTATATGCGTTTTTTCTCTCTTGCTTCCGATTTCGGTCAAGAGCGGATATTTTTTTATTTCTATTCTCCAACCTTGGTCGTCGGTGAGATGAAGGTGCAATACGTTTAATTTGTGCAGCAGCATAAGGTCTATGATTTTTTTTACGCTGCCGACCGTATAAAAGTGCCTTGCCACGTCCAACAACAGTCCGCGCCAAGCTCTGTCGGGAGAGTCGGAGATGTCTGCACATTCGATAATATATTTCTTATTTGCCGCCGCCGTATCTGCCTTAGCTGCGATACGCAGGGTCTGAACGGCATACAACGCTCCGCTCGTGTCCGACGCCTTTATGAGTATTCCGTCCTTTGAAATCTTTAAGTCATACCCTTCCGTCGGGATTTTTTCGTCATAAATTATCCTTAACGACGGTGCGGATGCGTCTTCCGTTAAGGATAAATTGTTGATATCTAATTTATCCAAAAACGTACCGTCAATGACCTGACGTATTGTTTTGAAAGCGTCGCCGATAAACAGGCTTTTTAACGAACGCAAATCGAATTTCTCTCCGCTTGCTTTGTCGATTTTTTTGAGCTTAGGAATAATGTTCATGCCGTATCTCCTGATATTTATTTATTTATTTGATAACCCTTTGTATTCGTCTACCAATTTTTTTATTTTTATTATATGTTTTTCTTCCAATCTCAAAACCGCAAGATGATGTCTAAGCTCCAAAAACAGCTTATAAAAGGCGGATTTTTTTTCAAAATTGTCCGAAACCTTGACCTTAGACTTGTAAAGCGCGAGCAGTCCGAGCTGTCTGCCGTTCAGGACGTCAAGCTGATGCAGCGCAAATTCTCTATCAGCAAAGCCGGCGGCGAACGGGTCTATAACGCCTGTGATTTTATCCTTGATTTTAAAGATATTTCTCGTATTGTATTCGCCGTGAATAAGCTCCGGCTTGATACCGTCCGGGATTACGGCGTCCATTTCCGAATTTATTTCCTTTATTTCATTATACAGTACGACCATGTCGGGGTTGTCCTTTTGAAGCACCTTTAAAGAAAGCAGAATATTGTCTATAATAGCTTGAAGGTATTCCTTCCATTCGGCATACTGCTTGCCGCCTATCTCCCCGAAGGTGTCGTTTGTCACGTCGTGCCAGCTTATCATATTGTCGATTATCTGTTCGGCAAGAGCTTGCTTGTATTTTTCGGGAATTTTTTTGAAGGTATCGACTCGCCTGCCCGATATCTTTTCCATGATTATCGCGTCGTAGTCGGATTCGGTCGTCTTGGTGACAAAACGGTAGATTTCGGGAAGCTTAACCCGAGCGTATTTTCTCAAAACCTCTATCTGACGGCATTCAAGCTCGCCCATATTGTTGAGCAAATGTAATTTAACTATGACAACAAAGGGCTTCACGCGCATTTTGACCTCAAAAACACGCCCGTAAAATCCGCCGCCGAGATATTTTATCCGCATCAGCCTTTCGCCGTAGACCGAAACGACTACTTGCTTGACGTATTCGGCATAACCCTCATTATTCATAGATTTTCTCCTTATATTTTGCCTTAGCGATAAAAATCGCATTCTTCCTTATATATTATACCATACAAAAAAACAAATTTCAACAGAAAGGCTACATTTTACTTGCGGACAAAAAAAGTCACTCAAACGGCGTCGGGCAAAGCAAAGTCCTAACTGTAAGAAAGTGTCTTAAAATCAAGAAATAGCATTGACTAAAATCCGGCTATATGGTACGATAATGGCATGAAAATTTACGGGCTTCAAAAGCTTTCCTTATTGGATTTCCCCGACAAAATGAGCTGCACGGTTTTTACCGGCGGCTGTAATTTTCGTTGTCCTTTTTGTCACAATTCCGCGCTTGTGGACGGTCAAAGACCGCAAATTATCGGCGAAGACGCCTTTTTTGACTTTCTAAAAAGCCGCGTCGGGCTGTTAGACGGCGTGTGCGTAACGGGCGGCGAACCGCTCCTAAACGGCGATATCGATGTGTTTTTTAAAAAAATCAAGGCTTCGGGCTACGCCGTCAAGCTCGACACAAACGGCTCGTTTCCCGACCTGCTCAAAGCCTTAGCCGGACAAAACCTTATCGACTACGTCGCTATGGATATCAAAAATTCGCCCGAAAACTATTCTAAATCGGCGGGAGCGCCTTGCGATACGGACAAAATCAAGGAAAGCGCGGCATATTTGATGAACGGAAGCCTTCCCTTTGAATTTCGCACGACTATGGTCAAAGAATTTAACACGTTAAAGGACGCCGAGATTATCGGCAAATGGCTCGAAGGCGGAGAGAAATATTTCCTGCAATATTTTCGCCCGTCCGAAAATACTATAATGCAAGGCTTTCACCCCCTTACGGACGGCGAGATGAACGAAGCCCTGAACATCTTAAAAAAATACATTCCGGACACGCGTATAAGGGGTGCTTAAAAACAAATAAATATATCGGCTTTTTTATGGATATTCGTATATATTTATCTGATTATAATAATTAATCGGCAAAAAACGCCTAAAAAAGAGTGTTTTTATATACTTTCCGTATGTAAAGCACTTGCCCGAAACAACTATATTTTGTGTGTAGCTTAAAAATTTTACACAATATATTGTTTTTCCCCTTGACAACGGCTTTTTTTTGTATTATAATAAGCGAACAAACTTTTTCCGCCGTTATCGAAGCCGCCGTTTAAGTCCGCAGTGATTTAACCATTGATTTCTGTTTTTGGGGCAAAAGTAATTCCGAATGTATCAAAAGTATAATTTCAAGGAGAACAAAATTATGTACAGTGTCATCAAAAGAGACGGCGAAGTAACAGATTTCAACATTTCAAAAATCAGCGCGGCGATAACAAAGGCTTTTGAGGCGCAAAACAAGAATTTTCATCCTTCCGTCATCGACCTGCTCGCTCTGAACGTCACGGCGGATTTCGCTCCAAAAATCAAAAACGACACGGTGTCTGTCGAAGACATACAAGACAGCGTCGAATCCGTCCTTATAAAGGGCGGTTACAGCGACGTCGCCAAGGCTTACATTCTCTACCGCAAGCAGCGCGAAAAAATCCGCAACATGAAATCCACCTTTCTCGATTACAAAAAAATCGTAGACAGCTACGTCAACATCACCGATTGGCGCGTCAAAGAAAACTCTACGGTTACTTATTCGGTAGGCGGACTGATATTAAACAATTCGGGAGCTATAACGGCGAACTATTGGCTATCCGAGATATACGACGAAGATATTGCAAACGCTCACCGCAACGCCGACATTCATCTCCACGACCTTTCCATGCTGACGGGCTATTGCGCGGGCTGGTCTTTGAAACAACTAATCGAAGAAGGCTTGGGCGGCGTTTCGAGCAAAATCACTTCTTCGCCCGCAAGTCACCTTGCTTCGCTTTGCAACCAAATGGTCAACTTTCTCGGCATTATGCAAAACGAATGGGCGGGCGCGCAAGCCTTTTCTTCCTTTGACACATATCTTGCGCCCTTTGTCAAGGTCGACAATCTCTCCTACCGCGAAGTTAAAAAAGCAATAGAGTCCTTTATCTTCGGCGTCAACACACCGAGCCGTTGGGGTACGCAAGCTCCTTTCTCTAATATCACTCTCGATTGGACCGTTCCGGGCGACCTTGCCGAGATCGACGCCATTGTCGGCGGCAAAAAAATGGATTTCAAATACAAAGACTGCAAAAAAGAAATGGATATGATAAACAAAGCCTTTATCGAAATCATGATAGAAGGCGACGCCAACGGCAGGGGTTTTCAATACCCTATCCCGACATACTCCATTACAAAGGATTTTGATTGGTCGGATACCGAAAACAACCGTCTTTTGTTTGAGATGACTTCCAAATACGGCACTCCTTATTTTTCTAATTACATCAACAGCGACATGGAACCGAGCGACGTCAGAAGTATGTGCTGCCGCCTGCGCCTTGACCTGAGAGAGCTGCGCAAAAAATCCGGCGGCTTCTTTGGCAGCGGCGAAAGCACGGGTTCGGTGGGCGTAGTGACTATCAATATGCCTAAGCTGGCATATCTATCCGATGACGAAGAGGATTTTTACAAACGCCTTGACAAAATCATGAATATATCGGCGCGTTCGCTCAAAATCAAAAGGACGATTATAACAAAACTCTTAGACGAAGGGCTTTTCCCTTACACAAAACGCTATCTCGGCACTCTCGAAAATCATTTCTCGACGATAGGACTTGTCGGAATGAACGAAGCCGGCTTGAATGCAAAATGGATAAAAGCCGACATGACCGACAAGAGAACGCAGGACTTTTCTAAGCAGGTTCTCATTCATATGAGAAACCGCCTGAGCGAATACCAAGAACAATACGGCGACCTGTACAATCTCGAAGCCACTCCTGCGGAGTCCACTTCTTATAGGTTGGCAAAGCACGACGTAGAACAATATCCCGACATCGTCACGGCTTCAAAGCCTGGCGAAACGCCTTATTATACAAACAGCTCTCATCTGCCCGTCGGCTTTACCGACGACATCTTTTCAGCACTCGAAATACAGGACGGCTTGCAAACGCTTTATACATCGGGAACGGTCTTTCACGCGTTTTTGGGCGAGAAGCTTCCCGAATGGAAGGCGGCGTCCGCGCTTGTACGCAAAATAGCCGAAAGATTTACTCTGCCTTATTACACCCTGTCGCCGACCTATTCCATTTGCCGCGAACACGGTTATCTGCCGGGCGAAAAACACGAATGCCCGAAATGCGGTCAAACGACGGAAATATACAGCAGAATAACGGGTTATTACCGCCCCGTTCACAATTGGAACGACGGCAAATCCAAAGAATTCAAAGACCGCAAGGTATACAATGTCGCCGGAGCGCAAATCAACAATGCCGACGTAATAGCCGAAGCCTGCGCCTGCGCGCAAGACACCGCACCAAAGCCGCAATACCATTTAAAGCCCGGTGCGCCGCATCTCTTATTCACGACAAAGACCTGCCCGAATTGTAAAATCGCGCATAAGTATCTGACCGAAAACAACATACCGTTCGAGATAATAGACGCGGACGAAAACGAAGAGCTCGTCATACAGTACGGCATAAGACAAGCCCCGACCTTGATAGTCAACGACAGCGGCAGCTTCAAAAAGTTTACCAACGCTTCCGCCATACGCGCCTTTGCCGACGAACAAGCCGCCGTACCCGCGGCGCAAGCATAGATAAACGGTGCGCCGACCGCACATAAAAATGGTGTCTTGCCACGCCAAGCACAAATCTAAAACACTACAAAACGGCGATATGCGCCTAAGTTGATACGAAATTATGTATGATATAATAATAATAGGCGCAGGAACGGCAGGAATGACTGCGGCTCTCTACGCCGGACGCGCCGGAAAGAGCGTTTTGGTCATCGAAAAAGAAAGCGTCGGAGGACAGATAATCTATTCTCCGCGTGTCGAAAATTATCCCGGTATACGCAGTATAAGCGGAGCCGACTACGCCGTAGGCTTGTACGAACAGGCTTGCGCGCTCGGCGCGGAATTTCTCTTTGACGAGGTTGTATCGCTTAAAGACAACGGCGAAGACAAAACCGTCACCGCAGGACAAAAAGAATATAAATCCAAAAGCGTTATAATCGCATCGGGCGTGCGTCACAGACATCTCGGTATCGAATTTTTGGGCGAAGGCGTTTCTTATTGCGCCGTCTGTGACGGAGCTTTTTATAAGGGCAAAGCCGTCGCCGTAGCCGGCGGAGGCAATACCGCCCTGTCGGACGCCTTGTTTTTGTCGAATATATGCAAAAAGGTATATCTCATTCACCGCCGTGACACCTTTCGCGGAGAAAAAAAGTCGGTTGAAATTTTGAGCAAAAAAGAAAACGTAGAATTTGTACTTGAATCCAATATCACGGCTCTCAACGGAGCAGACACTCTGTCGGGCGTAACGGTCAAAAACAACAAAACGGGTATCGAAACCGCGCTTGCCGTCAATTGCCTTTTTGTCGCAGTCGGACAAGAACCGTCAAATGCGGTTTTTGCATCCGTAACGGCATTAGACGAGTCCGGCTTTATCATCGCTTCCGAAAACTGCAAGACCTCCGCGTCCGGTATCTTTGCCGCAGGCGACTGCCGCACAAAGGACGTCCGACAGCTAACCACCGCCGCCGCCGACGGAGCAATCTCCGCTATCGCGGCGTGTAATTATTCGGAATAATTATACGCCCTATATTAAGAAATAAATAAACACCGCGTAAATGTCAAAAATTTACGCGGTGTTTTTATGAGTAGATAAAAATGAAAAAAGCTTATTGATATCACCGTATTTTCTAAACAAGATTTTTTGATTAGACTTCTCGCAAAGCTAAATTTGTACAGATAAGGTATAGATTGTTGTGTCTGCCGTGAATTTTCAAAACAGGCGCGTAGCCTAAGCTATGTTACCGTTTTGCTAAGTGCGGCAGACGCAAGAAGATATGCCTTAGCTTGCGCGAAGTTAGTTTTGCAAGAGGTCTATTGATAAATAAAATCAACAGGGGGAAGATTTTAAATATCCCGTTCGGTCAACAGGGGTGAAAACCGAAACTCAAAAAAACCTTTTAGAAAACACGGTCATATCGATAAGCTCTCGCTTTGTCGTTATGGGCTGAGAATATGTTTCTTAGTTTTGCAAGCAATTTAACGTTTTAAAATATTGCTCAAACCGCTCGGCGTATTGTCTGACGGCTTTTTTCTTGTTATACTCGACCGCGCCGCGACTCAAATACATAGAGCGTGCGGTCGCCCGAAAGGATTTTCCGTCCAAATAGAGAGCGCGCATTATGTCGCCGCCCGACGACATATCGGATTCTATACATTTGACCAAAAAATTTATTTTCTCGTTCATTCCTTTCTCTTTGAACGATTTGTCATTTCTGTATTCTTTCAATATTGCTTCTACAATCTTATCGCTTTCCATACAAACCCCCGTAAGGTGAAATATAAAAGTAAATTAAACGTCTTTGATTATTTTGACCGCTATGCCGAGTATCTCGCAAGCGTCCGTATAGATATCGGCATAGCTTTCGTTCTCCGCTTTTAGGCGGTAACGCTTATTAGCCTTGTCGGTGTAAAATCTTTTGAGCGTCGCTTCGTCATCTATAAGGACTGCGGCTATCTGACCGTCGGCGGCGTAGCTCTGCTTCTTGACGACGACCAAATCTCCCGAATCGATACCGGCGTCTATCATGCTGTCGCCTTTTGCTCTTAACATAAAAAGCTCGCCTTTACCGAAAAGCTCTTCCGGCAAAAAATAGCTCTCTTCGATATTCTCCGACGCGAGTATCGGCGCGCCGCAAGCGATAGTCCCTACCAAAGGTATCATTTTGTTGCGGCCCCTTGTGAGATTGTCCGGCACTTCGATAGAGCCGTCGTTGTCCTTACTCAATATACCCTTGCCGCAAAGCGCGTCCAAATACCGCTGTACGGTGGACGGAGAATTAAAATTGAGCGCACGCATGACCTCTCTCACGCTCGGTGAAGAACCGTATTCAAACTGATAATCACGCACATAAGCCTGTACTCTCTCTATCATGTTGTCGTCTAATAATCTCATAATTCTCTTTTTCGCTATAAAAAGTATAGTTTAACAGGGTTTTTGGAACAAAATCGCTCCTTTTTGTTTAACGGAACAATCTGTACCGTTATAATACCACATCTTTTCTTTTCTGTCAACGGTTTTTTCAAAAAAAAATAAAAAAACTTTTTTGCCCGCAACGATATAAGCTATTGACCCCAAAAGAAAGTGTTTTGTGCCGAAAAATCTATAAAAAATAAGACGTGTCCGCACAAAACGAAAAAACAAATTTTGTCTTTTCTCTTTTATGCAAACACGCCTTAAATGGATAAAAATCAAATATTACGGCATAGGAATATAAATACCCGTTCCGTCAGAAATAACCGTCGGTAATTTTCCGTCCCACGTTTCAAGATAATTCAAAAATTTTATATATGAGCTTATCAAAGCTATCTTATCGGGGTCTTCGCCGTCGGTATGTATAAAATATTCGATACGCTTTCCGCTTTCGGCGTTGGCATCGACAATCTCGATTTCGTCTATGACAAATCCCAGCATACGCGCAACCTCGATTGACTGCAATCTCAAAGATTCCGCTTCGCCTTTGGCGACGGCAATCTTGGCGTCCGCATCACCTTCCGCTTTTGCCAAAGCCTGCGCCGCTTTGAGCTTAGCTACTTCCAATTCTTCTTCGGCTTTTATGATAGCCTTTTCTTTATCGTATTCGGCTTTGAGTTTTTCTTGTTCCGCTATCATTTTTTGTTCTACGGCTTGCTCGAATACGCTGCTGAACGCCATATCTACTATAACGACATTTGTGACGTTGATATAATACTGTTCTTCCATATCCTTAACGGCGGTAAGAACCTTTGGCGAAAGGGTCGCTCTGGTTTCTATCAACTGCATTGCCGTTTCAGATGACAAAATGACCTTTGCTTTTTCTATGGCGACATTTTGTATCTTTGCGTCAAGCATTTCCAATGTGCCGTATTTTTTGTTTATATCCAAGACCTTATCTGCTTGAATGGCATATTGAACGGTCAATTCGATATCGAGTGCCTGAGCGTCCTTTGTGTAAACCGCGACGGTTACGTCTATTTGCTGAACTCTGATATCGTATTTTACATATGCAGTGCTGACTATATTGTGAAAGGTTAACCCGGCAGTTTTAACTTCTTTTGCCTCTCCCCAAACCTTTGCGACGGCAACCTCTCCGGTATTTATCGTTACAAAACCAAAAGGAATAAAAATAAACAACAGAAGTCCGACTGCCGCTCCTGCCATATAAATTTTCGCCGCATTTTTGTTACGTTTTTTGAATGATTTCAGACACAAAAATACGCATATCCCTATAATCGCTAAAAAAATTACAACCAATATCGCTACCATAATCCAACTCCTTTTTATTTTGTAAATATATTAGGACAAAAAACAAGCGACAGCCCTAACCCTTTTAATTAAAGCAAAGCCACCGCCTGTGTTTTTTTTATAATTATCTTTATCTTTCAAAGAACTGCCGATTATTCTTCTCTTTCTACCCTTTTATTATGCCAATATCTCGCCAAAAAGCTCAGGCCGACTATTATGCCAAAAAGTGCGGCAAAGGCGGCAACGACAAGCGTGTAAGCGGCGGCGGCATTGTAAGGTTTGTCTGCGCCGACGATTTTCCAGACCTGCACGGCGTTAAAAAACGGATAGGCGTACCAATCGATAAATGCGCCGCGTATTATCGAAAACGTATAGTAAGAGAACGGATATATCAGGAAATACGGCAGACATTTTTTTGCCATTTTTGAGTTGTTCAAGCCGCAAAGCCACATGACGACAAAGACGCAAGGAATGATAAAATGCTCGTATATGTCGATAAAATTAAAGAGCCACAGCTCCGACGGATAGCGGTCGGTAAACCACACCAGCACGCCCCAATAAATAAAGCCGACTACACATATATAGACGGTCAACGCGCCTTGCACCGCAGGGATAGTCACCCGTTCGGCGAGCTTCCGGCAAAACAGCTTGCCGACGCCGTAGAGCAATAACCATACCGCACAGAGCAGGTTTGTAAGTATTGTGAAATACGCGAAATAATTTAAGCCGCTGATGTTGTTGGCGGTGACGGCGGGATAATACGGTAAAAGGTATTTCTTCCACATCGCTACATTAAGAATAATCAAGGTGACCGATATACAGCCCAATATCAGACAAACTGCGGCAAAGCCCTTGCTTCTCACAAATTTTTTCATAAAGCCCTTTCCTTCATGCTTTCAAAATATGAGTTATTTAAAGTAGTTTATATAAGTATACCGTCTGAATTAATTTTTGTCAAGAATTTTATAAAAATTTTTAGCTCGTTTATATTGCGGCGCATTCTTTACTTGTCATATAATAAAGCTTACCTTTTTGCCGCCGCAAAAAAAGTAAGCTTTGTTAAATTCCGTTTATTAAATTTTTAGAATATCTCATTTGAGTGAGATTTGCCAAAAAAATTATTCAGCCAACATCCAATCGATATACATTCCGTAGCCCTTTGTCGGGTCGTTTATAAAGACGTGCGTCACCGCACCTATGAGCTTATCGTCCTGTATGATAGGACTGCCGCTCATGCCTTGCAGGATTCCGCCGGTTATTTCCAAAAGCTTTTCGTCGGTTACTCTTATAACCATACCCTTTTCGCTCTTTGTGCCTTGAAAATTTGTCTTGATTATCTCTATCTCGTAGAGATTAGGTATTTCTCCGGCTATCGTCGTGCGGATATATGCCTTGCCGGGCTTGACGGTGTATTTGCTTCCGACGGATATTTTGTCCAATTTGTCGGTCAGCGCGGCGTTTGCCTGTCCAAAAACTCCGAATTGATTGTTTTTGTCTATCGTTCCCAAGCTTCCCGAATTTTTGTTGATGAGTCCGCGCAATTCTCCGGCTTTGTTCCTTTCGCCTTTGATTATTCCGACGATGGTACATTCATAAAGCGAGCCGTTATTCAGGTCTTTGAGTCCCGTTTCGGCATCGGTGATTTGATGTCCCAAAGCCCCGTATCTGCCGCTATCCTTTACATAGGTCAAAGTACCTATTCCCATAAGCTCAGTTTTGACTATCAGCCCTATCCTGCGCGCACCCGTCAGCGAATCCTCCGCCGGTTTTATTATTTCGCAATATTCGGTTTTGCCGCGTCTGAGTTTGAGCGTGACCTCTTCGCCTTTGTTGTTTTTTAAGGCGGCGGATATATCCTCCGGCTTATTTACCTTATAATCGTTTATATAGAGCAAAACGTCGCCGTTCATGATATTTGTTTTTGCCGTCGGCGACATAATCCCCGTCTTTGTAATGACGTCGTTTTTGCCCGTGATTATCAGTCCTTCGGTGTTTATGCAGATACCGAGCGGCACACCGCCGAGATATACGTCCGCCGAATTGACGTCTTCTTGTACCGGCTTGTTGCCGGCTTCGGGCTTTTTAAATTTATCAAAAAACTTCTTTACATTGTCCGGTAAGAAACGAACGCCTTTATGTGAAACGGCGGCGTTTAGCTCCGATACTTCGGAGAACGCCGCCGCAGAACCGTCCTGCCGTGTATCGACATTGTCGGTATTGAACGCGCTCAAACAAAAAAAGCTCAATATTAAAAATGAAAATATTACTCCCTTCAAAAATCTGTTCTTCATCTGACTTGCTCCTAATTAATATACATTTTTGCTTCCGCCTTTACTCAAATAGAAAATTTTCGCGGCGCAAATCGACATCGCTTTTTCTAATCAAAAACCGCTCCGCTGCCGAACGTATCTACAAAATCCGTCCTGTTGACGATTGAAACTTCTCCTGCCGACGGCGGTCTTTTTTTTAAAAAGCTATTATTCCTTAGTCTAAGAAAAAGCCGTTTTTTTATTCCCGAAACGATAAATTTCCACTTTTTCTCTCTCGGTATTACACAATATCGCTTTTTGCATAGTATTCTGCTTTTGCAGCAAAAGTATCATATTGCTTGCACACGGCGATAAAATATAGTATACTAAGATAAACAATAGACTTGTACATTAATTTAAGGAGCAATACGTTATGTCTTTATTTAAGAAAAAAAAGAAAGAGTATCACATACGAATTAATCTCAAAGCAAAATTTAACGCAATCGGCAGAGCCGAAATTTTTGAAGACACTTTTGATAAGGTTTTTAAAGAAGTTAATTTGGGCGAGATAGACGGCGGCGGTACTTTGCTTGCCCAAAACGGCGAACCCTTAGAAAGCGATATCGAAATAAATCTCACCAAAAACCCCGTTGAAATTAAAGACGTGCTGATACGGCTTATGGATTTCGGCTTGCCGAAAGGGTCTTCTATCATAACCGACAACGACCAATGGAGCGTTGGCAGTTTAGAAGGCATAGGCATTTATTTGAACGGAACGGACTTAGATGAAAACGTCTATAAAACTTCCGATATCGACCTTGTGATTTCCGAGATAATCCGTTTAATCGGAGCTGATTTCAAATATTACAGCTTTTGGGAAGGCGCAACCGAAACCGCACTCTATTTTTACGGCAACTCCTTTGACAACATGAAAGAACGTATAACGCCCTTTCTTTCAACCTATCCGCTCTGCCAAAAATGCAGAGTAGTGCAAATAGTCTAATTGCCGTCACCTTACACAGTATTACACAATATCGCAATCCGTATAGTATTCTATATATTGCAGTACTCTATCGTAATACATTTTATATGAATACAAAATAAAAAGTGCTTCAAAAAAGAAGCACTTTTATATTATTGAATTTAACTTATCCAACACACCATAAGCAGAATAACGGCAAAAAGTATTGCAGATTGACCATAAAAAACTCAACTTTCTCTCCGCAGGAATAACGGCGGAGAGCGGTGCAGATTGACTATTTCTTTGGAAATTCCGCGAGCGCGCGTACTTAAATGTACGCAACCGAGCGGAATTTTCAAAAAATTGTCAAGATGTGCCGCTATACGCCGTTATTCCACGCCATTATTTCTCAATGTCCAAGTAAGTCCCCTGCGCATAATACGCCACCTTAAACATCAGCGTACCCACTATACCGCCGAACTCCGGTGCGCCGTCGACAAAAAGATTTCCGTTACCGATATAGTCTACCATATCGGCTTTTGACATCAAGATATCGAGAGCGAGAGAAGGGTCTTTAAATTTCATTGAAAGAAAAGGCTTGCAGCGTTTATATTCGCCGCGTCCCGACATAGTTTTGCCGGCTTTCATTCTGACCCACGATTGAAGCTCCGGATAGCCCTCGATGACAAGCGCGTAAGCGCGGTCGGGACTTGGGTCGGTCACGGTTTTTACATCGGGATGACCGAGCTTATTCAAGCGGCTAATACCGCTCGGCAGCAGGTAGAGATAGAGCTTGCAGAGCATAATCTGGTCTGCTAACTTTTCGGGTTTGTCCGTTTTTTGCATAAGACCCGCCATACGCAAGAGAGCCATGAGTATCGGTACAAGCAATCCTATCTTAGACAAGCCGCGAATTTTGGGGAGAGGCATACCCTTTCCCGTGAAAAATATTATAAACTTTTTGAGATTCGGAAATACAAATTCCAAATCGGGATTTTCGTGAATTTTGCCGACGGCGGTTGTCCACTTGCCGTCCTCGACTACAAAATGGGAAGCCATTTTTCCGCCTTCCGCTTCGGGATACAAGGCACTTATTTGAAATACGAAACTTTTGCCCTTAAAACGGTCTCCGTATTTCGGTTCGCTTTCGCATATTACCTTTAAAAGCGGTATAGCGGAATAAAAGAAAATCCCCGCCGCATACAAATCACTTTGGGTTATTTTTACTTCTTCTGCCATATTACACCTCGTCGCCCCAATCTTCATCCTGCTCGAAGTCTTTTTTCATGACCTCCAAAACATTTTTAGTTATACCTTGGGCGTCGATTTCGTGTATTGCCATAAGGTCCTCATGCAGACCTATCGGCGACCATTTGTCTTGCAAACCAAGCTTTTTGAATGCGCACGCCTTGCCGCTCTCGATGATGACTTCCGCGACCGCGCTGCCGAGTCCGCCTATAACGGTGTGATCCTCGACCGTGATAATTCTTCTCGTTTCTTTGACGGCTTTTAATATCGCCTCTTTGTCGATAGGCTTAATTGTGTGCATATTCAGCACTCTCACTTTGAGCTTTTGGTCAAAGTCAAGAGCCTTTGCCGCTTGTATCGCCTGATATACGCAAGAACCGCAGGCTATAATGGTGATATCCGTTCCCGGATTCATCTCGACAGCCTTACCGACCTCGAAGCCGTAGTCTTGTGTGCTATAAACAACGTTGTCAAAACCGCGATTGATACGGATATAAAAAGGTCCGGGAGTAGCCGCCGCCGCTCTGACCGCATTAGCCGTCTCCGCGCCGTCCGCCGGTACGATAACGGTCATATTGACAAGCGGTCTGACGACCCCTATGTCCTCTATCGCGTGATGAGTCGAGCCTGCCTGACCGAAGGACGTTCCGCCGTGCGTACCGATAATTTTGACGTTGAGATTTTGATAGCATATATCGGTATGTACCTGGTCGAGAGCTCTAAGGCTCGCAAAGACCGAAAAGCACGAAGCAAACGGCGTAAGACCGGCTTTTGCCATTCCTGCCGCTATTCCTATCATGTTTTGTTCGGCTATGCCTACGTTAAAAAATCTTTCCGGATAAACCTTCAAAAAGTCGCCCATTTTGGTCGAAGTAGCGAGGTCCGGACTCAAACAGACGATGTTAGGGTCTTTTGCTCCCAACTCGGCTATTGTTTTTCCGAATATTTCTGCCGGCGCGAGTTTTGTACTCTCAACCGCCGTAAATGTAATTCCGCCTGCCATAATTATTTACCCTCCTTTTCTGCTCTTTCAATTCTCGTTTTTGCGTATTCAGCCAAATCCTTTTTGGCGGTGTTGTACTTTGCTTCGTCCAACGCGCCGTAATGCCATTTGTAATTGCCGGACGAGAAAGAAACTCCCACGCCCTTTATTGTGTCGGCTATTATGCAGAATGGTTTAGGTCCGCCCGCCAAAGCCGTTTCGAGAGCTTCCGCAAGCTTAGGTAAGTCGTGTCCGTCTACCGTAATCGTCTCGAAGCCGAACGCCGTCCATTTGTCGGCAAAAGGCTCTAATGCCATAACGTCTTCGGTGTTTCCGTCTATCATGTTGTGGTTTCTGTCTACTATCGTGATGAGATTTGTCGCGCCTCTCTTGGCAAAATGCGAGGTCGCCATAGCGGCTTCCCAAACCGAGCCTTCATTGCATTCGCCGTCGCCGAGAACGAGAAACGACTTGTAGCTCTTGCCCTGCAACGCTCCCGCGAGCGCAAATCCGAGAGCTATCGAAGAACCGTGACCGAGCGAACCCGTCGAAGAATCTAAGCCGTGTACCTTATTGCTGTCTAAGTGGATACCGAGCTTGCTTCCCGTCAGGTTAAAGGTTTTGAGCTGTTCACGGTCTATAAGACCGAGCATCGAAAAGAGCGGAGCAAGCAATATGCCCGCGTGTCCTTTTGAGACGACTACCCTGTCTCTGTCCGGGTCGTCGGGACTCTTAGGGTCGAATTTTGCATACTTATAATACAAAAGCGTCATTATGTCCGCAACGCTGGAACTTCCGCCCCAGTGACCGCTTCCGGCCCAATTGACTGTGTCAATACACAAATCACGCAGCTCGGCGGCTTTTTGTTCAAGATTAATCCATTCTTGCTTTGTTAGTGCCATAGTGATAAAAAGTCCTCCTTATAAAAAATTGTGAGAAATAATATAGAATAAAAGCTAAGAGACCCATCTTAATTTTCTCTTAGCTTATTAAATATTCTTAAAATTTGTCGGCTATAACCTTGTAGGCTCTGTCGGCTACGTCGAGTGTTTTAGCTATATCCTCGTCGGTCAACGCCGCATTGATAAATTGGTTGTGATGATTTGTAAAGAATATGCCGCGCTTGACGCATTCCGCTACCCACGCTTGGTGCATAAAGAAATTTTCGTCGTTTGTGTGACGCATAAACCACATAACGGGTTCGCCGGAGATGACTATTTCGCGTCCGTTCTTTTGGGCGACTTCCTTTAAACCCTTATGAAGCTTGTCTGCGATAAATCTCAGCTTGGCGACGGTGTTTTCCTTTTTCATTTTGCTTATACAGGCTATGCCTGCCGCAAAAGGCTCTGCCGACAACCAATAGCTCCCCGTATAAAATACGTCCGATACCGCCCCTTTAAGTGAATCTACGCCGCAAAGTGCAGATACGCTGTAACCGTTTGCGATAGCTTTGCAGAATGTTATAAGGTCGGCTTTGATACCGTAATGCGCGTCCGAGCCTTCGATGTCTAATCTAAAACCGCAGCGGATATCGTCCATTATCAGGACTATGCCGTTCTTTGTACATATATCGCGTATGGATTTCCAATAATTTTCAGCCGGAAGCTTATTGTCTTCAAATGTAGGATGATAATACGGAGTAGATATAAAAGCCGCTATCTGTCCCGGGTATTGCTTGATAAGGTTTTCAAATTCTTGAACGTCGTTCCAATGGACGTATAGGTTATTTGATACTTCCTCTTCTAAGACTCCGGCATATCCGACCTTTTGAGTCCAAGGCGCGACGCCGTGATATCCCCCCTTAACAAGAACGAGTTTTTTTCTGCCGGTGGCATATCTCGCGGTCATGACAGCAAGCCCCGTTACGTCGCCGCCGTTTTTGCAAAAGAACGCCCAATCCTTTTTGACCGTGTCGGTGAGAAGCTCTGCAAAATCTACAAGCACCTCGTCCGGCATGGTGACGCAGTTGCCCTTTCGGATTTGAGCGATAGCCGCCTTGTCCACGTCTTCGTCGCCGTAGCCGAGTATGTTAGGACCGTAGGCGCACATATAGTCTATAAACTTATTGTCGTCGACGTCCCAAAAATACGGTCCTTTTGCTTTGTTAGAAAATATCGGAAAAGCGTCTACCGGGATAGCGCATCCGTTAGAAGGACCTAAATGACCGTAAACTCCGGTCGGCAAAACCTTTAAGGCTCTGTTATACAATAGTCTGCTCTTGGTATATAAATTTGTTTTATCTGCCATTATTCCGTACCCCCAATCAACCTAAATATTTTGCGACCAATGAAAGCAGCTTACTCATATTGTCAAGCATGACTATCAGTCCGCTTATCTTAAAGAGTCCGGCACCCATCGCGCTGTAAACGTCCGTCTTTCCGTTCAAAACCGCATTGACCGTCGCAAGGTCGCCGAATTCCATTATTGCACTCGGTGCCGCGTCTTGTCCTATTTTTGCGGTCATATGTCCGTCCTTGACTATTATGGTAACCGCAGGGCCGTCCTTGACAAGCACGTTGATTTTGCCGTCGGGAATCCTGTGGGCGATTTCTTTACCTACATGGTCGCTGTTGCCGATTTCTGCCAATGCGTGAAAGGCGGTGTAAGCAAGCAGCGTGGTATTGGCTTCAAAATAAGCCTTGTCCTTTAACAATTCGTCTTTTAGCTCCGGCTTAGGTTGGAGATAATAAGCCAATCTGTCCGACATGACGCCGAAGTCTTTTAGCATAAAACCGAGATTACCTATTCCGAGTAAATTAAAGCCCGGTATGACCTTGCCGCCGTCTACCAGCAAATTAAATTTTTCAGGTGTGGAAAATTTCAGCTTCAAATTAAATTTGACGTCGGGCGCATTGAGAGCTTCGCCGCGCAAATATACGCATTTACCGCTGTCAAACGCGAGAGCCATAGGCTCGCAGTCCTTGACCGAAAATTTCACCGTGATTTTTTTATTCTTTACAACCTGTGCAGCGGTCTCGTCGATATCGCATAATTCCTGAATATTGCGGAGAATGGCGTGCAGATTGATGCCGGCTTTTGTAGTAGCATCCATAAAAGAAAAAACCTCCAATTTTTATTTGTGAAATTATTTTTTGTTCAATTTATTTATTCCGCGCCGATTGACGGCGGCAAAAACAAAATTACGTTTCATTATATCATAATTATATAATCATTTACAAGCAAAAAACATACCGTGTCAAAATTTAAAAATTTTGTCACAAGACAAGCCGCCTTACGCGAGAAGCTTTCCGCATTTGTCAAAGAGCGGAAGCTCCTTTAAATAAATGATGTCTTTTCTGTTGACTGCCGCGCCTTCGGCAAAGACGCATAATTCGGCGACCGTCACCGCGCCGGCTTTTTCAAGCAAAATGCGCACGGCGTCTACGGTATTGCCGGTGGATATAACGTCGTCGGCTATTATGACTCTCTTGCCTTTAAGCTTATCGGCTTCGTCGCCCGAAAGCCACAATCTCTGTTCCTTTTCGGTAGTAATAGAGTTTACGCCGACGGAAACCGGGTCGTTCATGTACAATTTAAAGCCTTTGCGCGCAACGACAAAGAAACTCTGTCCTTTGCGTTCAAAAAGCAGTCTCGATACGCCCTGCGCAAAGGCTATGCCCTTGCATTCGGCGGTCACTATCAGGTCAAAATCAATGTTTTCTATTCTCTTGTAAGCTTCTTCTGCCAAAAGCTCCGTCAACTCGTTGTCGCCGAGCATATTAAATGCGGCGATATATAAGTCACCGTTTACGGGACAAAGCGGCAATTTGCGTTTTGTTCCCCAAAAATCAACCTCGTATATCATCAGTTTTTCTCCGCAAGACAGAATAACTTATCTCGATACCGCATAAAAAATCAAAGCAATCGTTCCCGGCCCGCAATGCGTACCGACGACCGGTCCGACCATCTGAACCCAAATGTCCAGCTTGTCGTTGCCCGTTTCTTGTATTATCTTTTCTTTGAGTTTGAGTGCCTCGTCCTCGCAATCGGCATGAACGATGACGATAGGATATTTACCGAGGTCTAACGCTTTTTCCTTGACCTGCTCGACGAGATAGCTAATAGCCTTCGCCTTGCCGTTGACCTTCGTCTTGTTGACCAAAGTGCCTTCTTCGGTGACTCTCAATATAGGTTTAAAATTTAACAGCGTGCCGATAGCCGCCGTAAAGCCCGATATGCGTCCGCCTCTTTTTAAATGTCTCAAATCGTCCACGACAAATTCCGCGCAGACGTGCTTGGTAAAATCGTTTAAAAATTCGACGGTTTCTTCGATGGTCTTGCCGGTGTCAAAAAACTTTTTGCCTGCATAAACCTGAAAGCCCGCCGTCATCGATACGCCCTTTGTGTCAAATCTGACAAATTTGACGTTGGGATATTTTTCTTTAAGCTCTGCGACGGCTTGGTCCATAAAGGTAAAGGTAGCGGACAGCTTGTCGGAAAATGACAAATACAGAATATCCTCGCCCTTTTGGAAGTAAGGCTCAAAATATTCTTTATAGTTTTCGGCGTTGAGTGCCGAAGTGGACGGCATTTTGCCGCTTTTTACATCGCTGTAAAACTTCTTAAAATCGGTTTTTTCACCGAGATCGTAATAATATTCGACGCCGTCTAACGTATAAGGCATCTTTATTACTTGTAGACCGAGTTCTTTGGCTAAGTCGAACCAAAGCTCGCAATTTGTATCACAAAACACAACTGCCATAATGATTGCTCTCCGTAAAATAAATTTTCAATAATATATATTGAATAAAAAAATAAAAAATCCCAACCGCTTGCCGGCACAAAACACAATATGTACCGCTATTTATTTGATTATACCACAAAAAAGACCGATTGTACAGTCATATTTGAAAATTCTTGTATAAATATTTTAAAATTATTGCATAAATTTTGATATTATAAAAAAAATCGGAAAAACAATTTGCTTTTGCGTCAAAAAAAGACACGGCTCAAATTTTATCCGTTTTGAGCGGCGTCTTTAAAATGTAAAAAGCTTTACAGACTCTTATTCGTTATAGCTTATTTCGTCACCCTGCGTCAAGAGCTTTATTTCCTTTGCCGCTTCTTTTTTTGCGGTTTTTTTGGACGGGGCGATATCGTCGCCGGTTTGGCTTGACCAGATTTTTTTGTAGATACCGTTTCGGGTCAAAAGGCTGTCGTGCGTTCCCGTTTCGGCGACGGTGTTTTTGTCGATGACGATTATCTTGTCACAGCGGCGTATCGTCGATAGACGGTGCGCGATGATGACGAGAGTGCAGTCGAGATTAAAGAGCGTGTCATAGATTGCCGCTTCGCTTACAAAGTCGAGATTGCTTGTCGCTTCGTCGAGTATAAGTATCTGCGGCGTCTTTATCAGCGCACGCGCAAGGGCGATTCTCTGGCGTTCGCCGCCCGACAGATTCGCTCCGGCTTCTTCGAGATACGTTCCGTATTTTATCGGCAGACGCTCGATAAAGTCCGCACAGCCCGCTCTAAGGCACGCCGCTTTTATCTCGTCATAGCTTGCGTCGGGCTTGCCGACCTTGACGTTCTCTTCTATCGTGCCGCTAAACAGCTCGACGTTTTGGGGTACATAGGCTATTCTCCGTCTGAGCGATTTTTTGTCCAACTCTTCTATGTTGTAGCCACCTACCGAGATACTCCCTTCTTCCGGCAGCCACAGTCCGAGTATCAGCTTGGCAAGCGTCGTCTTACCGCCGCCGCTTGTCCCTGCTACGGCGACCTTCTCGCCGTTCCTGATGTCTATCGTGACGTCTTTTAGGACGGGGGCGCGGTTGCCGTAGCGAAAGGTCACGCCGTCTATCCTTATGTCGCCCTTTATCTCGAAGTCGGATATCAGCTCCGCACCGCCCTGCTGTTCGGGTTCTAAGTCGTACAGCTCGCTGATACGCTTCATGGCGATACTCGCTTCCTGTATCTGCATTTGCAGTCCGACAAGCCGCCCTATCGGGTCCATAAAGTACCCCGACAGCGACATAAACGCAAACATACTTCCGAGCGTTATGTCGCCTTTCATGACCGACAACGCCGCCACTCCCATAAGTATGATGTTTCCGGCATTGCCAAAAAATCCGGCTATCGTACTCTGGATATTGCCCGTCACACTCGTCTTGTACCCGACTCGCAGTGCCGATATATATCTGTTCTCCGTCTTTTCGAGCGTTTCGGCTTCCGCGCCGAAGCTCTTGACCGTTTCGATACCCTTTAAGCTGTCGATTATCTGACTGTTGAGAGCCGCTTGTTTCTCCATGTTTTTGAGATTCAGTTCCTTGTACGGTCGCTTAAAGACGTACACGAGTACGGCGTTGACGAGCGTCAGGACGGCGATTATCCCAAAGAGCGTCGCGTTCATTATGTACAGGATTATTCCGCTGACTATCGCCAAGGTGATGTCGATGATGAGCGAAAGACTGATTGTCGTAAAGATACTCTTTATCGTTCCGGCGTCCGAAAAACGCGTCAGTATATCCCCCGTCCTGCGCGTGCCGAAAAACTTCATCGGGAGCGAAAAAATGTGCTTAAAATATCCGAGCATTAGCGGTATGTCTATCTTTAAGGACAAATGAAGCAAGAGATGCTGCCGTGCCGCATTCAAAAGTACGTTAAACATTCCTACTATCCCAAAGCCTATACAAAAAATCAACAGCTGATTTTTGAGTCCGTTAGGCAGTATCTCGTCCATAAGGATTTTGTTAAAAAAACTGCTTGCTATACCGAGCGCGGTCAGTATGACGCTTCCGATTATCGCATAGACAAAAAGCGGCTTCTGCGCGAGCAGAAGCTTCAAAAAACGGTTAAACACTCCCCCCGTCTTTGTCTTTCCCGCGACAAAATCCGACGCAGGAGCGCACAGCACGGCAGTGCCGCCGAAGTCTTCAAAAAATTCGTCCTTGCCGACTTTTATTAGCCCCTTAGCCGGGTCGGCGATAATCATTTTGTCTTTCTTGACCTTGTGTACCACGACAAAGTGGCTCAAACCTTCCTTTGTAAAGATATTGGCTATGACCGGCAAGGTAAATCTCTCATCGAAGCTCTCTCTCGTCATCTGCCCCGCCTTAGCCTCAAAGCCGAGCCGCTCTAACGTATCTATGATACCGAGCGCGGTCACTCCCTTGATATCCGTTCCCGATATATCCCGAAGCTTGGTTATCGTCGTTTCCTTACCGTATTGCAGACAAACGGTCGCGATACACGCCGCTCCGCAGTCCGTTATATCGTGCTGTCTTACGCATTTATATTTTGACATCTATTGTACCTAATTCTTTTCCGTTTATTTTTTTGCAATGCCCTAATCGGTTTTCGGGCGTGGCAAGCGACGCCCCTACAATCACATATCGACAAATGCCTAATGTGTCTGTATCCCCTAATCGGTTTTTTGCCTTATTTATTGCTTTTGCTTGCCCCTATTTATTGTTTTTTTCAATGATAATTCGGCGGTATTCGTAGGGGCGCCGCTTGCCGCGCCCGTTTTCCGCTTATCGGAATTTCACGCCGATTTGCTCTATCGCCCATTTGAGCCACGTCGTTTCGTCGTATTTGATACGGCTTTCGGCGAGCATTCCTATTTCGATTTGTACCGCGTTGCCCTTGCGGTCTTTCAATTCCGTTGCTTC
>JAITOU010000015.1 GCA_031289755.1 Clostridiales bacterium
AAAACGGGCGCGGCAAGCGGCGCCCCTACAACGTCAAACGATATAAAACGAAAAAAACTATTTAAAACGGGCGACCGGAGCGGTCGCCCCTACGGTGACGGTCATATAAAAAGAAAAGATTGATTATCGATATATATCGATTATTCCTATTGTACGGGCGGATTCCGTATCTGCCCGTCCGAATAAACCCCAAAAATTACAATAATTGTTATTAGCTAATTAAGTTGATTAAAAAGAAAAAAAATGATATAATATTTTTGTATAAACGGTCGGTGCATATACGGCGTTGCCGTTGGCGGAGAAAAGGGGATTATGAATCTTAGAGATACTTTAAAAATAAACGGAGCGGGACATTTAGAAATAGGCGGTATCGACACGGTCGATTTGTGCCGGCAGTACGGCACGCCTTTGTACGCGCTCGATTATGCGTATATCAAAAAAGTCGCGACGGCGTTCGGCGAAACGCTTAGGAAGCAATACGGCAAGGGCGCGGTTGCATTCGCGTCGAAGGCTTTTTCGGCGACCGCCGTCTACAAGCTTATATCCGATTTGGGGCTTTTTAGCGACGTCGTATCTAAGGGCGAAATGTACACGGCTCTCAAAGGCGGTATGGCGGCGGAGAAGCTCGTCATGCACGGCAACAACAAGCAGGATTATGAGATAGATTATGCCGTCATGAACGGTATAGGCTATATCGTCGTAGACAGCACGGACGAGCCTGAGATTATCGACAATGCGGCAAAAAAATACGGCGTTATCCAAAAGGTTCTCGTGCGGCTCAATCCCGGCGTGGAAGCCCACACTCACCACCTTGTCCAGACGGCGAGAGAGGACAGCAAGTTTGGCTTCTCGATAAAGTCCGGCGACGCCGACACGGCAATCAAGCGTTTGTTCGATTACAAAAACATAAGGTTTTCGGGAATACACTGCCATATCGGCTCTCAAATCTTCGATAGAAACGCTTTCGGACTTGCGGCGCACATCATGACGGATTATATCTGCAAGCTCAGAGACGAATTTGGTATCACGACCGACGTGCTAAATCTCGGCGGAGGATTCGGCGTGCATTACACCGACAAAGACCCGCTTTATACGGCGGAAGATTATGCCGGATACGTCGATTTTATCGCCGAAGCCGTCAACCGCAACGTCGCCGAGAAGAAAATCCCAAAGCCCTTTCTCATAATCGAGCCGGGCAGGTCGCTCATCGCCGAGTCGGGCATAACGCTCTACACGGTCGGAACGGTCAAGGACATAAAGGGTATCAAAAAATATTACGCGATAGACGGCGGTATGTTTGAAAATCCGAGATACGCTCTGTACCGTTCGGAATACTCCGCCATTGTCGCAAACAAAGCCGGAGAGCCTTTTGGCGAAACGGTGACGCTCACGGGTAAATGCTGCGAAAGCGGCGACATGATAGCCGTAGATATACCTTTGCAAAAAGCCGTCAGGGGAGATATAGTCGCGGTTTTTTCGACGGGAGCTTACAATTACAGCATGAGCAGCCACTACAACGGCAATCTCACTCCGCCCGTCGTCATGGTAAAGGACGGAAAATCCGATTATATCATCAAGCCTGAGAGCTACGAGGATTTTGTCAAAAACCACAACATTCCCGATTTTATCTGAAAAACGAACGGCAAAAAGCAAACTTTAAAATAAACAAAAAAACAATATAAAGATAGAGGACAAAGGATATGATATTTAAAATTTTTTCCAGCGGATATGCGCCGCGTGACATATTGTTGAATCTCGTGGCTTATGTTTTTGCGCTTTTGACGGCTTTGATACTCCACGAAGTCGCTCACGGCTATGTGGCGAAGTTGAACGGCGACGATACGGCGTTTCTTATGGGAAGGCTGTCCTTAAATCCGTTGAAGCATTTAGACCCGATAGGCACAATCTGTCTGCTTATCGTCGGGTTCGGCTGGGCAAAGCCCGTGCCTGTCAACAGCAACAATTTCAGGCATTTCAGAAGCGGTCTTTTTACCGTTTCTATCGCCGGCATAGTGATGAATCTCATACTCGCAGTGTTTTTTGCCGGAATATTTTGGTTTTTGTCAGCCCAAATTGATTCTATTCCGGAAGCGACCCATGAGATAATTTGGATATTGATTGAGTTTGTCGTTTATCTCTCTATGTACAGCGTAATGATAAACCTTATGCTTATGATTTTTAACCTTTTGCCCGTTTATCCTTTGGACGGCTTCCGTATCGTAGAATCCTTAGCAAAGAGCGGAAACAAATATGTGGAATTTTGCAGACGGAGCGGCTCGTTTTTGACCTTGGTCGTCATACTCGCCGTCAACTATTCGGGGATTTTGCCCACTATCGTAACAAGTCTTGCAAAATTGCTCGGTATGCCCGTGTAATTCGGACACCGTGAAACGGTATAGATTGCAAAAGAAAATCAACCTTTAAAAACAGACGGTTTTATCGGTATACGGAGCGGTATTTGTGTTTATGGAAAAAGACGGCGGAATAATCTTGAACGGTAATGCGGAAACGGCGCAAGCGCACGGCTTCGGCGTATCGCATAGCTATGAGGTCCGACTGAACGCCTTTGAGGGACCGCTGGACCTTTTGCTATCTCTTATCCGCGAAGCCAAAATCGACATAAAGGACATCTTTGTTTCGGAAATAACAAACCAATACATCGAATACGTCGCCGGAATGAGTACGCTCGACCTTGACTATGTAAGTGATTTTATCGAAATGGCGGCGACGCTGCTCGAAATAAAATCCAAAAAGCTCTTGCCGAAAATCGAAAAAGAAAAGGTCGGCGAAGAGCTGCACGACGAGGATTGGCTGATAAGGCAATTACAGGAATACAAGCTTTTTAAAGAGACCTCCGAGACGCTCAAAAAACTCGAAATAACGGGAGCTTTTTATAGAGAGCCGGACTACAACGAGAACGATTACAAGACCGTCATCAAAAACTTTTCTATCGAAAAGCTCATCGACGCCTTTGCCGCCGTCCTGCACAGGTCGGAGAGGCGCGACACCTCTAATCTGACCCGAAAAATCACAAAGGAAAGATTTACCGTCGCCAACCGCGTGATATATATATCGGAATTGCTCAAAGAAAAGGAAACGCTGAGTTTCTTTGACCTATTCGACGACGATTATTCCAAGCTCGAAGTCATCAATACCTTTCTCGCCGTACTCGAATTGTTAAAAAAACAGATAGTCAAAGCCGAACAAGAGGAATATTACTCCGACATCCTTTTGAGAGCGGCAGAAAACATCGAAAATTTAGCGGAAATCATCTCGGCGGAAATCGGGTTATCGGTAGAATAAGAATGCAGCTTGTACAGTCTAAGATTGACATTACAGAACTCTGAACGGTCTAAGATTTACATTATATATTGTAGGGGCGCCGCTTGCTGCGCCCGCAAGCCTATACAAAACGGGCGCGTGCCTGTGTGACATCATATACCAATCGAAAACTCGCGCAAAACGGGCGCAGCAAGCGGCGCCCCTA
>JAITOU010000023.1 GCA_031289755.1 Clostridiales bacterium
AAAAAAGAAGAGTTTAAGAGCGCGCTAAAGAAAGCGGAAGAAAAAGATAAAAAGTTTATAGAGCTGTCGAGAAGTCCTTTTTTGCTTGCGCAAATCATCAAGATTTACCGTGCGGGCGGTGCGCTTTCGGAAAACAAAATCGATATATATAACGAGTGCGCAAAGCTGTTGGTGGACGACAAAAAGTTTGATATGTTGCCCGACGAATTAAAGGACAAAGACACGATAATCAAGATTTTAGAGAATCTCGCGTACACTCTCTATACCGCCGAAACCGCGGCGAAAGACGGTAAAACAAAGGTGGTAGGATTGTCGTCAAAGGACGTAAAAAAAGAGATAGAGGGCTATATGGGCTATCTCTTTAAAAAGGAAAAGGACGAAAGAGTTTTAGCGACTTATACGGAAAAGTTTTTTGAATACGTCAAGCGTTGTTCGATATACACGGACGATAGATTTTTACACCAAACCTTTGAGGAGTATTTCACGGCATGTCACCTCTACAGTGCGGCGCGTCAAAAAGAATCGGTCAAGGTAGGCTTAAAAATCCTTGAAAAAGTCACGATAGACGACGCCGTAATAGACGAAATTATTACGCAATACAAAGGCTCGGAATATTGGAAAGCTATAGTAGAAATGTTGATATTGTATATCGACAGCAAAATAGAAGAAAAAGACACGGCGAAAATCGGAACCGGTACGGGCGAAGAGGTAAACATTATAGGGTATTTGTTTGATAGGTTGTTGGGGGCGACGGAGATTGAGTATGATTGGAACAATAGAAGTCAATATGATTGGTTTTGTGGAGTAGCGGTCAAGACGGCGAATAATAGAAAAGCGGCTTTTGCGTCCTTGACAAAATCCCTCTTGATAAGAGCGATAGAGGGAAAAGAGAACCCGTATAAGGAAATGTTTTTTTATGTACCCGTGTATAGAATGTACTCGGGCGTAGTTTCCGCTTTTGAGAGTTTAAAGAAAAGCCGCACCGATGAAGAAATAGAAATGGCGAGGATTTTATGCGGTGAGATTTTTGAATATTATTCGGACGATATGGACGAGGGAGATGAGAGGTTTCCTTATACACGGAGCGAGGATCAAGAGATAGATGTTAGAGGCACAGAAAAAAAACTTGCAGATCGTAAAGCAGAATTAAACATAGGAGAGATATCGTTTTTTGGAATGGGTTCTCTTAAACACACATATATTTTTATCTCAAAAGATTTTAAAAAAGAAGAGGCATACATATTTTCAGGATATTGCAAAAAGATCATAGTAGACCCAAAGAATAAATCCGTTGCAATAAAGGACTATCATTTATACTCTTCGGATTTTAAGACGCTTATTAAGTTTTGTGGAGGATTAGGGATAGAAGTTTTTACAATGCCGAATATGGTTAAAACGATATGGCATGGGGCGTTTTGTGGTTGTAGCAGTTTGCAAAAAATAAAGTTACCTAATACGGTTCAAACAATAAAGGATGATGCGTTTGAGGGGTGTAGCGACTTGAAAGAAATAAATTTAGCGGACACAGCAGTGCAAACGATAGGGGTTTCTGCGTTTTTGAATTGTAGAGGTTTGCAAAAAATGGAGTTATCGAATACAGTGCAAACGATAGGGGATTCTGCATTTATGGGTTGTAGTGGGTTGCACACAATAGAGTTACCAAATACGGTTAAAACGATAGGATATGATGCGTTTTTGGGTTGTAGTGAATTGAAAGAAATAAAGTCATCGCTTTCTCTTAAAAAAATAGCGAAATCAATTTATGGTTGCTATAGCTTGGAAAGGATATATGAAAGCAAAACGGGTTGTATATATTACAAAGAGGACGGTGTATTTTATAACAAAGATAAAACAAAGCTCATTAGATATTTAAATAAGAGGCAAGAGAACTTTACGGTACCGAACACAGTTCAGTCGATATGCGAAGATGCGTTTTATCGTTGTAGAGATTTAAAAGAAATCAAGTTATCGGACACGTTACAAACGATAAGTGATTCAGCGTTTTGTGGTTGTAGCGGGTTAAAAGAAATAGAGCTACCGAATATGGTTCAAACAATAGGAAATTTTGCGTTTTCGGAGTGTAAGGGTTTGAAAGAAATAAAATTACCGAATACGCTTCAAACGATAGGGAATCGTGCGTTTAGTGATTGCAGTGGTTTACAAAAAATAGAGTTACCTAACAAGGTTCGAACAATAGGGAATTCTTCGTTTAGTGATTGTAGTAGTTTGCAAGAAATCAAGTTATCGGACATGTTGCAAACGATAGAGGAAGGTGCATTTGAGTGGTGTAGTTGTTTGCAAAAAATAGAGTTACCAAACACGGTTCAAATAATAGGGGATTATGCTTTTTATCAATGTGATAATTTAAAAACCATATACGTTCATTCCGAAGCCGTTGCCGATTTGGTGAGAAAAAGCGGTTATAAGGGCGGCATAGAAATATTACCGTTGAATGAAAGGGGCTGACGTTTTGGATTCTTTTACAAAACCCACCCATAAAAAGGCTTGACAAGACGACAAACTTCGACTATAATGTTATTGCATGACAGATTAGTCGAGGTTTTTTATGAAATACATTCACAGACATATAGAAAGTACGATACGCAGAATGGCTAAAACCTTTCCGGCGGTATTGGTGACGGGTCCGCGTCAAGTCGGAAAAACAACGGTTTTAAAAACCATGTTAAAGGATTCGGTTCGTTATGTGACGCTTGACAACCGCCAAAGTCTGTTGACGGCAAGAGAGCGGCAAGAGTTGTTTTTTAAAGAGTTTTATCCGCCCGTTATAGTGGATGAGATTCAATATGCGCCGAACTTATTCTCCGAGATAAAACAAATCGCGGATACGGAACAAAAGCGCGGCGAGTTTTTTATGACGGGGTCACAAGCATTTCATTTGATGAAAAACGTTTCTGAATCTTTGGCGGGGCGCGTGGGTGTTATCAATATGCAAGGGCTTAGCTTGCGTGAGGTGAACGGTGATGATTGTGATAAGCCTTTTCTTCCGACGGAGGAATTTTTAAGAAACCGAAGCATCAACAAAGAGGCTGATTCTTATTGGCACATTTGGAATATGATTGTGCGTGGCGGTATGCCGCTGATGCAAGATAAATCGGTATCGGCTACGGATTTTTACACCTCGTATCTAAGTACTTATATTTCTCGTGACGTTAAAGATTTGACACAAGTAAGCGATGAGCTGCAATTTTTAAAATTTTTGACGGTAGCCGCCGCGCATACGGGAAATCTCGTAAATTATGAAAACATTGCAAACGAGGTCGGTGTTTCCTTGAGTACGGTGAAGCGTTGGATGTCTATCCTCGTCACAAGTGGAATCGTATATATTTTAGAACCATATTTTAATAACATCCTCAATCGAGCGGTAAAAACGCCTAAGCTGTATTTTATGGACACCGGACTTGTTTGTCATCTTACTCGCTGGTATACGGAGGAGCAAGCGCAGAATGGCGCGATGAGCGGAGCATTGCTTGAAACTTTTGTGGTTAGTGAGATTATAAAGAGCTATTATAACGCGGGAATCAGCCGCCCGCCGATTTATTTTTATCGGGATAAGGATAAGAATGAGATTGATTTGATTATTGAAGAAAACGGTACGTTGTACCCTATAGAAATAAAAAAGACAGGTCATGCAAATTCGGGTGATATATCGGCGTTTAAAAAACTTGACGAAATCGTAGGCTATAAACGCGGAAGCGGGGCGGTAGTATCGTTTGCAGATGATTTGCGTTATTTGGACGAAAAAAATTATATCGTTCCGATGAGATTTTTGTGATCACGTCTAAAAAACGCTTGACAATTTTTTTTAGATAGTTTATAATGCTGTAAAGGTTAAAGCCTTTACAGTGTTTTTTTTAATTCTAAGGTTGTTTAAATTTCAGTCGGTTCACTTGATAAGTTGTTTAATTTACAAGGGAATGCTACGGGGGATAAAGACCGACGGATAAAAATTTTGTAACGGTGTACGCGTGTTATGAGTTATGTAAAAAATTTGGAGATCGGGGAGCTAAACGGGCTGTACGGCGGGATTTTGACCGAACGGCAGAGGGAGTTTCTGCGGCTCTACTATGACTGTGATATGTCCCTTTTTGAGATCAGCGATCTCTTTGGGGTGTCACGGCAAGCGGTGCGCGACGCGATCGTCAGAGGCGAAAAGGAGCTTTTGCGGATAGAGGAGGCTTTAGGCTTTTTATCAAAGCGTAAGTCTATCGGGGAAAAGCTTGACGAATTAAAGAGTGCGGATAATGAATCATTTGCGGAACGATTAAAAGAAATCGAAGAACTGCTGTACTGAATGACACCGATCTTTTGATCGGATAGTTATAAAAAAGAGGTAATTATGGCTTTATTTGCGGGACTGAGCGAACGGCTCAACCATATATTCTCAAAGATGAAAAACAAGGGCAAGCTGACCGAGCTTGAAATCAAGCAGGTTATGCGCGAAGTGAGGATTGCCCTTTTGGAGGCTGACGTCAACTTCGGCGTCGTCAAGGATTTTATCAACCGTACCACCGAAAAGGCGGTCGGCGAGGAGATCCTCAAGAGCTTGACCCCCGCTCAACAGATTATCAAGATAGTCAATGACGAGTTGGTCGAGCTTATGGGGACAAAAGGCTCAAAGCTCACGGTAAACGACAAACCGCCGACGATATACATGATGTGCGGACTGCAAGGCGCGGGAAAGACCACAATGTGCGGAAAGCTTGCCGCCATGCTCAAAAAGCAAGGCAAGGGCGTCCTCTTAGTCGCGTGCGACATCTATCGTCCCGCGGCTATCAAACAGCTGCAGATTGTGGGCGAACGCGCACAGACCGAAGTCTTTACCATGGGTCAGATTGCGCCGATACGGATAGCGCAAGAGGCTGTAAAACACGCAGAGGCAAAGGGGCTCGATACGATTATCATAGATACGGCGGGACGGCTGCATATCGACGAAGCGTTGATGGGCGAATTAAAGGATATCAAACGCGCCGTGCGTCCGTCGGAAATCCTTTTGGTAGTAGACAGCATGACGGGTCAAGACGCCGTGACCGTTTCGGACAGCTTTAACAAGCAGCTTGATATTTCGGGCGTAATTTTGACGAAGTTGGACGGCGACACACGCGGCGGGGCGGCATTGTCGATACGCGCAGTGACGGGAAAGCCGATAAAATTTACGGGTATCGGGGAAAAAATGGGCGATATAGAGCCGTTTTATCCCGACAGAATGGCTTCGCGCATACTCGGCATGGGCGACGTATTGTCCCTTATCGAAAAAGCCGAACAAGCTTTCAGCGCGGAAGAGACCCAAAAACTCGAAAAAAGACTCAAAGAAAAAAGCTTTGACTTCAACGACTATCTCTTGCAATTAAATTCGCTCAAAAAAATGGGAAGCATGAAGGACATACTCGCTATGCTCCCGGCAGGCGCACAGATGAAAAATTTTGACGAGAGTTTCAGCGAAAAACAGCTTGTACTGACAAAAGCCATGATATTGTCCATGACAAAAAAAGAACGCTTAAATCCCGACCTTATCAAAGGCTCTCAAAAAAAACGTATAGCCAACGGAAGCGGCACGAGTATTCAGGACGTCAACAAGCTCCTTAAACAATACGAAATGATGAAAAACATGATGAAACAAATGAGCGGCAAGGGCAACAAAAAGTTTATGAAGATGCCCTTTGGGATGTAAGATTCGGTAAAACCGCTTTTAAAAATCAGATTATAATAAATTATTTATAATAAAAATAAATTCTTCGGAGGAATATAATAATGGCAGTAAAAATCAGATTGACAAGAATGGGTGCAAAAAAAGCTCCTTTTTACCGTATTGTGGCTACGGACAGCAGAAAGGCGAGAGACGGTCAGTATATCGAACAAATCGGTTATTATGACCCGACCAAAGAGCCGACCCTTGTCAAAATCGACGCGGACACGGCAAAAAAATGGTTGGAAAGCGGCGCACAGCCGACCGATACGGTCAGGAGACTATTTAAAGACGCCGGTCTGATAGAGAGAAGCAAAGCTCCGGTGTCCGAACAAAACGACGCAAAATAAGTAAGCGGGGGATAAAATGCAGGATTTAGTAAAATTTTTGGTAAAAGAACTTGCCGACACCGACGACGTTACCGTAATCGAGACCGAAAAGGGCGCGAATATGGTCAACATGGAGATTTACATGAAAAAATCCGAAATCGGTAAGATTATAGGCAAGCAGGGCAGAATTGCCCAAGCTATCCGCACCGTTATCAAAGCGGCGGCGGCAAAGCAGCAAAAGAGATACAACATCGTCATAAAAGAAAAAAAGGAAGCGGTAGATACGGACAAAGCCGTGCAAACGCCGCAAACCGAACAGGAAGTCCAAACGGACGCGATACGGGACGCAGTGAACCAAGCGGAGCAAGCCGTAGAAACGGAGCAATCCGAACCGTCGGCGGTAACGGAAGACGCAGTGCAAGCCGCAGAAACGGAGCAAGCCGCAGAAGCGGAGCAAGCCGAAGCGGCAAATCCGTCAGAGGAATAGTATAAATGCGCATTTCAATAGGCTATATTTCTAAGCCGCACGGGCTGAAAGGCGAATTGAAGGTTCTGCCCGAAACCTACGATGCGGCGATATTTAAGAAGCTCAAAGAGCTTTATGTAGACGGCAAGGCTTACAAGGCGGAATACGCTAAGCCCGCTAACGGTTATGTCATTGTCAAGCTCGGCGGAATAGACAATGCGGACGCCGCCGGACTTTTTAGAAACAAAACCGTCGAAATAGACGAGAAAGACCGAATGAAGCTTCCTGCCGGCGTTCATTATATAAGCGACCTTATAGGCTGCGGCGTATACGCCGGAGAAACCCGTATCGGAGAGCTTGCGGACGTATTGCAGAACGGTGCGGCGGACGTCTATGTCGTCAAGGACGGCGGCAAAGAGATAATGTTCCCCGCGCTCAAAGACCTTTTAAAAAAGGTCGATACGGAAAACAAGCTCATTCTGTTGGACGAAAAAAGGTTTAACGAAACGGCAGTTTATAACGATAAATAAGAAATATTGACGCAGACGGACATATCGAAGGTATTTACCGAGCGGAGAATAAGCTGTTTTTATTAGACAAACAGGAAGATTGATGTAGATAGATGAAGATAGACGTATTGACGATATTTACCGAGCAATTCGGTCTTTTAAAAAGCGGCATTATAGGCAATGCCTTAAAAGAAAAAATCTTTGATGTCGCCGTACACGATATCAGAGATTTTTCGGCGGATAAGCACAAAAAATGCGACGACGCGCCCTTTGGCGGCGGTGCGGGAATGGTCATGACGGCTCAGCCGGCGCACGACGCTATACGGCATATCGACCCGGAGCATAAGAGCCGCAGAATATATATGTCGCCTCGCGGCACGGTCCTAAACCAAGACAAGGTAAAAGCCCTGTCGCAGGGCGGCGACCTGCTAATACTGTGCGGAAATTATGAGGGAATAGACCAGCGCATAATCGACCTCGACGTCGACGAAGAAATATCCGTCGGCGACTATATCCTGACCGGCGGCGAGCTGCCGGCACTCGTCCTGATAAACGCCGTAGCGCGCTATATACCCGGCGTTCTCGGCAGTATCGAGTCTTTGGACGAGGAATCCTTCTCCGACGGCTTGCTCGAATATCCGCATTATACGCGCCCGAGAGTTTTTGAGAGCCTGTCCGTACCCGAAGTACTCCTGAACGGCAATCACAAGGACATCGCCGCCTACCGCCGCGAACAACAGCTCATCGTCACAAAGAAAAACCGCAAGGACTTGTATAGAAAGTATTTGAGAAGGTTAAATAAAAAGGATTAGATAATAATTTATCGGGAAAAGTTTCTTTTCCCGATTTTTTTTATTTGCAGGGTAAAAAAGTGTAAAACAAATGTGAAAGGGTCTTGAAAAGGGAATAAGAGTGTGTTATAATATAGAAAAGCGAAATGAAAAGAAAAAGGTATACAAAAAACTAAACATCTCAACCCCCTTTGAAGAATGGCTATCCGACATAGATGATTTAAACTGATAAATTTAAAATCCAAATAAAAATCCTTGACAAATTAGCTAAAATAACATATACTAATATTAGCTAATATTAGGGGGCGAATTTTTATGACGGTTAATTCTACGGAGTTTCAAAATAATGTCGGCAGGTTTTTGCAAAAAGCGGCGGACGAGGATATAGTCATTACAAGGAACGGAAAGGAAGTCGCCAGACTTATAGGGGCGGGCAAAGCCGCGACTTTTTTGACGGATTCGCTTATCGGGATATTGCCGGAGCAAATCGACGCGTCGGCGGAGAAAAGCAAGTATTTTGAAGAAAAATACGGTGTTTGACTATGAATATTTTTGTCGATACAAACGTACTTATAGACGTGATAGCCAAAAGAAGCGGTTTTTTTGAAGCGTCGGCGCAAATCCTAAGGCAATGCGAAGCAGAAATCCACAAGGGAAATATCTCGGCGCTTAGCATAGCGAATATAATGTACATTTGCAAAAAATACGTTTCCAAAGAAATATTGTCAAGCGCGGTACAAAGCTTGGCAAAAATCTTTGAAATCATAGACTTGACTCAAAAGGACATATCGGGAGCGTTGTCTTTGGATATCGCCGATTTTGAAGACGCCTTGCAATTTTTGGCGGCAAAAAGAGCAAAAGCCGATTACATAATCACAAGAGATATCGCTCATTTTAAAAATTCTAAAATCATTCCGCTAACGCCCGAAAATTTTTTAAAAATGTTATAATTGACCGCTTAATTTGTATAAAGAAACAGACCGTCTTTAAAGTAAAAAAGACGGTCATGTTTTTTTTGGAGGGTGTATTAGCATTGCCGATATGTACGAAAACAGGTAATATAGGCATTGCGCGGTATAGCCTTAGTGCGGTGGGCTATTCCAAACAATTAGAAAGGGGATTGTATATAACAAAAAGAGTTTCATTAGCCTATAATTGAACGCAGGCGGGGCGGATTCCATATCTGCCCGTTTTGTTCCATAACCAAAACATGGATTGACGTTGTAGGGGCGGATTCCATATCCGCCCGTGATTGTATATAAGCAAAAAGTATTTTCTTAGCGCGTTTAGCTATTTACTCCAAACGGCTGACGCCGTTTTCTTTTTTCATGGTAAAAAGGGGGGTGAGAGTAAGCCCCGCGCTTTGCATGATTTGGTAGGCGTCGGTGTTGCGGAGAATGACGCAAAGGACGTTCTCGACGATTGCGCCGCGTGAGCGCAGTTCTCTGACGCTTTCGATGATTTGTCCGCCGGTGGTGACGACGTCTTCTATCACGCAGAGAGTTTTATTCTCTATGTCCGCGCCTTCGGCGAGCTTACACGTTCCGTATTCCTTGGCTTTTTTGCGCACAAAGGCGGTCGGGATTCCCGTCTTTTGGGATAATACGGTCGCGACAGGGATTCCGCCCGTTTCGAGTCCGGCTAATACCTGTGACGCGGCAGGGATAAGAAGCTTCATATGTTCGGCTATCTCGGACAGGAGCGACGGGTCTGCTTCAAAGAGATATTTGTCAAAATATTCGTTGGATATCTGACCCGACCTGAGCGTAAACGTTCCTGTGATGTGCGCCGTTTCGTAAACTTTTTTTGCGAGAAGTTCTTTTTTCATAGTGTGTCTCCCGTGCGGTTTTATTTAATTCTTTGAGAATATTATATCATACTTTTTGTGCGGTGCGCAAAGATTTTTGCGGCTTTGATTTTTTTGTCAATACCCGCTTGCCAAACGGTAAAAATTCTGTTAAACTGTTAATACTATATAAAGGAGGACATCATTATGCAAACGGCTAAAATAATATCCGACGACCAAATCAAGCTACCGCTCAACATAAGAAAAACATTGAAACTCAAAGACAATGAAAATATAGCTTTTTTTCAGAACGGGAATAAAATCGTTTTGGGAAGTCAGAGCATGATTGCTTTATTAGAGCTTCAAGAAGCTTTTGACGGCGTAGCGGAAGAACTCGGATTAAAAACCGAAGAAGACGTTGTAAACTTAATCAAAGAGGTTCGGGCAAAGAAATGAGAATTATAATAGATTCAAACGTTCTACTGTCGGCTACCGTTTTTAAAGGCGCGAAAATAACCGAACTAATGAGAATCGTAATCGATGACCATACTCTAATTTTGACAAACAACATCTTGAACGAAGTAAGAAAAGTTATAGAAATAAAGAAACCCGAAAAATTACCTGATTTTGAAAAATTTCTTTCTCTTGCAAAATTTGAACATCATTTTACATCTAATGAAGGAATCGATACAACGATACAAATCCGAGACCCTAACGACATAATCATTATATCCGACGCAATTGCCGTCCGCGCCGATATCCTTATCACCGGCGACAACGATTTTTTTGACCGTACATACGACGGACTTGAAATCATAAAACCGGCGGACTTTATCAAAAAATACGGACAATAAAAAAGAGAGTAAATCAAATACTCTCTTTTATTTTTTTAATTATCATTATTTTTGCCTTGACGAATAAACCCGTGTAATCTTTAAAAAAAGCCTAATCCGCCGTATCCTTATTTTTTTTGCTCAAAAGCGACAATTTGTTTTCGATAATTGAAGCTTGATTCGGCGGCAGGCAGGTACGGACGGAAGCGACGATGCCGGAGATTTCGTCGTCGGAGAAGAAGATTTGTTTTATGTCGACGGAATTTGACAGCATAAAGCCGCCGTCGCGGCCTCGGACGGTCAAAAGGGGTATCTTGTTGTCGCGCATTTTGTCGAGATAGCGCATAATGGTTCTTTGAGATTTCTCGTGTTTTTGAGAAAAATATTTTGTCGTCAGCTTGTCTTTTGTCATCAGTTCGATAAGCATATCCAGCATTACAGCCCACATAAGTTTATTTACCCTTTGTATTAGGATTTTGGCGGAAGCGCGGAAAAGCCGTCGGGATTTTTTTGCATACGGATTGCAAAAATAAAAGGCGGCATTCGGTCAAGAAAATACCGTGCGCTTCGGCGTCATAAGAACATTATACACATAATTGAAAAATAAAGATAATATTTTTTGCATAAAGAGCCGAGCTTGTCAAATACTACTGTTACACAATCATTCAGCAAGGAGAATTTTGAGTAATGAAAGCGACGGGTATTGTCAGAAGAATAGACGAATTGGGCAGGGTAGTTATCCCGAAGGAATTGCGGCGCACCATGCACCTAAGAGAAGGGGAAGAGCTGGAAATATTTACCGATAATCAGGACGACCTGATTTTCAGGAAATTTTCACCGATAAAAAGGCTCAAAGAATTTGCGGGCGAATATTCGGAAGCCTTATTTGAAACGTCGGGCAATATCGTCATGGTTTGCGATAAGGATACCGTCATTGCCGTTGCCGGAGACAAAAAAAATACATATACCGACAAGCCGCTTGCCGGAAAGCTCGAACGCTTGATGAGTCTGCGAAAGCCTGCCGTCCTGAACGGCGGCGACGTCATATCTCTGACGGGCGAAGAAACGGCGGATTATAAAGGGCAGGTCATAGTACCGATTTTGGCACGCGGCGATATTTTGGGAGCGGTGATAATGATAACTAATAGGAACAGGACGGACGCAGCCGATTTGAAGCTGTGCGACGCGGCGGCTTTGTTTCTGTCATATCAGGCTTAGACGGCTTTTAATTTTTACCTTTTCGCGGTATTTTAAGTCAAAAAATCATTAGAATTTTGAGCGGCGGCATACCGAAAGATTTACATAACCTTGCGTTATGTAAATTTTTTTCGGGTGGACGAATGAAACAACAGGATTTTTTTAAAGGGGCATCAATTCTCGCTTTTGCGGGGATAGTGACAAAATTTATCGGCGCGCTGTACCGAATACCGCTGACCAATGTCATCGGCGCGGAGGGCATAGGTATGTATCAGACGGTCTTCTCCGTTTACGCGCTTTTTTTGACGTCTTCGACGGGCGGTTTGCCGACCGCGCTCTCCAAGCTCATTGCCGAATCTAAGACCGACGGCGGCGATGCCGGACGGCTGACGGGCAGTACGCTCGGTCTTATGGGGGTGACGGGGCTTGTCTTTGCAGCGGTTATGGTGCTGTTTGCGTCGCCGATAGCCAAGATTCAGGGCAACGGCGGCGTATATCTCGGCTATATCGTCATTGCTCCGGCGATTTTTTTTGTGAGTATTATCGCGGTCATGCGCGGCTGGTTTCAGGGGCAGCTCAATATGACGCCTACGGCGTTGTCGCAGATAGCCGAACAAATAGTCAAGCTCGGCGCAGGTCTGACCTTAGCCGCCGTCATGGTCAAAAAAGGTCCGATGTACGGCGCGGTCGGGGCTATACTCGGCGTCCTGATATCGGAGCTTGCGGCGGCAATCTATCTGTATATTTCTTTTTTAAGGAACGGCGGCAATCTCAAAATTGCCGTCAATCTCAAAGAACTAAAAAACGATTTCAAAAAGGTCGCAAAATATTCCGTACCGATAACGATAGGGGGCGTATTGATGCCGCTCACGCAGTTTGTCGACAGCTTTTTGGTGGTAAATATTCTCAATAAGGCGGGCTTTGCGCTCAATATATCGACGTCGCTGTACGGCATTCTCACGGGGCCCGTCAGCTCGCTGATAAATTTTCCCGTCGTCATCACAATTTCGCTTGCGATAGTCATTATCCCGGTGGTGAGCCGCAAAAAATCCGAAAGGAATCTCAAAGAAATCTTGGGCAAGAGTAATTTTGCTATCAAGACGGCTTTTTTTATAGGCATTCCGGCGGCGATACTTTTTATAGCCTTTTCGGGGGAGATAATGGGCTTGCTGTACCCGAATTTCGACGCGTACGAATCGGCGGCGGCGGCGCGGCTGCTTCAAATATCGGCGGCGGGAATAATTTTTCTCGCCGCTATGCAGATACTGACCGCCCTTTTGCAGGCACTCGACAGGCAGATGCTGCCGATAAGGAATCTCGGCGCGGCTATGATAATCAAAATAATTTTGAATATCGTCCTTATAAAGGCTATGGGGATAACGGGGGCGGCGATAGCGACCACGACGGCGTATTGTACCGCCGCCGTATTGAATTTTGTATCGTTGTACCGCCTAATCGGTTTTAACAAAAAAATCATGTACGCCGGAATTAAGACCGTTGTGTCGGGCGCGTTTATGGCGTTGTTTATTTTATTTACAAAAAACGTCATAGCAAATATGTATCTGAAACTCTTCGTCACTGCCGCTTTCGCCGTCGTCTTATATATGCTGATATTGCTCTTCACGGGGCTTTTTACCGACGAAGAGTTGGCACAGCTTCCTATTGGGCGTAAACTGATTAAACTAAGGCAGCCCCACGCAAATTAGATAAAATTTTATGCGGCGTCTTTTTTGCCGTAAAGCTAAGCGGCTGACAAGATGTATTAACGGTTGAATAAAAAAACGCCGCGTAAACGCTCATTTACGCGGTGTTTAGCTTGCTCAAAATTTATCGCTTTATGCGCCGGTAAGGTCTAAACGCTTTTGGACGGAGCGATAAATTTTGCGTACAAAAGCCCCAGACCGTAAGCTCCGCCGCATTCTTCTAAGAGTGCGGTGACGGCGGCATAGGTGGTCTTGTCCGCCCAATCGCGCTGAAATTCGAGCAGAACGGCTTGCCACGTCAAAGGAGTTGCCCCCTTTTGGAGCATACGCGCGATTGCTTGGTCGTGCGCTTCCTTTGACGCGCCGCCGCAAGCGTCGGTCACTATATAGACCTCGTAGCCGTCTTGTATGGCGGAGAGAGCGGGCAGGGCGACGCAGACCTCCGTCCAAAGTCCGGCGATAATGAGTTTTTTGCGCTTTGTGTCGGCTACGGCTTTTTTGACGCGTACGTCTTCCCATGCGTTGATAGCCGTGCGGTCGATAGGGTGATGTCCGGCAAAAACATTTAAAATCTCTTCGTACATAGGGCCTGCAAAGGTGTTTGCCGTGACCGTACTCATAACGGTCGGGACTTGAAATATCGACGCGGCTCGGGTCAGACCCTTGACCGCGTTCATGATACACGAGCGCGATTTTTCTTCGACGCCGAAATACATTTGTGGTTGGTGGTCGACGACAAGCAAGACGCAATCGGTCGGGTCTAAAAGAGCTTGTTTGTAGTTTCTCATTGATGTTGTACCTTCCTTTTTATTTTTCCGTCCAATTAAGACGGTTCTTATAAAATGGTCGGCTTTTTTTGGGGAATATATACGTCGTTCGGGCGAAAACGGCATAAAAAAACGACGGTTTTTGAAGCCGCCGTTTTTTTTAATCGTTTAATCAATCGTCCTTGTATTTGTCGTATTCCTTTCTCGTCTCGTTGACGGACGGGGAAGCCGAACCTCTCAGCTTGTCGTAGGACGGAGCTTTGCGCGCTCCGAGTCTGCCTTTAAAGACCTTTCTGTTTAAGAATTTGATTATTCTGTCTTTGTATCTCTGGTAGACGTAGATGATAATGATTATGACTATGATGCCGCCGACTACGCTCGAAGCGATAGCCAACCAAAGCAGGTCGGGCGGTGTAGGTTCGACAGGGGGGTCAGGCGGAATGATGTCTGTCAGCGAGTTGATTGTCAAGAAGATTACCGTATCAAATTTTACATATACGTCTCTAAAAATGTCTTTTCCGGCTGCCGTATAAGCGGTTTCATAGGCTTCGAGCAATTCGTTGAAGTCGGCGCTTGTTCCGGCATATTTTCTGATAGTAAAGTTATCTACCGCGATAAGACCCTTTGCTCCGCCGTTCTCGTCGATAGTGCCGAGCTTGACGGTCAGCTTGACGTCGGTAAGGCTTGTATCCATATTGTTATTGATATAGAAGGTGAGTCCCACATAGCCGTTTAATCCGACTTTTTCTTCGTCGGTGAGGTTGAGATTCGGGTCAAAATAGCCGCTAATCAAGGCATTGTCAAGGTCAAAAATGAGCGTTTTGTCGGTGTCGAGCGTGAGATATACCGACGCTTTGCCGACGGTTAGCTCTATCAGCTTGACATAGACGGTTATCTGATATATCGTCTTCGATGAGAGCGACTTAGAGTTTGAGCTGTAAGCAAACTCCGAGTCGTCGGCTTTGTTGTAGATGATGAGCAGGTTAGGACTCATTGTGCTCCACAGCATTTCGCGGAGCAGGTCGGGGTCGTCGTTGCCTAAGCCTTCTAAGACGCGGTTGATGTCCGAGCCGTCGTCGAGATTGACGATTCCGGCGACTGTCGTGGCGTCTTCGCCCAAGGTCTTCGAGGCGTTCCAGCCCGTAGGGGTGTAGAGAGATTTGCCCTTTTCTTCGTCCTTGTCCTGATTGTAAATATTGTCGGTCTCCGTATTGTAGGTGTCAAAGCTGTCTGTCATGAAGGAAATCGCACCGACTAATGTGTCGGTAGCGTTATCGGTATTTTGTTTAAAGAATTTGTCTTGCTCGAAGATTTTGTCAAGCAATTCGGTTATTTTGTCGGATAATTCCGCAAGGTCGGCAGGGTCTGCGCCCGGGTCTGCAAAAAGAGTATCGTATTCGGCTTTAAGGTCGACATAAGCCGTGACGTTGTTAAAGAGCGTAGCCGCGAGCAGGTCTTCGGGGTAGGTGGTGATGTCGCTTACCGTTCTCGATTCTACCGCGTCAAAGAGCGCGCCCGCATCGGAGAAGTCGGTCTTTTCCTTGTTGCCGAGCCAAAATTCGAGATTTAGGCTGACACTCGATTGTCCGACCTCGACATAGAAAACGTATTCTTTCCATTCCGTGCCTTCTACCTTAAAGACGGTTTTATTCGTTCCGCCGAATATATTTGAAGGTATCGCGCTTGTGCTTGTAAGGTGGATATACGCCGTCGCGCTCACGTCGAGAAGCCGCGCCCAAACGGATATGCGGTAGTATTGATTTGTAGACAGCGATATCGTCGGCGATTTGTAGCTGTAATTTGCGTTGAAAACGCCGCCGGGTGCTGCATTGGTGAGCTTTGTGTTTGACATCAGCAGCAGCGAATTGGAATTGAAAGGATAGTTATTGCCGTAAATAACCGAATAGGCTTTGGCTATCGTCAAATCGTCATCGGCTCTTTCGGTAGTCGACAATCCGAACAGACCGAAAGCGTCGTCAATATATCTGATAAGATTGGCGTCGTTTAAGTCGAGCTTGCCCGACAGAACGTCGTTTTTTGTTATGGTTTCGTTTGTCATAGTGCCTTGAACCTTGCCGTCCTGGAAGGTCCACGAAGAAGGAATACCGAGCGTTTCGAGCTTTCCGTATTGGTCTATCTTGGAGTTTTCCATGTCGATTAGGTCAAAGTGACCGTTTGTCACGGTGTTGTCCGATGTCGCAGGGTAGGTCTCGGCGGCAAAGGAGTATTTTTGTATGTTTGTCGACGTTGTAGCGGCGTTGTAGTCCTTGTAGGATATCTTGTACATATTCGGATAGGCGATATACGCGTTGCCGAGAGCAAGGGTTTCGGTATCCGTTCCGCTTCCAAAGGTGATTTCAAAGTCAAAATACTTAGATTCGACGTTGTTTCCCGAGACATAAAACACTACTTCAACCCAACCGTTTGTGCGGTTCTCGAAGGTGTCTTCCGCCGTGACGATGTTTTCGAGCTTGGCTACGTCGGTACGGATATATTTGTTGCCGTCGCTTCTTGTGTATTCGCCTTCGTCATCTTTTTCGTAGGTGGCAAGGTAGAAGTTGAGTCCGGCGGTAGAATTTGCAGGGATATCCGATGTCTTTACCCATACGGACAATCTGTAATAGCTATAAGGCAGTATTTCAAATTCGCCCAGCTCCGGTTTTGAAGCGGTAGCAAGGACTGCCGAGTTTGAGTTTTGGACGGGCGTGTATTTGTAAATAGCCGGATTTGTAGCGTTGATATACAATATCTTTGAATATGACGCTATCTCGTAAGGGAGATTAGGGTTTGCGCCGGAATCCGTAGGCCATGCCGCCGTATCGAGTATACCGGCAACGACTCCGCTTGTCTGCGGATAGTAAGACGTGGCATAATTGTCGTTAAAGCCGTAGCCGCCCGTCGTGTCGCCCGGCTGTCCGTAGTGCCAACCGTCAGGCTGTCCCGTGCCGGCAAAAGACCAATCGGCTATCATGTTAGCGTCAAAATCGGATGAAACGTCGGCAAATACGTCGTCGTTTACCGCAGTAACCTTATCGTCTTGTAAAGCCGAAGCGCCGCCTGCCGTAATAAAAGCGGCTTCGTCGATGGTAAGGACTTTTAGAGAGTCGACAAACATAAAGCCCGAAACGTGAGTTTGGAAGTCGGCGAGTCCGCCTTCTCCGAGCGATATTTGTACGGTCAAATCGGTGTAGTTAAATTGATTTGCCTTGATATAGAAGGAGTATTCAAAGTAGCCGTCGGAGCTTTTTAAGCCGTCGGCGATAATCGCCGTGTTGATACCGACTATCTCTATGGTTCGCGAACCGCTTGTGAGCTTGACCGTTCCGCCTATTTTTAAGTCGGGATTGGCAAGTAAGAAAGCGTCGTCGATATCACTTTCTATTTTTGTATATCTGTTGACATTATCTCCGTCGTATCTGTAATCGACGATACTCGTATGGGACGTCGTAGCGTCGGACGAACGGTAAAGTCCGATAGTAGAGTAGTTTTCGGGAACGAATTTATCGGCGGTGTCTACCGATTCTCCGAATTGCTTTAAAAGCAGTTGAAGAGCTTTTGCTTCCGCAGTGTCAGCAGTGAGATACTCATAGTCGGAGTCACCGGCAAGGCTTTCTAACAGAGCCGTCAAATCGCCGTTTTGAGCGTCCAAAAGAACCTTCAAATCGTACAAAAGGACGGATAAAGCGTCGGTTCTTTGCTCGTCGGTCATGACGTTGTTGACATCGTTTTCATCTAAAAGAGGGTCGCTGCCTATCAGCCAATTTTTGATATTGGATTGGCTCGGAGAGAAAAGTTTGAGAATGGCGGTTGCCAGAGATTGGGTTGTATAAGGTATAAGCACGCCGTCACTGTCTATGACGTCGAGATATTTGAGAACGGTAGAAGCCGATGTAAGTGAGCTTGTCGCCTTTATCTCGATAGCAAGTCTGTCGCCCGCGACAAAAGCCGATGTGAGAAGAACGTACGTTCCGTCGGTCTTCTTCATGTAGATACCTTCTTTTTGGGCATCATAAGCGACGGCTTTTAGAGCGTCCGTCTTGACGGAAATACTTATCTTGTAATATTCGCCGCGTTCTATGCGAACCGGTATACTCGACTTATAACCGTAAGCCGTGTAGTTTTTGTTGTTGAGCATAAGGACAAAGCCGTCCGTACCCGTTTGACCGGCAAGACCGTCAATCGTGAGAGACGGATCGGCAATAGTGGCGTAGGTGTATGCGTAATCGAGACCGACTATGCCGTATAAGATGTTTGACGAACCGCCGACGGCGTTAGCCTTTGTCGTGTCCGTCGAAACGCCCGCCGCTTGGGTATAATCGAGCGGAGCGATAGGGGTACTTACATAGGTACTCGAAGATGCGTTAAAATCAGGGTTAGGGTTTTTTAAAGAAACGCCCTTTACGTTATTGCCGACAGTAAGTAAACCGTCTTCGTATTCTTGATAGGTGATTTCTTTGGCTACCGCGCTGTCAAAAAAGACCGCGCCCTGCGACTTTGAAGAGTCGATATTTTGACCGTTCCATAGCTCGAGAGTGACGGAACGGCTCGATACGGCGTTGCCTTCGATATAGAAGGTATATGTCTGCCATTCGGTCGTCTCGATAGCGTCAAAGGAGCTCCATGCCGTCCCCCTGAGACGGATATGCGCATATGTCTGCGCCTGAGTCTTGACGTCTACCGATACGGCATAATATTTGTCGACCGCCGCCGAAAAAGACGCGTTGTAATAGCGCGACGCTCTCAGTCCGTTGTATATCATGAGAACATAAGGGTCGGAATCGGCAGTGCTTACCTTTGTATTAGGGTTCGGCACGTTCGTGTTCCACTTTGTCTTGTCCTTGGCGTAAACCTGACTTGTAGTATTGATGACGCCGCTTGTGATAGCGGTTGTTTCGTCCTCGGAATTTAAGCTCCCGTTGTACAGAGTCCATGAAGTAGGGGTAAAGGGAGCTTGCGACTCGCTCGTCGAGAAGGTTTTGAAGTCGCCGTTTGAAAACAAGTTTGAAGTGTCGGTCGTCGGTTCTTCTTCGCCGTCGCCGGTATCCTTAGGCACGCAGGACGCGAGCGTAAAAACGAGCGACAAAACAAGTACGAAACAGACCAAAAAACGCGAGAGTTTCTTTCTTTGCAAATTATCCATTTTTTGTCATACACCTTTATTTGATAATCGGGTTTTCCGCGCTTTGTCGGTCAGGAAGTAACGAACGAAATAAAACGCAGTTAAATTATTATAATATAAAACGCGCCATTATGCAAACAAAAATAGGCGCGATTTTTTTGAATATAAAAAATTATTATAATTATAATAATATTACATAACGCGCAGGCGCGTGAAGAAAGGAGAAAAATGGCGGAAATTTCCAAGAAAAAGGCTCTGCTCATAATGCTTGCGGGCGGCGCGGTTGCAGGCTTTGTCAACGGCTTTTTTGGCGGCGGCGGCGGAATGATAGTCATTCCGCTCCTGACCGCGCTCCTAAAAACCGAAAAGAAAAAAGCGCACGCGACGACGATAGCTATCATACTTCCGCTGTCGCTTATAAGCGGCGCGGTCTATCTCTTTAAGGGGGCGGCAAAGCTCGATATTCTCGCGGCGGCAGGCGGCGGCGTCATCGCAGGCGGCATAATAGGCGCGATACTCTTGAATAAGATTTCCAATGAGAAAATCGCCGTAATTTTTTATATCGTCATGATTGTGTCGGGTATAAGCCTTGTGCTTTTTAGGTAAGGAAACGCCGCGCAAACGATATAAAATTTTGAGCGGCGTTTACATGGAAAAAAGGGCGATAATGATTGTCCCGAGTATAAAAAAGCGTATTTTTTGGATAAGTAAAAAGGAGCGGAGTGAAGGTTTTTTGGTATATTTTGATAGGGCTTTGCGGCGGTGTCTTGGGCGGAATGGGAATGGGCGGCGGCACGCTGCTCATACCTATGCTGACGCTCTTTATGAAAGTCGGACAGCACGCCGCGCAGGGTATCAATCTGATAGCCTTTATTCCTATGTCCGTAGCCGCGATTGTCATACATACGCGCAACAAGCTGATAGAAAAGAAAATCATTCTGCCCATACTCGCAAGCGCGGTCCTGACATCCGCCGCCGGAGCGTTCCTTTCGCTCAAAACGGGGGTCGGGGAGCTTCGCTTGTACTTCGGCATTTTTCTCATAGCCGTAGGCGGCGCATATCTCACCGCCGCAATCGTAAAAAAGGTCAAAAGCAAGAAGCAAAAAGGAACGGCAACGCCCGACGAACGGCATATATAAAGGATTCCGTACTAAAAAGCCTAAGCCTTTGAGTCATAGCCGGCGGACAAACGGCGTATATTAAGGCAAATAAACATTAAAAAGCCAAATCTGTCAGACGCGCCGCAAGCAAAGGAATAGGCATATTATCAGCAATTCCGCATAAAAGCCGCCATATAAGGTCATTTTTGCCGCCGCTCATTAGAAACACTATGGGTATATATAAGTTAAATTTATACTCTTCATAAATTTTTTTTAAGTATGTCGAAATTTGTTTGAATTTTTGAAAGGTTTGTGATATTATTATTACTGTTTTTACAAAGGCGGTTTTGCGCGGTGTAGGACAAATAAATAATTTTTTTAAGAGGGATGTTTTATGAACGATTATGCCAAAAGAGTTTATGATTATTTAGTGGAAAAAAACCCGAAGGAAGTTGAATTTCATCAGGCGGCAAGGGAAGTCCTTGAATCGCTTTCCCCCGTACTCGATAAATATCCGCAGTACGAAAAAGCCGCTCTTCTCGAAAGACTCACCGAACCGGAAAGAGCCATTTTGTTTTCCGTACCTTGGACGGATTCTACGGGTAAGGTTCATGTCAACAAGGGTTACAGAGTGCAATTTAACAGCGCGATAGGACCTTTTAAGGGCGGTTTGAGATTTCATCCGTCGGTAAATCTCTCCGTCGTCAAATTTTTGGGCTTCGAGCAAATCTTCAAAAATTCGCTCACGGGTCTGCCTATCGGCGGCGGTAAGGGCGGAAGCGATTTTGACCCTAAGGGCAAAACGGATTTTGATATCATGGCTTTTTGTCAGTCCTTTATGAGAGAGCTTTACAGACATATAGGCAAGGACACCGACGTTCCGGCAGGCGATATCGGCGTTGGCGGCAGAGAGATAGGTTATCTCTTCGGCTATTACAAAAAAATCGCCAACGAACACGCTTGCATACTTACGGGACGCGGTATAAGCTACGGCGGAAGCCTGGTCAGAACGGAAGCCACCGGCTACGGACTCGTTTATTTTGCCGAAGAATATTTGAAGACCGCCGGACTGAGCTTCAAGGGCAAAAGGGTCGTCGTATCAGGCTCGGGCAACGTGGCGGTATATGCGCATGAAAAGGCTACGCAGCTCGGCGCAACGGTAGTCGCAATGAGCGATTCGGACGGATATGTCTACGACGAAAAGGGTATCGACCTCGATATCATTAAGAAAATCAAGGAACAAAAGCGCGAGAGAATCAGCGAGTACGTCAAGCTGCGCAAGAACGCCGTCTATACGGCGGGCTGTGCTGGTATTTGGGACATCAAATGCGATTATGCTCTTCCGTGCGCGACACAGAATGAGATAAATGCCGAACAAGCAAAAAAATTGACGGCTAACGGCGTAAAGATGGTCGCCGAAGGCGCAAATATGCCTTGCACGATAGAAGCCGCAGAATATTTTATGAGCAAGGGCGTAGCAGTCCTGCCTGCAAAGGCAGCCAACGCCGGAGGCGTGGCAGTCAGCGCACTCGAAATGGCACAGAGCGGTCAGAGAATTTTTTGGAGCTTTGAAGAAGCCGACAAGAAGCTCAAAGATATTATGATAAATATTTTCCGCAAAGCCGACGCCGCCGCAAAGGAATACGGCACGCCCGGCAACTACATCGCCGGAGCAAACATCGCGGGATTTTTGAAGGTCGCCGACGCTATGATGAGCTTTGGAATAGTGTAAGATAAGGAAAAATAAAAAATAACGGCGTTAATGCGTGTTACTTGTAGGTAATGAGCATTAACGCTTTTTTTTGTGTTTTTAATCTCATTTGAGAAAAAGTAAAAACGAAAGCGTCTACATTTTTAAAACGTAAAAGGCGCAAATATAAGGAAATACTTGTGTGCCGCAAACAGATGTGCTATAATTGTCGGTACAAGGATTATAAAGGTATGAAAAAAATTGTCTATACAAGGGAGCGTGCCGATAAATATATCGAGCAAAACGGCGGAAGGGTCGATAACACCTTTCGTTTGCGGTATCATTTTTCGCCGCCGATAGGGTGGATGAACGACCCGAACGGGCTTGTTTATTATAAGGGCGAATATCACATATTTTATCAATACAATCCGTATGATTCCGTTTGGGGTGCGATACATTGGGGGCATACGGTATCTAAGGATTTGTTGTCGTTCACGCACTGCGGAGTCGCGCTCGCGCCCGACCTAAGCGACGAAGACGGCTGTTTTTCGGGGGGTGCGATTGTCAATGCGTACAATCCCGACGAGCTTGTTTTGATGTATACAAAACACAAAAAGACCGGCTTTGTCACACGCGAACGGCAGGGCATGGCGGTGTCTTATGACGGCAAAATTTTTGAAAAAGCCGACAAGCCGATTTTGGATTCGGCGGACCTTCCAAAGCACGCTAACCGTAAGGACTTCCGCGACCCTAAGCCCGTCTATATCGACGGCAATTATTATGTTTTTGTCGGGTCAAGGTCACGCGGCAATAAGCCCGACCGCGCAGCCGACAAGTCAATCTCACGCGGCAAAGGCGGTCAGATACTTGTGTACCGTTCGGGCGATTTGCGGAGCTACGCTTATTTTATGACAATCGGCGCAAATGAGCGTTTCGGCGAGATGTGCGAATGCCCCGACTTTATTCGTCTTTGCGGCAAGGATATTTTGATTTTTTCGGCGATAGCTTCGCGGCGTCGGGGCAAGGGCCTGCAAAAGAAAAATTCTTGTCTGTACGCCGCGGGAAAATTTGATATTGAAAACAAATGCTTCGATATCGAAAATATCGGTGAAATCGATTGCGGTCATGATTTTTATGCCGCGCAGACGATGACGGACGGGCGCGGACGCACGGTATTATCGGCGTGGATGGGAACGTGGGAAAAGGAATATTTTTTGCATAGAAACGGACACGGTCGGAACGGCGCGCTGACCGTTCCCAGAATTCTCGATTATAAGGACGGACGGCTTATTCAAACGCCGCCCGATGAATTGAATGATAAACGCGCCGCTTCTCTCCGTATAGGGGAGCTGCTGCCAAAAGCCGTCGACGGAACGTTTGTGTTTGACGCGAAGAGCGGCGGCGATATCTCGGTGCGCATTGTAAGCGGCGACGACGACGGCGATTATGCCGAATTTGGACTTAACGACGGCAGATTTTTTTTGGATTTAGCTAATGTTAAGCTTGCGCCGCAAGGGCGGCTTTTTTCAAAGGATATATATGCGGATAGCTTTGAAGTCAGAATGCTGCTCGACGTTTCGTCGGTCGAATTTTTTTTGGACGGCGGCAGGGAAAGCATGACCGCACGCTTGTTTTTGAGCGGCACACAATACAGATTGGAGCTTGTGGACGGCGATAACGACGTAGCTTGCAGGGAATTGTACGAGATAAATATATGAAGAATTTTTTTAAAATGTATTGCATTCCGGGGGCGTATTTGATATAATACATTTGCACAGCGGTATGCTGTAGCTTATTAGATAAGGAGTAAAGTATTATGTTAAAAAAGAGAAAGCTTTTAAAAATCATTTGCCTTGTCTTGTTGGTATGCGCGGCAACGTTTACACTTTCGGCTTGCAAAAAGCCGACGACGCTCTTTGACAATCCGTCAAAGGTGGTCAAAATCGAGATAGTAAAGGTGGCGGATTTCCCGACCGGCTTGTTGACCGCTCAGAGTGCCGCAGACGCTGAAAAAACGGTAACGCTTACAATCGGCGAAAACGGAAGTGTTATCGAACAAATAGTAAACAATTACGGAGGTCTGACGCTCGAAAAGCTTTCGGTTAGCATAGCGGCAAGAACATACACCGTGATTTTCAAATTGAATGTCTATGAAAAGAACGCTCTCGGCGCGGAAAAAGACCCGTATACGGTTTATGTGGAAATAGGAGCGAATAATTCGATTTTTTATCTCGACCGTCCGATATCGACGGGGTACGTCGTAAAATACAGCGATGACAATATAAGCGGCAATTATGACGGAAAAAACATGGCGGCGTTTTTTGAAGAGATTTACGCTAACGCACTCTTAGGCTAAGCAAAATAAGTTGAAACATATACGGCTTATGTAAAAGCCCGTACAAAACAATTTCGGTCAAATAATTAAAATTCATCAAAAACACGGCGGAACGCAAAATATCGTTTCGCCGTGTTTTTTTTAATAACCGAACGCCGGAGAATAGGGCGTTATATGCCTTTGCCGTGAACGTAAACAAGAAGATTTGTTAATTCACATTGACATATTATCGCCGCCCGTGTTATACTTGTAGACGGAACGGGTCGTAGGCTTACGGCTAAGGGAGAAGAGAAAATGAATTATTTATTGATTAACGGCAGTCCGCACAAGGGCAATACCTGGATATTAGCCGAGCGGATAAAAAGCCAAATCTTGGCTTTGTCGCCGCAGGCGGTCTTTGACGAAATACATCTGACGGATATAAATTTACCCTTCTGCACGGGGTGCAGTCTTTGCTTCCGCAAGGGGCATGAGTATTGTCCGCATCACAAAACCGTACGGGATATCATAGATAAGATAGATTTGTCCGACGGCGTTATTTTTACGACAAGCACCTTTAATATGCAGCCTGCGGCGTTGACAAAGAACCTAATCGACCATTTGTGTTTTATGCTTCACCGTCCGTATTTCTTTACAAAAAAAGCCGTCGTCATAACCACAACGGGCGGTATCGGCGCGAACAAAAGCGCAAAATATCTTGCCGGTATGCTTCGGGGAATAGGCTTTAATAGATGCGGCGAATTGCCCGTCACGTCTCATAGCTGGAACGCCTACAAGGTCGCCGATAAAACCGCAATAAAATGCGCTAAGGCGGCAAAAGCCTTTGATAACGACGTGTCGTCAAAAAAAATGCACCCCCCTACGGCGTCCTTATTGATATTTTACAATCTGATGCGCGGAATGGGTATGGGCTGCGTCAAAGGAACGGAGTACGCAACAAAAGACGGCGAGCATTGGACTGACCCCGTGCGCATAAACAGGTTTTATGACGCGGCAATACCCGTGCCTTTTTATAAAAAGCCTTTGGGAGCATTGTTTTTTTTGATGGGGAAGCTGAGTGCAAAATTTATAACCGTCACATACCGAAAATAAAGAAGCGGACATTTTTATAGAGCGTTAGCCATGCTTGACAAATTCGCTACACATTGCGTAACGAATCTCTCATGGCGTTATATTTCGCTGTATTATGTGAATGCAAAATATTTTAAGCATAAACAATTTACAAATAAATAAATAAGGAGATTTAAGAAATGGCAGATTATGATTACATCGTTATCGGCGCGGGTCCCGGCGGAGCTACGGCGGCAAGCTTGCTTGCGCACGACGGTAAGCGCGTTTTGCTTGCGGACAAAAATCCGAGCGCAGGCGGCAAGATGATGACCTTTCACAACGGCGGACATACATACGAATTGTTTCCGCAAAACTTAATTCCTTATGCGCCGTCGCTTTTTGAACGGCTTAGCGAAACGGTCGGTAAACCGGTCAGAAACGTCGCGGCGGAGATAGATGACAAGGTCAACATTTTATACGGCGACCGAAGCGGTAAGGTTCATTTGCTTGACCCGAAGGACTTCAAAACCTTTAAGGCAATCGGCATAAAGGGCTTTAAGAATACGCTGCAAACAGTGCTTGTCATGCTGAAACTTCTCAAAATGAAGCCGAAAAAAATTGCGGCATTAGAGAAAATATCCGCACTCGATTATATGAACGGTCTTAAAATGCCCGAAGCGTTGCGCGTATTTGTAACGGCATCCTTCGGCGAGGGCGCGTTTGAAATGACGAGCGACAAAGTCCCCGCGGCACATTTGGTGCGCATATTTCAAACGTCAATGGACTCAAAAAAGTACCCGACGCCACGTTATTATGAAGGCGGTATCGGCGGCTTCTTTGACAGAATGGTGGAAACCGTTACCGACAACGGCGGCAAAATCTTATGGAAAACACGGGTAAAATCAATCGATACGGAGAACGGAAGGGTTGTTGGAATTACTACGGAGAGCGGAGAAAAATATACCGCGCCGATTGTCGTATCTAACGCGGGGCTTCGTCAAACGGTGTTAAAGCTCGTTGGCGAAAGCAATTTTACCCCCGAATACGCCGAACGCATAAAGGGCTTACAAAGCAATCTTGCCGATGTGGGCTATCGCTTTTTTACAACGCAAAGGGTATTGCAATACTCGACATATGTATACTATCCGTATAACTGTCTTGAAACGTGGGCTGATTTTGAAGAGGTACGCGACGGCAAGAAAAAACCGACCGGCAACTATATTTATATAGGCAGCAAATCGGTTTATCCTACTATCTCTCCCGACGGTGAAAAACAGGTAATATATGCGGTTATGAGCGCACACCCCGACCCGGAGCAGGACATAACGCCGCAGCTTGCCTATATCGACGAAAAATTAAAAATGCTATTCCCTAAGCTTTATGAAGACGGTATAATCGAAAAACGCGAGATAATGGGGCTTAAAGAGGTCAGTGCGCTCGGCGTTGACAAATTGTTCGACGGTCAAGGCGGCGAGTCCTACGGTATAGCTAATTCTATCGGACAAAGCGACGGCGACCGTCCCGTTTGTAATTTGCCGATTGAAGGGCTGTATTGCGTCGGTAACGACACCGAGGGCTTCGGTGTCGGAACGCACCGCGCCGTTGAAAGCGGATTTATCGCATACGAAAAACTAAGGAAATATTGCGCAAATCAGGTCAAGCTTTAAGCGGCGTATTTTTTGCGTCAAACGCCTTAGTCCGTAATCGGTTTTTTAAGCGAAAAATGCGGAGATTACCCGATAAAAAGTAAACTAAAATTATATATAATCGTTTTTTTAAGAGAAAAATCCGCAAAGGAGTTTGATTCATGAACAACAAGGAAAGAAAAGCAAAAGGCTTGGTTTATCATTACGACGACCCTGAAATCATGGGAAAACAAATGGAATATTTGGAGATTCTGCATGATTATAACGCGACAAGACCTTTGGAGTATGAAAGAAAGAGAGAGCTTTTAAAGGAAATGTTTGCCGAAATCGGCGACGGTTGCCACATCGAAACTCCCGTACACGCAAATTGGGGCTGTCACAACGTCCACTTCGGAAGCGGAATTTATTGCAATTCAAACGTGACGTTTGTGGACGATACGGATATCTACGTCGGCGACGATTGTTTGATTGCGCCGAATGTGGTCATATCGACGTCGGGACATCCGATATTGCCGATACTTAGAGAACACAACTACGTCTACAACCTGCCCGTGCGTATCGGCAAAAATGTGTGGATTGGTTCGGGTGTTCAGATTATGCCGGGAGTGACGATAGGAGACAATTCCGTTATCGGAGCCGGAAGCGTTGTGACAAACGATATTCCGTCAAACGCCGTCGCCTTCGGCGTGCCTTGCAGGGTATCTCGCGAAATCGGAGAAAAAGACAAAAAATATTACTTTAAAGACAAAGAACTTGATGTGAGTGAATGACGGATTAGACGGCGAACGCTTCCGGCTTATAAGCTCCCGTTTCCTTGAAAAAGGCGATAAAGTCCGCTATTATCAAGAAGTAAAACACCCCGAACGCCGCCGTTTGGCGGAAGAAGGCAGAGAGCGGACAGGCGGCGGTTGAAGTGTTTCAGTTATCGAGTAAGAAAACGCCGTCTTTTTTTGTGTCGGGTATTGTAGTGAAGCCGATAACTTATAAAATTCATAATTCTATGGGATAATAGTATCAAATCAAAAAGGAGAATTCTGCATGGCGAGAGCAACGACAAAAGCCGATTTGATAAAAACTGCAAACGGTAACTTCGACAGACTTTTCGGGCTTATAGAAACGATGAGCGAAACGGAACAAAATGCAACCTTCAAATTTGGCGCGGAAGCGGGAAAGGAAGCTCATTGGGGACGCGATAAAAATATCCGCGACGTTTTAATTCATCTTTACGAATGGCATCGGCTGCTGCTTAAATGGATAGAAGCAAATACAAAGGGTGAAAGCAAACCGTTTTTGCCCGAGCCGTATAATTGGAAAACTTACGGACAAATGAACGTCGGCTTTTGGGAAAAACACCAAAGCACGCCTTACAAAAAAGCCGAAGAAATGCTCAAAGACAGCCACGCAAGGGTAATGTCCGTGATTGAGAAATTTACGGACGAAGAGCTTTTTGAAAAAGCACATTTTAAGTGGACGGGAACGTCGAGTCTTGGTCAATACTGCGTTTCGGTGACCGCGAGCCATTATGATTGGGCAACGGTCAAAGTGAAATTGCATATAAAGACGATAAGGTAATCGTACGGTATAATAAACGACAAAACGCGCTTTGCTTTTGTGCAAGCTTCTTGTAATGCAGCCGGAGCGGTTTTTTTACACCGTCAAAAAACTATTTATTTAATTCTAATATATCGTCAGCCGAACAATCAAGGCATTCGCAAAGCTTTGCAAAGGTTGACAGGGTAGGTTGTATCCGCCCCGATACATACTGCGAAACAGTAGGTTTCGATACGCCGAGATAGAGAGCTATCTCGGTTTTTGTTTTGCCGGAATGTTCGATTTCGTTTTTGATATTTTTGCTAATTCTTTCGTCCAAATTGTCGGCCATATTCTTTTTATCAATCCTACTATAATAGTTTTGTAATAGTCTGAATTAATTATTTAGGCTCTGCCTAAATTTTACTTGACAATTAGGCATTGCCTAACTTATAATGTAAATAATAATAGGCAAAAAAGATTTTTGGAGTGCGTTAATGTATTATGGGATTCCTATACTTGCGGCAATTTATGTGATAATGGTGCAATATTATAAAAGATATTTGATTGCTTGCGAATATTTACAAATAGACCCGACATTTGAATATTCCGTTGAAGATATAAACAATAGAATCAAATTTGCATTATCTCAATGGGCTGCCGAAGAAAATCAAAACGATTATAAAAAATTTAGAAAGACCCTTTTATGGCTTTTAAAAAGCTATAAATACTGTGTGGGGTGGTGGTACGGTTTTGTAAAAAAATCTAAGAAATTATTAGATAAAGGGCAGTTAATCATAAATATAGATACGGTTTCGCTTGAATATATCAAAAAACCTATTGAACAAACAAATTATGATTTTTATGCTAATAAGCAAAATAAAATGACATTAATTTTGTTGGCAATAATTGTTCCGATACTGATTATATTTTTTATCATAATTGGGACTATTTAAAGCGACAAGCAACGATAAATGACATTTAAGCAAAAAAACGGAAGGCAAATCAATAGAATTGCCTTCCGTTTTGTTTTGTAAATAATTGATTTTTATGTTTGTTAAAATATAAAAAAAGACATTTGATACTTGCTTATCGGGCTGATTTGATGTATAATAAAAGCATGGCATCAACTATTTCGTTTGTTGAATATGTTTGCGATATAGGCTCTCGGGCGGGAAGTCTTATTGCCAAGCGACTGTTCGGAGAATTCGGGCTTCATTTTGACGGTAAATATATCGGCGCGATTTGCGGTGACCAAATTTTTATCAAGCCGACAAACGCGGGCCGTGAAGTCCTAAAAACACCGAACGAGCAAGAACCTTATCAGGGTGCGGGCATTAAATATTTTTTGATAGAGGACATCGACGACGCGGAAGCCTTTACACAGCTTCTTTTGGCAACCTGGAAAGATTTGCCGTTCCCAAAACCCAAAAAATTAAAAGAAAAGAAATAAAGCTTTTTTGTTATGAGCAGCCCGTCCCGATTAAAATGCTATAAAAGAAAACGAACCCCGATAAAAACGGGGTTCGTTTTTTAATGTAATTGGTGGGTAATAAGGGACTCGAACCCCTGACTTTCGCCACGTCAAGACGACACTCTACCAACTGAGTTAATTACCCAAAAACAGTATTAATATTTTATTATAAATAATTCAAAAAAGCAAGCGGATTGACGAAGTTTTTTATTTCGGTATTATTTTGTTCGGTATGTTGTACATATGGTTGACGGGACCTTTGCCTTGTCCTATATTTAAACGGCTCTCTAAGGCTTCGGTGAGATAGAGCTTGGCGGCTTGGATACTTTGTGACAGAGTGTTTCCGCCGGCGAGTCCGCAGGCTATGGCGGATGAAAGGGTACAGCCCGTTCCGTGCGTGTTGGGATTGTCTATGCGCGGAGAAAAGAACCATTGAAGCGAGCCGTTGTCGCACAGGCAGTCTGCGGCTTCGCCGTCCGTCAAATGTCCGCCCTTTAAGAGAACGGGGCGGTGTGCCTGCGCGGACAAAAGCTTGGCAGCCCTTTCCATATCGGCTTTGTCCTTTATCACGACGCCGCATAGGGCTTGGGCTTCGGGGATATTCGGCGTGATGAGCGATGAGAGAGCAAAGAGCTTATAAAGAGCCTTTTCTCCGTCCGCCGACAAAAGGCGCGAACCGCTTGTCGATATCATCACGGGGTCGAGAACGATATTTTTTGCGGCGTATTCTTGTAACTTTACGGCGACGGCGTCGATAGTTTTCGGATTTGAGAGCATACCTATTTTGACGGCGTCGGGGAAGATATCCTTAAAGACGCAATCGATTTGAAGTGCGACAAAGTCCGGCGGCGTTTCGTGAATGCCGTATACGCCGGTTGTGTTTTGGGCGGTAAGGGCGGTGATGACGCTCATGGCGTACATTCCGTAAGCCGTTACGGTCTTGATATCCGCTTGAATGCCTGCTCCGCCGCTCGAATCCGAGCCTGCTATTGTCAAAACTTTTTTCATAATCAATCTCTATAATGTGTGTTTGATAAGCTCAAAAAGGCTTTATATTTTGTCAAATCATGCCATGAACGGATAAAAATATCCGACAGCTTCGCGACTTCCGCAGCATACGGTGATGCCGATTCGTCGTATACGCCCACTACCTTGAAGCCGGATTTTTTTGCGGTTTTGACGGCGTAGAGCGCGTCTTCAAAGACAAAGGTATCGTGTATATTCGTTCCGATAACTTCAAGACCTTTTAGGTATATATCCGCGCTGTTTCGCTTAGACGTTTTAAGCTCGGAGCAGGTGAGTACCGCTTCAAAAAAATCGGAAATGCCGTTGCGTTTGAGCGCGGCTTCGACAAGGTATCGGTCGGTCGCCGTCGCTATGCACATCTTGACGCCGCGTTCGGCAAAAAGCTTTAACAGCTCATAAATTCCGCTCTTTAACGGCGCATTAAAAAAATAAGCGTCTTCCGTCGTTTTGTTTATGCCGTCGATTATCAGCGCGATATCGTCGCTTATACAATATTCCGTGCGGAGATATCCTGCCGCTTCGGTGATACTGAGCGGACGGAGCTTTTCGCGCAAATCTTTTTTTGGAAGAATGCCTTTACCTTTTAAATAATTAATTCCGGCGGCATCCCATATCGGCATGGAATCCAAAAGCGTGCCGTCCAAATCAAAGATAGCTCCGCGTAGGTTTTTTAGCGTTTCGGTTGCTTTAAGGCTTTCTCCGCTCATTTCTCGTCACCGTCAAAAAGGCAGACTCTTTTGTTGTCGAGAATGGTATTTACCGTTTTGACAGCGCACATTTTTCCGCACATCGAGCAGGTGTTTTTTTCGGTCGGCGGCAGGCTTTCGTAGTAGGCGCGAGCCTTTTCGGGGTCGATAGCGCAATCGAACATCGCGTCCCAATCGAGCTTGCGCCTGGCGTCCGCCATCTTGTCGTCGATATCCCTTGCGCCGGGTATACCCTTGGCGATATCGGCGGCGTGCGCGGCGATTTTGCTTGCGATAATCCCGTCCTTGACGTCGTTTAAGTCGGGCAGTCTCAAATGCTCGGCAGGCGTCACATAGCAAAGGAAGTCCGCGCCGTTCGCCGCCGCTATCGCTCCGCCTATCGCCGAAGTGATATGGTCGTAACCGGGCGCGATGTCCGTCACGAGCGGACCGAGTACATAAAAAGGCGCGTTATGACAGAGCTTTTTTTGAAGCAGCATATTTGCGGCTATTTCATTCAGAGCCATATGACCCGGACCTTCGACCAATACTTGTACGTCCTTTTGCCATGCGCGTTTTGTCAGATTGCCAAGCTCTATTAGCTCTCCGATTTGACCCGCGTCGGAGCTGTCGGCAAGACAGCCGGGACGGAGCGCGTCGCCAAGACTTATCGTCACGTCATATTCGTGCAGAATTTTTAAAACGTCGTCGTAGTATTCAAAAAAAGGATTTTCATTCCCCGTCATTTCCATCCACGCAAAGAGAAGCGAGCCGCCGCGTGAGACGATATTCATCTTACGTCCGGTGCGCTTAAAGGCTTCGACGGCTCGGCGGTTTATTCCGGCGTGAACGGTCACAAAATCCACGCCTTCTTCGGCGTGGACGCGCACGACTCTCAAAAAATCTTCCGCGCTTATCTTGTCGAGCTCCTTTTCTAAATATCCGATAGCGTCGTACATAGGCACTGTGCCTATCATGGCTTTTGACGATGCGATGAGCTTTTGTCTGAATGTATTTGTCTTGCCGTAATTGCTCAAATCCATTATGGCTTCCGCACCGAATTTGTGAGCGGCTTCGACCTTTTGCAGTTCTACGGCATAGTCCTTTGCGTCGCCGGAGATACCGAGATTGACGTTGATTTTTGTCCTTAGTCCCGCGCCTATACCTTCGGCGGACAGGGCCGTATGCCTTATATTCGCCGGAATAGCAACCTGCCCCGACGCGACAAGCCCGACAAGCTTATTTATATCGATGCGTTCTTTTTGGGCTACGACGGTCATCTCCGGCGTGACTATTCCGCGTTTAGCGGCTTCCATTTGGGTATGATAATTTCTTTTCATAATAATACTCCCGATTTTTTTGAGATAATTGCGCTCCTATCGAAGCGGATAATGCGGACGGTTAAATAACGCCGTTCGTTTTTTTTGCGGACAGCAGATAAAATAACGGCGTCGGCGTCTTGTGAGGCAATAAGATAAAAAACAAGGGGCTTCCCGAATAAGAAAGCCCCCGTAAATATTTTTGTCTGCGTCTTCCTACGTTGGCATTATCCAAATCAGGTTAAAGGGTCGAAACAAAAGTTTCCTCTCAGCCTGTTTGCAAGCTCCCCCGTAAATTAAGGTGTCAGCGCGCCTTAACGTCTTTTATATTATCATATACGAAGATATAAAGTCAAGTTATTTGCAGGTAACGGCAAAAAAGCTTGAAAAAAGGATAAAAGTTAAATAAACATTGTGCAGAGCGGTGTTTTATTAAAAACAAAATCAAATAAATTCTTTATTTTTGTGTATTTTTAGCGGTTTGTTATTGACACGGCGATATTTGTATTGTAAAATATTTTTTACGTCACATTAGTACAAGACAAATAAAATTTTGCGGAGTGAATGAATGAATTTAAAAATAATAGGCTTGGGATATAAGGACGGCGACATTACCTTTAACGGTACGGAAGCGTTAAAGCAAGCCGATTGTGTCATATTAAAGTCGGAAAGGCTGGCGGGAGCCGGATATCTCAAAAGGACAAAAACCGAGTATATCGCGCTTGACGTTTTTTTTGAAAGCGCGGAAGATTTTGACGTATTAAATTTCGCCGTGACGGAATTTGTCGTCAAAAAAGCCGAAGAATATAAGAACGCCGTCTATCTCGTGGGCGGCGGCGGCTATGACGACCTTACCGCCGCAGAGCTGATAAAAAAGGGTGCGTCGCTGATACCGGGCGTTTCGCCGTCGGCGTACGCTATGGAGAGAGCTTTGGGCGCGGACGGCGCGGAAAACATCGCGGCGATAGGCTTGACCGAGATAAGCGCGGACGAGCTTATCAAAACGGACGGGTTTTTTCCCGACAAGAGATTTTGTTTGGCAGTAAAGGATATAGACGACAATTATTTGGCGTCGGAGGTCAAGCTCAAACTGTCGGACATATACGGCGACGTCGGGGTAATCATAATGTATGCGGACGGAAAATTCTCCGTGACGTCGCTTTTTGAGCTTGACAGGCAAAAAAAGAGCGTCTACGGCTATCGGACTACGCTTGTCGTCTTGCCGTCGCCGCCGCTGTCGAACGGCGTTCACGATATGTCAGACCTTTATCTCATTATGAAACGGCTCAGGGGAAAGGACGGCTGCAAATGGGATATGGCGCAGACGCATAAGAGTATCGCGATAAACGCGATAGAAGAAGCGTACGAGCTTGCCGACGCTATCGACCTTGACGATGCGGAAAAGATGACCGAAGAGAGCGGCGACGTATTGTTGCAGGCTTTGTTTCACGCTATGATAGGGGAGGACAACGGCGAATTTAATGTCTATGACATGATGACGGTTCTCGGCAATAAGCTGTTGAGCCGCCACACGCATATCTTCGGAGCCGATTCTGCCGCAGACGCCGCCGAAGCCTTGACGGTATGGGAAAAGGCAAAGACAAAGGAAAAGAAATATAAAAGCTTCACGGACAAAATGAATTCCGTTCCGTTGAGCTTCCCCGCGCTTTTGAGAGCGGACAAGATAGCGCGGACGGCGGAAAAATGTTGGGTCAAAAACGACGATTTAAAGGAAGTCTTAACACATCTCTTAGCCGAGATAGACGAGCTGAAAGCGGCAAAAACCCAAGCCGGCATACACGAAGAAGGGGGCGACGTTCTCCTTATGACTGTCATGCTTCTCAGACTTTTTAAGGTCGAGCCGGAGACCGCTCTTCGAGATGCGGTAAGCAAATTTATCAGGCGTTTTTCTTATATAGAGAGCCGTGTAGAACAAGACGGAAGGCAATTGACAAGCCTGACGGCGGACGAGCAAATCAAGTATTGGAAGGAAGCAAAAAAGGCGGAAGGGACGGGCGGCGCATGAAATTCGGAAAAATAACGTTAAAGAACAATCTCATGTTAGCGCCTCTCGCCGGATATACCGACATAGGCTTTCGGCATATCGCCGTAAAGCACGGCGCGGCTCTGACCTTTTCGGAAATGGTCAGCATTAAGGGGCTTATCTACAACAACGAAAAGACGAGAGAATTGCTCCTTACGTCGGAGAACGAAACGCCTTGTGCGGTTCAGCTCTTCGGGAGCGACCCCGAGATTTTTTATAGGGCGGCGGCTTGCGACGACTTAAAAAAGTTTGACGTCATAGACATCAATATGGGCTGTCCCGTCAACAAAATCGTCAAAAACAACGAGGGTTCGGCTCTTATGAAGGACAAGACTCTCGTCAAGGAAATCGTCGCGGCTACGGTCGCCGGAGCGTCGGGCAGAACCGTTACGGTCAAAATGCGTTCGGGCTTCGATAGAGTAAACGCGCCGGAGATAGCGGCGGCGGCGCGTGACGGGGGAGCGGACGCGGTGACCGTTCATCCGCGTCTTAGAGAACAGTTCTACGGCGGTCGGGCGGATTGGGATATTATCCGCCTTGTCAAGGAAGCCGTCAATATTCCCGTCGTTGCGAGCGGCGACGTGACGTCTTATGACGATTACAAAAAAATCACGGAAATTTCCCATTGCGATTTTGTCATGATAGGCAGGGGCGCGGTCGGCAATCCGTATATTTTTGACGAAATATTATGCGGAATTGCAAAGGACGGCGGCGGCGAGCCTTTGTCCTATTTAAGGGATAAGCGGACGGACATCTTTGAGCATACGGACTTGCTGCTAAGGTATTACGGCGAGCGTTCCGTCGTCAACGATATGAAGAAGCACATCGCCGCCTACGCCAAGGGCGTCAAAAACGCTAAGGAAATAAAGGACGCCGTTATGAGAGCCGATACCGTAGCGGAGCTTAGAGCCGCCGCAGAAAAATTTTTTTAAACTTATAAACTTATAAAATATATATAAGCAAACGGACCCGAAAAAATCGAGTCCGTTTGCCAAAAAATAGATAAGGGGTAAATAAGTGAAAAATGCAAAATCAAAGCAACCCTGCGGTCACATATATATTATAGAACAACCCGTCGCCCGTGTCAACGGATTATGAACGCAAAATTAACAAATTTTAAAATTATTCACGGAAAGTTCAAAAAAGTGCTTGATTGCAAGACAAAAGCCGTCCTGCAAAAAAACCTTCGGCGCGTTTAAGCTCCGTTTAAATTCGCGTGATACAATCATCATATCGAGGTGATACCTATGAGCAAAATCTTAATCGCGGACGACGACCCGAATATCCGCGAGCTTGTCCGCACTTTCTTAAAAAACGGCGGCTTCGAGACCTGCGAAGCGTCGGATGGGCGCGACGCGCTTGTCAAGATGTCCGTTGAGAATCCCGACCTTGCCGTCGTGGACATTATGATGCCGAATATGGACGGCTATGAGCTGTGCCGCCATTTGAGAAAATATTATGAAAATTTGCCCGTCCTGCTGCTTACGGCAAAAGCCGAGCTGACGGCAAAGCTCAAAGGCTTCGAGGTCGGCGCGGACGATTATCTCACAAAGCCCTTTGAAGGCGACGAATTGATTATGCGCGTCAAAGCCTTATTGCGCCGCTACAAAATCGAAACGTCGCAGGTACTCACCGTCGGCAAGCTTACGGTGGACAAAAACGGCTTTTCGGTCGGCATAGGGGGCGTGAGCGAGGACATTCCGATGAAGGAATTTGAATTGCTCTTTAAGCTGGCGGGCTTTCCCGGCAGGACGTTTAGCCGCGATAAGCTCATAGAGGATATTTGGGGCTACGACTTCGATGGCAACGAACGGACTCTCGACGTGCATATCGGTCGCTTGCGCGAGCGTTTTCCGTCCGAAAAATACGGCTTTAAAATCACGACGGTACGCGGTCTCGGATATAGATTGGAGGTGCTTTAATGAGTGAAAAACGAATCCGTGCGGCGACGATGGTCGGCGGTTTTTTGATGACGCTGATTGGACTAAGCGTTTTTTTTACGCTCGGATATCTCATCGTTTCGCAGCTTTATAAGGTCACGGGCAGACCGCCCGAAATCTTGACGGCGGTTTTTGCGGGGCTTATCGGAGCGGTGTTTTTTCTTTCTTTTATATGGCTATTGACAAAAATACGCACGCTCAAACACAAAAATAATTCGGGTAGAATGATACACAATCAAATGCTCGACGCCATATCCGAAATCGCACGCGGCAACTTTAACGTGTTGCTTGAATCCGAATGGCATAACCCTTACGGCGACATTGTGGACGCTATCAACAAAATGGCTAAGGACTTGGGCGGTTTGGAAACCATGCGTCAGGAGTTCATCTCGAACGTGTCGCACGAAATACAATCGCCGCTGACAAGCATAGGCGGCTTTGCCGCTCTCTTAAAAAACGACGCGCTCTCCGACGGAGAACGCCGTCACTACGCCGAAATCATAGAAGCGGAAAGCCGAAGGCTTTCGAGTCTTAGCGACAACCTTTTGAAGCTGTCCGCGCTTGACAGCGAAAAAAAACCGTTGAATATCCAAAGCTTCCGACTCGATAAGCAGCTTGAAAAAATCATTCTAACCTTAGAGCCGCAATGGTCGCAAAAGAAGCTGAATCTCGAAGCCGACTTGGTCAAATGCGAGTATTGCGGCGATGAAGATTTGTTGTCGCAGGCATGGGTAAATCTGCTCCATAACGCGATAAAATTTACGCCCGTCGGCGGCGACGTACGCATAACCTTGACCGACGGCGGCGATACCGTCGCGGTGACGGTATCGGACAGCGGCGTAGGTATCGCGCCGGAGGATAAGCTGCGGATTTTTGAACGGTTTTACAAAGCCGACAAGTCACGCGACCGCGCACTCGGCGGCAACGGTCTCGGCCTTTCGCTCGTAAAGAAAATCACGGAGCTGCACGGCGGCAGGGTGACCGCAGAGAGTGAAATAGGTAAGGGAGCGGCTTTTAGCGTCGTCCTGCCGCATAAAAAATAATTTTCGCCATTGTTTACATTGCGTTTAACTTCAATTTAATCTCCGTTTAATTTGTGGACATATAATATGGACATAAACCGAACGGAGGTATTTTTTTATGAGCATAATAGTTTTTTTGATAATGTATATTTGCGGAATGTTCGACGACAACAAAGCGGCAAAAAGGGCGGCGGCATTATGAGCGCGATAATAGAAGTAAACAACCTTGTAAAGCAATATAACCGCGCAAAATCACCCGCGGTTGACGGCATAGATTTTTCGGTTCAGGAAGGCGAATTTTTTGCCTTTCTCGGTCCGAACGGCGCAGGCAAAACGACGACGATTTCTATCCTTACGACGACGCTTTCTAAGACGGGCGGAGAAGTGAGAATCGCCGGCTTAGACGTAGCGAAACAGGCGAAGGAGGTCAGAGAAAAGGTGGGAATTATCTTTCAGCAGCCAAGCCTTGACCCGCAGCTCTCTGCGGAAGAAAATATACGCTTTCACGCCTGTTTATACGGGGTATACGGCTACCGTCCGACATTCAAAATGATGCCTAAGGCGTACAAAGACCGCGTAATGGAGCTTGCGGAAATCGTCGGTATCGCCGACGCGATGTTCAAGCCGATTAAGAAGCTGTCGGGCGGAATGCAGCGCAAATTGGAGATTATCCGCAGTCTTATCCACACGCCAAAAATTCTCTTTCTCGACGAACCGACGCAGGGGCTTGACGCGGTGAGCCGCCGCAGTCTTTGGGATTATCTGAACGGCGTTCGCCGCGAGAACGGCACGACGGTATTCCTTACGACCCACTACATCGACGAAGCGGAAGGCGTAGACAAGGTCTGTATCATCAATCACGGCAAAATAGCCGCCTGCTGTTCGCCGGAAGAGCTAAAAAAGACCCTTGAATACGACCCGACGCCAAAGGTTTGCTTGCCTACCTTAGAGGACGCGTATATCGAATATCTGAATAAAACGAAAGGAGATAATGAATAATGAGCGAACCGGCAATAAACGGTAATAAAAAAAGTGACGGCGTAGGCATTCGCCGCAAATCAGGCTTTGTCCGCGAAGTAAACGCGACGGTAACTATTCTGGCAAGAGGAGTCTTGCTTACGCTGAAATCTCCGGCAACCCTTGTGATGAGCCTTGCTATGCCGATAGTCATGATGGGCATGATAGGCGGCAATCTGTCTCAAAATATGGCTGGCGGACTCGGCTTCGATTACGGGCAGTTTATGCTCGTCGGAATGCTCGTCAATATGCTCTTTATGATGACGTCGCAGGGGCTTTCGAGCCTTGTCGAAGACCGCGACACAAATTTTACACAAGAGATGATGATTGCGCCGATTTCACGCTATTCAATAGTAATCGGTACGATACTCGGTTCGGCGTTTGCGGCTATCGTGTCGATGGTCGGTACAATCGTCGTCGGACTCTTTATGGGCATTACTCTCGGCGCGGGTCAGCTTTTAGCTTTACTCGCTCTCTCGCCTTTGATGTGCCTTGCCGCAGGAGCTTTTGCAATGCTGCTCATCGGCTGTATCAAGAATAAAAAAGCCGCCAATATGGCGGTCATGCTCGTCAGTATGCCGCAGATGTTTCTCTCCGGCGCGATAATCCCGATTGCCAATTCGAGCGGTGTCTTGCTTGTGCTTAGCCGTATAATGCCTATGACGTATTGCCTTGACCTCGTGCGCGCCGTCGTGTACGCCGGAACGCCCGAATACGGCGCGGTTGTGCAATTCAATCCGGCGGTCACACTCGCGGCGATACTCGTTCTCACGGTAGCGTTTTTGATAATCGGTACGTTTATGTTTGCGAGAAGCGAAAAGCGCAAATAAATTTACGGACGGCGGTATTTAACACTAAGGCTTTTAAGGCGGGCAGGGAACAAATCCCTGCCTGTATTCGTTATATTCATTATGTCTTAATTTTTAAATCTTTTGATATAAGTATTGAAACGTCTTTAAAACTGTGTTATAATTGCTTCATAAAAGGATAAAATCCGCAAGACGCCGGATTAAACGCATTAACGCATAATAAAGCGCATTTAAGGAGAGTAATTATGACGAGAGCGGTAAAAAAGAAAAAGAGCCTTTTTAAAAAGCTATTGACCTGCTTGTCCGTATTTATCGGGATTTTTATAGCGGCGTGCTTGGTCTTTATGCTGCCGGCTATGTATATAGCCGGCAACGGAACGGCGGCGGACATTGCCGAACAAAAAGCAAGGGTCGCCGCACTCAGAGATAATCCGTCCGCGCCGGTAGACGAACAGTCCTTTGCGTCCTTTGATTTGGCGTCGACAGACCCGAAAATCAATGCTATACAAACCTTGAATACACATAACAGCTACCGCAAAATGCTCACCCCTTATATGTACGCGTATTTTAAAACCTTTTATCCGCAAAGCAAGCAAGCGGAATTTCTCTATGAGCACGCCACCTTTACCGAACAGCTCAACGACGGAGTAAGGGGACTCGAATGGGATATAAGGGCGCAAAACGGCGTATTTAGCATATACCATTTTACGGTCTTCGATTACGGTTCGACCGCGCCCGATTTGACGCTCGCTCTCGAAGAAATCAAAATATGGTCGGACAACAATCCCGGTCACGTTCCCGTAACTATTCTCGTAGAATACAAGCCCGAGCCTTGGATACTCAATTTTAAGCGCGAAAAACAGGGAATAGAGCCTTTGAAGCGGCTCAACGAAGCGATTTTGCAAGGACTCGGAGCTGACAAGCTCATAACTCCGTCGGATATCATCGGCGGCTACGGCGATATGAAGGAAGCCGTGACTGCCGATAATTGGCCGCGCTTATCCGAAGCAAAGGGAAAGTTTATGTTTTTGCTACATTATAATGCGGAGCTTACGCCTATCTATATCAGCATAGACCAATCGATGAAGACGCTTTCGATGTTTCCGACCGTCGAGATAGACGGCTCTTACAAGCTCTTTGAAAAGTACGAAAAATATGTTTCGCATATTCTCTTTAACAATCCGATAAAGGCAGAAATAAACGCGCTTGTGTCGGCAGGCTATATCGTCAGAACGCGTGCGGACGCCGATATGTATATCATACCCGAAAGGCGCGCCGAAGCCTTGTCGTCGGGAGCGCAGCTCCTTACGACCGATTATGTAAAGGGTCGGCATATGCCCGACAACGGATATTTTGTTTTGTTTGACGACCTGTACACAATCAAGCTGAATTTTTTGGGGTAAGTTGTGTTGACCGATTGGAAAAAATACAAAACGCTTTTGCCGTACGCCGCCGTTTTTTTGACGGCGGCGGCGGCTTTTATTATCTTCGGTTCCGACCCGTTGTCATTCGTATATGCCGCGCTGTCCGTAGCCGCTATTTATCTCAATTCGCGCCGATTGAGAGAGGGCTTGCTATTTTTTGCGGCGAGCGTAGGCTTGTATGTGTATATAAGCTTTCAAAACAGGTTTTACGGCGAATCGGTATTGAACGTCTTGTTTTTTGCCTATTATATTTTTTCTTTTTTCCGCTGGCAAAAAGCTTCGGGGGATAATAAAATCCTTTCGGTAAAAAAACGCTTGGTCATATATATCCTGATGTCCGGCATTGTTTTTATTCCGCTGTATATGCTTTTGCTCCGCGTCTTTAAGACCGAAAAGATTTTTTTGAACAGCCTTTCCACCTTTTTGAATTGCGTTGCGGTAATATTCACAGTCAAGCGGATATTTCAGCAGTATTTGGTGTGGCTTGCGATAAACGCCGTTCAAATAGCGCTTTGGCTGTCCACTCTGCAAGGTCGGAGCGCGGCGTATTTGCCGATATTGATACTGAATTTGTTCTTTTTGGGTATCAATATTTACAATTATTTAAATTGGAAAAAGATGTACGCGCTTCAAGCGAAGAACGCCGCCGGCTAACGGTGACTTTACCGTTTTTGTTCTTTTTGAATTGAGTATTGACAACTATTAGAAATGAGTATATAATGACGTTAACGGCTTTAAAATAACAAAAAATACAAAAATGAAAAGGGAGGTATTATAATGAAAAAAAAGACGGCATTATCAATTGTAACTCTTGTATTGACCGTAGCGATAGCTATGATTACCTTGACGGGCTGTCCGAGAAAAACTATCAATGGTCTGCAAATAGGTTTTAAAGCTCCAAGATACAACAGTATTTCAGTAGGAATAAAGAGCGAAAATATCGAGTTTGATTTGGACGATATAACCTTGAATTTTTATTATGGATTCCGACGTGTTAAAGTTAGTGAACTGTCTGATAGGAAAAGATATGAACAGTTTATCGTGTTATATTTTGTAAGAGGCGAGTATGTAAATAACGCTGTATCGGCATTATATGATGATTATAAAAATATAGAGGGTTTTTATTTTGTAAAGGAAATTCCGCTTGAAGAATTTAATTCAAGTGCTTATGAAGTAAAAAATCATAATAGACCGAGCGGCTTTGCTCATAGTGAGCAAATAACGGTAAATAGAGAAATTATAGATAGCTCAACACGCAGTTATTTTTACTTTGCCGTTCAAGTAGTTATATTCGACAAACAAGAAAACAAATATGAGTTTTCTGATCAAACAAGCAGGATTAACAACCGTTATGCCAATGCCGTTTGTATTTACAGCAAAGTTTTAGATGATAATAAAGTACAACTCTCAGAAGGTCATATTGAAATAGGATAAAAGAGGAGAAACGATTAAATGAAAAAAATAATGTCATTATTTTTAGGCGCGCTTTAAATCTCTTTCGTGGAGTCGCCGTCTTCCGCAGGCGCGCTTACCGGCTCTTGGGAGTATTTTTTGTTCAAAAGGTACAGCGCGGCAAACGCACCCGCCGAAAATATAATTGTCATAAATATGCCCGCGCTCAGCCGGTAGCCTGTGGTGTACTTGTAAGCGGCGGTAAAATATGTAGCGGGAATGGTGACGATATTTTTGTTGGTTGCGCAAAGTATAATTAAGAATATAAGCAGCAACACATTTAACGCCGCATAGGCAAGCAACAAAAGCGAACCCCACTGTTTAAGGTCGAATTTTCCTATCTTGTCGGGGATTTTAATGACCTTGAATTCCTTTAAGAAGCCGACGATACCGAGCGCGAGCAGGCAATGCCCGGTCAAGAATATGACGAGTTGAAATAACGAACTCATTACGCCGCCGAAGCCGAGTCCCCACGAGCTCATTATTCCGTATCCATTGACGCCTGCGCTTGCATTCATGTATCCCTTTACATATAATGTTATGTACGGAATCGACAAAAGTATAAAGCTTAGAAAGCCCATTCCGGCAAAAAACAGCCAGTGCAAATTTTGTTTAACAAAGTTTTTCATGATAGTTCTCCTTAGGATTTATTTACAAATATTATACATTTTTATTTTTATTAATGCAATAGATTTTATTTATATTTTACGTTTTATTTGCATTAGCAATTTACATTTTACGTTTTTTCTTCTTTTTGAATTTATTGCCTTGACAGAAGGGCTTTGTGTATGATAAAATATATAATATAACATAAGGAGATAAATGAATATGGCACACAAAATCAGTACGGATTGTATAAGCTGCGGTTCTTGCGCAGACACTTGCCCCGTTAGCGCGATAAGCGAGGGAGATACTCAGTATGTCATCGATGCCGGTATCTGCATAGATTGCGGAGCTTGCGCCGATGCTTGTCCCGTCGAAGCGATAAGACCGGAATAATTTTCGGAATATTTGAGCTTCCTAAGATAAAAAGAAGCTAAGGCAAAACGTAGGACAAAAACCGACGGTCAATACCGACGGTTTTTTTATGTGTTTAAATAAGATAAGAAAAAACAGGCGTTAGCGGTTTACTTCAATGAGAAGTAGACGGAGCTAACGCTTTTTTTGTTTTTTTATAAAAATTTAACCGTTGATATTCGTCGGAATATTATCTGCCTTAGGCGCATAGATTTTATCATGCCGAAAACCTGCGGCTTCATACGAAAAAATCTTGGGGGAAAGACCGAGCTTATCTATGCGCATCGAACGGGACGGGAAGTCCTATAAAAAGGGGAAAACGGTATGAAAAAAACAAAACGGTTTATCGTCGTTGCGGTTTTGATTGCGGCTATTGCCGCCGTAGCCGCCGTAGTTATAGCGGCTTTAAAAAAGGACGATGATTTTAGCGGCAATATTTCTTATGCCGACGAAAATGTCTATTTGGGGCAAAATGCAAATTTTGCCGTTTCGGTGTATGCCGGAAAAGCTGAAAAGAATTTTTTGACGGACGGACGCGCCGTAGACGTGGTGAAGTTTTGCAAGGTAAGCCTGACGCTGTTAAATACTGCCTATTCAAAAGCCGCGTCCTTTGATTATCAAATAATCGCCGGCGATACCACCTTGTCGGGCGTATTGAATAAAGACATTATGTCGTCCGAATATATCGGCGAAATAGAAGTGCCTGACCCTTCGGCTATCGAATCCGCCGTCATAAAATATTCAAATTCCAAAAGCGATTTAGTCGCGTTGGACAATGTGCTTGCCGAAAGGCTTTCCTTTGACGACGCTTACAAAGCCGCCTTAAACGTCTTTGCAAAGGAAATAAAGGAAAATACAAAAAACGGAAGCTTTAACAGGGAAATCTATATAAAATTCGTCACGGGATACAGCGGCGAAGAGCCGTATTATTGGTACGTCGCATTTATCGCATCCGACAGCGATTATTGGGCAGTTTTGCTCGATTCAAAGACGGGTGAAACGGAAGTTAAAAGATGATGTTCCGCTATGCAAAACTCATCTCCTTTGCTCGGCGTATCTTTAATAAAAACATTCCGCTTAAATAAACAGCCCGACTGCATATACTCGCAATCGGGCTGTAATAATTAGTGGTTTCTAAGCTTTTTGATAATCAATAAGCGCATTCCGCTCCGCAGTAATTGCAGTTGTGGGCGCAGGACGGAGTGGTTTCGGTGCGGTAGGCTTTTTCTCTTTCGTGTTCGAGATAGTCCTTGCGTACGGAAAAATCGATAAAATCCCAAGGCAGCTTCTTGTCGGACGGTACTTCGCTTATGTATGAGCCGAAGTCGGTGTCGGCAAACGCGGCGAAAGCCGCTTCCCACTTCTCGGGGTCGAAGCGTTCGCTCCACGCGTCAAAAAAACAGCCGAGAGAGTAGGCCTTGACTATTACCTTAGAAAGCTCACTACCGCCTCTCGCCATAGCGCATTCAAGGCGCGACGACTTGGCGTCGTGATAATTGTAGGACACGCCCTTTAAAGGTTTCAGGGCGTTTTTTAAAAGATTTTGGCGTGCGATAGCGTCTTCCGCGCTTAGCATAGCTTCTCTCTGAAAGGGAGTCAGGGGCTTAGGGATAAATACCGACGTGCTGACCGTGACGGTCAGGCTGTTGTTGTGATTTATCTCGCGGTATATCGAACGGATTTTTTTGACTATATCGACTATTCCCAATATATCTTCGTCGGTCTCCGTCGGCAAGCCTATCATAAAATACAGCTTGACCGAACGGTAGCCGCTCTTAAATGCGTCGGTTATCGAAGCGGTGATATTGTCGTCGGAAATGTTTTTATTTATTACGTCGCGCAGACGCTGTGTTCCGGCTTCCGGCGCAAAGGTCAGAGAGCTTTTTCGGGACGAATCCGTGTATTCGGAAAAAAAGCTGTCAAGGCGCAGGGAAGGGAGCGAAAGGCGTATGCGCCGCTTAGTCGTTTCGGGACGGATATCGTCCATCAATTCTTTCAGGCATGAATAATCGCTCGTACTCAAAGACGCCAAGGTTATCTCTTCAAAGCCCGTGCCGTCGATAAGGGCAAGGATAGTCTTTTTTAAGGTTTCGCGGCTGCGTTCCCTTATCGGACGGTAAAAGAATGCCGCCTGACAAAAACGGCAGCCGCTGCGGCAGCCCCGATAAAGCTCTACGACGGCGCGGTCGTGAATGATTTCGATATTTGGTACAAGCGGCTTCATCGGCGGCGTCGCCGCATCAAAATCAGCTATAAAGGTCTTTTTGACTACCGTCTTGTCCGTCAATAACGACGGCACAAATATTCCGCGTATATCGGAAGCGTCCTTTAAAAAGGCGGCTTTTGTATATTGTCCGCTTTTTTTGTGTTTGTCAAAGAGCCGTGTAAATTCGATTATGGCTTCTTCGCCTTCGCCTATAAGTACGGCGTCAAAAAAATCCGCGTAAGGCATAGGATTGACACAGCAAGGACCGCCGCCTATCAGGACGGGATAGCCGTCGTCTCTCTCGTCGGCGCAGAAGGGGATTCCGGCAAGGTCGAGCATATAAAGGATATTTGTATATATCAGCTCATGCTGTACCGAGAAGCCGAGAATGTCAAAAGCTTTAAGCGGCTTTTTTGTCTCCACCGACATGAGCGGAATGTCGTTTTCGCGTATCACTGCGGCAAAATCCGTCCACGGCGCGAAACAGCGTTCGGCGACATATTCTTTTTGACCGTTGACCGCCGAATAAAGCACGGCAAGACCGAGATTACTCATGCCGATTTCGTAGGTTTCGGGGAAGCAAAAACATACCCGTACGTCGGCTTTTTTGTCCATATCGGGCTGATTATATTCGCCGCCGGCATAACGACCCGGCTTTTCAACTTTTTTTAAAATTTCAGAAAATTCCATGAGAAAATTATATCCTATCGCAATGTGAAAAGTCAAGTTTATTGCCTCTCAACATTAAATGAAACACCGCGTTTACGCTATGTTTGCTCGTACAAAACGGGAATATTAATAAATTAATAAACCGTAAATTTCTTTTTACTGTAAATTTTTGGAAAACTCTTTACAAGGCACTCGCAATTGTGTTATAATTATTTTCGATGTTGCATCGTCGGTCGGCGAGCGGTAACATAATTAAAAAGTTATGTTTTCTGCGGTAAAAAGCGGAAGATGAAAAGTTTTTTATTAAAACAATGAGAGGATTTGTATTTATGAGCAAAAAACGTGATGAGATTGTCGGGCAAAACAGCGCGGAGCAAACAGCCGATACCGGCGGTATGAAGTATAATATGATTGTGTCGTCCAAGGACGGCGGCAGGTCTATATACGGCACGCAATCAAACAGTTACGGTTACGTTTCTCCGCCCAAGACCGAGGATTATCATTTTCCTATCAACGTTCCCGGCACGCAAATCCAAACCGCCGATAACACTCCGCAATTTGTCGCGTATAATATTCCGTCTAAGGCTTCCGGCGAGCAGGCGCAAGCCGTCAAAAATCAGCCTAAGCCGGACAAAAGACAAGCCGATAGGCCGACAGCGGCGGACAAACAAGCCAAACAGCCCGTTCCGCCCAAAAAACGCGGCGAAAAAAAGGGAAGCGGCAATATAAAGACGGTCTTTTGGTTTGTCGTTATACTTTTTTTGCTTGCGATAGTCGGGGCGGCGTACAACAGATATTTTGTCGTTCCCGAAGCGATAACATACACCGTTGCCTTTGACTCGAACGGCGGCACGGATATTGCTTCCGTTACCGTAAAAGCGGACGACAACGTCGTAGCGAAGCCGACCGACCCGACAAAGGACAACTATAATTTTGACGGTTGGTTCGATAACGCCGGGCTTAGCGGCACGGCGGTAGACTTTCCGTATAAGGCAAATGGCGACATAACTCTTTATGCGGCATGGAAAGTCGTCGAATACTCGATTTTCTATATTCTCGACGGCGGTATAAATCATTCGGATAATCCGCTTACATATACCTATTACGATAGCGATATCGAGATAAAAAAGCCGTCAAAGTCAGGTTATACCTTTTTGGGCTGGACGGGAGACGGCATTTCTCTCACGCTCCCTTATGTCATAACAAGCGGAAGCAAGGGCATTCTCACCCTGACGGCTAATTGGGCGGAACATTTCACGATAACCGCAAGCGTCAACGGCACGGGCGGAACGATATTCCCCGACGGAAACGTATCGGCAATTATAGGCGACGACAGGACTTTTGATATCGCGCCGAATGTCGGACACTATATAGCGGATGTATTTGTGGACGGCGTCAGCGTCGGCGCAGTAAGCTCCTATACCTTTTATAACGTAACGTCAAATCATACTATAACGGCGGATTTTGATATCAATTTGTTTAATATATACGCATACGCGGGACAAGGCGGAACGATATCGCCGAACGGCACTGTTATTGTACCTTATGACGGCAGTCAAGCTTTTACGGCTGAGCCGATTACGGACTACAAATTCAGTTATTTTTTGATAGACGAAAGCATTATTTACACGTCGGATAATATCTATACCTTTGCCAATGCGACGGCAAATCACATGATAGTCGCATACTTCGAGCTTATTCCGGCTGCCGACTACACAATAACGGCAAGTGCGACTTCTATCATCGATGTCGGCAGTACGATAAGTCCTGTCGGAAACGTATCGGTATTATACGGAGCAGATAGGATATTTACTTTTTCTCTGAACGGCGACGAAGTACTTAGCATAATAGTAGACGGAAACGCATTGAGCGATATAGAAATCGCTTATGCGGTAAGTAACGGATATACTTTTTACAATGTAGCGGCAAATCATACGATACGCGTGTCATTCATACCGGCAGGGGCTACTACATTTGCCGTCACGGCAACGTCGGGCGCAAACGGCAGTATAACTCCGAACGGAGTAGTAAGCATACTCGCCGGTCAAGAGCAGCTGTATAATTTTACTCCGAACGGCGGATATAAGGTGCTTAACGTCTTTGTCGACGGAATAGCTCTCGACGGGGCGGCTCTTACAAATGCGATAAATAACGGATATTTGATGGACAATATAATAACAGACCGTACGATAGATGTAACCTTCGCGCCGATTTGGGCGGCTATCTATCAGATAGAAGCTACGCCGACATATCCGATAATCGGTGTGCCGCCGACGGGCAACAGGATAATACCGAGCGGAATAATAAACGTAGCGTCGGGCGGAAGCTTCACCTTTGAAATCGCGGTAAACAGCGGTTATCATGCCGTTTCGATAATAATCGACGGCGTACCCTTGACCGGAGCCGAGCTTAGCGACGCGGTTATATACGGATATACCTTTGCAAACGTCACGGAGAACCACAGTATAGAGATAACCTTTGCGCACGATTGACCGCAGACGGAAGCACTCAAGCATAAGTAGATAAAATTTAATAAATAAAAATTTTTGAAAAACTATTGAAACGTGCGTTAAAGTATGCTATTATATAGATATCAAAAAGCAAACGGAGGACAATATTATGTCGGAACAAATCAAAACAACGGATACGGGAGCTTATCAATTTTCCGCTAAAAATATCGGTACGACCGCCGACCTGAGCGCGGGCTCGTATTATAATACAAAAAGACCGGAACCGGCAGCTCCTGCTCCCGTCTTGACAAAGAAAGAGCAAAAAGCCAAAGATAAGGCAGACAAAAAAGCCGCTAAGAAAAACAAATAAGTCAAAAGCGCTATCATAATTATTATGATAATGAACTAATGCCGCCAAAAAAACAAATAATTTTGCAGACGGCACTTTTGTTTCGGGCAAAAAAACCGCTAAGGCGATAAAAAGCACGGCGGCAATCATAAAGACGGAGAAACACCCGTGAGGTTTTCTCCGTCTTTTTTATATAGGGGAACACCGCGCAAGTCAGATAAAATTTCAAGCTGCGTCTTTTTTGCCGCGTTCCCTTTACTTTTCTTTCAATAAATAGTATAATTATTTAATATATTTATTTACAGAGGTTTTTGTTATGAAGAAAAACGGAAAATTTTATATAACCACGCCTATCTATTTTCCGAGCGGCAGCTGGCATTTGGGGACTTGTTATACTACCGTTATGTGCGATTGCTTGGCGCGGTTTAAGCGTATGCAGGGCAAAGACGTTTTTTATTTGACCGGAACGGACGAACACGGTCAAAAGATAGAGACAAACGCCAAGAACGCCGGTATGACGCCGAAGGCTTATGTAGACGAAAAGGTCGGGAAGCTCAAAGAGCTTTGGAAGCTTTTGGGGATATCCTACGACAAATTTATCAGAACGACCGACAAGGAACACGTCGCCGCCGTTCAAAAGATATTTACAAGGCTCTATGAAAAGGGCGATATATATTTGAGCGAATACGAAGGGCATTATTGCGTGCCTTGCGAATCCTTTTGGACGGACGCACAGCTCAAAGACGGCAAATGCCCCGATTGCGGACGCGACGTCAAGCTCATGAAGGAAGAAAGCTACTTTTTTCGCCTTTCAAAATATCAGGACAGAATCATAAAGCATATCGAGGAAAATCCGGAATTTTTAGAGCCGAAAAGCCGCAAAAACGAAATGATAAACAATTTTTTGAAGCCCGGTCTTACCGACCTTTGCGTCAGCCGTACTTCTATCAAGTGGGGAATACCCGTGCCGTTCAATCCCAAGCACGTCATATATGTGTGGATAGACGCGCTAAATAATTACATTACCGCGCTCGGCTACGGCTCGGATGACGAAAAGCTCTTTAAACAGTTTTGGCCGGCGGACATTCATATGATGGGCAAGGAGATAGTACGGTTTCATTCGATAATATGGCCGGCCTTTCTCATGGCTCTCGATATACCGCTGCCAAAAAAAGTTTACGCGCACGGCTGGATGACCTTTTCCGGCGATAAGATAAGCAAGAGCAAGGGCAATACCGTAGACCCCGTCGTCTTGTCCGACAGATACGGTGTAGATGCCGTGAGATACTATCTATTGAGAGAGATACCGTTCGGACAGGACGGCAACTATACAAATTCGATATTCCTCAGCCGTATCAACACCGACCTTGCCAACGACCTCGGCAATCTCGTCAGCCGCACCGCCGCCATGATAGGACAGTACAACGGCGGACTGCTCCCGAAGGCTTCGGCAAGGACATCGGACGACGATAAGCTCATAGCGCAAGCCGAAGGCTTACTGCCCAAAATCACCGAGTTTACCGACAAGCTGCTCGTGCCGGAAGCCTTGAACGAAATCATAAAGCTCGCGCAAGCCTGCAACAAATATATCGACGTCAACGCGCCGTGGATTTTGAAAAAGAACGGCGATACGGACAGACTCAATACCGTACTCTACAATCTCGCCGAAACAATCAGAATAATCGCCGTCGCCCTTACACCGTACCTGCCCGATACGGCGGAAAAAATTCTTGCGGTCTTTGAAGTCGCGCAGGGTAACGCCGGCTTTGACAGCATAACAAAATTCGGCGGTCTCAAACAGGGAATAGCCGTGACAAAAATTCCGCCGCTCTTCCCGAGAATAGACATCGAAAAGGAATTGAAAATATTTGAAGCGGACGCGCTCGAAACGCAAAACGCTCAACTTGCAGCCGCCGTAAAAGCCGACGCTCCGTCGGCGGACAAAGCGGACAAAAACGAAAAAGCCGCAACGGAGACCGTAGTAGACGACGGCATGATAAGCATAGACGATTTTGCAAAAATACGGCTCAAAACCGCAAAGGTCATTGCCTGCGAGAAGGTGGAAAAGTCCGAAAAGCTTTTGAAACTTACGGTCAGGCTGGGCGCGGAAACGAGAACGATAGTCAGCGGAATCGCTCACAAATATACGCCGCAAGAAATGGTCGGCAAAAACGTCATAGTCGTCGCAAATCTCAAACCGGCGAAGCTCAAAGGGATAGTGTCGGAAGGAATGATACTTTGCGCCGAAGACGAAGAACGCAATCTGTCGATAGCAGCTCCCGAGAATGGTGACTTTCCCGACGGAAGCACCGTCAGATAAGATTTTAAGCGGCGTCTTTTTTGCCCTAAACCGCCTTGTCGTCTTGATAATAGCACCGCTATTACCGTCGCCGACAAGACGCTTTATGACTAAAAAATACTTGCTTAAAATCATTCCTTATAAGCGGCGACTTTTTTGCCCTAAGCCGCCTTGTCGTCTTGATAATAGCGCCGCTATTACCGTCGCAGACAAGACGCTTTATGACTAAAAAATACTTGCTTAAAACTCATCTTATTTTGTATGGCGTCCTTTTGCCGTAAAGTGCTTCTCTCAAAAAACACTTGCTTAAAACCGGCGAGTTTTTATAGTAAAGTCAAATGCAAATAAAGCGCGGAATAAGCTTCCGCAATAAGGGTGAATAATGGAAAAAGTAATACGTTGGGCGGTGTGCGGTTTGGGTTCTATCTCTCATAGGTTTGTCAAAGCCGCCGCAAAGGTAGAGAATGCAAAGGTCGTCGCGTGCGTTTCGTCGTCTAAGGAGCGCGCCGAAGCCTTTAAGGTGCAGTACGGACTGACCGCCGCTTACACTTACGAAGAATTTTTGACGGCGCAGGGAATCGATGCCGTCTATGTCTGTACAAATATGAACGACCATGTAAAAAACACCGTCGCTTTTTTGAACGCCGGATATTCGGTGCTGTGCGAAAAGGCGTTCGCCTTAAACGTCGGAGAAGCGGAAGAGATGTTCGCCGCCGCCGCTAAGGCGCAAAGACTTGTCATGGAAGCCATGTGGACGCGCTTTATACCGTGTACGGAAAAGCTTCTCGAAACGGTCAATTCGGGAAAGATAGGCAAAATCACGGCGATGAAAGGCGCGATGATAGGGATATTTACCAATAAAAAACACCGTGTCTTCGATAAGGCGCGCGGCGGCGGAACAATGCTCGACCTTATGGTCTATAACGCCGCCTATTCGCACTTTTTGAAGGGCGCACCCGATACGGTCACGGCGACGGGCGTCGTAAAGGACGGTGTAGACGTCGATTGCTCGCTTACGCTCGGCTACAAGGACGGAGCGACTGCAAGTCTGATTAGCTCGTCGGTCGCTAAGCCTTTCAAATTTGGCTATCTCATAGAAGGCGAAAAAGGTAAAATCAAAATTCCGCATTTTCATTGGGGTACGGGCTTTAAGGTCTATACGAACGGAAAAATATTCCCTAAGCGTTACCGTTTCGCTATGCCGGACTTTACCTATGAAATACGCCACTTCGATGACCTGCTCATACAAGGCGCAACCGAAAGTTCTTTGATGACAAGGGAAGTGACATTGGCGGTTATGCGCGTATTAGAAGAAGCCAACGGGCAACTCGGAGTGGAATTTTGATTTGAAGAGAGGATATAATGCTCATAGACAGTCACGCTCATCTGAATGACGAAAGACTCCTAAAAGACGTAGACGCTATCGTAAGCGAATGCGGTAATTACGGCGTGGAATCGGTGATATGCGTAGGTTACGACCGCGCGTCGAGCTTGAAAGCCGCAGAGCTTGCCGAAAAATACGCTTGTATCTATGCGGCGGTTGCTTTTCATCCGCACGATTCAAAAAGCTATACGGAAGACGACGCCGATTTGTTTTGCGTGCTTGCCAAAAATACAAAGGTCGTCGCGATAGGCGAAACGGGTCTGGATTATTATTATGACCTATCCGAGCGAAGCGTTCAAAAGCGCGTATTTGCGGCACATTTGGAGCTGGCGGACGGTCTGAAACTGCCGGTGGCAGTACACGTCAGAGATGCCTACGGCGACACTCTCGATATATTGAAGCAAAATAAAAAATATCTGAATAACGGAATCATCATACACAATTACAGCGGCGATATCGATACAATGCGTGAATTTGACGCCTTCGGCTGTTATTATTCCTTCGGCGGAACGCTCACCTTTAAAAACAACCGCAAGGGCGCGGAGTCCTTTATAGCGGCTGAGCGGTCGAGGATTTTGCTCGAAACCGATTGCCCTTATCTCACGCCCGAGCCGCATAGGGGTAAGCTCAATTATCCGTATTATGTCAAGTATGTAGCCGAGAAGGGCGCGGCACTCTTAGATATCGATTACGGCGAATTTGTCAAGCTGACAAATCACAATACAAAAACATTATTTAAAAGGTTGAAATGAATAACTATCTTTATGAATACGGCGATAAACTGTATATAAACTTGACCAACGAATGCAGCAACAACTGCGATTTTTGCGTACGCAACGCCGCCGACGGAGTGGGCGGCTACAATCTCTGGCTGTCAAAAGAACCGTCGGCGAAGGAGATAATAGAAAGCCTAAAAAAGACCGACCTTGACAAATACAAGGAATTTGTCTTTTGCGGCTTCGGTGAGCCGCTTTACGCTCTCAAAGGGATTTTGGAGATAGGCGGATATTTGAAGAGCCTAAAAAAGAGCGTCAGGCTCAATACTAACGGTCAAGCCGATTTTATTTGCGGAGCGGGAACGGCGGAAAAATTGAAAAATGCGGTGAACACCGTAAGCATCAGTCTGAACGCTTCAAACGCAAAAAAATACAACGAAGTATGTAAATGCGCTTTCGGAGAAAAAGGCTTTTATGCAATGCTGAAATTTGCCGAAGAATGTGTCAAGAACGTCGACCGCGTTATCTTGTCCGTAGTTGATACGATAGGCGACGACGAGATAGAGAAGTGCCGTGCGCTGACGGCGCATTTGGGGGCGGAGTTCAGAGTAAGAAAATACGAATGAAATCTGTTCGCCGTGCAGTTTATAGGTCTAATCTAATAAAAAAACCTTTGAAGCGGTATTTAAATAAAAGGAAAAACAGTGAATATAAAGGATATAATAATTTCAAATAATTTCCGTTATAAAAAGTCTTTGGGACAAAATTTTATTACGGATATGAATTTGCTCAGAGCCGTCGCCGCAGACAGCGGCGCAGGCAAGGACGACACCGTCGTCGAGATAGGCGCGGGAGCGGGCGGCTTGACGCTCGCCTTGTCGGAAGCCGCCGGAAAGGTTTGCGCTTTTGAAGTGGACAACAGCTTGGAGAGTATACTCAAAGAAACGCTGAAAGATTGCGCTAATACGCAAGTCATCTTTAAAGACGTTCTCAAAATGAGCGATGCGGAGATAGCAGAGATAGCGGGGGAGTCGTTTTGTGTCGCGGCAAATCTTCCGTACTATATAACCACGCCGCTCATAATGAGATTTCTCGAAAGCTCGCTCGGCGTCAAGAGCCTTACCGTCATGGTTCAAAAGGAAGTGGCGGAGCGTATAACGGCGCGTCACAATACTAAGGAGTATTCGTCTATCACGCTCGCAGTCGATTTTTATGCCGATGCGGAGATAAAGAGAATTGTCGGCAGAAATATGTTTTTTCCCGTTCCGAACGTCGATTCCGCACTCTTAAAGCTGACGGTCGTGCCAGACAAATATAAGGTAAAAAACAAAGAGAAATTTTTGAAGTTTTTAAATTCGGCTTTTTATATGCGCCGAAAGACCTTTGCCAATAATCTCAACGCCGTCTTTGGTCTGGAAAAAGAAAAAATCGGACAAATTCTCTCCGATTGCGGATATTCGCAAAGCATAAGGGGAGAAGCGTTGGCTATGGCGGATTTTTTGAAGCTCTACGAAAGGATTTTTTGAAAGCTATACAACACCGCGCTGATAAATTTACTGGGGGATAGTAACGTATGCTGACGACAGGCGAAGAAAAGGATTATAAGAGAATAATACGCATGATTAATAAGGCGTTTAGGAGTTGCTTTCCGCTCTTGCTGCCGAAGGTTTACAGAAACCGTCCGGAGTACGCGGTCTGTCACAGATATGCCCAAGACGATAAGGGCAGGATGATTGCCGCAACGGCGGTTATTCCGATGACCTTGCACGTCGGCGACAGGGCTTTGAAGTGCGCAGGCGTCGGAAGCGTCGCGACGCTCAAAAAAGCACGCGGTAAGGGGCTTATGAACGAAATGCTTTTGGACGCGGTGAAAATCGGCACGGACAGCGGCGTTCAGCTCATGATGCTCGGCGGCAAGCGGCTCAGATATGAGCGGTACGGCTTTGTGCCGAGCGGCTTTCATACCGAATTTAAGGTCACCGACCATGCCGCAACGCGCAGAAAGACGGACGGTTACAGCTTTTTGAAATTAAAAAAGAACGGCGGTTACTTAGAAAACATTATCCGCTCTCACGACACCCTTGAAATGCGCGCCGAGCGTGAAAAGGATAACTTTTCGGATATTTTGTCGTCGTATTTTAATACGGCTTACGTCGTATTAAAGGACGGCGAGTATTGCGGCTATTTAGTCAAAAACATCTTCGGCAAAACTATCGAGGAAATTGTTCTTGACGGCGCGGAAATAACCGACGTCGTTTCGGCTTTTGTCAAATTTAAAAGGTTAAAGAATGTAAATGTCGTAGTTTCGCCGTGCAGAGAAAAGGATACACGCGAAATGTACGCCTTTGCCGACGCCTTTAAACAGCAAGAAAGTATAAGCTTTAATGTCTTGGATTACCCGGCGGTCATAGAAACTATGCTCGTATATAAGGCGAAAAGCGTTCCGCTTACGGACGGAGAATTTAATTTGGGTGTGGACGAAAACACCTACAAAATAAGCGTAAAATCAAACACGGTAGCCGTCACCCCGTCAAAAGACCTGCCCGACGCCGTTTTTACCAAAAGCCAAGCGACAATTTTGATGTTCTTCCCGAATAATATTTATGCCGAACAATATCCGCTCTTAAAGGCATGGTTTCCTTTGCCGTTGTATATCTCGGCGGTTGATAAGGTTTGAAAAGGGAGTTTGTTTTTAGCGGGCAAAGGGGATTTTGAAAAATAAGTAAATGTGAATAAATCAAAAAAACAACGGACGCATTACACAATAGCGTCCGTTGTTTTTTGACGGCAGTTTTTTAACCGCAGGATAGGGGATTTGAAAGAAAGCGTTAGCGCGGTATACTATTTCAATAATTCCCTAAACGCTTCGCAGTATATCTCGGCGGTTTTTTGAAGGTCGGATAAGGAGATGTTTTCGTCGGCTTCGTGGATTGAAGAGAGTGCGCCGGGAAAGACGGGACCGAAGGCTACGCCGTAGTCTAAGGCGCGTGCAAAGGTTGCGCCGCCGATAGAGACGGGCTTGGATTTTGTCCCCGTGACCTTGTCGTAAGCTGTGAGCAACGTCCTGACGAGAGGGTCGCTTTCGGGAACGTATAGGGGCTTGTGAAAGGAGTGAAGGCGTATAGAGAAAAGGGGATTATTGGCTTTTAGGCGAGAGATAAGCTCTTCTTTTGAAGTATTGTGCGGATAGCGGACGTCTATTTCGATTTTGAGCGGTGCGCCGATTCCCGTCTTTTTGAAAATTCCGGCGTTGAGAGTGAGCTTTCCGCTTATATCGTCTTTAAATGCTATGCCTAATCCTTTGCCGTTGCAATCGCAAAGAGCGTCGTACAGCTCCGAATACGGCGACAGCTTCAACGATTTTAAAAGCTTTAAAAGCTTTAAAGCGGCGTTGTCGCCTTTTTCGGGGTGTGCGCCGTGAGCGGCTTTGCCGACGGCGGAGATTTTTAGCATAGAACCGCCGTTAATAGGCTCTGCCGTCAGACCTTGCTCGGTAGCGGCTGCGGATATTGCAGAAAGGTTCGGCGATTGTTTTTGCGCTGCCGCAGTGTCGGCGATTACAGGAATGCCTGCCGATTTACCTTGCTCGGTCGGGGCGTTGTCGGGGCGGATTCCATATCCGCCCGTTTTGCGGGTCGGCGATTGACCTTGTGCGGCGGCGGATATTGCGTCGCCGTATGCTATCGTCAGATAGGCGTTGTCGGGGACTATGTTGGCGCGTTCTCCGGCGTAAAATTCCGCGACGGGGTAGGCGCGGCATTTTGCAGTGATGACATAGTTGGCTTTGCCTTTTTCGGAGTTGATGACGGGAAAGTCTGCGTCGGGAGCAATGCCGCACGGCGGCATACCTTCACGGTCGAGATAATAGGCTATGCTTTCCCATTTACCGCCTTCTTCGTCCAGACCGAAGATGAAACGGACTTTTTTGCCGAAGACAAAGCCTTCGTCTATTAAGGCCTTGACGGCGTAGATAGCCGCGATAGTCGGACCTTTGTCGTCGAGTGTTCCGCGTCCGTAGAGAATGCCGCCGTCTATTTCGCCGCCAAGCGGAGCGTGCGTCCAATCCGGCGCGTTGAAGGGTACGACGTCGAGATGACACAGGACACCAAACAGCTCGCCGCCGCCTATTTCGGCATAGCCGCAGTAGCCGTCCATGTTGCGGACGGAGAAGCCCAGCCCGTCGCATAAGCCGAGTGTATAGACGAGTGCGTCGTTTACGCCCTTTCCAAAGGGTGCGCCTGCGGCTTTTTTGCCTGCGGCGCTGTTGAAAGAGACGAGTTTTTGGAGAGATTTGACCATATCGTTTAAATATTTTTCCATGCCTGACAATTTCCTCTTTAATTATTATACACTATTTGCCCGATTTATGTTAAAATAAAATCATGAACGACAAAGATAAAGAAAATGCTCCGTCGGAAGAAAAAGCCGTACAGCCGGCTAAGGTTCGCAAAAATATTCATGAGGACCACAGAGCGCGTTTGAGAAAGCAGTTTTTGGAGGGCGGAGCGGATAATTGCTCCGAACATCAGATACTTGAATTTTTTCTCTTTCCGTTTATTCCGAGAAAGGATACCAATGTTTTGGCGCACGAGCTTATAGACAGGTTCGGGTCGCTTTCAAAAGTTTTCGACGCCGATTATTACCAATTGAAAAAGGTCAAGAATATGACCGATACTGCCGCCGCTAATATCGCTCTGCATAATAAAATCTGCGACAGAATCAATTTTGACAAAATCAAAAACAGCGATTGTCTCGATACGACGGGAGCGGTTTACAGATATGTCAAAAGCTTTATGTCCAATTTTACCGTCGAGCATTCTTATCTCTTGTGTCTGAATAATAATTTTAAGCTGATAAGGCGCGTCCTGCTCCAAAAGGGCATTGTCAATCAGACGAATATTTATCTCAGGCAAATCGCGGAAATAGCCTTGCAGTGCGGCGCGACAAATATCGTCGTTATTCACAATCACCCGTCGGGCAACGTCAAGCCGTCTATAAGCGACATTGAGATTTCACGCGAAATGCTCGCCGTCTTTCCGTCGCTCGAAATAAATCTGTTAGACCATATCATAGTGGGCGGCGGAGAATATTACAGCTTCCGCGAAAACGAAGAGTTTTTGTCGCAGAGAAAAAAGACGGCGAACAAATATACCGCGGAGCTTAACGATGCGTTTAATATCTGGAATCATTAGTTAAAATACAAGTCTATCGATATACCGCACTTTAAGTCAGCCGTCAATTAGGTCAATAATTAATTTACATAAGTATATATGTCATAATAAGGAGTTCATCATGATAGTAGAGGGGAAAAATCCCGTAAAAGAATTGTTCAGCGGCAATGCGACGGTAGAAAAGCTTTATATCGTCAAGTCCGCCGACCCGCAAATAGCGTACATTATAAGTCGCGCTTTGGAAAAAAAAGTCAAGATTATCTATGCCGAAAAGGAATTGCTCAATAAGCTCACTGTTTCGGGTAAGCATCAGGGCGTTCTCGCCGTGACGACCGATTTTAAATACGCGGAGGTTTCGGACATTTTGAATGCCGCAAAAATCAAGCAAAAGCCGCATTTTATCATCATTCTCGACGGAATAGAAGACCCCCATAATCTCGGCGCGATAATGAGAACGGCAGAATGCGCAGGCGCGGACGGAATTATTATCGGCAAGCACAGAGCAGCCGGAGTGACCGACGCCGCTATCAAGGTTTCGGCAGGCGCGTCGGCGCATATCCTTGTCGCTAAGGTGACAAATATCAACGACACGATAAGAGAATTAAAGGACGCATTTATAAATGTCGTCGCCGCCGACACCGACGGCGAACCGATATACGGCAGCCGCCTTACGGGAGATATCGCCGTTGTAATAGGCGGCGAAGGCGAAGGCGTAAAGCCGCTCACCAAAAAGCTTTGCGATAAGACCGTAAGCTTGCCGGTATTCGGCAAGATAAATTCTCTCAATGCTTCGGTCGCTTGCGGAGCGGTCTTGTACGAAATAATAAGGCAGAGAGAAACGCCGAACAAATAAACGGTATTAGGAGAAAAAAATTGTCGGACGAGGAAATAGCCTTGCAGGCAAAGGTCGGAGCGGACGGTTGTATGGACGAGCTTTTGACGCGCTATAAGAGCATGGTACTCAAATGCGCTCGGTCGTTTTTTTTGACGGGCGGCGCACGCGACGACCTTGTTCAAGAGGGCATGATAGGGCTGTACAGAGCCATTTTGCGTTTTGACCCGATAAAATGCCCTAATTTTAAAAGCTTCGCTTCCTTGTGCGTCAAGCGTCAGATTATAGACGCCGTGCGCAAAAACAACAGCGGCAAAAATTTTGTTATGAATAACTATGTTTCGCTCGACGACGGCGCGGGGCTGTATTCCGCCGACCGCGAAAATCCCGAAGAGAAAATCATCTCGACGGAAGCCTACAACGAATTTAAAGAAAAGACAAAAAGCCTTAGCCGTTTGGAAAATATTATTCTCGAAAAATATCTCGAAGGCAAGACCTATTCGGAGATTTCGGACGAGATATGCCGCCCCGAAAAAAGCGTCGATAACGCGATACAGAGAATAAGAAAAAAATTGCAAAATTGCAACCGGGAATAAAAACAGTCCGTAAATGTATATATATGTATAAGCGGATAAATAAAATAAATTGTCTTGAAGACGGTACTTTGCCGGATAAAAAGACGGGGAAAAATTATGAATACGGGAAAGAAAATAAAAATAATCATCTTGGGCGACGGTATGGCTGATACGCCTTACGCCGCCGGCAAGGACGGCGAAGAACCCTTGCCGACACCGCTCATGCGTGCTAAGACGCCCGTCGTCGGCGCGCTCGCAAGCCACTCGGAGATAGGACTTGTCAAGACCGTGCCGGACGGCATGAAGCCCGGAAGCGATATCGCCAACCTTTCGGTCATGGGCTACGACCCGTCAAAATGCTATACGGGACGCTCGCCGCTCGAAGCGGTCAGCATAGGTATAAAGCTCAAAGAAACCGACCTTGCTCTGCGCTGCAATCTCGTGACGCTCGGCAGTGCGGCGGACTTTTCGGGAAAGGTCATGACCGATTATAGCGCGGACGAGATTTCTACGGAAGAAGGTCATGAGCTGATAGACGGTCTGGCTAAATATTTCAGAGAAAACGGCAAAAATTTACTTAGAAATTTTGACGAAAACAACGCCGGCTTCGAGTGCTTTACCTTTTACGGCGGCGTTTCTTACAGAAACTGCCTTGTCGTTTCAAACGGCGTGCGCGGTACGGAATGTACGCCGCCGCACGACATCAGTGGCAAAAAAATAGGGGCTTATCTCCCTAAGGGCGTATACGGCGCGGCGTTTAACGCGATGATGCGCGAAGCGTACGCTTTTTTGTCGGCGCACCCGGTCAATCTCAAAAGGATAGAAAGGGGCTTGCGTCCAGGTAATTGCATATGGCTTTGGGGCGAGGGCAGAAAGCCCGCGCTCGAAGATTTTGACAAGCTCAACGGCAAGACGGGCGCGGTCATCTCGGCGGTAGACCTTATAAAGGGCATAGGCATTGCCGCCAATATGAAAATCTACGAGGTCGAGGGCGCGACGGGTACGGTAAATACAAATTTTAAGGGTAAAGCCAAAGCCGTTATAGACGCGGTAAAGGACGGCTGTGATTTTGTCTATCTCCATATCGAAGCCGCCGACGAGAGCGGACATAGGGGAGAAAGGGCGAACAAGATATTGTCTATCGAAAAAATCGACGGAGTAATCGGCTACATCAAGGACAATCTCGACACGATGGACGTACCTTATACGCTGCTGTTTTTGCCCGACCACCCGACGCCGCTCGACATACGCACCCACACCTCCGACCCCGTGCCTTATCTCATGTACAGCAATGTCAAGGAGCTTTCCAACGGCATAAGGACGTACGACGAGATATCTGCAAAGGACGGTAAATATCACGGAAGCGGTCCGGAGCTGTTTAAAAGGTTTTTGGAAATATGATAAGTAAAAACACACGCATAAGAAGATAAATTCCGAGCAAATATTTTTTTACGGGGGAGTGCCGATGTCAAAGCAAGTAATGTCGTTTTGTGATTTTTGCGGAATCGGCTTCGAGGAAGCTGCCGACGCCGTTAAGGAACGCAATCGGCTGATACGCGACGAGAAAGCCGCAGGAATTTTTGACGCAAACGACGAAAAACATTTGCTTATTTGCGCGGAATGTGCCGAGCGTTTAAAAAAGTCCGATATTGCCGCCGCCGAATATTTCGCACAGCTTTTGCTCAACGGCGTGATGTTAAAGAACGCATATTACGCGCTCGCAAAAAGGACGGTTTTTGCCGCCAATCTGACCGCCTACGCGCTCAGATTAAAGGCTTGTCCGTCACAGCGGCAGGACGGCAAAAAAAGCTTGAAGCTCAAATACGCTCCGGGTACGTTGCCGCCGATGGTTTTTGGGGTGGACTTATCGGGCTTGAACGGAAAAAAAGAAAAATAACCGAAGGTCGGATATTCGATGCGTAAATTTAAGTATATACGCCCAAAAATTATATTGACAAAACGGTGCGTGTAATTTATTATATTAATAGTATCCATTTTATTAATCGGAGAAAAGCTATGACCTTTAAATCGGATTTATCCGCCGCAGAGTTTACGGAAACCTACGGCAGCGAAGCGAGAGAAAGAATGTTTTACAACATCAAGCTCGGCGCGTCTTATGTCAGGATAAAAAAAAGGGGCGACAGAACCTTTGCAATGAGAGGCAAAATTCTCGAAAAACAGCCGCTTAAATTGAATTTTATCGACTCCTTTGCCGTGCGTTTTGCCGTCCTGTATACCGCTCTGATAGTATGCGAATTAGTCTTTGCCAATATGGACATTGCCGCCGCCGTCCTGCTAAGCGTGTCGGTGTATACCGCTCTCTATGTAGCCGGTAAGGTGCGAAGCGCGGAAACGGCGCGCGCTCTGATAAGCGACTTTAAATTGAAGCTCGTTCTCGACAAGGACAAATACAATATAGCTTATAATTATTTTTATTATTATCTCATTATCATCTTTTTTGCCATCTATCCGTGCTATATTTTACTTAAAGACGGCTTGAAGCTGGAAGCTGCTCCGAGTATTGTCATAAGCGCGGCCGCCGCCGCCGCTTTTGTCGTTTGGCTCGTCCTGACGCGCAATATAACCGAATTGTTTTTTATTGACAGGGAAGGGATAATCAGACAGAATATCTTTATTGCAAAGGACAAGCTTGTCTATTCCGCCGCCGATATCGAGAGCATAACGGTGGTCAACAAGGATTTAAGGGGCGCGGACAAAGAAACGGCGTTTGTTTTTGAATTGAAAATCAAGGAGAGTGCGCTCTACCGTCCGGAAGGTAAATTTCCGCACATCAAAGAAAAGGACACTATTTATTTGCCCTTCAATAAAGTAACGGCGGAGATAATCAAAGAAAAGCTCTGCTTCGACGTGGAGACCTTTAATTACGACGAATTTTATAAATAGACCCGTATCGCTGTTTTTTGATAGGAAAAGGTAAAGATTTTAATCGAACAAGATTACGGAACGCCGCCGTATATAGACGGCGCAAGAGAAAACCTTTAAGACATTGTAAGGGATTTATCAAACAAAAGGTGACGCTGATGAAAGAAGATTATTTAAAATTTGAAAAGCTTTTTCTTTCGGAATATGCAAAAAAGTCCGACGAAGCCGGCGAAAGGGAACGGTATATGGAAGTCTGCCCTTTGAGAACGGAATTTCAGAGAGACCGCGACAGAATAATTCACTGCAAATCGTTCAGACGGTTAAAGCACAAAACGCAGGTATTTTTATCGCCGGAAGGCGACCATTACCGCACGCGGCTTACTCATACGCTGGAAGTTTCTCAGATAGCGAGAACCGTCGCGCGTTCTTTAAGGCTCAACGAGGACCTGACCGAAGCCATAAGTTTAGGTCACGATTTGGGGCATACGCCCTTCGGTCATTCGGGAGAAAAAACGCTTAACGCGATAACGGGAAGATTTTTTCACAACGAGCAGAGTTTGAGAGTCGTGGAGATTTTGGAAAACGACGGCAAGGGTCTCAATCTCACGCCCGAAGTAAAGGACGGCATACTCAATCACCGTCAGGGAATGGTTCCGGCGACATTAGAAGGGCTTGCCGTCAACTATTCAGACCGCATAGCGTATATTAATCACGACATAGACGACGCCGTACACGCCGGACTTATTACCGAAGCAATGCTCCCGAAGGACTGTGTGGAGCTTCTCGGCAAGAGCAAGGGGGAGCGAATAAACAATCTCATCTTTAATCTCATCGAAAACTCCGACGGAAAAAACCTTTTGAAAATGTCGGCTGAATACGAAGAAGCGTTCAGACGTTTGAGAAAATATATGTTTGACAACGTGTACGACAACGAAGTGGTCAGGCAATATGTCGATAAAGCCGACAGAATGATAAAATTACTCTACGATTATTATTACGGCAACGAGAGCGAGATACCGATTCGGTATCTGCAAAACACCGACAAAAAAACCGCCGTTTGCGATTATATAGCGGCGATGACGGACAGGTATGCGGTAAGCAAATTTGAGGAAATCTTCGTGCCGGGCAGCTGGCGGTGACAAGGAAACGGCTTGATACGGAGCAAATATCCCTTTAAGAGAATAATTAACAATTTTATTACTTGACAAAATCCTATTATATGGTATAATTAATAACGATGTCCGTTGCAGATTGAGGTCGGCGGCAGGCACAGTCGGAGGTTTTGAAAATGGGAAAGGAATCTTTTGTTAAAAAAACTTTGGATGACGACGAAAAAATCATAGCTATGGCCAGACTTACGAGATGGAAGTTTTTGGACGAGGTGCTGTGGGGCATATTGTTTGCCTGTGTGATTATCGCCGCTATTTTTGTAATCAAAAAGGATTTAGTTACGATTATCGTGGCAAGCATTCTTACCGTCATTTGGTTGATTATGTCGTCAAAGGATATCGTGTACTTAAATTTGACGATTTTGGGCGTTACGACACGCAAGGTCGTCTTTAAATCGGGCTTTATGCGTACAAAAAGCGTCGATATTCCGTTGAGAAATATCGATAACGTACAGGTTTACTATTCCTTTATCGGCAAAATATTCAACTTCGGCAAAATCCGCATAGAATCGAGAAGCGAGCCTATCGAGGTCAATTGGGTCTACAATCCTACGAGATTTAAAAATCTCATCGACAGAGCCGCTCAGGGCTATGTCACACAGAGAAAAATCGTTCAGTAACCAAACGATCGGGCGTCGGTGCTTACAATCAAGCATCGGCGTTTTTTGTTTTTTATTAAAAACCGTCGATTTTTTATTAAAAACCGTTGATTAATATGTTGTTTTATGATATACTTATAAAAGATAAAGTGACTTTGTAGATTGGGAGCGGCTAACCGCTCCCAAAATTTTTGACGTAGTACTCCGTTTTTTTTCGGAGCAATAGGGGCGTTTATGGCAAAATCGGCGGAAGCGGTAAAGAAATTTTTGGAAGACATAGTATCGCCGCTCGGGTATGAAGTGCTTGAAGTCGGGTATTCCGAGAGATACGGCGAGACAAATCTCACCGTCTATATCGGCAACGATACCGTCGTCACTCTCGACGACTGCGAAAAGGTTCACAACGCTATCGACGCGCCGTTAGACGAGCTTGACCCGACCGGCGGCGAGAAATACGTTCTCAACGTGTCGTCTTACGGAATAGACAGACCCATAAAGTCCGAACGCGACTATATCAGGGCAATCGGCAAGGAAGCGGAAGCCTCTTTGTTTAAGCCCGTAGACGGCAAAAAAAAATATACGGGTATTTTGACGGCTTACGACCAAAGCGTTATAACGCTGACGGCGGACGGTAAGGACACCGTTTTGGAGCGAAAAAATATTGCTAAATTAAAACCCGTAATAAGATTTGAATAACGGAGCAAAACAAACCGAAGGCTTTCGGTTTTAAAACAAAAAACAAAGAAAAACAAAATTTATTATGAGGAAATACTTATTATGGTCAACAAGGATTTTTTTCAGGCGCTTGACATTCTCGAAAAGGAAAGGAGAATAAACAAGGAAACTCTTATCGAAGCTATCGAAGCGGGGCTTGTTTCGGCTTACAAAAAAGAGTACGGAGAAAGCAGGGGTATCGCCGTCAGACTCAATCCCGACAAATCTACCATCAAGGTCTACGCATACCGTGAGGTCGTTGACGAAATCACCGAGAAGGACAAACAAATACTTCTCGAAGAGGCGGCGGAGATAGACCCGTCCTATAAGGTCGGCAGTATCATCACCGAAGATATCACGCCGAAAAATTTCACGAGAATAGCCGCTCAAACGGCAAAACAGGTCATCATGCAAAGAATCAACGATATCAAAAAGGATATGGTTCTCAACGAAATGAGCGACCGTGAAGGCGAAATCATGACCGCCGTAGTAAGACGCAAGGAAGGCGATACTTATTATGTCGAGATGAGCAATACACAGCTCGAAGGCGTGCTTATGCCGTCCGACCAGATAGCTTCCGAAAAATTTAACATAAACGACACGATAAAGGTTTATGTCAAAAAAATACGCAACACCGGCAAGACGACGCAGGTCATCGTTTCGAGAAGCTCCGCAGGCTTTGTCAGACGCTTATTCGAGTTGGAAGTCCCCGAAATAGCCGCGGGACTCGTCAGTATCAAGGCGATAGTGAGAGAACCGGGCTACCGCACAAAAATGGCTGTGTATTCGGAAGACGTCAACGTCGACGCGGTAGGCGCGTGTATAGGCAACAAGGGTACGAGAATCAACGCGATTGTGGACGAGCTTAACGGCGAAAAAATCGACATCATACTTTGGAGCGAGGATTTGAGCGAATTTGTAGCGAGAGCGTTAAGTCCGGCAAAGCCCGATTTTGTCAAAATCAACGAGAGCGAACGCAGCGCAAAGGCAATCGTTCCCGACGATAAGCTGTCTTTGGCGATAGGCAAGAGCGGTCAAAACGCAAGACTTGCCGCCAAGCTCACAAACGTCAAGATAGACGTCAAGTCTTATTCGGCATATATGGAGAGCAGCGTAGGAACAAATGCGGAAGAAGAGGACGGAGCGTCCGAAGAAGAAAAGCTAACGGAATAAATTATGACGCCAAAAAAAATCCCCATGAGAATGTGCATTGCCTGCCGTGAAATGAAAGAGAAGAAGAGTCTTTTGAGAATTGTCAAAAACGCTTCGGGAGATATATCCTTAGACTTTAAGGGCAAGGCTGCCGGACGCGGCGCGTATATTTGCGACCGTGCCGAATGTATCAATAAATGCGTAAAGAAAAAGCTTTTAAATAAGGTTTTTTCATGTATAATTCCCGACGGCGTATACGAATATATCGAAAAAGAATACGCCGAAAAATCAAAACGCGGCGACACCGTTTGATAGCGGCAACAGACAAAGAGGTTACGGTTATAGAATCTGCTGAACGGAACAGAAAAATATCTTCTTATCTCGGCTTCGCCGTCAAATCGGGCGCAGTCGTATTCGGCTTGGACGGAATAAAAAACGGAGGACCGGCGATTGCTTTGATACTTGCAGACAATGCCCTGAGCGATAAATCAAAAAAAGAAATCACCTTTCTCAGCGGCAAAAAAAATACTCCGGCGTTTTTTGTTGACAATCTGCCGGACATTGTAAAAAAAGAAAACGTAAAGGTCGTTTCCGTAAAAAATAAAAATTTAGCGATACAAATAATGGAATGCCTAAAAGCTTCCGGAGGTCAAGAATAATGAGTGATACAGCAAAAAAACCGGACGCGTTGGAACATATCAAGGAATTGAAGGGTTTCGATGCGTCAAGACTTAATGGTCTCGGCACGAGAATGAGAACGGCTAAGAGCCTTCTTGAAGAAACCATAATCTTTGTCAAGGAAAGGGTTTCGGAGGTGTCTAAGATTATCGAGGCGGAAAAAATAAGAGCCGACGAGGAAGCGTCCAAGGCTGCTGCGGAAGCATTGCTTGTTAAAAAAGCCGCAACGGTCAAAGCTCCGGCGGTAATAGACGAACCGATTGTCAAAATCGAAAAGCCGGAAGCCGTCGCGCCCGTTGCCGTCACCGAAAAGCCGACCCCGAAAGAAGAACCCCTTAAACCCGTTAAAACCGAAAAAGAAACGGCGGTTGAAGCGGCAGAGAAGGCAGATAATGCAGATAAGGCTGACAAAGCGGATAAAGCGGACAAGGCTGATAAAGCCGCCAAAAACGACACAAAGAAAAAAGCGGCGGTCTTCTTTGACTTACAGGAATACGGAGAAGTGAGAACGCCGGAAGCGCAAGCGTCCGAAGATACAAGCGCGGACAAAGCCGCCGCCGATAAAATAACCGAAGCAAAAACCGACGGCGAAGCCGCCGACAAAAAAACCGATACCGCCGTGCGTCCGTCCGTGCCTAAGAGCGACGGCGACGCGGCTAAGAGAGCGCAAGCCGACGGCAATGTTACTACCGCTTACAGCTCCGGCTCACGCGGCAGCTTTGACAGAAACGCGGGCGGACAGCCGAGACCGGGCGGTTATCAAAACGATAGAAACGGCAGACCGCAGCAAGGGGGCTATCAAGGACAGGGACAAGGACAAGGCTATCAAGGTCAAAGACCGCAAGGGCAGGGATATCAGGGTCAAGGCTATCAGGGACAAAGACCGCAGGGACAAGGTTATCAAGGTCAAGGACAAGGATATCAGGGACAAGGACAGGGCTATCAAGGTCAAAGACCGCCTTTAAACGGCGGCGGCTTCGGCGCAAGACCGCAGCCGGGTATGTCCAGACCGATGGGCGGCGGCAGAACCGCGCCTGCCGCGCCTCCCGTGACAGACCCGCGTGCGAGCAAGGACTTTGCCGTCAAAAAGAAAACCACCTTTAACGACGACAAGAAAAACCTTACCAAAAAAGCTCTCATACAAAAGGGCTACGTCGTAGAAGACATCACTCTCGGCGAGGACGACGACGTAATATCCAACAAGAGATACAAGGTCAAGAAAGCGCCTAAAAAACACGAATTTATACAGCCGTCCGCAAGGATAGAAAGCGCGGTTATCACGACCGCCGATATCGACCTAAAAGTTTTGAGCGAAAAAATCGGCAAGACCGCCGCCGAAATAGTCAAGAAGCTGTTTTTGCTCGGCATTACAAAGACCATAAACGAAAGCATAGATTTTGAGACGGCAGAGCTTATAGCCGGAGAATTTGGCATAACCCTGTCGCTGAAACTCGAACAGACCTACGAAGAAGCTTTGGAGATTTTTAACATCGACGAGGAATTGTCGGACGAAATTCTCGAAACAAGACCGCCTGTCGTAACGATACTCGGTCACGTCGACCACGGCAAAACCTCTTTGCTCGACTATATAAGAAAAACTCAGGTAGCCGAAGGCGAAGCCGGCGGCATCACGCAGCATATAGGCGCGTATACTATTACTCTCAATAACCGACCTATCACATTTATAGACACGCCGGGTCACGAAGCCTTTACCGCCATGCGAGCGAGAGGCGCGCAGATTACCGACATAGCCGTATTGGTCGTCGCGGCGGACGACGGCGTTATGCCGCAGACGATAGAAGCGATAAACCATGCGAAAGCCGCAGGCGTTTCGATAATCGCCGCTATCAACAAGATAGACAAGCCTGCCGCAGACCCCGACAGAATAACTCAACAGCTATCCGAGCACGGACTTATCCCCGAAGCGTGGGGCGGCGAAGTGCCGATGATAAGCGTTTCGGCAAAGAGCGGAATCGGAATACAGACGCTGCTCGAAAACATCTTGACCTTAGCGGAATTTAAAGAATTGAAAGCAAATCCTAAGCGTGCCGCAAGGGGAACGATTATAGAAGCCAAGCTCGACAAGGGCAGAGGTCCTGTCGCTACCGTTCTCGTACAGAACGGAACGTTAAAGATTGCCGACACGATAGTAGCCGGTACGGCGATATGTAAGGTCAGAGCCATGATAGACGACAAGGGCAAAAACATCAAGGAAGCCGGTCCGTCTATACCCGTTTCGGTTCTCGGATTTGATTTTGTGCCGGAAGCCGGCGACAATATCTTTGCCGTCGCCAACGAAAAATTTGCAAAACAGGTCATCGGCGAGCGCAGCAGCAAGATAAAGAATCTCAAAGTCAAGGCAAGCACAAAAATGAGCCTTGAAGACGTCTACAACAAGATAAGCGAAGGGCTGATAAAGGAATTAAATCTTATCGTCAAAGCCGACGTGCAAGGCTCTTGCGAAGCATTGACGCAGGCACTGTTAAAGATATCGAACCCGGAGGTCAGGGTCAATATTATCCATGCCGGAGTAGGCGCGGTGACGGAGTCGGACATCATGCTTGCCGGAACGTCTTCGGCTATCGTGATAGGCTTTAACGTCAGACCGGACACAAAGGCAAAAGCCGCCGCAGAACGCGACGAAGTGGAGATAAAGGTTTACCGAATCATATACGACGCTATCGAGGACATCGAAAAGGCTATAAAGGGTATGCTTGCGCCGAAGTTTAAAGAAACTATTCTCGGACAGGTATCGGTCAGGCAGGTCTTTAAGGTCAGCAGCGTCGGCACTATCGCCGGTTGTATGGTGACAAGCGGAAAGATTACGCGGAGCGCGAAGCTCAGACTGCTGCGCGACAACATAATCATTCACGAAGGCAACGTCGCCTCCTTAAAGAGATTTAAAGACGACGCTAAGGAAGTGGCTACCGGCTTTGAATGCGGTATCGGTATAACCGACTACGACGACATCAAGGAAGGCGACGTCATAGAAGCCTTTATCATGGAACAGATAGAAAACAATTAAGTTTAACCGCACGGCGGCATATTACGGACGGGATAAAAGGTATGACGTATACGGATTTAAAAGGAAAGAAAAATGAATTTGGACAGAGTTAATTCGGAGCTGAAACGTCAGATAGCTCTGATGATAGACAACAGCGAGATAAAAGACCCCCGTTTGCAGGGAATGATAAGCGTTACGGGGCTGAATACTTCTAAGGATTTGGCATACGCGACCGTATATATAAGCGTACTCGGCGGCGACATCAAGGACACGCTCGCGGTATTAAAGAATGCGTCGGGTCATATAAGAAATACTTTAAAAAGCAGGGTAAAGATAAGAAATATGCCGGAGCTTAGGTTTGTGCGCGACGATTCGATAGAATACGGTCTCAAAATGGACAAGCTTATCGACGGAGTTATCGGCAAGGATAACGAAAACAATAATTAGCGGCGGATTTTTCGGAGGTGTTTTTTTGGAGAAAATCGATAAGTTGGATAAGATAGCGTCAGTCTTGGGCGAAAAAAAGAAAATAGCCTTGATATGCCATATAAATCCCGACGGCGATACGGTAGGCTCGGCTCTCGCCCTGTATACCGCTCTAAACAAATTGAATAAAAAGGCAGATGTTTTTTCGAGCGACGAATTGAGTCCGAAGTTAAAATATCTGCCTTTTTCGGATAGGTTCAATATCAGCCGCGAAATAAAGTACGACCTTGCGATAGCCGTCGATTGCGGCGATAAGGGGCGGTTGGGCGTTATGTCGGAGATTTTTGACGCCGCAGACACAAAGATGTGCATAGACCACCACAAGTCAAATACGCTCGGCAGCGATTATTCGTATATAGACCCGTCGATTTCTTCTACGGCGGAGATAATATATTCCGTGCTGAAAAAAATAAACGGCTTGACCTTTGACCGCGATATTGCGACGCTTCTGTACGCCGGAATGCTGACCGACAGCGGCTGCTTTACTTATCCTGCCACAACGGCGCAAACGCTGAAAATCGCCGCAGAGCTTCATGCCTGCGGCATAGACGCCGCAGATATAGCCTACAATATTTTTAAAAAGAAAACCAAGAACGCCTTTGAACTCGAACACAGGGTACTTAGCCGAACAAAATTTTTTGCGGAGAACAGGATAGGGATAGCCGTGTTTTTTTTGAAGGATTTTGAAGAGACGGGAACGGGGCAGGAGGACACGGAAGGGCTTGTCAATTCGATACAGTCGATAGACAGCGTGACGGCGGCGGTAGCGGTCACCGAAATAGACGCTTTGCATTACCGTGTCAGTATCAGGACAAAAGAGCCTGCGGACGCTTCTGATATCGCAGCCGTTTTTGGCGGCGGCGGACACAGGCTTGCGGCTGGCTGCCGTGTCGGGGGCTGCTTAGAAGACGTTTTGGAAAAAATCGTCAAGGCGGCAAAGGACAGACTTGACTGAGTGAGCGGTGTATGAACGGTTTTTTGAATATAATCAAGCCGCCCGATATGACTTCGAGCGACGTCGTGGTCAAGGTCAGACGGCGTTTGAGAGAGCTTTCGGGCAAAAAGGATATTACGGTCGGTCATCTCGGCACGCTTGACCCGGCTGCCGAAGGCGTTCTCGTCATAGCGGTAGGAGCGGCGGCGAAGCTTTTTGATTTTTTTATCGGCAAGAAGAAGCTTTACAGAGCGGAATTTGTCTTTGGGCAAACGACCGACACCTTAGACCGCGACGGAGAAATTACCGAGTGGGGGGGAAGCATTCCCCTTTTGAGCCAATTGCAGGAAGCCGCAAGGCGGCTGACGGGGGAAATCATGCAGATACCGCCGTCGTATTCGGCAAAGTCCGTAGACGGTGTAAGAGCTTATGAACGTATGCGGCGCGGCGAAAATGTCGAATTGCCGCCCAAAAGGGTGACTGTCAACAGGATAGAAATCATATCTTACGACGCGCCGAAAGCTATAATTACCGTCGATTGCTTGGGCGGCGTATACATAAGAAGCATAGCGCGCGATATGGCGGATATATGCGGTACTTACGCCTATATGAGCGCGCTCACAAGACTTTCGGCGGGCGCATTTGAGATAAAAGACGGTATAAGCTTGGAAGATTTTTTGGCGGCGGACGATATAAATCTGTTGCCTGTCGAATATCCTTTGGGAGATTTTACGCGCTTCGATGTAGACGCACGCTTTTTGGAAAAATTAAAGAACGGAGTGCGGCTCAGACCCGACGGAATGCCGGAAGGGGATTTTGTCGTCCGCTGCGGCGGCGCGCTCTTTGGGATAGGGAGCAAAAACTCCGACGGCGAGCTTGTCGTGTCGGTCAGGCTCATCGGTCGGGAATGATTTTTTGAACGGACAAGAACAAATTCGGACGGCGTGATTTAAGGGGGAGAGAATGCGGACGGTTAAATTCGGACAGACGATAGACGGCGGTATCGTCATAACTCTCGGATTTATGGATTGCGTTCATATAGGACACAGAGAGCTTATCGGCGCGGCGCAAAGAGCTGCCGACGGGTTTAATAAGTCATGCGGCGGAGCGGCGGTCAAGACGGCGGCCTTTACCTTTTGCGATAACCCTTTTATGGTATTAAAAAAGGACATTTTGCCCGTCTATGATTTTGAAACGCGTGTCGGACTTTTGGAGACCGATTATGTCGTATATGCGGAGTTTGACGCGGCTTTTGCCGCGATGAGCGGCGAAGCTTTTTTGGACAAGCTTTTTTTGTCCGCAGATATAAAAGCCGTAGTAGTCGGGAGCGATTACAGATTTTCGGCAAACGCCGCTTGCGGAATCGCCGAGCTTAAAGAGTATCTCTCTAAGCGCGGAGCGAGTCTAATAGTCGCCGATACCGTCACGTCCGGCGGAGTAAAGGCGGCAAGCTCCGATATAAGGCGGTATTTGGCGGACGGAGATGTAAGGAGTGCAAATACCTTGCTCGGCAGTCATTACAGAGCTTCGGGAACGGTCGTCAAGGGGACTCATACGGGTACGGCTTTGGGCTTCCCTACGGCAAACGTATTGCATAAGACGGGACTCGTACGCTTAAAGCCCGGAGTGTACCTGACAAGGACGACGGTTGACGGACAAGACTTCGGCTCGGTGACAAACGCCGGAAGCCGACCGACCTTCGACACGGCAAGCCCTTATATATACGAAACGTATATCGACGGTTTTTGCGGCGACCTGTACGGCAAATATATAGAAATACAATTTATCGGCAGAATAAGAGATATAGAAAAATTTGAAAACAAGGACGCGCTTATCAAACGCTTGGAAGAAGACAAGCAATTTATTAAAAAATAAAAAGGAAAAGATATGATAAAATTCGGGCCGGCAGGCAACAGCGCAAGCTTTTATGCGGAAGGTCACACAAAATCAACCGAGACGCCGGAATGGTTAAAAAACAGGGGTCTCGATTGCTTTGAATATTCTCTCGGACGCGGTATCAATATCGGCGGAGAAACGGCGGCGGAAATAGGTCGGGAAGCGGCAAAATGCGGTATAGAAATGAGCGTTCACGCGCCGTATTTTATAAATTTTGCAAATCCCGAATCCTTTGAAAAATCCTTCGGGTATATCGTCGGCTCTCTCAATGTTTTGAAATCCTTAGGCGGTACGAGATTGGTTTTTCATGTCGGGTCGCAGCAGAAGCAGACGAGAGAGGACGCGCTCAAAAACACGCTCTATGCCTTGTCAAAAGCCGCAGATAAGCTAAAAACCGATTACCCCGAATTTGACGGCTGTAAGCTTTGCCCCGAAACTATGGGCAAAATAGGACAAATAGGCTCGGTCGACGAGATAATAGAGATATGCAAGACGGACGATATCTTTGTTCCGTGCATAGACTTCGGACACGTCAACGCGAGAGAACACGGCATATTAAAGGACGGCGGCGGTTATGCGGAAATCCTTTCAAAATATCTCGGCGAATTGGGCGAGCGTGCCGTGCGTATGCACGTTCATTTCAGCAAAATCGAATACTCCGCAGGCGGAGAAGTAAGGCATTTGACCTTCGCGGACAATATCTACGGTCCGTACTTCGAGCATCTTGCACCCCTGCTTATCCAAAACCGTATGCAGCCGTATATAATATGCGAATCGGACGGCACACAGGCGGAGGACGCGGCGGAGATGAAAGGGTATTATTTGGGGTTGATAGGATAGGGGATAATGAAAATTTCTGAAAAGGTTTTTTATAATATAACAGCTCTCTAATTGCGATTAGAGAGCTGTGGATTTATGATTTTTTAATTAGTTAACAACTTGTTTCTATTGAAGAAAGTGCCGATAAATAAAAAGGAGTCATAATTACGATTAAGGCTTCTTGGCTTATATCTCTGTTTGTGAGTGAATATCTAAGTTCATCTGCAAAATTTTTATAGAAATAAACATCGGCAATGTATTCAGGAGAAAGTTTTTGCATAATCGTACTTAAATAAAAAACACAAAAATGTTCATTAATATGCTTAGACAAATTTTCATCAATTTTGTCAGAAACCCAAAAAGGACGCAATTTATTTATCCAAAAACTTGTTATAGAAGCGCGTTTATATTCATTAATATGTGTTCTTTCATGAAAAATATAAAAATAATCATCGCGCTTATCAACTCTAATAAGGACATCTCGTAAAAGTGCACGATTTATACTTACATTAGCAAAATCGAAGTCACGCGCAATACACATCTGTTTTAAAACAAATTCGATAGCATCGGATTTTTCTTTTATAACAGGATCGTCTTGTTCTGGATCGATATAGACATTGTTCTTTATCATTTGACAATAAAACCCTTTGCTATTTACTTAAAATTTCTTTCATAACATCTTTATATTTAGTACATAATTCTTCTGCACCTTGCTTTGTAAGGATATCAAAAGGTATATCACTTAATGGTTTATTATGTGTCGCATCACTTTTCTTTAGTTTTTCGTTTGAAAATGTAGACACTTTTTTTTCTGTTTCATAAGATTCCATACGTTTTCATTTCCTCCTTAAAGTTCATCTGACAGCCTTTATATTATATATAATATTAAAATAATTGTCAAGGCTTTTATGTCATCAATTTTAAAATACTATACAATTTGACGCTAAAGGGCAGCTCTATCCGCTTATATGTATTTTTCGATATCTATTCCAAAATTTTTATAGATTTGTTTACTTGATTTGCTTATTATAGGTTTTGTGACATTTGAGAAATAATTTTTGACGTTATCAATAATCATTATATTACGGATAATCTTATCAAAATTGAATAAATCCATATTTTTATTATCTAATAAAAATTTGATGTATGGGTCTTTGATTGCTTTATCAATATCTGATATCAATTTATATTTGCATTTTGATAATTCTTCTATTATCTCACGACAATTACGGAAATCAGATAATATCCACCTGTAATTAAATTTTGTTTTCATATATACATTCAATGATATATCATTAATCTCTATATCCCAAGAATTATTATCTGCATTATTTTGAGTTTCTGCTATTATATTATTCAATTCTAAAATTTTATTGTCAGCTACTTCTAACAAGCCGGCAATTAAATTAACATCTCTGGATAGTTTTATATCAATATTAGTGCTTTTGTGATATATTGTATCATGAGTCATTTCTGACCATGCGTGTTGTAGTAATGTCCTAACTTGTATTTCAACTTTTAAGTCTGCAAATTCTTTATTTTCTGTCGATTGTAAATGGGATTTTTTAAAAGAAGCTATATAATGTACGGATAAATATCCGACTTTGTTACTTTCTAATAATTTGGCTTTATCTTCAGAATTTTCAAAATCTATTTCAAATTCGCTTTCGAGAAATTTACAAACATCATTTACTTCTTTTAACGATTTTGTAATGATGCGAAATCCTGCAAAATCTGTAAATTGTTTTTTAAGATCACAATATTCTTTTTTTATACATTTTTCATAAAACTTATCTTTATCTTTGATTCTATGTTCTATTTTTGCATATTCTATTTTTTCGCTTTTTAGCGAATTTTCCGTCATATCTTTGATACGCAATAAAAAATCACTATAACTTTTTTTGTTATCGTCATAATATTTTTCAATTGTGCTTTTGTCTAACATATCCAACCTCATACGTGTTATTTCAATTAGATTATACCATAATTTATGAAAGTTGTCAAGTTTTAATGAATAAGTACAAAAAGGGGAAATTAAAAAAATCGACAACCGCTTTTTAATTAAGAGAAAAGCGCCGTCATTTCACTATGTTTATTTTTAAAAATATGGTATAATTATCAATAACATTATAAGCTGCCGCTTTGCGGTGTTTTTGATATTCTTTAAAACAGATAAAATTTTTCGGAGAAATATTATATTATGTCTGAGAACAATAATGTAAATAACACGGTCGGACAAGAAACCGATATTGCCGAGTCGATACGGGTCAGAAGAGAAAAGCTCAAAGAGCTTATCGACGCAGGCAAAAATCCTTATGAAGAAACGGTTTACGACAGGACCGATAACGCCGCCGATATAGTCGGCGACTATCGGAACTACGAAGGAAAGGACGTTTCTTTGGCGGGCAGAATCATGTCGCGCAGGATTATGGGCAAGGCGAGCTTTTGTCATATCGCCGACTTTTCGGGAAGCATACAGATATATCTCAAAGCCGACGAGCTGGGAGATATTTATGAAGAATTTAAGCACTTCGATATCGGCGATATCGTCGGAATAAAGGGTGCGGTCTTTACTACGCACAAGGGCGAGATATCCGTGAGAACGACGGCGATTAAGCTGCTTTCAAAGTCGCTTTTGCCGCTCCCCGAGAAGTACCACGGTCTCAAAGACCCTGATTTGCGTTACAGGCAGCGATACGTCGATTTGATAGCCAATCCCGAAGTAAAAAACAGCTTCGTCATAAGGAGCAAAATTATAAAAGCCATTAGAGATTTTCTCGACGGAGAAGGCTACATCGAGGTCGAAACGCCTATCCTGAATACCGTCGCGGGCGGCGCGGACGCACGCCCCTTTGTCACTTACCACAATACTCTCGATATGCAGATGTATCTCAGAATCGCGCCGGAGCTGTATCTAAAAAAGCTCATTGTCGGCGGCTTCGAGAGAGTGTACGAGCTGGGCAGACTCTTCCGCAACGAAGGAATGAGTATAAGGCACAATCCGGAATTTACCACCGTAGAATTATATGCGGCATACTGCGACTACAACGACATGATGACGGCGGCTGAAAGAATGATGGAATACACCGCGCTCAAAGTATTGGGTACGACGGAATTTGAATATCAGGGCACGCCGATAAGCTTTAAAGCCCCTTGGAAAAAAATGACCATGACCGAAGCCGTCAAGGAGCTTGCCGGTATAGACTGCCAAAACCTGTCGGTTAAGGACATCATAAAGGCGGCGGCAAAGCAGGGCGTAGAGATATCTAAGGACGCTTCGCACGGCACTGCCGTTTACAAGGTTTTTGACGAGCTTGTCGAAAGCAAGCTGATACAGCCGACCTTTATCACCGAATATCCCGTAGAGATTTCGCCGCTGGCAAAAAAGAAAAAAAGCGACGGAAGTATGACCGAGCGTTTTGAGATTTTTGTCTACGGCAGAGAATTGGGCAACGCTTATTCGGAGCTTAACGACCCTATCGACCAGAAGCAGAGATTTGCCGAGCAGGCAAAAAAGAAAGAGAAGGGCGATTTGGAAGCTCAATCGGGCGACGAGGATTTTGTCACCGCTCTCGAATACGGTATGCCGCCGACCGGCGGTATGGGCATAGGCATAGACAGGCTTGCAATGTTTTTGACCGACAGCGTGTCTATACGCGACGTGTTGCTCTTCCCGACGATGAAGCCGATACGTTAAACGAATTAAAGACAGACAGGTATTTTTGTATGAAGCTCAAAACACCGATAGCCGACGGCGTGACCGAATATATAAAAGCCCGTCCGGTCAGATTTCACACTCCCGGACATCAGGGCGTCTTTAAGGACGGAATCTTTAAGGGTTCGGATGCGGATATAACCGAGCTGTCTTTTTCGGATAATCTGCTCTTTTCGGACGGCATTATCAGACAATCGGAGAACCAAGCGGCGGAGCTTTACGGTACGCAGGGAACGCTCTTTTTTACAAACGGAGCGACGGCGGCGGTCTTTACGGCGGTGTCCGCGCTTGCGGTACGGGGGGCGTATATAGCGGTCGGAGCTAATTGCCACAGGTCGGTCTTTTCGGCGGCGGCGGTTTGCGGTCTTAAACCTGTTTTTTATGACACGGCGGACGACGGCGGCGGTTATCTGCTTCCGGCAAACGCGGATAGTATAGAAAGGCTTTTAAAAGCATTTTACGATGCTGCGATAAGCGGAGCGGAAGGTATAGAAAGGTCTTTAAAGAACAGTGCGGCAAACAGTGCAAAAAAAATCTCCGCAGTCGTAGTGACATCGCCCGATTATTTCGGGAAATGTGCGGAGATAAAGGAGATATACAAGGTAACCCAAAAATACGGCGTCCGTCTGATAATAGACGCCGCGCACGGAGCGCATTTCAGATATAGCGCACTTTTGCCCGATGCCGCCGTCGGATGCGCGGATTACGTCATAGAAGGCTGTCACAAGACCATGCCGGTATACACGGGGGGCGCGCTGCTCCATTGCAACGGCTCTAAGCTGCGTTTAGATGCGGAGCTAAAAAGGGCGGTCTTTCACAGCACAAGCCCGCAATATATCACTCTCGCGTCGATAGATTATGCCATAGCCGAGCTGAACGACAACGGAGAAGGGCTTTATAGGACGCTTGCCGCAAGGACGGAAAAATTTTATAAACAAGCGGCGGACGCGGGATTTTTTATAAAAAATCAAGACGGCGCTAACTGCGATTTTTCAAGGCTCGTCATATCGTGCGGAGAGTATTCGGGGGCGGAATTATGCGGAGAGCTTGAGAAAAAAAATATCTTTGCCGAAACCGCCTACGGCAACAGAGCGGTATTTATCCTGTCGCCGTACAATGTCGGGGCTTTGGACAACTTGGCGGACGCGCTCAAAGGTATAAGGCTGAGCCGCAAAGCCGAAAGGATAGATTTTCCGCCGAGAAGCGGCTGCGTTGCGGACGCGGACGGAGTAGGGAACGGTATCGAATATGTAAGTATAGATGACATTCTCGGCAGAACGGCGGCGTCGGAGATAGGAGTCTATCCGCCCGGAACGCCTGCGGTATTGCGCGGCGAAGCGATAACGGCGGCGGCATTCGGTTATCTCTCGAAGCACAAGGACAGGCTCTTCGGGCTTATCGAGGGAAAGGTCGGAGTGATAAAGGGCGGTTAAGACGCAAGAAACAAATTTTTTGAGAGAGAGAATATGAAAGGCAAATTTATTACGTTAGAGGGAGCGGAGAGAGTCGGCAAAAGCACTTATGTCAAGATGCTCAAAGACTATTTGACGTTGGACGGAAGGTTTTATACCTTTACGAGAGAGCCGGGCGGCGACGCGATTTCCGAAAGAATAAGGGAGATAATTCTCGATAAGGATTATCTCGGCAAAATGTCCTATCACAGCGAAGCTCTTTTGTATGCCGCCGCAAGGTGTCAGCATATAGACAGCGTGATATTGCCGGCATTGAACGGCGGCAAGAACGTCGTTTGCGACAGATATATTCATTCGTCTTACGCATATCAGGGCTATGCGAGAGGGCTTGGGTGCGATTATATAAGAAATATCAATCGATACGCCGTAGATAATTGTATGCCGGACGCGGTGATATTTATCGATTTGAGTCCCGACAAGGCGTATCAACGCGATACCGACAACGACGACAGGCTCGAAAACGAAAAGCTCGAATTTCACAGAGCTGTCTACAACGGCTTTAAGGAATTGGAAAAGACCGAAAAAAACTTCTATTCGATAGTGCCGGGAAGCAGGGAAGAAACCTTCGGGCAGATATTGTCGCTCTTAAAGGATATAAAATTTATCTGATAATCAAATCAAGGAAAGGTCATGCAAAACAAATATTATCCGCTTATAAATTCACGAACCGTCGCGCATTTGCGAAAGCAGGTCGGGAACGGTACGCTTAAACACAGCTATCTCCTTGTTACGCCCGACAAAAGCGCGGCGGCGGATATCTTTATGCTTTTTGCGCTCACTGTCAATTGCACGGGCGGAAGGGGCGGCGTGAACGGAGCGTGCTTCGAGTGCGCGGAATGCCGTAAAATCCTTTCGGAAAATCATTCGGGAGTCAAGGCGTACAACGGCAAATTTAACACCGCCGACGTAAACGACCTTATCGACGACCTTTATATAAGACCAATCGACGGCGGATTTAAGCTGTATTTTATCAATAATGCCGACGCGCTTTTGCCGGCGGTGCAAAATAAACTCTTGAAGTCATTGGAAGAACCGCCCGAATATGTCATATTTTTTCTTGCGGCGGCAAACGAGGACGCGGTATTAAAGACCGTAACGTCGCGCTGCGAAAAGCTCTACGAAACGACCTTTGACGGCGATACTGCCGAGAGAATATTAAAGGCGGAATACCCCGACGACGATTTTGTAAAAAACGCCGTGCTTTGCGCCGACGGTTTTGTCGATAACGCGAGAACGATGATAGAGGACGCGGCTTATCGCAAGCTTTTTTATGAATGTATAGAGATTATGAACGGACTAAAAAAAAGCGGCGAAATAATAAACTATCTCTTTCGTCCGGCTTTTGAAAAGGAATATTTTAAAACGACGCTCAATATTTTGGAAGCTATGGTAAACGCTACGATACGCGGTATAGAAACTGGCGATGAAAAGCTGATTTTTATAAAGGATACCGACGTATGCGTATTGAATAAATACATTTTTCTCATCGTCGTGGCACGCAAAAAAACGGCGTTTAATGCGGTCAGCGTGTCCGTCGCCGAAAATTTATTAATGAATATGTTGGAGGTAAAATATCTATGCCGATAGTTGTAGGTGTAAGATTTAATAACAAAAAAAAGGTCTACTATTTTGACCCGCTCAACGTGAGCTTCGGAGAGGGCGACGGCGTAATAGTCGATACGGCTAAGGGCGTGGAATACGGCTTTATCGCCATGCCGAATAAAGAGGTCGGAGAGAGAGATATTGTCGCGCCGCTCAAAAGTATACTCCGAAAGGCGACGCCGGACGACGATGCGGTATTTAAGCGCAATACGGACGAAAAGCCGGAAATCTTAAAGGTCACCGCCGAAAAAATACAAAAAAGAGAGCTTGTAATGAAGCTTGTCGACGCCGAATATACCTTTGACAGGACAAAGCTCATCATATATTTCACTTCGGAGGGCAGAGTGGATTTTAGAGAGCTTGTCAAGGATTTGGCGGCCGTCTTTAAGGTCGGGATAGAGTTGCGCCAGATATATGAGCGCGACGAAGCAAAGATGAGAGGCGCACTCGCGCCTTGCGGACGTCCGTGTTGCTGCGCCAATCATTTGAACGACTTTGAAAAGGTGTCTATCAAAATGGCAAAGATACAGGGCTTGTCGCTCAATCCCGCCAAAATAAGCGGAGTTTGCGGACGGCTGATGTGCTGTCTGGCTTATGAGAATAAGTATTATAAGGAAACCTTTAAGGAAATGCCTAAGGTCGGAACGAACGCCGTTACGCCCGACGGCGACGGCATGGTCGAATCCAACGATATATTAAGGCAGACGTCGAGAATAAAAATCCGCCTTGCCGACGGGACTTTCGATATAAGAAATTACAAATTGAAGGACTTAAAAAACATGGTCAAACAGTCTGAAAAGGAAATCAACGACGACGATGCGGACGACTTGAAGGCATTGGAATAAAGAGGATTTTTGATGAAATACGGTTTTTTGGAAAACGCGGTTTTTTATGAAGTTTATCCGACGAGCTTTTATGATTCGGACGGCGACGGAGTGGGCGACATCAGGGGTATTATCCAAAAGCTCGATTATATAAGCGCGCTCGGCGCGAACGGTATTTGGCTCAATCCTTGCTTCGAGTCACCCTTTATGGACGGCGGTTACGACGTGTCGGATTATAATAACGTCGGCAAAAGATTCGGCACTAACGCCGATATGAAGGAGCTTTTTGACAAGGCAAAAGACAAGGGCATACGGATAATTCTCGACCTCGTTATGGGTCACACGTCGGTCAGGCACCGTTGGTTTGAAGAATCTCAAAAGGACGAAAAAAACCTGCATACCGGCACATATATTTGGAAGCCGCTCGGCAACCCTGCGGAAAGCCGCGACGGGCAGTTTATCAGCGGTATGTCGGAGAAAGAGGCTATGTTCCGCATAAACTTTTATGCTATGCAGCCGGCGTTAAACTACGGCTACTACAAGCCTAAGGAGCATTGGCAGGACGCGACCGACGCGGACGCACCTAAGCAAAACAGACAAAGACTCATAGACGTTTGCAAATATTGGCTGGCTATGGGAGCGTCGGGCTTTCGCGTCGACATGGCAAATTATATGGTCAAAAACGACAAAGGCGGCAGGGGAAATATAGCCTTTTGGAATGCGGTCATTCCCGAGATAAAAAAGGATTATCCCGACGGCATTTTTGTTTCGGAATGGTTCAATCCAAAGAGAGCCGTCGGAAAATCATCGTTTGACGTCGACTTCTCCGGCGGATATTTTATGTATAATATCGGGTACGGAGAAACACCCGAGAATTTTTCTAAGAACACCTATCTCGGAGAGAGAAGCAAGCACTTTATCGCCGGCATAGTCCCCGTGTATTATGCGATAAAAAATACGGCAAAAAAGGGCTACGCCGCCGTCACTCTCGGCAACCACGACCGCGAAAGAGCGTCGCTCGGCAGAAGCTTTGACCAGATGAAGGCGGCTTTTGCCTTTCATTTGACAATTCCGCACATACCCTTTATATATTACGGCGACGAAGTGGGTATGAGCTATCAAAATATCAAGACAAAGGACGGCGGCTACAAACGCACCGGCTCGCGCACGCCTATGCAGTGGACCAACGGCAAAAATCGCGGCTTCTCCGCCGCCGATACCGATAAGATATATCTCCCGACCGAAGCCGACGCTCAAAGATGCGTCGAAGCTCAAAGCGGCGCGGACGCGTCCTTGCTCGAAACGGTAAAAAAGCTCGCGGGCTTAAAGAGAACGCTCAAAGCGTTGAGAGTCGAAAGCCCCTTTAAGGTCATGAGTATCAACCTTTCGGGCAATCCCTTTATATACAAACGCGTCAGCGATACGGACGAGGTGATAACTATACTTTGTCCCAAAAAAGAAGAAAAAACCTTCGGCATAAGAAGGCTCGGCGACCTTAGCCGTTATGAGATAATAAGCAACAATATAGAATTTAAAGACGGCAAAGCCGTATCGAAGGGCGAAGGCTTCGCGGTCTTGTACAGAAGCAAATAGTTGCTTTTTTGATTGAGAAAGAATAACGGAATTTATGAAAAAGAAATTAATAGGCTTTTTGTTGTTTTTGAACGACATTATCAAATGGCTGCTGCTTGCCGTATTGACGGGGGCGGCGGTCGGCGCGATAGCCGCAGGCTTTATCCTGCTGCTCGACGTTGCGTGCGGATTTTCGGGGGGCTTTAAGTACTATTATTTATTTTTGCCGATAGCGATGTTTTTGTCGGCTTTTTTGGTCAAGTATCTTGCGCCGTCTGCAGAAGGACACGGAACGGAAAAAGCCATCGAAGCCATACACAAGGAAGGCGGCAAAATCAAGGTTGGCGTCGTACCCGTTAAGATAGCCGCTACGGTTATCACGATAGCGGGCGGCGGCTCCGCCGGCAAGGAAGGGCCGACGACCCAGATAGGCGCGGGTACGGCGAGCTTTATAGCCGGACTTTTGAAGCTGAGCGAAAAAGATACAAAAAGGCTTGTCATTTGCGGAATGGGCGCGGCTTTTGCGGCTATCTTCGGTACGCCGGTGGCGGCGGCGGTCTTTGCGATAGAGGTGCTTGTAGTCGGGCGAATGAATCTAAAAAATATTTTTTCGGTCATGGTTGCGTCAGTCACGGGATATTTTGTCTTTCAGGCTCTCGGTGTGAGCGTCGAACGTATGCCTGAAATCCTACTCGGTATAACGGCAAAAAACGCCGTGCCGAATCTCTTGACGGCTCTCGGAGCGGGAGTGTTTTTTGGTTTTGTAACGATATTGACGGTCGCGGCTTTGAAATACTCCGAGCGGCTTTCGGCTAAAATCAAAATCTATAAGCCGCTCAAAGGGCTTATAGGCGGCGCGGCAATCGTCGTTCTCGCGCTCATCTTCGGTACGGACTATCTCGGAATGGGTATAGGATATTTTTTGAAGATAGCCGACGGCGCGCAAGCGCGGCTGTATGATTTTCTTTTAAAAATAATATTTACGGCGATAACGCTGTCTTTCGGCGGAAGCGGCGGTATACTCACTCCGCTCATGTTTATCGGGATAACTTCCGGCAGTGCCTTTGCCGGAGTGTTTCATCTCGACCCGACGGTTTATGCCTGTCTGGGAATGCTCGCGGTACTCGCGGCGTCTACGAATACGCCGTTGGCTTGTATCATAATGGCTCTCGAAATGTTTTTTAATCCGTCCTTTGCCCTGCTTGCCGCAGTCGCGTGTCCCGTCGCCTATCTGATAGCGGGGCATAGAAGCGTCTATCCGACGCAGCTCATGAACGAATCGAAGATAGCCGGCATATGGATAGACTCGACGACGGCGGAGCAGCCGTCCGAAAGATTTGTTTACAGTAAATGGCTCGGAAAGGTAATAGAGTTTTTTAAGAAAAAACAGGCTTGAGAGCCTGAAATAGGTAATATACAATGATTGTATATATAAAAAGCTCGGACGGAATGCTCGGCATAGAGGTCGCGAGAAAAAAGGGTATAAAAAACATTAACCTTTCGGTCAAACCGCCCGACGGCAGGACGGTTGTTTCCGCGCCTTTAAAAGCGGGGGAGCGAGAGATAACGAAATTTTTGGAAAGCAAGGCGGAATGGATAGTCGCGCATAGAAATAAAATAATATTGAAAGCAAAAAATGCGCCGCCCGAGCCGCGCTATTTAAGCGGAGAAGAGATAAATATTTTTGGGAAGAAATATATACTCGAAGTCGAAGCCGCAGAGAAATTCGGAATGAGCTACATAGACGGACGCGCCGTTATGAAAGCTCCGCCCGACGGCACGGCGGAACAAAGGCAGGCTTGCGCCGTCAAAAGTTTTAAAGCCCTGTTGACGCGCGAAGCCGGTAAAAAAATAGCTTATTGGGAAGAAAAAACACAGTTGAAGTGTTCGTCATGGAGCGTCGTCCGAATGAAGTCGCGCTGGGGGAGCTGCAACGTCAAAACGAAAAAAATACGTTTGAGCCTTATGCTCGTTCACAAACCGCCAGAATGCTTAGACTATGTCATCGTTCATGAATTGACGCATTTCGTCACGAGATACCATGACGCGGAATTTTATTCTCATATGGAAAAATTTTATCCCGAAAGCCGCAAAACGGCAGGGCTTTTAAAGGATAAATAGATTATTGCTTTTTGTTGTATTGTTTTAGCTTTTCAAAGATACCGTACAAGGTCTTTAAGCTCTCTATTCCGGCATCGAGTTCTTTTTCGGTTAAGGCGGCGGCGATGAGCTTTCCGGCACGCTGTACGGATTTTTCTTTAAAGGACTCGGATGCTTCGATGCCTTTTGGGCTCAGCTTGGCGAGTACGACACGGTGATTGCCCGGCGATGAGCAGCGTTCGACAAGCCCGTATGCCACAAGCTCGTTGACTATGCGCGTAAGCTGTTGCTTAGACGTACCGAGAGCTTCGGCAAGCTCGCTCATGGATATAGCGCCGCTTCTGCCGATTATCGCGACGCAAAAAAACTGATGATTTGTCAAAGTACGGTTTTCGATGATGCCCAAAGTGCTGCCCAGATTCTGTTTGAAATCAGGTGCTAATTTGATAACCGTTTCTAAAAAATAATTGACCTTGTTCTCTTTCATGTTTACCACCTTTTAGTTTTTTGATTGTTTGTAATGACCGGCCGACGCCGCCAAAACGCGGACGCAAAACCCTTTTTTTTGCGTCGTTTTAAATATTATACCATAAAAGGACAAAATAAATCAATACCATGACGCATATTAATAGGAAAGATTTATTTTTATTCAGAAAATCGACTTTTTATTTGTTTTTTATGTATTTTTTTGAAGATAATTGTATATTTATTCAAAGATTAAATGCCGCTTATGGGAAGATACGGCAATAAAGCTTTGTTTTTTCTCGAATGAGATTGACTATTATGCGAAAATAAGTTAAAATATATATAAATATCACTTTATCTTGTTTGTGATTTTGCGGTATTATGATTTTTATATAAAGGAGATGTTGCTATGTTCGAGATAGTTTTGATTATTTTGCTCGTCAATTATTTTTCGTTGAAAAAGTTTAAAAATACCGATTATGAAAATTTGGACGGCAAAGCAAAGGACGTGTATCAAAAAAGATACGCAAAGCGTCCCGGAAAATATGCGGAGATGAACGAGAACGAGTATCTTGCCGTTGTCGGTCGGAGTGCAAAGATTTCTCTTATCGCTTTTTTTGTGCTTTTGCCGGTATACATATTTTTTGTAGCGGTATATTATCGTTCGTTGTTTTAAGAAAAAACCGATTATACGGCGCATTCGGTTAAGCGTATACGGTTTTTGAGTTTATGTGACGCTGCCCGATTTTAAAAATCGGTTATATATGCGCGTTCGGTTTGATTTATTATATTCCTTTTCTGTGTTCTATCGATTTTTTAAAATCTATTATTTTAGGCGCGTTAGATTTAGCGCATTTTACTTTCTTTTTCAAACAACGCCGGCTTCGGCGAAAAAAAATTTTATTATATAGGAATGTTATTATGAAATATCTATTAGAATTTGATATGCTTCAAAACGAGTATTGGTACGGCGGACAGATAGGCGACGGCGTACAAATGCCGGTCAACGCTTCGAGAGTGTACAAAAACGACAGCGTTTCAGGCTTCGGCGACCAATCCACGCCTTTTTTTGTCAGCAACAAGGGTCGCTATCTGTGGTCGGAGGACGGCTACATAACAAGCTTTGACAACGGCAAGGTCAAGGTCGAATCCGATACCGCCGAAGTCAAGCTGTACGAAGGCTTTAAGACCCTTAGGGGCGCGTACCTTGCCGCAAGCAAGGCGCATTTTCCGCCGGACGGGGGAATGCCCGACGAATTGATGTTCAAGATACCGCAGTATTGTACATGGATAGAGATGAAAAAGCTTCAAAGGCAAAACGGCGTAATCAAATATGCAAAAAGCATAATAGATTGCGGAATGCCCGCCGGAGAGATTATCATCGACGACGGCTGGCAGCGGACTTTCGGCGATTGGGAATTTAAACCGCTCTTCTTTAAAGACCCTAAGGCGATGGTGGACGAGCTGCACGGCATGGGCTTTAAGGTCATAATGTGGATAGTGCCTTTTGTCAGTCCGAAAGCTCCGGCTTTTGAATATCTCAAACAAAATAATTGCTTGGTCAAAAACGCCGACGGCACTGTTGCCATGCGTAAGTGGTGGGATGCGAGAAGCGCGGTTTTGGACTTTTCGTCGCCAAAGGCTTATGAATGGTTTATCGATACGGTCAAGGGGCTGACGGACAAGTACGGCGTGGACGGCTTTAAACAAGACGCCGCCGACAATAAATTTTACAGAGCCGACGACGTCACCGCAGGCGGTGTTTCGCCCAATCAACAGACGGAGCTTTGGATGAAATCGGCGCGGCAATTTCCGTTTAACGAATTGAGAGCCAGCTGGAAAGCCGGCGGCGTCGGAGTGACCCAAAGACTCGGCGACAAACGGCACAAATGGGCGGAATACGGCGGCTTGCGCTCGCTTATCCCTAATAGCCTGCTGCTGGGAGTGACGGGGCATCCTTTCTCTTGTCCCGATATGATAGGCGGCGGCTTGGCGTCGGACTTTTGGAAGCCGCAGGAGCTTTATGACCATGAGCTTTTTGTGCGCTGGGCGGAATGCTCGACGCTCATGCCGATGATGCAGTATTCGCTCTCGCTCTGGCGGCTGAGAAACAAAAAAACGGCGGAGCTTTGCAGAAAGGCGGCGGAGTTTCATTTGAAATTCTCCGACTATATCCTAAAATATGCCAAAAGTGCGCGGACGACGGGCGAGCCGATTGTCAGGTATATGGAATACAATTATCCGAACGAGGGCATGGAAGAGGTCAAGCAGCAATTTATGCTCGGCGAGGATTATATAGTAGCCCCCGTCGTAGACAAAGGCGACGTGACAAAAAAGGTCAAGCTCCCCAAAGGTAAATGGAAGCTGATACAAAACGGCGCACTCTTTGACGGCGGTCAGACCGTCACGGTGGACGCCGCGATAGACGAGCTTCCGATATTCGAGAGAATAAAATAGGCTTTAGGACAAGCCCTAATATAAATCTATCCTTTACTTAAAAAAATCAACCGTACCGTGTGAGAGCGATACGGTTTTTTTTTATTATAAATTATGTTCGGTCTTATTTGTCAATAAAAAGGGGCGCTTATATCAAAGAAAGAAATGTATAAGATATAAATATTATCACCGTCATTTAAGCGGTGATTGCTTACGGGTAAATATCCTTGACTTTTAAATCCGTAGTATGGTAATATTTATATGAAACGATTATAACGATTATTTTGTATTTATACATATCGGAGTAAAAAATGGGTATAATTTTGAGCATCTTTGCCTTGTTGGGCGGTGTGGGCGTTTTTATGACCGGCATGAAATTTATGAGCGAGGGTCTGGAACACGGCGCAGGCAAGGGAATCCAGCGGCTTCTCGGCAAAATCAGCAATAACCGCTTTGCCGGAGCGGGGATAGGCGCGGCTGTAACGGGGATTATTCAAAGCTCTTCGGCGACCACCGTCATGGTCATCGGCTTTGTCAATGCCGGAATTATGACGCTTTTGCAGGCGACTCCGATAATCGTAGGCGTGAACGTGGGAACGACAGTGACGGGACTTATATCGGCTCTGTCGGCTTTTAAGGTGACGAGTTATTTTGCGGCGTTTGCTTTTGCAGGTATCTTTATCGTCATGTTTTCCAAAAAAGAAAAAGTTCTCATGGCGGGCAAGATTATGAGCGGTATCGGATTGATTTTTATCGGTCTCGAACTCATGGGCATGGCTTTTAAGGGCGACAGCGCGTTGAATGCCGTTATGACAAATCTCTTTACTTCTATCAGCTTTCCGCTTTTGCTCGTATTGCTGGGCATGATTTTTACGGCGATTATACAGAGCAGCTCGGCTTTTATCGGCATAATCTTAGCCATGATAGGAGCGGAGGTGCTGCCGCTCGAAAGCGCGCTCTTTATCATTCTCGGCGCGAATATCGGCACTTGTATTACCGCCATTTTAGCCGCCATAGGCGCGTCGGTCAACGCAAAACGCACCGCCGTAGTCCATTTGTTGTTTAATATCACGGGTACTTTGGTATTCGTGATTTTTTTAATGATTTTTACCGACCCTATCGTAGTGTTTTTGCAGAAAATCATTCCGACGGCGCAATTTCAGGTCGCCGCTTTCCATACGTTTTTTAACGTAATCACGGCGTTGCTTGTATTGCCGTTTGTCAAACAGCTCGCGCATCTTGCGGAGATTATTATTCCAGATAAGCAAACGGTCGGAGAAGAAGAGGACTTCAAGCTTGTGTATGTAGACGAACGTCTGTTGCTGACGCCGCCCGCCGCCGTCTTTCAGCTAAAAAAAGAAGTCAAAAATATGTCCGACCTCGCCAAAGAAAATCTTGTCAAAAGTATCGGCTGTCTTTTGAAGCTCAATACTTTCGCAAAAGACAAAATATTTCAAGATGAAGAAAGAATAAACTTTATCAATAAAGGCATTGCCGCCTTCCTAATCAAGCTTTCGTCGGTGTCTACTTCAAAAAGCGAAGAGGTCTTTATCGGTTCGCTCCACCACGTCATAAGTAATATCGAGAGAATAGGCGATTATGCCCAAAACTTCGTGGAAGAAACGGAAGAGATTATCGAAAAAAATATCAGCTTCTCCGAAGCCGCGCTTAGAGAAATAAAAATAATGTACGAAAAAATAATCGAGATGTATGATGCCGCCATAGACGTATTTATGACCGAAGACGTCAGCAAGCTCGGCTTTGTCGCCGCAATAGAGGACGAAGTGGACGATATGAAAAAGAATTTCGGTACAAATCATATCAAACGCCTGAACGATAGAAATTGCAAGGTGGATACCGGAGCGTATTTTTATGCCGTCATATCGGGTCTCGAACGTGTAGCCGACCACTTGACAAACATAGCCTTTTCGATAAAATCGCCGTCCGGCTCGCAGAGAGAAGCTATGGCGATAATAGCTAAGGAACAAAAAGCAAGAGAGTAACAAATAACGGTAAAATAAAGACGTCTGACGCTTTTGCGGCAGGCGTTTTTTGTTTTTTTGTCCAAACGGAAAACGACGGCGGACGCGTTTGATTACCGCGACGGCATTGTTCATCGTCTTGATTAATAGAGACGTAAGCGCGAGAGTTGTATATAAAAGAAAAGAATACGACAAATATCGACAGTATATGCTTTTATGTTCGACAAAATATGACGGAAATTGTCATATTACGACATGGTAAACTTTTTAAGGGCGGAGTAATCGGCTCGGTGTGTCAGCGCAAGCGGTTTTTAGATATATTGGGAGTAATGACAAAAATTGGGGAATGAGCAGCACGGCTGCGGATTGTCGGTTTGAAAAAAATGTTGTACGGATATGCGGTAATAAGCGTCAAATTTTTTTGCAAATATGATAAACATTAAAATAAAAAAAAGCAATAGTACCTGAAACTCAAAAAAATGACATAAAACATTGATATTCATACGGGCGGTATGGTATAAATATTGCAAAGGAGTTTTTGGAATGGAAACAAAAAATCTATGGGTCAGAGTTATTGTCGGTGCTTACAGGGGGATACCCGTTATTGTCGATGCGATAGAAAAATTTATCGACAGGGCGGCTATCGGCGGCAACGGCGACTGTATCGCGCTTTTTGACAATTTGACGGAAAAGAGCGACAGAAAATCCAGATTAATCAATCTCAAATGCTTGGCGGACGACGCGATTGCAGCACTCAAAGGAAATGCAAAATTTATAATAGAAAACAGGATACAGGGCGTTTCGTTCGACGCTATCGCAAAGAGCCTGAATATGAGCATAAGGGCGATTTTCAGAAATTATGAAAACGCGCTGTGCAGTATGACCGCGCATTTGAAGGTCAGGGGCTTTGACGACGAATGGTTCGGCGATTATTTGGGCGGAGAGCCTTATATATTAAACGCCGTCAAACGTACAAAGAATTTTTAAGCTCCGCATTCGGTCGGACAGCGAATTAAAAGCCGCCGAACATACCGGCATTTTTAAGCTCCGTACTCCGTCCGATAGGCGAAGGCGGAGAAACGCGCAAAACTGATTTTGAACGGCAACGGTAAAAAAGCGGACGCTTATTACGCCGTAAAGAATAGCCTTTGATATTTGCAGCAAGAGAGATGTCGGCGGAATTTTATTCCGTTAATATTTGCCGTAAGAGAAAGTGGCGGAATATTTTTTCCGTTAATATTTGTCGTAAGGGAATCTATCGGAATAATTTTCTTCCGCATAATAGTCGCTTTGACTGTGTTCGGACGAATAGCGCGGCGGAAGGCGCGTGCCTGCCGGATGCGGCGGAGAATAGCTCCGAGCGGAAAAAACTTTGTTGTGCGGCGCATTGTAAGCCTTTGTACGGCGTTTAGACGGGCGAAACATCAAAAGAAAGATGATGAGCGCAGGCAAAATTATGCCCACCGTCAATATCAATGTAAAAATTTTCGGGCTGTCGGTCGGTGTGTCGTTGCCGCCGCCGATGCTTGCGGCACTGTTAGGGTGGACGGGAACGACGGGCGGTTCGACTAAGGCGTCGTCCTTGATATATCCGAAGGAAGCGTTATAGCCGACATAATGCCACAGCGTGCCGCCGTCTTCGAGAGAGCCGTAAAATTTTAAAGGCGAGTTTGCTGAAGCAATCGATGCCGTAACGGTCGGCGACGCGGGGCGTGCATAAAGCTTTTCGCCGCTCAACGCATTGCGGACGGTGACCGACGGATAGGGCGCTTCTATAAACGCCGTATCGGCGGCGGACACAGCTCCCTTTAAGACAAACAGCTCTTGCTTGCCGAGTCCGGATACAAGCTCCATATATTTGACGATGTGATAATCCTGATTCGAGCGTCCCGTGTATTCGAGATAATATGTCTTAGGCAGGGTCAGAAGCGGAACAAAGGCGTAATTGCCGTCGATTGTATATAAAATTATACCGTCGTCGGGAATGAGCATATACGCGGCTTCCGCCGCATAAGAAGCATTCTCCGCACGGTAAAAAACCGCGCCGGAAGCCGCGTAAACGGTAAGGATTGTCAGTAGCGTCAATAGCGCATTTTTCATGAGAGGTCGCTCCGATATAATGGCATTTTGTTTAACGGATAATTATTTATCCGTTATTATTATGGCGGCGGTTAAGTTAAGGAAACGCTAACGCATAAGGATACATTTAAAGCGTCCTTAAACAGCATATCTTTAACTGCCGGAGTAATAATTCCAATTATTAACAAATTTTTGGATATTATGCAATTTTTGCGCGAAAAGAAATTACATAAAAAATGCCGGTTTGGGGAAACACCGCAGCAATTCTATTTTATTTCGGGGGTCGGCGCGTTATGCTTTTAAATGAAAAAAACATAATAAAAAGAATAATCGATATCGAAAACGAGCTTAAAGTCAGAAGCGGCGATAATCATATCGGCAATTACAACAAAGAAAAGGTTCATCAAAAACAGCTGGCTTTTCATAAGGCCAAGCAGCGCATACGCTTTGTATTCGGCGGCAACAGAAGCGGCAAGACGGAATGCGGCGCGGTGGAATGCGTGTATATACTCAGGGGAATACACCCGTACAGGCAAAACCGCAAAAATACCGAAGGCTGGATTGTTTCGGTGTCCTTTGACGTCCAAAGAGAGGTCGCTCAAAAAAAGCTTTTGCGCTATCTCAAAAAGGAATGGATATACGATATCGTCATGAGCGACGGCAGAAAGGGCGCGCCGGAATACGGCATAATAGACCACATAATCATCAAAAATATCTACGGCGGATTGAGTACCGTTTCATTTAAAAGCTATGAGCAGGGCAGAGAAAAATTTCAGGGAGCGAGCCTTGACTTCGTTTGGTTTGACGAAGAGCCGCCGCGCGATATATACGAAGAATGCAGAATGAGAGTGTTTGACAAAAAGGGCGACATATTTTGTACGATGACGCCGCTCAAAGGTCTGACCTTTATATATGACGAAATATACATAAACAAATTCGGCAACGAAGAGATTTGGTATGCCGAGATGCAGTGGGAGGACAATCCGTATTTAAATCCCGAAGAAATCAAGCTCATGTCGGAGACCTTTTCGGACGACGTACTCGAAAGCCGCAAATACGGCAAATTCAGTACGGCAAGCGGTCTTGTCTATCCCGAATTTGACGAAAAGGAGCATGTTATAGAGCCGTTTGCTTTGCCGTATGATTGGCAGGACAATATCTCTATAGACCCCGGCTTGAATAATCCGCTGAGCTGTCACTTCTATGCCGTTGATTTTGACGGCATTATCTATGTCGTCGCGGAGCATTACGAAAAAGGAAAGGATATAGACCACCACGCTCAAAAAATCTTTGATATCGCCGACGCGCTCGGTTGGCACCGCGACCGCAAGGGCAGGCTCAACGCGCTTATCGACAGCGCGGCGGGACAGCACACTCTCGCAAGCTCAAAAAGCGTGGCGGAGCTTTTTTATGACAAAAACATACTCGTCAACACAAACGTCAACAAGGAGCTTTTTGCGGGAATAGCGACTGTCAAAGGTCTTTTAAAAAAAAGACCGGCGGCAATCAAAATCTTCAAAAATTGCGTCTGTCTGATAAGAGAGCTTAAAAGCTATTGGTGGGGAGCGGGCGACGCGCCCGTCAAGAGAGACGACCACGCTTTGGACGAATTGAGATACTACGTCATGTCAAAGCCCCTGCCCGATTTGAGTCTGCTCAACAAAAAAAGCGCGGTGCAAAAGGATAAGGAAGAATTGTATAACAAAATAAAACGGAACGGCAGAAAAAAGCTGCCGTAATCGGGGTGAAAAAATTGAACGACGATATTATATCGGCTCTCTTAAAAAAAGCCGTAGGATACGAGGCGAAGGAAGTTGTCGAGGAATTTGTCGTAGACGAAACAAATACGCCCGTTTTGAGTAAAAGAAAGGTGACCTACAAGGATATGCCGCCCGACGTCGGCGCGGTCAAGACGATAGCCGAGCTTTTGAACGGCGATGATATCAAGGGCTTGACGACGGAAGAGCTGGAAAAAGAAAAGGGAAGATTGCTCGGAGAGCTAAGCAAAATAGAACGCGGCGGTACGGACAAAACCCATTCGGAGAGCAAAAAAAATAAAAATATGCGGAGGTAAACAATGATTGCAAAAAAAGTGACACAGCCCGTGAGATGTACCGCGCCCATGTGCGCGGACAGAGCCTTGTACAGCGTGGAAAGAGCCGGAGCGGCGGCTTTTAACAAAATCTATCTGTGCGGCAAATGCGCCCGCGAATTAGCGGAAGCGTTGAAAACGCTTTCGGACGGCGCAAGCGCAAAGACTGACGGGAGCGCAAGCGTAAAGACGGACGGCGCGGCGGTAAAGATTGACGGGAGCGTAAGCGTAAAGATTGACGGCGGCGCGGCAAATGACAAAACGGAGGATTGACGGTGAAGAAAACAAGGCAAAAAAACGGCGCGGAAAAAAGCTTTTATGAGGACATTGTGCGCGACGTCACGGCGGATTTTGACCGCCGCAGAGAAGCGAGAAAGAGCTTCGAGCTGCAATGGCGTCTGAATATGAATTTTTTTATCGGCAATCAGTTCAGCGAAATAACGCCGCAAGGGGATATAGACGACAGCGGCAAGGCGTATTATTGGCAGGAGCGCGAGGTCTTTAACCATATCGCGCCGATAACCGAGACGCGCCTTGCCAAGCTCGGCGCAATCAAGCCGAGTGTCAATATCAGACCCGCAACAGGCTCGGACGACGATGTAAACACGGCAAAATTTGCGTCGAGAATAATATCGTCGGCTTTTGCAAAGTCCGAAATGAGCGCGATAATCAACGAAGGCACTATGTGGGCGGAGATATGCGGCACTTGCTTTTACAAAACCGGCTGGAATCCGAATAAAGGAACGATTGCCGGCAAGAGAGAGAACGGCGAATATATTTATGACGGCGACGCCGATATTACCGTGTGTCCGCCCTTCGAGATATATCCCGACAACATAAATTCGCCGGATATGAAAAACCTCGGGAGTCTTATACACGCTAAGGCTTACGGTCTGAGCGAGATAAAGGAGCTATGGGGCGTAGAAGCCGAGCCGGGCGACGTCAACGCTTTTTCGGCGGATAATTCTACGGCGGGCGGCGGTCTCGGCTACACCGCGAGTATAAGAAAGATAGTCTTTGAAAAAAAGACGGACAGCGCGTATGTGATAGAGCGGTATACCGCGCCGTCTAAGGAAACGCCGGATGGCGTCTTGACGATAGTCGCGGGCGACAAGCTGGTGTATCACGGAGCTTTGCCTTTTTATAATAATTTCAGCGAAAGCGCGTTTCCCTTTGTCAGGCAGACGTCGGTGGAGCAGGCGGGGCATTTTTTCGGGGTCAGCGTCATCGAAAGACTGATACCGATACAGAGAGCCTATAATTCCGTCAGGAATAGAAAGCACGAGTTTTTAAACAGGATTTCTATGGGCGTGCTTGCGGTTGAAGACGGCTCGGTCGATACGGACAATTTGGAGGACGAAGGGCTTTCGCCGGGCAAGATTCTCATATACAGACAAGGCAGCCGACCGCCGCATATGCTCGATATGAGCCGCGTGCCGGGCGATTTTAACTATGAAGAAGAGAAGCTTTTAAACGAATTTGTCGTCATAAGCGGCGTCAGCGAAATAACAAAATATTCCAACGTACCCGCAAGCGTCACGAGCGGAATAGCTCTCTCTCTTCTCATCGAGCAGGACGAGACGCGTCTAAATCTGACGGCGCGAAGCATGAAAGGCGCGGTCAAAAACATAGCTCTCAATATAATAGGACTGTACAAAATGTTCGCCGGAAAAAGACGGCTCAAAAGCATAGCAAAGGAGACCGACGACCTGTTACTCGACGCCTTTTGCTCAGGCATAATCAGTCAGGACGGTATAATAATAGACGGCGACAACGACATGATAGACACGCCCGCGAGCAGACGGAGCATGGTCATCGACCTGCTCAAAATGGGCTTGCTCTCCGACGAGAACGGCAGGCTGTCCGACAGAACGAGAGTCAAGGCTCTCGAAACGCTGGGGCTTGGAAATTGGGAAAACAGCAGAGATTTGGACGAATTGCACATCAAAAGAGCGGCGCGTGAAAATCAAAAGCTCATGAAGGAATATGCCGAAGCAGGCAAGGGCGACGACCACAGCCTGCATATGGACGAGCATATAAAATATTTTATCAGCAACGGCGCGGCGGAGAACGACGCGGAAATAAAGGAAAGATTTGAAAGACATATAGAGGAACACAGAGCCATGAGAGAAGGGAAGTAAGCTGTGTAAAAAATCTTTAAAACAGTTATTTAAGGAGAGATTAGCATATGGATAATACGGAAGAAGCCTTATCGGCAGCCGAAGCTGTAAACCGCCCTACGGCGGACAGCGGCGGCGGCACGGTCTCCGTCGGAAAATTTAAGTCGGCGGAAACGCTTTTGAAGGCTTACAATTCTCTCGAAGCCGAATTTACAAAACGGTCGCAGAGATTAAAGGAGCTTGAAAAGACCTTGAACGAACCCGTACCGAACGTGCAAGCTTATACGGAAGCCAAAGACGGCTCAACAAAACAGCCGACGGAGCTTGCAAAGCCTTTTGGCGGTCGTGGGGATTGGGTCAAAAGGGTCGAGGAATTTGTCAATAATAATCCGAAAGCAAGGGCATACGCGGCGGATATCACCGGTGAAATTTTGCGCGGAGCGGTGTCTTTTTCGGATGAGAACGGCTTACTCGACGCCTATCACAGAGTTTTGGCAAGAAATTATACCGAACCGGAAAAACTGACGGAGAACGGTGAGTTTATGGAAAAATACGTTTACAATAACGCGGCGGTCAAGGACAAAATTATCACCGAATATCTCGACGGTTTGAAGAGCGTTAATCTGCCGAAATTTGTAGGAAAGGGCGGCGACATGACGGTACTGCCGCCCAAAAAACCAAAGAGCTTGGAGGAAGCCGGAAGGCTTGCCGAAAGGTTTTTGAAGTAAATTTAATAAAAAAATTTTAAACGGGAGAAAAGAAAATATGATTTCATTGGATACCGCCGAAAAGGCTTTAAAAGACCTATATCTCGGCGTAGTAAGCGAACAGCTAAATATAGGAACAAATCCTTTTTTGGCAAAGATACAGCAGACGTCGTCCGACGTTTTCGGCAAGGAAATAGTCAGATTGGCGTCTTACGGAATTAACGGCGGCGTGAGCGCGGGCAAGGAAACCGACGAGCTTCCGGCGGCGTCGGGCAATAATTACGCACAATTCAGACTCGGTTTAAAAAACCTTTTCGGTACGATAGAGATAAGCGACAAGGCGGTAAGAGCTTCCGAAAACACGGCGGGGGCTTTTGTCAATCTGTTGAATGCGGAAATGGAAGGGCTTTTAAAGGCAAGCAAATTTAATTTCGGCAGAATGATTTTCGGCGACGGAACGGGCGTCCTTGCCAACGTCACAAGCACCGATACGGACAAAAAGAAGATAAACGTCAGCGACACCAAAAACCTGATAGAAGGCATGGTCATAGACATCATCGACGCGCAGGGCTACACCGTCGGCAGTAAATTAAAGATAGTCAAGGTGTCGAGAAGCGGCAATTATATCTATGTCGAAAGCAACAACCTGAATTTCGGTTCGACGTGCAGAATAGCCGTACAGAAATCCTTCGGGCAGGAGCTTACGGGCTTAGGAGCGATTTTCGGAAGCTCCGCGTCGCTCTACGGACTTTCGAGAACCGACAACGAATGGCTCAATCCTTCGCTGAAAGACGCGGGCGGCAGCTCCGTATCTTCGACGCTCATTCAAAACGCGATAGACGATACGGAAGCCTTGTACGGAGCTTCTCCCGATATCGTCATCTCGTCCTACGGCGTAAGACGCGCTATGATAGATTATTTGTCGATAAACCGCGTAAATCTCGATTATATGAATCTTGACGGAGGCTATAAGGCGTTGTCCTTTAACGGCATTCCTTGGGTCGCGGAGAGATTTGTGGAGCAAGGCTCGGCTTATATCCTGAACAGCGCGGATTTTAAGCTTCATCAGCTTTGCGATTGGAGATGGCTCGAAACGGAGAGCGGCAGGGTCATAAGGCAGATACCGGGCAAGGCGGCTTACAGCGCGACGCTCGTCAAATATGCCGATTTGATATGCGACAGACCTTGCGGTCAGATAAAGATACAGAATATATCCGAGATATAAACGGACATTTCACTTCGGTGCCGGCGGCCGTATTGCCGCCGGCGGCGGCGTGAAAATAAAGGAGAGCTTATGGCGGATTTTCATCTTGTCAGGATAGAAAACGATTTGTACGATATCGCTGCGAGATTAAGGGAAATAGACGGAGAATATTATCCGGTTTTTAACAAAAAATGCCGACGCTTCGAGATACACAGGGGGAGCGGCAGCGATACGCTCGCGTGTATTCCGCCCTTTGACAGGCTCGATACGAGAACGCTCGAATATGTCAGACGCACGAGAAGAGAAAATGCCGCCGCGCTTATGGAAGAAATAGAACGGGATAATATCAAGGCTGCGGAAGAAAGACAAAAACGGCTTACGGAAGATACCTTAAAAAAAGCCGCCGACGTAGCGGAGCATTTATATAACGGTCAAGGATAATTTTGGGACATGAGATTTGAGAAATAAAAGGGGAGATTATGCTGATAAGAAACATTTTAAAAAAAGCTGCGGCAATGCTCGGCGAAGATATAGATTTTGACACCGTGACGGACGGCGCGGCGGATTTTTTGCAATGCGCCGATACGGTCTACAATGAGATTACTTCCGAATATTTTCCGCTGCTTTTTGAAGAAGATATTTATTTTGATTATGACGGGCGTGCCGCGATGAGCGGTTTTTCAAAAAAAATGCTTTATGCCGTATCCGTAAAATTTTCCGGAGCAAACGTCAAATATGCCGTTTTTCCGTCGGACATCTATGCGGAAAGCATGAGAAGCGTTTATTTGACGGTCAGATACGCCTATGTGCCTGCGCCTATCGAGAGCGCGGATTATATCACGGAGTCGGACTTCGGTATAACAGAGAGAACCTTTGCGCTCGGGGTCGCCTGCGAATATTGCCTTATGAAGGGAATGTTTAACGAGAGCCTTGTGTACGACAAAAGGTATAAGGATTCGCTCAAAAGCGCGGCGAGAAAGCACGGAGAAATCAAGGTAAAAGGGCGCAATTGGCTGAGATAGGTCATCTCACAAAAATCGAAAACCTAAGGATATACCGCGTCAAGGAGCTTGCGCGGTATTCGCTTAAATCAGGAACGGTGAAATTATGTTTTACAGAAAAGAATTGTTGCTGCCAAAGGCACGCACGGCAAGGGTGAGTATACCGTTGTTTTTGAGTCCCGATACAAGGACGGCGGAGAGCCTGCTGCCAAAAAACACGGCGAGAACGGCTTATAATTACCGATTGTCGGGCGGCGCATTGACGACGGGAGCAGGCTTGTCGGCGGCGGCGATGCCGTCCGTTTCGGGCGGCGAACCCTTTGCGCTGCCGTCGCGGACGACTAATATCGTGCAAATGTTTGTCTATACAAAATACGATTATGTCAACGGGAAGCCCGACGACAGACTGATAATTTTGGACGGGCAGGGGTATTTTTATCAAACAAAGCTATACGAGAGTACGCCCTTTACTTCGGTGGTCTTTCCGAGAACCTTTGAAAAATTTGACGCGGTAAATTACCGCTACAACGGCGAGGACGTGCTTTTGATGTCCGCCGCATTGGGACTCTACATCTACGACGGCGTAAATAATCCCTATGTCGTTTCGGCCGCGCCTAAGATAAAGTCAATGTGCGTTCACAGCGAGAGATTGTACGCAAGCTTAAAGGGCGACAATACGAGTATATGGTTTTCGGACACGTTCGACCCGACAAATTGGAACGTGTCGCTTGACGACGGCGGTTTTATCGACTTTGCCGACGACGGCGGCTATGTCCGAAAGGTCTTGCAATTTAATGACAGCGTATATATATTCAGGGATTTTTCGGTAGAAAGGCTGATAGCTTACGGTGAGCAGAGCGAATTTAGCGTCTTTAAGGTATGCTCGCTCGGCGCGAAAATCATTCCTTCGACGATATTGCTTTGCGGCGAATACGTCATGTTTATGACGCGCGACGGCTTGTTCCGCTTTGACGGCGCATCGTCCGAAAGGATTTTTGAAAGCGTGACGGCGATGATTGATACGGGATACGACGCGAGAGCCTGTTTTGACAGGGATAAATATTATTTGGCGGCAAAGGTCGATTTTAAGGACGGAAGAGAAGTGCTTTGCGAGAGTGCGGGCGACGGCAAAAACGCACTCTTTGAATTTGACGTCAAAAGCCGCACGGTCAATATCATGCGCGGAGTAAGTATCAACGATATAACCGCAATCAAAACTCAGACAAAGGAAAACGTCTTTGCTTGTCTTTCGCCGGGCGGCAACGCCGCGCTCACGGGGATAGTAACTGAGCTGAACGGAAGCGGTACCGTTCCCGGTGCAGTGACGTTGCCTATGATGTGGACGTCGGCGTACAATACGTCGGGTGCGCCGGACAAGCGCAAGCTCATACGCAAGGTGTCCTTTGTGTCAAAGTACGACGCCGTGCTGACCGTGACCGCCGACGGAGAAGCAAAGGCTTATCCTATAAAGGGCGGCTTAAAGCCGGTCGGCGTAAATATAAATAAGGCTTGCAGCGCATTTTCCGTTTCGTTCGGTTCGGGCGGACAAACGGATATAAGCGACGCGGTGGTCACGGTCGATTATTATTAGACTTATCCCGACGGCGTAACGGCGTTTGGGGTTTTGGGACAAGTTATTGACAAGGGAGAAAAAAATGGACGCTTATAATCAGATAAATATGTTTTTGCAAAAAATCTACAACAAGCTCGCGCTCATAGAAAAGAAGATAAACCAACTCGAAGCCGCTCTCGGTACGGGCGGTAATTGAGAGTTTTTTTGGGGGGTGTGAAGCGTGATAAGAGCAATGATATCCGCGAAGAGTATTTCCGGCATAGAAGATTTTGACGGTATGTCGGGAATCGCGGAGCTAAGACGTCAATTTAAAAAAATCGATAAAAGAAAGAAGACGGAGGAAAATAATAATGATAAATTTATCTTCTATCCTGACAAAGCTGACGCAAAAAAGCGGAAGCAGTGACGGACAGACTAAGGAAAAAGAAAAAGAGCTTTTGGATAAGCTCAAAGAATTAGACGCGCAATTTAAGGAGAGTCAAAAGGACGCGGGGCCGCCGCGTGAGCTTGGCTTAGACAAGCTCGATTACAATATAAGCAGCGACGACGAGCTAAAAAAAACCGCCGAAGAAATCGCCGCAAAAGCGGTGAAGGATAAATACGAAGCGTTAAAGCTGAAAAACGACGGCGAAATCAATTCTCTCGACGAGTACAAAGCCGCTTTGGAGATTAAAAAGGCGGACGACATAAACGCACTCAAAAACGAGATAGCCGAATTGAAAAAGCAGGCGGACGCCGACGTATTAAAGCGCGGATTGCAGCGGTCGTCTATTGCCGTAGGCGTCAACGAGCGTTTGGACGGAGCGGAGCTTGCGGGGGCGGAAGCGTACACGAGAGATTATAACGCCGGAACGGCGGCGATAGACAAAGAGATTATCGGGCTGAAAAACCGCTTTGAAACGAGCGTGCAGGACCTCGAATTTGACAAAGCCTACGAGACCGAGCAAAAGCTCAACGCCCTGATAAAGGAACGCGACGCGCTTGCCGCCGAAATGATAAAGTACAACAATACGGTGACGGAAAAAGAAAACGATTATAAAATGCAGTACGATAAGTACGTTGCCGATATGCGCGCAAAAGAAAGCGACGGCGGCATGAGCGGCGAAAAAGCCGACAGCTACGGTGAGAGATATAATCTCGCTTACGAATTTTATGCCGGACTCGACAAAAAAACCGCGTTGGAGCTTGTAAGTAATAACGCTTATTTAAAGAGCTATTTGGGTACGGAATATTATAACAAGCTCAAAAGCGCGTTTGCAAAATGACGTTAGGCGCGTAAGAAGCCGGTGAGTTGCGCCGCATTGTCGGATTTAAAATGACGGTAGACCCATAAGAAGTAGACGACTTGCACTGCGTGTCGGATTTGTGCGGGCGGAAGGCTTGTCGGCGGCTTGATAGAGAAAGGAAAGGAGAATAAAAAAATGATTTGGGATGAAGTAATCAGCATGGCGGTCGCGAACGGATTGTTTGCGGTGTTGTTTGTCGCGCTGTTGCTGTACATATTAAAGGACGGCAGGGCAAGGGAAGCCAAATATCAATCGACGATAAAACAGCTCAGTTCGGCGTTGCTCGCCGTCAACGATATCAAAATAGACATAGAAACAATAAAAAAGAGATTGTTCCGCACCGCCGCAGAGCCGGCGAAATAAGCGCGGCATTCTCTTTTGGTGAAACACCGCGCATAAGGAGATACGATTTTTATCTCCTTATGCGCTGTGTTGACTTAAAAAAACATCGGGAGATTTTAAAATATGAAAGAAAAATTAAAAAGCGCAAGCTTATGGCTGGCGATAGCGGGCGGTGTAATTCTTCTTTTACAGGCGTTCGGAATGAAAATCGACGTGCCTATGGCTAACGAAGCTCTGTCCGCCGTCAGCGGCTTGCTCATCCTGCTCGGAATACTAAAAAAATCCGACGGCGGCGAACCGCCTGCCGATAATCCCGAAACCGAAGACGACGGGAAGGAATTAATCAAATAGCGCAAAGAGAGCAAAAACAGGATTGTTTCGGAAATGTGAAACGGTCCTGTTTTTTTTGTGTTCCGCTCAAATTTTATTTGATAAAACAAGAAAAAACGTCGGCACAAATCTCTATATATGCAATAAAAGGTTAATGTCGGTTTTTTTGTCGTATTTTGTCTTTACTCAAAAAATAAAGCGTTAGAGCGGCTATTGAGTCGGGTAATAAAATCCTCTGATATTAACTTTGAGTGTCTTAGAATTAATTTAAGGGCTAAATTTTGATATATTTTAAAATTTGTTTTAAAAACACTTTATTTTTTTATCAAAAAATGTTATAATAATCAAAAGAAATTGCGTTTGCTTTTCCCTTTTGAATTTTTTGTTTGCGGAGTTTAAAAATTTATGCGCGGCATTACTTTAAAAAAAGAGAATATCAAAGCCGTGATGACGTTTAAAGAGAACGACCCCGCTCAGATAGCCGTCCTAAACGGTTACATCGCAGACAAAAGAATGGCGTTCACCGACCCGGAGCGCGAGATTCATTCTCTGATATTTTATGCGGACGGCAAGGACACAATCTGCTATGCCGTAAGCTCGGGCGTCAGGAGCTTGCTGCCTAAGCTTCAAAAGGGCTTGTATCTCAATATATAGAGAAGAGATATTTATCGCCCCAAAAAAGCTTCAAAACAGCAACGATATTTTATCGGCGTACCTAAGCTTTAAAGCATATCATATATAGGAAATAATTTATCAGCTTGCGGACTGATTCTTGATTTAATCAAATAAATTATCCGACAAAAACGAGGTGTAAAATGGCTAAGAAAATCACCAAATACGACGAGGGCGATATTCAGGTTCTCGAAGGCTTAGAGCCTGTCCGAAAACGACCCGGAATGTACATCGGTTCTACCGATGAAAAGGGTCTGCATCATCTTGTCACCGAAATCGTCGACAACAGTATCGACGAAGCGTTGGCGGGATATTGCAACGAGATAAAGGTCGTCATAAGGAAGGACGGTGCGGTGAGCGTTTCGGACAACGGGCGCGGCATACCTACCGGAATTATTCCAAAGGAAGGCAAGTCTGCCGTCGAAGTCGTTTTGACCAAGCTGCACGCCGGAGGCAAATTCGGCAACGGCGGCTATAAGATATCGGGCGGTCTGCACGGCGTCGGCTTGTCGGTCGTCAACGCGCTTTCCGAATGGTTAGAGGTCGAAGTCCGCCAAAACGGCAAGCTCTATACTCAGACCTACAACCGCGGCGTTCCGCAGAGAGATTTAAAAGAATCAGGCACGGCGGACAGGACGGGAACGACGGTCACGTTTTTTCCGGACACCGATATTTTTGAAACGATAGACTTTAATTACGACACGATGAAGCGGCGTTTGAGAGAGCTTGCTTATCTCAACAAGGGACTGACCGTTTCGATAGACGACCAAAGAGAAGGCAAGGAGCATTCGGAGACCTTCTTCTTTGAAGGCGGCATCGTATGCTTTGTCGAACAGCTCAACAAGGGCAGAGAATGCGTCTTTAAGGACGTAGTGTATATCGACGCGGAGCATAACGAAGGAGAAATAGAAATCGCTTTGCAATACAACGATTCTTATACCGAAAACATTTTTACCTTCGCCAACAACATCAATACCGAAGAAGGCGGAAGCCATTTGGACGGCTTTAAAAACGCGCTCACAAAGGTCATCAACGATTACGGCAAAAAAGCCAACATTTTAAAAGACGACGAGAAGCTGTCGGGCGACGACGTGAGAGAAGGCTTGACCGCCGTCATCAACGTCAAGCTGACCGAACCGCAGTTTGAAGGGCAGACAAAGACCAAGCTCGGCAACAGCGAGATGAGAACGGCTGTCACAAAGGTCATCACCGAATACTTCGGAACGTATCTCGAAGAACGTCCGAAAGAAGCCAAAGACCTTGTCTTAAAATGCGTGCTTGCCCAAAGGGCGAGAGATGCGGCGAGAAATGCGCGTGAGCTTACGCGCCGCAAGAGCGTTCTCGAAAGCACGACCCTGCCGGGCAAGCTTGCCGATTGTTCGGACAAAGACCCTACGGGCTGTGAGATATATCTCGTCGAAGGTAATTCCGCAGGCGGTACGGCTAAGCAGGGCAGAGACAGACGCTTTCAAGCGATATTGCCTTTGCGCGGCAAGATATTAAACGTCGAAAAAGCCCGTCTTCACAGAGTTCTCGAAAACGAAGAAATAAGGTCGATGATTACGGCATTCGGCTGCGGTATACATCAGGAGTTTGACGAAACAAAGCTCAGATACAACAAGATTATTTGTATGACCGACGCCGACGTGGACGGAAGCCATATCAGAATACTGCTGTTGACCTTCTTTTTTAGATTTATGCGTCCGTTGATTGAGTTGGGGCACGTATATGCGGCACAGCCGCCGCTCTACAAGGTTCAAAGGGGCAAATCCGAAAAGTATTTTTACAGCGACGAAGAATTAGAAGAGCATTTGACGACGAGCGGCAGAAAGGGCGTCGAGGTACAGAGATACAAAGGTTTGGGCGAAATGAATGCCGAACAGCTTTGGGAAACGACTATGAATCCCGCCGTAAGGACGCTCATGCAGGTAACTATGGAGGACGCTTACGAAGCCGACAGCTTGTTTTCGATGCTTATGGGCGACCAGCCGGAGCTTAGACGCGAATTTATCGAGCAGAACGCCACGCTTGTAAAAGAATTAGATATCTAACAAAAATATGCCGCGCGGCGGATAAAGCCGCGTTATCAAATAAAATTTGAAATAAAAGAGGGGTTATGGCTAAGAAAAAAGACAGCGAATACGAACCGATTATTGACAATACCAAGATTGTCAATCTGCCTATCGAAAACGAAATGAAAAAATCGTTTATTGCGTACGCAATGGCGGTCAACGTATCAAGGGCAATTCCGGACGTCCGCGACGGCTTAAAGCCGGTTCACAGGCGCATACTTTACGCTATGCACGAATTAGGATTGTCGAACGACAAGCCTTTCAGAAAATGCGCGAGAATCGTCGGCGACGTTCTCGGCAAATTTCACCCTCACGGCGACAGTGCCGTTTATGACGCTCTCGTCAGATTGGCGCAGGATTTTTCTATCAGAGAACCGCTTGTCGAAGGACACGGAAACTTCGGTTCGGTAGACGGCGACCCTGCGGCGGCACAGCGTTATACCGAGGCAAGGCTTTCAAAAATCGCCGGAGAAATGCTGAGAGAAATCGACAAAAACACCGTCGATTATTATCCTAACTTTGACGATACGCTCATGCAGCCGACGGTATTGCCGTCGAGATTTCCAAACCTTTTGGTCAACGGCTCGGACGGTATCGCGGTAGGTATGGCGACGAGTATTCCTTCGCACAATCTGGGCGAGGTCATAGACGCGACGGTCGCGCTTTTGGACAATCCGATAGCGAGCGTCGAAGAATTGATGCAGTTTATTCCCGCGCCGGATTTTCCGACAGCCGGTATCATCATGGGCAGAGCGGCTATCAGGCAGGCATACAAGACGGGCAGGGGCGGCTGTATTATCAGAGCCAGAGCCGACATCGAAGAGACCCAATCCGGTCGGTCGAGAATAATTGTTTCCGAGCTTCCGTATCAGGTCAACAAAGCCAAGCTCATCGAGACAATTGCCGACCAAGTCAAAGAAAAAAAGATAGAAGGCATAGCCGACATCAAGGAAGAATCGGACAGAAAGGGAATGCGGTTGGTCATAGACGTCAAGCGCGACGCCAATGCTCAGGTCGTCTTAAATACTCTCTATAAGCAGACAAATATGCAGATTTCTTTCAGCATTATCCTGCTTGCGTTAAAGGACGCCACGCCAAAGATAATGAATCTCAAAGAGATACTCGAAGCATATGTCGAGCATCAAAAGGAAGTCATAGTCAGACGCACGAGATACGACCTCGAAAAAGCCGAAGAGAGAGCGCATATTGTCGAAGGACTTTGTATCGCTCTTGCAAATATCGACGAAGTAGTCAAGATTATAAAGCAATCAAAGGACAGAGCGATAGCGCACGAGCATTTGATGGAGAGATTTCTCTTGTCGGACAAGCAGTCAAATGCCATTCTCGAAATGAGATTGCACAGACTGACCAGCTTAGAAGTCGAGAAGCTCAACCAAGAATTAGCCGAATTAAAAATCGCCATAACCGAATACAAGAGCATTTTGGCGTCGTCCGAGAAGGTCATTGCCATAATCAAAAAAGAGCTTTTGGAGATAAAAGAAAACTACGGCAGCGAAAGGCGTTCGGAGCTATCCTATGACTACGAAGAAATCAACATCGGCGACCTTATAGACAAAGAAGACGTAGTTATATCCATGACGCATTACGGATATATCAAGAGAATATCCCTTACCGAATACAAGTCGCAAAAACGCGGCGGCAGGGGAATTACCGCTCATAAGCCTAAGGAAGAAGACTTTGTCGAGAATATGTTTATCACTAACACCCATGACGACTTATTGTTCTTTACAAATCTCGGCAAGGTTTACAGCATAAAGGGCTACGAAGTACCCGAAGCCGAGCGCACGGCACGCGGCAGAGCGATAGTCAATATCCTTCAACTCGACAACGGCGAGAAGGTCACGGCGTTTATGCCGTTCAAAGAGGACGACAGGGGCTTCCTTATGCTTGCGACAAAGCGCGGCTTAGTCAAAAAGACGCCTATCGAAGAGTTTGCACGCATTAGAAAGGTCGGCAAGATTGCCATAAGCCTGCTCGACGACGACGAGCTTATATCGGCTCAGATGACGTCGGGTCACGACGAGATAATCATAGCGTCGGAGAGCGGAAAGTGTATCAGATTTAGCGAAGAAAACGTCCGCAGCATGGGCAGAGATACGCAGGGTGTCAGAAGCATGAAGCTCGACAACGACGACAACGTAGTCGATATGACGGCGATAAGGTCGGGCTACGAGATATTGACCATTACCAGCAACGGCTACGGCAAGCGCAGCGACCCGAACGATTACAGATTGCAGTCGAGAGCAGGCAAGGGTATCAAAGCCGGCGTCTTTAACGACAAGACGGGCAAGCTTGTCAATCTCAAACTCATATCGCCGGACGACGACATTATGCTCATAGCCGACACGGGAATCATCATCAGAATAAAAGCTAAGGAAATCAGCAAAATAGGACGCGATACGCAGGGCGTGCGCGTAATGAGAATAAAAGACGAAGGCAAAATTGTCAGCGTAGCCGTCGCCGCCCCGGAGTCGGACGAATTAGATACGGACGGAACGGGGGTCTAAAAAACACTTCGTAAATGTAATAAAATCTGTCAAAATTAAGGAGCAAGATATGTCCAAAAATTTTTTCACATCAGAATCCGTTACCGAAGGACATCCCGATAAGCTTTGCGACCAGATAGCCGACGCGGTACTCGATTCGCTTATAGCAAAAGACAAAAATTCACGCGTAGCTTGCGAGGTTTGCGCTTGTACCGGGCTTGTTCTCGTTATGGGAGAGATAACCTCCGAAGCCTACGCCGATATTCAGAGCATAGTCCGAAACGTCGTCAAGGACGTCGGCTATGACCGCTCCGAATACGGCTTCGATTATGAGACGTGCGCCGTAGTCGCGGCGATTAACGAACAGTCGTCCGATATAGCTTTGGGCGTCGATAAGGCTTTGGAAAGAAAGGGCGGTTCGGACGACAACGCCGACGTTTTGGGAGCGGGCGACCAGGGCATGATGTTCGGCTATGCCTGCAACGAGACAAAAGAGCTTATGCCGCTGCCTATCTCGCTCGCGCACAGACTGTCCAAGCGGCTTGCGGAGATTCGCAAAAACGGTACTCTCAAATATTTAAGACCCGACGGCAAGACCCAAGTGACCGTCGAATACATAGACGGCAAGCCTAAGAGAATAGAAGCCGTCGTCGTATCGTGCCAGCATGACCCGAACGCCGATATGAACGTTTTGAGAAGGGATATCAAAGAACACGTCATTGATTTTGTCATAGACAAGGGCATGATAGATAAGGATACGAAGATTTTTATAAATCCTACCGGAAGATTTGTCACGGGCGGTCCGAAAGGCGACAGCGGCTTGACGGGACGCAAAATCATCGTCGATACCTACGGCGGCTACGGTCGTCACGGCGGCGGCTCTTTCTCGGGAAAGGACCCTACTAAGGTGGACAGAAGCGCGGCCTATGCCGCGAGATATGTCGCAAAAAACATCGTGGCTGCCGGACTTGCCGAGAAATGCGAGGTGCAGATAGCCTACGCTATCGGAGTAGCTCACCCCGTGTCGCTCCGCGTGGAAACCTTCGGAACGGGTAAGTATCCCGACGACGTAATATCCGACGCCGTCAAAAAAACCTTCGATTTGCGTCCGGGCAGTATCATAAAGGAATTAGAGCTTGACAAGCCTATCTACCGCAAGCTTGCCGTGTACGGTCATTTCGGCAGAGAGGATTTGAACGTCAGATTTGAAAAAACCGACAAAACACAAGCCCTGTCGGAAGCGGTCAAAGGATAATTAAAGAAGTCTAATAGTAAAAAGTAGTCCGATACAAAACGTATCGGACATTTTTTTAGTGAAACACCGCGTAAAGCGCAGCCGGATTTTCTACAATTCCTACATTAAATACATTTTATTCTCTATAATACCGACATTTTTATCGCTACAATACCGACATTTTGCTTGACGGCTCGATAAACAACACACAAAAAAAATAACCGCCGTGTAGATTTTACGCGGCGGTTATTAATGTTATCATTATTATTATTTAAAGCAACCGAGAGAAAGGGGGATTTAGTCTTGTTTGTCCCGATTGTTTTGCTTGTCCTTTTTTTCCTGCTTCTTTTTGTCGATGAAGTCAAAGAGAAAGCCTTTGCGGTCTACGTCGTAGTCCTTGTAGTAGATGACTATGACAAGCTCTTCGACGAAAGCCAACAAGATTATTACGGCTAAAACCCAAATTACCCACATATACGACCGATTAAAGATGATAAAGACGAGAGCGCAAGCCATGAGCGAGCCGCCCGTTATCTTCATCAATATGGTGTGCATAAAGTTGACCTTGCCGAATTTCTGTCTTGTGACGATACCGGCGGCGGCCTTTATGGCGATAAAGACGCCGAAGAGTATCAAGACTATCGGGAGATTGATATCGCCCTTATCGGGGGATAATACCTTTAATTCAAACGCGGCATAGATAAAGACCGCTCCGGTAAGAGCCAAATCGGCTATGCCGTCGATTTTTGAGCCGAAGTCCGTGCATATCTTAAAATGACGGGCAATCTTGCCGTCGGCTATGTCGCTGATTATACATATGACAAAGATTGCTACAAAAATCCATCGTATGTAGTCCTGATGTATCAGCCCTATCAATACGCCCGTGACGGAGAGAATAAGGCGCAGCCACGAAAGGAAATTCGGCAGATTGCGCAGGGTCTTACTGACTTCTTTTGTTTCGACTGTATCGATGTTGTTTTCGGTCTTGTTGTCGGTCGTTTCCATGATAATCTTTTTCCTCGATGTCAAGCATAGCTTGATTTTTTTTGTATTGGCAATAAGCTTAGGAATCGCCGCATAAAATTATCCGATTGTGCGCGAGCGTTTCCTTAGAAATCACCGCGTATTTGCGCGGCGTATTTCTATATAAATTATAGGTCATAAATGCGCCGTTGTCAATCCATTTATCAAAAATTTTGTGCGGCATACGATAAATCTCTGCGTATTAGAATAAAAAAGAGCCTTATATATGTCCGTTTTAGGCTCTTAGGGCAGGGGATATAAAAACCTTTAACCGCAAGTCTGTCACATAGATTGCCGTTGACGGCGCGATAGGTTAGGGGATATAAGGCTCTTTGAGCGTAAAGCGTATTGAAGATTTGGCGGATTTTGTAAAAAAATAAAAAATATTTTGAGTTACCCTTTGCTAATTGTTGACAAGGACGGTCGGAATATGGTAATATAATGGTACGGAGTTTACAAAACTCTTAATTTAAAGACCGTATGTTCGCATATGCGAACCAAAGAGAGTTGACAAAACTCTTAAATTAAAGGTCATATGTTCGCATATGCGAACTGAATTGAGTTTGACAAACTCTTATTTTACGGACCATGCGTTCGCATATGCGAACTGTACCGTATCCGTCAAGGAGAAGATTATGACGTTAGCATTTGCGCCGTTCGGCAGAGAAATGATTATCAAGCAAATAAACGCCGATGACAAGACCAAAAGACATCTCGAAAATCTCGGTATGGCGGTCGGCGGCAGCGTTACTTCTATGTTTGACAGCGACGGCAACGTCGTCTTAAAAATCAAGGATTGCCGTGTCGCGCTCAATAGGGCGTTGGCAATGAAGATAGTAGTCGCTTAAGCCCGTTTAAGCGATTATTTTTGTATTATGATACAATTATTTTTTATTTATAAAATCCTTATTATAGCAAGGGGGCTTCGATGGACAAAAAACTCAACGACTTTATTCCCGAAGAAAAGGGGAGAGTCAAATCAATAACGGCGGAAGGCAAGATAAGACGCCGCCTTTTTGACATGGGCGTCACGCCCGGAGCCGAAATCGTTATGCGCAAGACCGCCCCTCTCGGCGACCCTATCGAGGTCACCGTCAGGGGTTACGAGCTGTCGCTGCGCAAGAGCGAAGCGGAAACCGTACTTATGGAGGTTGTCAAATGAAATTTGCGTTAGCAGGAAATCCGAACAGCGGAAAGACGACGCTTTTTAACGCGTTGACCGGCAGCACTGCCCACGTCGGCAATTGGCCGGGCGTCACAATAGACAAAAAATCAGGCATTTACCGCAAGTCCGCCGAAAAAGCCGAAATCATCGATTTGCCGGGAATATATTCTCTTTCGCCTTATTCGCCGGAAGAGATAGTGTCGAGAAATTTTTTGCTCGGAGAAAGTCCCGATTGTATAATCAACATCGTCGACGCGACAAATCTCGAAAGAAATCTCTATCTGACGACACAGCTCATGGAGCTGGACATTCCGATAGTAGTCGCGCTCAACATGATAGACGTCGTTGAAAAGAACAAGGACACGATAGACGCCGACGGATTGAGCAAAATATTAGGCGTACCCGTCGCGACTATAAGCGCGCTCAAAGGCACGGGTATCAAAGAGCTTATGGATAAGGGTATCGAAGCGGTCAAGCGCGGCAGACAAGCCGAAACCGTTCTCAAAAAGAGCGGAGCAGCCGTACTTATCTCAAAAATCGCCGCGCTTTACGGCGAAAACAAGACGAAGCACCCTTTATTTCACGCCGTCAAGCTCATAGAAGACGACGAAATCGAAAAGGAAAATTTCCCCGAGATAGCGATTAAAGCGGCGGCTTTAAAAGCCGGTACGGATACGGGAATATTTGAAGGCGATTTTGAAGGCTATATCGCCGACGCGAGATACAAATACATCTCAGCCGAATTACCGGCCGCCTTCAAAAAAGCTCCTAAGCAAGGCAGCCTGACAAAAAGCGACAAAATCGACAAGGTTCTCACTCACAAGGTTTGGGGAATACCGATATTTCTCGTCATCATGCTCGCGGTCTTTCACATCACGTTCAGCGAAAACTTTTTGTTTTTGGGCTTGTTTATACCTGAAGGAACTTTTGACCATGCAATCTTCGGCACGGACGCGATAAATTCGCCCGGTGTGATTATCTTTAATCTCATGGATTGGGCGACCGTTTCTTTGGGAGAAGTCATAGCGTCGCTCTTTCCGGACCCGACATGGTATGCAAGCCTGATAAACGACGGCTTGCTCGGCGGCTTGTTTGCGGTGCTATCCTTTGTACCGCAGATACTCGTACTTTTTTTGTTTCTCTCGATATTAGAGGACAGCGGATATATGGCGCGCGTGGCGTTTATTATGGACAGAGCGTTCCGCCGTTTCGGGCTTTCGGGCAAGGCGTTTATGCCGCTCGTAATGTGCTTCGGCTGCGGCGTTCCGGGAATAATGGCGACGAGAACTCTCGAAAACGAACAGGAAAGAAAGCGCACGATTTTTCTCGCTCCTTTCTTTTCGTGCGGAGCTAAGCTGCCGATATGGGCGGCATTCGCGGGCGTCTTTGCCCATTACAGGGGACTGAATGCCGAATTTACGGTTTTTTCGATGTACATACTCGGCATAGCCGTAGCGGTCATATCGTCGTTCATTTTAAAACGGACGATAATCAAGGGCGAAACGCCGCCGTTTATTATGGAATTGCCTACATATCATTTACCGCAGGTCAAAAACACGGTCATTCACCTTTGGGAGAAGCTCAAACATTATGTAATAAGAGCCGGCACGATTATAGCCGGAGCGGTCGTAGTCATCTGGTTTTTGACGTCGTTTAGCTTCAACATCGGCGCGGGACTCGTAGAAGACAGCGGCGACAGTATCTTGGGCGTCATTTCAAACGGTCTAAAATGGATTTTTTATCCGCTCGGCTTCGGCATGGGTGAGAACGGCTGGAAGTTTGTCGTAGCGACTATCACGGGACTGCTCGCCAAAGAAGTTGTCGTGGCGACAATGGGTATCTTTGCCGGAATGGACGGCGACGAAGCATTAGAGACAGAAGGCTCGGAATTGGGCGATACTCCGCTCGGACTTATGATTATCAGCATAGGGGGAGTACTCGGCGGACTCGATATCGCCGTTCCGGCCATGTTTGCCTTTATGGCGTTCAACCTTTTGAGCGTGCCTTGTATGGCGGCGGTAGCCGCCGCAAAGGCGGAATTTAAAAACAACAAATGGCTCTGGAAGGCAATAGCTTTTTGGATAATAACGGCGTATGCCGTAGCTTGCGTAATCTTTTGGCTCGGCGTTCTCTACACCTTGGCATGGTGGGTAGGATTGCTCGCAACGGTAGGCTTAGCAGTCTTGGTCGTCTACGGCGTGAGATTTGCCGGAGCTTTAATCGACAAGAAAAACGGCAAAACGGATAAAATAAACATCAAAGAGCTTTTTCTCTTCAAAAAAATAAAATAAGACCGACGGACAAAAAGCGCAAAGCTTACGGTCTAAACGACAAATTCTCTCGGGGGTGAAAACGTGAAACCTATCGAAACAATAACAATAATCGCGGCTATGAAGCCTGTCGAAATAATAATATTAATCGCGGCTATCGCGCTCGTAGCTTTTTCGGTGATATACAATATACGCAAACGCAAAAAGGGCAAGGGTTGCGGCTGTGCCGACGGCGGCGATTCGGGCGGCTGTTCGGGTTGTTCGGGTTGCAGTGTTTGCGCAACGGAAGAGAGCAAGAGCATAAGCGAAGAAAGCAAAGGCGACAATGCAAGCGGAAGCGGCAACGAGTAAAGAATTAACTATATAAAGGAGCGTGAAAACGCTCCTTTTTAATTCCGTATAATTAAGCCGCCGCTTTAAGTCGTGACACGGCTTAAAGGCTATTGCTTATTTGCCCGGAATATGATAATATTAGATTATTCCTAAAATCTAAACGCCTTTAAAAGGATAGAATTTAATGAAAAAATATGATATTGTAGAGTTAATAAACGACGACGGTACGCTTTTTGAGAAAGGGATAAAGAAGGGCTGTATCGGTATTTTGTCGGGAGATAATGAAAATAACGGATTTGCGGTATTGTTTTTAAATAATAAAAACGCAGGCGAATATGCCGTCGCAACGGCAAGAGAAAGGGATTTGAAGCTGTTAGGGGAAATCCCGAACGAGTATAAAGCGGATATGGAAAAAAAGCTAAACGCCCCCGATTTCTTTAAAAATATCCGATTCAAACAAAGCGCCGTAAAGGAATACGATTTAGTTGAGCTTATTGTCGATAAGCCCGAATATTCGGAATGGGGCATCTTTAAGGGAATGCGGGGCTGCGTAATGAGCGGCTACGCTATTATGAGCGCATGGCAGGTGATTTTTTCGGAGAACGGAACGGGCAGGGATATTGCAGATATTTCAGTCAAGGAAGAAGATTTTAAGGTCGTCAAATAATAGACTTTTTACAAAAAGTCTAATGAAGGAAACGCCGCGCAAGTAATATTAGCGCGGCGTTTTGTTTTATGCGTTTTCAATCGCGTAATTTTTTGAAGAAAGCTTTTAGAAGCTTTTGGCAATCGTCCTTTAATATGCCGGGGTGACAGGCGGTTTTGTGGTTGTACGCGCCCGATTGGAGAATGGACGAGCTTGAAGCCTTATCGTCCGACGCACCGTAATATAGCTGCTCTATCCGTGCGTTGACTATCGCTCCGGCGCACATCGGACAGGGTTCGAGAGTGACGTACAGGTCGCAGCCGTTTAGCCGCCAATTTCCGATTTTTGCGGAAGCTTTTTTTATCGCTTGTATCTCGGCGTGACCGAGAACGCTGCCGGTTTTTTCGATGACGTTATAGGCGGCGGCTATGATTTTGCCGTCCTTGACTATAAGCGCGCCAACGGGAACTTCTCCGATGTCAAAGGCTTTTTGGGCTAAGGACAGAGCTTTTTTCATAAAATCTTCGGGGGTGTACATGGTTGCTCCTTTTGCATTCGGGATATATTTAAAAGCGGCTCATAAACCGAGTATTTTGCGCGTTGCGTAGTCGGCGATTGTCGGAACGTCGGCGTTAGCGGCGTATATTTGGTCAAAGCGGTCATTTAGCTCGTCGTAGGTGTTGCCTTCGCCGCCGACTTCTACGGTCAGAGAAAGGCTGTCAAATTGTTCGGTGAACCAATCCTTATAACCGCCCGCGCTCCCTTGACTGCTTAGCAGCGGATAGCCTGTCGCATCCGAAAACATCGCGGCAAGCTCGGGGTACGGCGCGTTATTTTTGTAGCCGTAGTATATTACTTCTCCCTTACAATGATAACACAAAGCCGTGATAATGTCATGCTGTTTTGTAAAGTTTACGAGAGCTTTTGTTTCCGGTTCGCTTTCGGGGTACGGTCCGATGTAATTTGCCGGGGCGGGGTAAACGGTATTTTGCAAGCCCGTTCCCCAGCCGGCGTCAAAATTTACGTTTAGGTCTACGGCATCGACGTTGGCTTTCCACAAGCGGAAGTCGCTGCCGCCGCCGTTGATTTTGATAAGGTATGCGGCGGTATCGGAGACCTTCCTTTTCGGGAGAGAAGCACGGTAAGCTTCAAAGCCTTTTTCGCCGTAAAAAAAGCACGGATTTAAGGGATTGAGCGCGGACGACGGACGGTCGAGTATCGCGCTTATCGCGTCGATGCCGAGCGTGACTAAGGCTACGCCGTCGATATCGACTACGGGTACAAAATAAATTGCACTTTTACCCGAATAGTTCTCAGCCATTTTTGTCACCAACGGCGCGGTAATATATTCTCTCGCGTGTATCGCGCCGAATATAAGCGTACCGCCGTAGCTCCCGTCGCCTTTTTTGACGTAAGGTATCGGACTGCCGAGTACCGTGCGTCCGATATAGCCCGTTTCGTATCCTTGTTTTTTGAAAACACTTATGCTTTTGTAAACGTCTTTTATTATATTCAAAGGTTCTACCGTCATACGCGCTCCTTAAAATAAGCCTGTCGGGCAAGAAGATAAATTATAAGCAAGGATTTCTTAATTATTACAGTGTATGAAAAAGCCGTATTTACATTGCTTTTTTTGCCGAAACATTGTATAATAGATTAGTCCTATAACCTATCCGCCGACATATTTTGCGTCTTTTTGGCTTATACATCGTTGCATTATCCTAATGTAGCTTACGCTACACGTCGTCAAATGCGCCTTGTATAAGCCAAAAATCCGCTAAAATCTGTTCGTCATATAGGTTATAGGACTAATAAAATATTATCGCGCCGCAAACGCTTTTTTAAAGATTTAGACCTTACAGAGTACTACGGAGAAAAATATGCTCAAATTGTGTCCGTTAGGCAGCGGAAGCAAAGGAAATTGTATTTATTTAGAATCCGGAGAGTCCAGGCTGCTGATAGACGCGGGCTTGCCTTTTTTGGAGATAAAAAGACGTTTAAGAGAGATTGACGTCCGCCTTTGCGACCTTACGGGAGTTGTCATAACCCACGAACACACCGACCATATCAACGGTCTTTCGGGCTTTTGCGGAAGCGGCGTTCCCGTTTTTGTCCACGACTATGTCGTGAGAATTATCGAAAGCAAATTTCCTAAGCTCGATATAAGGGGCATAAGAGAAGAAGCATTTGATTTGTCGGGGCTTAGAGTCAAGCCCTTTAAGATACCGCATGACGCCGTATATCCCTTAGGATACAGATTTACCGACGGCAAGCTTTCGGCAAGCGTAGCGACGGATATAGGACGCGTCACGGAGAGTATAATAGACAACATGAAGGACAGCGACCTGATTGTCGCGGAAGCCAATCACGACGAAGATATGCTCATGAAGGGCGCATACCCTTATCAGTTAAAACAACGTATAATAGGCGGCAAGGGGCATATCAACAACGCTTTGTCGGCGGAATTATTGACAAAAATCGTGACGGGACGCACAAAGAATATCTTTTTGGCTCATTTGAGCGAAGAAAATAATTTGCCGGAATTAGCCTTCGACATAGTGGCAAAGTATTTATCGGCGCATAATATACACGAAGGCTCGGACGTAAAAATCGAGGTTTTGAAGCAGAGAGAAAGGGGAAGCCTTACGGTAGTGTATTAGGATTTCCATTAATCGCAATGTTTTTGACAAAGGATATAAAACGCTTGCCTATACGGCATTTAAGTATTATAATATAATCAGTCACCATTTTGTGATTGACGATAAGGATTTTTAAATGAAGAGAAAAGCCTTGACCTTCGGTGAAAGCAACGTGAGCATTATTACGGCTTTTGCCGGTTCTATTGCGGGAGCGACAATAATCGCGGGATTAGTTATGATAGCGAACGCATTTAACGGCGGCAGTTTTGCGGAAAGCACGGACTTTGCCTATATTACGCTTGCCCTGACGCAGCTACTGATGTTCGGCGGCGCGTTTTTTTATCTTGCGGTACTCAGAAAGGTCAACGTTTTCAATCTATTCCGCATGGGTTTTGGCAAGCTAAGCCTTGTCAAGGTACTTTTGCTTTTTGCGATTGCGGTAGGTGCGATATTGCTTTTTGCGCCTTTGGCGGAGCTATTTGTCGGCGCACTCATGAAGCTCGGATATCAGCCGATAATCGAAGAAGCCGAGAGCTTCACTTGGGGCGGCTTGGTTATCGCGATAGCGGCGATGTGTATCCTGCCGGCCTTTAACGAAGAGATACTTTTTCGCGGCATCTTGATGAACGGCGCAAGGCGAAAGGGCGCATATTTTGCCATTGTATACACCGCATTTATCTTTATGATTTTTCACGGCAATCCGCAGCAGACGGTGCATCAATTCTTTTTGGGCTTGATATTCGGTTATCTTGCGGTGACGACGGGCAGTATTATTTTCGGCGTTATCCTGCATTTCTTTAACAACCTTATCGCCGTCTTGTTCGGCTATATTTCCTTTGACGGCATAACGTCCGACGGACTGATAATCATGTATGCCGTTTGGGTAGTGGCGGGAGCGGTTATTCTATTCTTTGCGCTTAGAGCCTTTAAACGGCTGAACGACAGAGAAAAATTCGGCGATACGGAAACAAAGCCTAACGGCATAAAGGATTCCGTCGTCTACATCAAAAAATTGCTCTTCGATAAGAGCTTCCGCCTGACCGAAAAGGAAGCCTTTAACAATAAATACGACGCTCAAAACGAATTTGGGGGAGAGATAGACCCCGACGTCATCTTTGCGGCCGGCACGGGCGAAGAGAAAAAATATCCCACTTCCGCAAAGGTCGCAATTATCGGCGGAATTTTGATGTGGTTATTGACCTGTATAATGGGTTTTCTCGGCGCGTTGAGTTGAGAATATACAAAAAGCACCGACACGTTATTGAATTAAGGATATACACAAAAAAAGCACCGCACATTTGGTAAAACCGCAAGCGTTTGATTAGGTGCGTAAAAAAATGATATTCACAAAAACATTTGCCGGAGCAGACTTGGCTTCCGGTATCGGCATAAACCCCAAAAAAATCTAATAAGGAGTATTACATCATGGATATTGCACAGAAGGAAAAAGCGGGCAAAAACGTAATGGCTTTTGTCAAAAAATTTGAAAAACACGGTCCGAGACTTCCGGGCAGCGAAGAAGAGCAAAGAGCCGCCGAAGCGCTCGTCAAGGAGGTTCAGCTTCAAACGGGTCTTGACGCAAAAAAAGAGGAATTTGTCGTTCACCCGACATCCGGCGTCGGCGCGATTCCTTATCTCGGGTATCTCTCTTATGCCGCGCTTTTATTTTATTTTTTGACGCTCATTCCGGCTTTGAACGTCGTCTTCGGTATCGTATCGCTCGTCTTTATGAGCTGTATGTGGATTTTTGCCGTGACGCACGTATTTAGATATAAGACGTGGTTCGATTTCCTTTTCAAAAAATCCGTGTCAAATAACGTCGTCGCCGAATTGCCGGCACGCAGCGGCAAGCACGACGTAACGATAATATATTCGGGACATCTCGACACAAGCTGGAATTGGAATATGGCGGCTTACGGCAATCCTGCCAAAATGATTCCGTTGACGGCGGCGGGCATTGTCGCGACGGTGACCTTTGCGGTCTTTACATACATCAAGGTCATAGGCGGCTTGGCGCTCGGCGATTATCCTGTCATGATAATCGTTCCGGCGATTTGCGGAATATTCTTTTTGCCGCTCTGTCTTTTTCTCTCCTACAACAAGAAAAAAGCTTCGCCGGGCGCAATGGACAATCTCACCGGCATAGGACTCGCTCTCGAAACGGTAAAATATTACAAAAACAATCCTAAGGCATTGCCCGACAACGTAAGAGTATTCTTTGCCGGTCTCGGAAGCGAAGAAGCGGGGCTTAGGGGTTCGTTCGCGTATGTCAAGGCTCATTTGGGCAAGGACGACATATTGACGCCGGGCAAAACCTATGTGGTAAATATCGATTCGGTAGCGGATAAGGAGCATTTTGAAGTCGTACAAGGGGATTTGTGGCAGACAAGCTTCTTTAATAAGGATATCTGCAATCTCGCCTTCGACGCCATGACCGAAACGGGCGTCAACCCTAAAAGAATATTAAACCCTATCGGCGGCTGCGACTCTACGCCTTTCCACAAAAAAGGCATTGATACCTGCACTCTCGCCGCCCAAAACCCCGTAGCGTCGGATTATTACCACACCTTTAAGGACGTATCGACACGCTTCGGCGAAGGCGTAGTCGCGGACGGCTTCGAGGTCATACTGAGATTTACCGATAAGATATTGGAATATCATAAAAACCGTACGGAAACACCGAGTTAAAGCTTGCTTTTTTGCATAAGCAAAAAAGATAAGGAAAAAACGGGCGTTAGCGGTATACAATGCTAACGCTTTTTTCAAACGTCTCATTGTCAACCTACTGCTCCGTTATGACAAAAAATCGGACATATCAAAAAGATTTGACAAATAAATATGATTTTGAGTATAATGTAAATATAGTTTGCACGAAGCCGTAGACCTAAACGAATATTATTATATCGGCAGGATAAAATCATATCGTCAAGACGGCTAATTGTAAAAGATATTTAAACGCGATACGCAGGTAAGAGTAAACGGAAAAATTGCGGATAAGAGAGAGCGGACTTTGGCTGAGAGCCGCTTACGCCTGATATTCCGTCGAAGTGCGGCCGGCGTGCGGCGCGGAGGAAATGCCGCGACAGCGATTTTTTTGGAAGCTGTACAAAGTCCGTGTGAGATGCCGCATAAAATTGCGGTGAAAATAAGGTGGAACAGCGGAAGAGATTTATCCGCCCTTATGCTTTGCAGGGGGCGGTTTTGTTTTTTGTCGGGTTTTGGCGTGAGGCAGTGTTCTGTAAGGTTTAAAGCTTGGCGTTTATGACTTACGGATACTACCGTCAAAAAACCGTTATTGTCGGGAGAGTGGGATATGTTTAAAAAATTAAAAGCCGATTTGAATGCGGTCGTAGAAAAAGACCCTGCGGCAAGAAATAAACTCGAAGTTATATTGACATATTCGGGTTTTAGGGCTATATTGTATTATAGGATAGCGCATTGGCTCGACGGCAAGAAGCTCAAACTTTTGGCGCGCATCATCAGTCAGAGCGCACGGCACAAGACGGGAATCGAAATCCACCCTGCCGCCAAGCTCGGCAGCGGAATATTTATCGACCACGGCATGGGCGTCATCATCGGCGAGACCGCCGAGGTCGGCGACAATGTCGTCATTTATCAGGGCGTCACGCTCGGCGGTACGGGTAAGGACACGGGCAAGCGTCACCCGACGATAGAGGACGACGTTATGATAAGCTCCGGCTCAAAAATCTTAGGGCCGATAGTCATAGGCAAAGGCAGCAAGATAGGCGCGAACAGCGTAGTGCTAAAAAATGTGCCGCCGCATTCGACGGTAGTGGGCGTGCCGGGCAGGATAGTCAGGTATAAGGGCGAAAAGGTAGGCGACATATTAGACCAGATAAAGCTGCCAGACCCTGTCATAGAAGAATTTAAGAGAATAGGTGCGCGCTTAGGCAAAATGGAACAAACTATGGGCATAAAAGCGCCTGAGTTTTCCATTACCATGTCCGACGACGAATTTACGCCGGAATTTTGGGGCGACGGTATTTGAAATATCGATAGAGTCAGACCGCGCCTAATATAAAACCGCCTTGCGTATATCGCTTCAAAATATACGGCGGATATCAATCCGCTTGTGTATATCGTTTAAAAAGCTATAAGCACATAATCAATCCGCTTACGACAAAAATAACGGCTTTTGCTTGCCGTCCGTATCAAAAAACGTCATTTGTTTTAAAGGAGTTACTCATGAAGGTTTTTAATACTCTCAGCCGTAGAAAGGAAGACTTCGCGCCTATCGGCGGCGACGTCCGAATGTATTCTTGCGGACCGACCGTATACAGTTATGCCCATATAGGCAATTTTAGGACGTATATTTTTATGGATTTATTGCGGCGCGTTTTGAAGTACGACGGCTACAAAATCAACGGCGTCATGAATATTACCGACGTAGGGCATCTCCTGTCGGACGGCGACACCGGCGAAGACAAGATGCAAAAGAGCGCGAAGGAACAAAATAAATCGCCTTATGAGATAGCCGATTTTTATTCCGCAGCTTTTTTTGAAGACATGAAGAAGCTCAATATCGACTTGCCCGAAAGGATTGTCAAGGCGACCGAGCATATACAAGAAATGATAGATTATGTAAAGACCTTGCAGGAAAAGGGTTACGCCTACGAGATAAGCGACGGAATTTACTTCGATATCGAAAAATTCGGCGGCTACGGAAAGCTCAGCGGCGCAAATCTCGGCGAACAAATAGCGGGAGCGCGTGTCGAAGTCAACGACGAGAAACACAATCCCGCCGATTTTGCGCTGTGGAAAAAAGCCGAAAAGGAACACATTATGCAGTGGGACAGCCCGTGGGGCTCGGGATATCCGGGCTGGCATATCGAATGCTCGGCGATGAGTATAAAGTATCTCGGACGGCACTTCGATATCCACACCGGCGGCGTGGACCATATACCTATCCACCACGAAAACGAAATCGCCCAAAACGAAGCGTTGACGGGCGATAAGAGTGTAAATTATTGGATTCATTCGGAATTTTTGCTCGTGGACGGCGGCAAAATGAGCAAGAGCCTAAAAAACAATTACACCGTCAAGCAGCTCGAAGAACGCGGCTATACCGCGCTCGAATACAGATTTTTTTGCTTGAACGCGCATTACAGAAAAAAGCTCAATTTTACCTTTGAAGGAATGGACGGAGCAAAGACGGCTCTCATAAGATTAAACAACACGCTCGCCCTACACAAAGCGTCGGCAGTCAGGACGCCATTAGAAATCACGGCGGCGTACAAAAAAGAATTTGACGAAGCCGTAAACGACGACCTGAATATTCCGTTGGCACTCGGCGTTCTCTTTAAAATGTTAAAAGAAAAAAAGAGTGAGGACGTCTACAAAGCCGCGCTCGATATGGACAGAATACTCGGCTTGCGCTTAGACGCGTCGGCGGCGACGGCGGACAAAGGGGAAGCGGCGGAAGCGGAAGATAATATCCCCGACGAAATAAAGCTCATAGCCGAAAAGCGCAAAGCCGCCAAAGCCGACAAAAATTATGCTCTCGCCGACACGCTTAGAAAAGAAGCCGAAGAAAAGGGCTATAAAATCATCGACACAAAGGACGGCGTTGAGATTTCTATTTTAAAATAAAACACCGCCGACGCTCAATATATTGAGCCGACAGCATAAAAAGCAAATAGAAAACCCTTGCACGAAAATTTACCGTGCAAGGGTTTTTGTATTGTACAAATTTGATTAAGCCGTTCCGTCGGTTTTGCGCAAGGTTTTTTTTAGGTCGTCGGGAGTGCCTTCCAAAAAGCCGGAGATATTAAAAGAAAAGGCAAGGGGAGCGGCTTCGGACGGACGGCGCGAATATGCCGCCTTGTCTTCGGCGGACGCGAATACTTTGAGATAAAAAAACGAGCCGGAAGAGGTTACCGTACAGCTTTGGGTATCGTATACAGTCGGTTGTGTCGGCGTGAGTACGGCGTCGTCTTGCAACTCTACGGTTACCGTGCCGCCGTCAAAGGTGATGACGGCATAAGCCTTGTCTTTTTGTTTTGCCGCAAAGCTTTTCATGCTTTTGAGATAAAAAACAACGGTGGCGGCTATGACACCGGAACCGAGCAGCAATATCAGGAATGCTATATGTATGAGCAGCGCGCAGATAATACCGGCGACTATCCCTGCAAGGGTGCATACCGCTCCGGCGATTAAAACGGGTCTTTGACCGGCTTTGATATTTTCGGCGTCCGCCGCATTGTATTTTGTCGAAACCTTTACCATATTTTCAGTTTTACGGCATCTGCCGCTTTTGTTTTATTTGAGCGTCAAAGTCGCGATATATACCGCGTCGGTCAAATTTTGTCCGTTGGCTTTGATTTCGGCGTCAAGACCGTCGGCTTTTGCTTTGATGTACAGATGCGATATGCCTATTCCCATATCGATTTTGCGCATATCGGCGATTAAAAAACGGCTAACGATGGATTTTGGTTTAGATAAATAAAAATTGTAGGAAGAACCGTTTTTTTCGACAAGCCAAGGCTGATTATTGACCGCACTCGGCGCAAAGCGTACCGCGTCTATATAATCGTCCTTTTCTTTCAAAGCTATTTCGTCTAAGGTGTTTCGCTTAAAGCCGTCGGGAGTTCGGGTCAAAGCACCTTCGGGATAGCCTGCCGACATGGATATGACAAACTCTAAGCCGTCCGAATTTCGGTAAGCTCGCGCGGGTTTTTTCATGCCCCACCAGCAAGTGCCGATACCGAGAGCTTGCAATTCGAGCGAAAGCTGCTGCCCCAAAAAACCTACGTTTTCGAGATAGCCGACCGTCGTTTCGCTAAAAAAGCCTATGCAATACTTTGAACGGCCGTTCTTGACCTCTTCGCCGTCCTTTAACATGACGATTTTGCAGCGTATGTCCTTAAACAACGGCACAAGTCCGAATTTCGCCGCAAGGTCGGTGCCGTCTTCAAAAAAATCGACTTTCTTGTAGGAATATTCTCTGACGGACATTCTGTCATAAATTTTGCTGCTCAATAATTTGTAATCTTTCATAATATAAATATAATAACACGGAATATAAAATTTTGCAAGACATTTTGCTAATTTAAGGGAATACGGAGAGAGAAGTCACCCTTTTGTGCCATTTATCAAATTAGCCTTAAAAAACAAAAAAAGTAAAGCGTGAGCCTTGTATTTCGACGATATTGTAACTTTTTTATAGCAGGTTGACGTTTTCTATTGAAATCGGTTCGGATATGTGATAAAATATGTAATAATTATAATTTTAATGTATAACGATTAAAGTCTTAGCTTTAATTTTTGATAAGGGTTTTCTGATGTCGTTTAAAATTCCGCAGGAAGTAATAATCAAAAAATACGCGCTCGTTTCGTCGGGGGCGTACATCGGGCGTTACGGAAAGAATTGTTTGATAATAGCCGGTAAGCATTTTGCCGAGAGCGAAGACGCCGATATACTTGCGTCGGCGTTGTCTTTAAAAAACATAAGCTTCGAGACGGAGATTTACGGGGTCGGAGAGCCGACCGTAGGGTATATAGATGAGCTTACCGAGAAGTACAGATACGACGGCGCGTCGGCTGTCGATTGCGTGATAGGCGTCGGGGGCGGCAGTGTTTTGGACGCGGCGAAAGCCTTAGCCGGAATGCTTGTCAACGACGGCGGTGTCGAAAAGTATTTGGAGCTTCCGGGAATGTCGCTTATGCAAAATACGCCTTTGCCGTTTGTCGCCGTTCCGACGACTGCCGGTACTGGCGCGGAAGCGACAAAAAACGCCGTGATAAAAAACACGGAAAAGCAATACAAAAAAAGCTTGCGCGACGAACGGCTCATGGCAAAATTGGTTTTGATAGACGCGTCGCTCTACACGGGCGCGCCGGAAGAAACGACGGCGCATTCGGGAATGGACGCGCTCACACAGCTTATCGAAAGCTTTACTTCAAAAAAAGCGACGCCCGAGACCGACGAATATTGTCGGCAGGGAATAAAGCACATCAGGTATCTTGCTACGGCATACAGTGACGGCGGCAACATCGCGGCACGCGAAGAAACCGCTCTCGCCGCTTTTAAGTCGGGCGTGGCTATAAATAACAGCGGAGTGGGTGCGGTTCACGCGCTGGCGTCGCCGATAGGCGCGCATACGGGGCTTCCGCACGGACTTATCTGCGGAATACTGTTGCCCCACGTCATGGAGATAAACAGAGATTATGCTCTCGCCAAATACGCGGAAGCCGGGCGTCTTTTGACGGGTGATTCCGTCTCGGACGACCGCAAAATGGCGGATATGCTGATAAACGCCGTCAAAAGTCTTGCCGCGTCCTTTAAAATCCCGTCTTCGTTTAAAAGCGAAAGACTTGCCGCGCTTGCCGAAACAATTGCAAAGGAATGCGCGGAGTCCGCGTCTATGATGTCAAATCCTTATCCCTTTGACGAAAAGTTTTTGAAAAAATTCATCGCAAAGGTCGCTAAATAAACAATGGTACGGCTTATAGAGTACGCACGGTAATTATAAACCGTCCGATAAAATACTTAGTATCTAATCGTATTATAAGGAATGAATTATGTTAAAAGATAAGAGAACGGCGGCGGATATTTCGGTATTTTGCGTGTATATCGCGCTCATGCTGCTCAATATGTTTTTTTATTTGGGCGCGGTCAAGCTCTCCGACAATGCGACGGAGCGGATTTTTACCGTGCTTTCGCAGGTCGTCTGCATGGGGATTTTGCCTTTCTTTCTCTTCCGCGCCTTTAACAAGGATTCGGATATCGGGGAGCATATAAGCCTGCGCCGTCCAAAAGGCGGAACGATGCCAAAAATCTTACTCATAGCCCTGATGATGATATTTATCAATATGACGATATCGGTCATCAACTATATCGCTTTGCAGATTTTCGGCTTTTCTGCGGTCAGCAGCGCGGGAACGATATATAACGGCTACGGCACTCTATTCCTTGACCTGATATTGACGGCCATGCTTCCGGCGGTCTTTGAAGAATTTACATTTAGGGGCGTTGTACTCGGCGCATACAAGGACAGCCCGATAGCCGGAATCATCATCTCGTCGCTTCTCTTTGCTTTGATGCACACAAACGTTTTGCAATTTCTCTACGCCTTTGTCGGCGGCGTGGTCATGGCGGTTCTCGTCATCAAGACAAGGAGTATCATAGCGTCGTCGATTATTCATTTTGCCATAAACGCTTTCAGCGTTCTCAGGTCTTACGGATATCAGTACGCTTCGTCGCCCGCAAATATCCTGAACGTACTTTTGGACTTCCTGCTCAGTCCGGCGTTTATTATTATTTTCTTTGCCGGAGTGGTATTTATGGCGGTTGCCGTCGTTCGTATCTTAAAAAAAATCGACGCGGACGACCCGGTGGATTTGAAGGCAAAAGCTCCGAAACGACCATTTGGCAGCAATGCTTTTTTGGCGGGGGCTATTGTCTTCGGTACGCTCATGACCGTCTTTACCTTTGTATGGGGAGTAGCGAGATAGATTGATGAAGATAAATATTATTTCGGTGGGAAAGCTGAAAGAAAGCTATTATCTCGAAGCCTTTGACGAATACGTCAAAAGACTCACGCCCTTTTGCACCTTTTCACTCACCGAAACGCCCGAATGCGTCAAGCTCAACAATGCCGACGAGATAAAGCTCGCGGAAGGGCGCAATATATCCGAAAGGCTTTTAAAGAGCAAGGGCTTTACCGTGTCGTTGGACAGAACGGGCGACACCGTAGACAGTCAGGGCTTCGCGGACATTATAGACACGGGACTGACAAAAAGCGGCTCGGTAAATTTTGTTATAGGCGGCTCGCACGGATTGAGCGGCGACGTCTTAAAGCAGTCGGACAGGGTAGTGTCCTTCGGCGCAATCACATATCCGCATCAGCTCTTTCGCGTCATACTTGCCGAACAAATATACAGAGCGTTTATGATAAGAGCAAACAGAGCCTATCATAAGTAAGCGGTTATTTTTTTTTAGGAACAATATATGACGCGTACGGAGCATATCAAAAAATCAATACACTCATGCTTCGTTAATGTTAAGGAGTCAGGGTATGAAAAAATTTTTAAAAATCTTTTTTTTGTCGATACTTATATTGGTCGTTTCTATCGTAGTCTTTATCGGTGAGCCGACGTTAGACGTGACGGGCAAGACCTTTACGGAGAACGACTATTCCGCCGTTTTAAGCGACAGTATTTCGGGCAATCCGCTTGTGACAGACATAGCCATGCTTGCGGCGCACGACACCTTGTCGCAGGGTATAAAACGCAATTCAAAGATAAATACAAAGGACTCGGGCGGCTTTCTTTCAAATCCTAAGATAAGCTTTTTGACCGAAACGGGAATATTTCAGGGTATAGCCGGCGGCTTGATACAGCGCATTTCCGTAGCTCAAAAATCTACCGTCTACGACCTGTTAAAACGCGGCGTGAGATACTTTGACCTTAGGGTCGCCGAATACGACGGCGTTTGGTACGGCGTACACGGGCTTGTGGGGGACAGCTTGGACGGTGCCGTCAAGGATTGTATAAGATTTATGAGCGAGAACGACGGTGAGATAATCGTCCTTGAATTTCGTCATATCTATGCCGTCGGCGATACGCAATACAAGGATTTATTCGATTATGTAGCCGGTATCAGATACGGCAACGAAGGGCTGTACGACTATCTGCGCTTTGACCCTGACAGCATAGCCTTAGGCGATTTGAGATATTCCGACGCCGTCAGCGGCGGTTCGGGCGTCGTGCTGACCGCTCCCGACTTTTACTCCTACGCCATGAAAAAGGGCGGAATTTATTACGGCGGTGATATAACGGAAGAGGCGTTGCAGTCCGTTCCGGCGGAATATTTATCCGAAAAGCCGACCGAAGTATATGCGGACATTCCGAGAGCCGTCTGGCACAACGAGATAAGCGACGAAGCAATGCTCGAAGGTATAAGAGCGGAATATAATTATCTCAAAGAAAATCCCGATATCTACGGCGGCACTTTCCGCATAAATCAAGCCCAAAAAACACCTAAAATGGCAGTGAAAAGTATTCCGTCCGTCGTCGCCGGCTGGTCGCTGTTGAATCTCGCAAACAAATTTAATCCCGTCTTATTAAATCAAGCGGATTTTTTGGATTGGCTGAGCGTCATGCCTGTCTTTCATGTCGATTATGCGGACTCTATGAAGGACGGCTTTAACGACAATGTGATAGCCTTAATCAACGAATACAACAAAAAACTTATATAAATTACAACAGCCAAATATATAATTTACAACAGTCCACATACTATAAATAGTACCGTTTAAAAAAAGGAGATAATATGTTATCGGACATCAGACTTGCAAAGCTTGCAAAAAATCTCGTTAATTATTCCTGCGACCTCAAAAAAGGCGAAAAGCTTCTGATAGAATTTTCGGACAGCGTAGATTATCAGCTCGTCGGGCATATATTAAAGGAAGCGTTTTCGGTCGGCGCATATCCATTTTTGCAGATGAACAACGACCGCATAAAGCGCGAAGTAATGCTCAATATGACGACGGAGCTTGCCGATTTTATGGCTAAGTACGACAAGTACAGAATGGAGGATATGGACGCCTATATAGGTATACGCGGAACAAATAACGTATACGAATTGTCCGACGTTGACCCCGACAAGCGAAAGATATACGACATACACTACGCCCAGCCGGTACATCACGACATAAGAGTGGACAAGACAAAATGGGTTATTCTCCGTTATCCGACCGAAGCTATGAGCCAGCAGTCGAGAATGACCACCGAAAAATTTGAGGATTTTTACTTCAAGGTCTGCAATCTCGACTATGCCAAAATGTCCGCCGCCATGCAGCCGCTCGTCGAGCTGATGGACAAGACCGACAAGGTGAGAATAGTAGCCAAGGACACCGACTTAAATTTCTCTATAAAGGACATATCGGCAATCAAATGTTCGGGGCTTAGGAATATCCCCGACGGCGAAGTGTATACCGCGCCCGTCAAGGACAGCGTGGAAGGCGTCATCACCTACAACGCACCGTCCATCTACAACGGTTCGGAATACAACGGCGTCAGGCTCACCTTTAAAAAGGGCAAAATCATAAAAGCCGAAGCCGCAACGCCCGAACAGACTAAGGCGGCTAACAAAATCTTCGATACCGACGGGGGAGCGCGCTATGTCGGCGAATTTGCAATCGGCGTCAATCCTTACGTCAAAAAAGCTATGGGCGATATACTTTTTGACGAAAAAATCAGCGGCTCTATTCACTTCACGCCGGGTAGCTGCTACACCGAAGCCGACAACGGCAATCAATCCGCCGTACATTGGGATTTGGTACTCATTCAGACAAAAGAATTTGGCGGCGGAGAAATATACTTCGACGGCAAATTGATAAGAAAGGACGGAAGCTTCGTCCTGCCGGAATTGCAATGCTTAAATCCCGAAAACCTTAAATAATTTTTACACGCCTATAATAAATCGGCGCGGCGTCTTGCTTATAAAGCAAAACGCCGCGCCGTTATTTTTTTCAACAGAATTTTTGATTATTTTTTAGGCTCTGTGTATTTTTCGGCGGGGAGCTTAGATTTGAGAAGTTTTTTTAATTCGTCAAAGGAAGAGTCTGTCATGCCGTCCTTTGCGAGCAGGAAGGCTTGCAGTCTGTCTATGTAGATATACAGATATTCCGTATCTTCGCAAACGTTAAAAAGCGTGTTGTAATATTGCTTTATAACCGAGAGAGCTTCGCCGTCGACCGACGCCGTTACGGTAAAATAATCTTCGTAAAACAAATAATGACAGATTGAATTGTCGCCAATACGCGGTGAAGAAGCGGCTTGCCTTTCAAGATTTTTTTTGATTAAGCGCGGATAGGCAAGGTACATATAAAGACCCGCGCCGACGGCGCAAGCCAAAAATAAGGCAGGCATAAAATATAAATCGAAATTGTAATCGGGACTGTTTTTATCTAAGCCGCTTTTAATTATAACAAAAGAGAAGAACGCAATGAAAGTAAAAATAAAGAAAAACAAAGCGGATAAGGATAGTTTTACCTTTTTTGCTTTATAAAGTCCGAGAGCGGTATAGGCTTTTAACGATATAACGGTTTTGTTTTCAAACATATATTTTTCCTTATAAAAACACCGCGCAAATCTGCTTGCGCGGTGTTATTCGTTTTACTTATTGAAACACCGCTTTATAATGAGCTTACAGTGTTTGAGTTAAAGATTATTCGGCTTCCGTGACGGGTTGTTCGGCTTTTCTGGCGTTGATTTCCGCAACGGCGGCTCTTTGGGTCTTTTCGTCGAATTTGTAGAAGATTATAGGAATTGCACAGAGAAGCATACTTATCGCGCCCGACAAGACGAGCATAGCCCACAGCTTTTGCAAGCCCGAATCGGTTATCGTTCCGCCTGCGTCGGTAGGGTTGACGCCGGACATTCCGTAGGCAATTACGCCGATAAAAGCACCGGCGGCAAGACCGATTTTGTTGATAAAGGTTTGCATAGCAAAGCAAATTCCTTCGCCGCGCTCACCGGTTTTCCATTCGAGATAGTCTACCGAATCACCGATAAAAGCATAGAGCATGACGTTTGAAAAGCCCTGCGGTATTCCCAAGATAATCAGACCGATAAGAGCAAAGATGAGTCCTGCCGACGACTTATATCCGATAAAATACATAGCGAACATAAATGCCGCGCCGACTAAGTGAGAGTATATGTAGGTGTTCTTTTTGCCGAATTTTTTTGTGCAGTACGGCACGAGAAGCGTCGCGATAAGTCCGCCCGGAATGACCGCCAAGGTGATAATGCTGTACAATGCTTCGCCTTGCATACCGAGAAAGGATACCGCCGTCAAAGCGTATTTTGCAAAATACAGACCGCCGACTCCGATATACACGGTCTTTGCACAGCCCAAAACGCCGCTGATTATAATCAATATAAGGGGCTTGTTTTTGCCGAGCAGTTTGAGATTATGTATAAGCGAATGAGCTTTTTGGTCGTTATGTATATGTTCCTTTGTCTTTTTGAAGCCGTAATAAAACATCGGAACGGCTATGACGACAATAATTAATGCGACTATAAAATATGTCCAAGCGAGCGATGTGCCGGCTTCCGCCGCTTTTTCCGTTAAGATGTAACCGTCTGCGTCGGTATATTTCTTTTGGAGAGCCGACGTGATAGGGGGAATAAGGACGGTGACCAAGCCTGCGCCCAAGGTACAGCATAGGCGAGCCACCATAAGGAGCTTGCCCCGTATCTCCGTATCGTTTGTCATTGACGACGAAAGTCCCCAATACGGTACGTCGGCGATGGTATACGCCACGCTCCATATGACATAAAAAAGGGAGATGATTATCATACTCGGAAGGTTGTTTTTGTAGACGGGTAAAAAGCATAAAAGCGTCAACGCCGCGATAGGTATCGCCGACCACCTAAGGAACGGACGGCACTTACCGTATTTTGTACGCGTTTTGTCTACTAAGCTGCCCATGATAGGGTCGTTGAAGGCGTCGAACAATCTGGTGAACAACATCAGATAAGCGACAAAAACATAATCAAAAAAAATCGCGTCGGTCATAAACATGATGAGATATGAGCCGATTACGGTGCAAATAAGGTTTTGTCCGAAGCCGGTTATGCTGTAAGCTATGGCTTCTTTTGGTTGAAGTCCCTTGTCGGGAACCGTGCCGAAGAGCTTATGCAGGTTGTTTGTGAGCTTTTGCCCGTTTGAAGTCATTATGGTTCTCTCCTTATTAGGCGAAAATGTCAATGCCGCACAAGGTAAGTAAAGTACACAGCGTCGCCGTATAGTATTATATCATAAAAATACCTGCAATTCAATATTTTTTTTGAATTAAGATACATTTTTTGAATTGAGATACGGGTGAGACATATCGGAGCTTGTCACGGCTGCCGATATGCGGACAAAAGTAAACGCGCCCGATTAAGGGCGCAGCGGATAATATTTTTGACGTAAAATTTGAAAAAATCGGCGAATTTTTTAAAAACACATATTGACACGAAAGCACGGCATGGAGTACAATATTTTTATGAAGAGAAAAGCTTTAAAATTGATTTCGTTTTTTGCAGTAATAATCGGCGCGGTCTTTATGATATACGGCTATTTTGAGTCGGCGCGTCTGCCCGACGTCTTTATCGACGGCTATCCGCAATTAAATATCGATTCTTCGTTTGAAGTCGCCGACCTGTCGGCGGACGCTTCCGTTACGCTGACGGACTATTCAAACTCCGAATTTTTGCTCGGCAATCCCGACCGCGGATTGAGATTGGAGACCTACATAACGCTCGGCAATCCGCTGACGACCTATCCGTTGCGCACGCAAGACCCTTTTCTTGCGGCGGCTAATGAGATAGCGAAGTATGCGCAGGACAAGCCTACGCTTGCGCAAACCTATATTTATCTGTCTAATTATTCAAAATCCGCGCTCGACGCGCAGGCATTCGCGCAAATGAAACGCTACTTCGAGCTTTTTCGCGACAACGGTATCAGAATGCTTGTGAGATTTGCGTATGCGACCGAGAATGTTCCCGACGCAAGGTTTTATTATGTAAACAAACATCTCACCCAGATAGGTAAGTGGTTCAAAGAAAACGCCAAGCTCATTGACGATACCGTCTATTGCGTGCAGGCGGGCATAGTAGGGTATTGGGGAGAAGGGCATTCCAATTACAATTTTAACGGAGCGTACATAGGCAGAGCATACGCCTTGCTTGCCGATATCGTTCCGCCGAATATCTACGTTCAGGTACGCACGGACGAGCTTTATTATAAGCTTCCCGAAAAATACAGATTTAGAATAGGAATGCACCAGGACTATATCATAGGCGACCCGACGGACGAATGGTGCTTTTATACGTCGGGCAGTGCCGAGAACCGTCAAAAGCTGCAAGAAGTTTTTAAATATACCGTAAACGACGGCGAAATGCCGTGGGGAACGGCGTTTTTTAAGGACGTCGACGGCGACGCGCCTTTAAATAATATCGACGGCAAAAAGGTCATAAAGGAAATCACCGAATATAATTTGACTTCGCTTTCGCTCACTCACAATTACCGCGAAAGTGATTTGAGAGCTCCTTACAGCATGGAACGCTGGAAAACTGAATATGTCGATACGGATATATTAAAGAGTATAGGCGCGCCGTATAATCAAAGGCTCTTTAAGGACGCCTACGGCAGCGACATAGCCATGTCGATATACGATTATATCAGATATCATCTCGGCTATCAGCTCGCGCTTTCTAATGCCGCCGTCGTCGACGGCAATTTGACCTTTACCGTATCTAATTATGGCATGGCTGCGCCGCTCAATTTTAACAATCTCGCCCTTGTCGTCAATAGCGGCGGCACGGAAAAGGAATACCGTATAGCGTCCTACGACAAAACGCTTTTGCAGCCCATGACGACGGTCAAAATATCCGTCAAGCTTCCGTCCGATATCGCCCCTTCGTCAAAAATCGGCGTCAGACTCTCGACCAAAGGCGGTTCGGGAATATCGCTCCGCTTTGCAAACGGTACACAGTTTGAAAACGGCGTTCAGTATTTTATGACCTTATAGGTATATAAAGCGATAAGGCGCAAAAAAGACAGAGAAAAAAAATAAGCGTTAGCGTTCTCAAGCAATCGAACCGACTGAAAAGGACGGCGCAAAGCAGACGGAAATCAATCAACGGCTTCCGACAGCTACAGAAGCGCAGCGGGAAGAAAAAGCGGAGATAGCCACCGATATTTGTGAGTAATGAATATTGAAAGACTTTTTTCCCAAAGGAGCTTAAAAAAAACGGATTGTTTTATTAAGCTGTATTCAATACAGTTTAATAAAACAATCCGTTTTAAAATATCTTTTTTTTGAATATTTTATTTTTGTCGATGCAAAAAAGTAAATTTTATTAAAATATCCTTTTTTAAAATGCTTTTTTGAGTATTCTATTTGTCGGCGCAAAAGAAATGCCGTATAAAAAAGTATTCAATACTTTTTAGCGGACGGTAAAAAGATTTTCATTTTATTTGTTTTATGATATAATAATCAAATGGATTATATAAAAGAAATTGCGGAATTTATAAAAATAGACGGTGTTGAGCAAGGGGAGATAATTGCCGCCGTCGTGCCTGCCGCCGAAAGCGCTTTCGGGGATTATTCTTTGCCGTGCTTTAAATTTTCTAAGGTTTTAAAAAAATCGCCGAATTTGATAGCGGCGGAATTGAAAGAAAGCTTGTCGGCAAGCAAGCCGGATTTTATCGAAAAAATCGATGCGGTCGGCGGATATTTAAATTTCACTCTTGACAGAATGCTTTTTGTCAAAGCGACCTTGACCGATATTATTGCAAGGGGAGCGGATTACGGCTCTTCGGACGAAGGGAGCGGCAAGACCGTTTGTATAGATTTTTCCTCTATCAATATCGCGAAGCCTTTTCATATAGGTCATCTCGGAACGACGGTGATAGGGGCTGCGCTCTACCGTATATTTAAAAAGTTAGGATACAATGTCGTCGGTATCAATCATCTCGGAGATTTCGGAACGCAATTCGGCAAGCTCATAGTCGCATACAAGCTCTGGGGCGACAAGACCGATATCGAGAAAAACGGCTTAAAATCGCTTGTCGATATTTACGTCAGATTTCACAAGGAAGAAGAAGACAAGCCGGAGCTTACCGCGAGAGCGAGAGAATGGTTTTTAAGGATAGAAAAGGGCGATGCGGAAGCGACGGAGCTTTTTAATTTTTTTAAAGCTATAACGATGAAGGAAGTAGACAAGACCTACGAAAGACTCGGCGTTCATTTTGACAGCTACGCCGGAGAAAGCTTTTATAACGACAAAATGCAGCCGGTTATAGACGAGCTAAAAGCAAAAAATCTCTTGGAGATAAGCGACGGCGCGTCGATTGTAGACCTTTCGCCGTACGATATGCCGCCTTGTCTTATACTTAGAAGCGACGGCGCGTCTTTGTACGCGACAAGGGATTTGGCGACGATTTTTTATAGGAAAAAAACCTACGATTTTGATAAATGCCTTTATGTCGTGGCGTATCAGCAAAACCTGCATTTCAAACAGGTTTTTAAGGTCATCGAATTGCTCGGTCACGAATATTACAAAGACCTTATACACGTAGCTTACGGCATGGTTTCGTTAGAAGAAGGCGCGATGTCGACCAGAAAGGGCAACATGGTCTATTTAAGCGACGTTCTCGATAAGGCAAGCGAAAAATCTCTGGCGATAATCGGAGAAAAGTCGCCCGACTTAAAAAATCCGCGTGAAACGGCGGAAGCCGTCGGAGTAGGCGCGGTGATTTTTGGCGCACTCATCAATAACCGAATCAAGGACAACGTATTTTCTTACGAAAAAATACTCAATTTTGACGGCGAAACTGGGCCGTATCTCCAATACACCTATGCGAGATGCAACAGCATTTTGGAAAAGGCGGGGAAAATCGGCGATGCGGATATGTCGTCGATAGCCGGCGACGAAGCCTATGAGCTTGTCAAGCTGCTCAAACGCTATCCCGAAGTCTTAAAGTCGGCTAAGGAAAATTACGAACCGAGCTTTGTCACGAGATATCTCATCGACACGGCTCAGGCTTATAACAAATTTTATTTTGAATACAGAATACTCAACGAAAAGCAAGAGGTTAAAAACGCACGCGTCATGCTGACAAAAGCCGCTGCCGGAATATTAAAGGACGGGTTCGGGATAATCGGAATAAAAGCCGTAGAGCATATGTAATGCGGCGTTCCTTTCGGCGTCAAGACGCCGACGGAACACAAAAACGGGGCTGATTATGGATTACGACAAGCTGACCGAAAAAATAAAAAACAATTATTCAAAACGTGATTTTGATAAAATCATGCAGGCTTTTGAATTTTCAAAAAAAGCGCATGAAGGACAAAAACGCGCTTCCGGCGAGGATTATTTTGTCCACCCTTGCTCGGTCGCGGAGATACTCGTCGATATGAAAATGGATTCTTCGACGATAATCGCGGCGTTTTTGCACGACGTGTTAGAGGACACCGCCGTCACCGACGTGGAAATGACGGCAAAATTCGGCGACGGAATAGTCACTCTCGTCAAGGGCGTGACAAAATTTGAAAAAATGAAATTTGCCAGCAAGATAGACGAGCAAGCCGAAAATCTCCGAAAAATGTTTTTGGCTATCGCCGAAGACATAAGGGTCGTCGTCATAAAGCTTGCCGACAGGCTGCACAATATGCGGACGCTGATGAACAAGCCCCCCGAAAGCCGCCGTAATACTTCGGTCGAAACCTTAGAGATTTACGCGCCCTTTGCCGGTCGTCTCGGTATGTCGCAAATAAAGATAGAGCTTGAAGATTTGGCATTGTACTATCTCTATCCCGAAGTATACGAAGAGCTGAAAGGCAAGGTAAAGGCAAAACTCGAAGAAAGACAGGAATTTATAAATAAGGTCTGCGCCGAAATCAAATTGCGCCTTGCCGAAATGGCAATCGAAGGCGAGGTGTACGGCAGACCCAAGCATTTTTACAGCATCTTTAACAAGATGAAGAAGCAAAACAAAAAATTTGAGGAGATATACGACCTGATAGCGGTCAGGGTAATTGTGGACAACGTCAAGGATTGTTACGCCGTACTCGGAGTGATACACACTATGTGGACGCCCGTTCCGGGGCGTTTCAAGGACTACATCGCCATGAAAAAAGCCAACAACTATCAGTCGCTCCATACGACGGTATTTACAAAATTCGGCGCGTTATTCGAGATACAGATACGCACGCGTGAAATGCACGAGATAGCCGAATACGGTATCGCCGCCCATTGGAAATACAAAAACCCAAAGGCTCTCGGCGATGCGGAATACAGCGATAAGCTGAATTTTATCAAAAGCTTTATGGAAGCCGAAGTTTCTTTGAGCGACAATCAAGAATTTCTCGACATCGTCAAAACCGATATCGAACAGCACGAGCTTTATGTCTTTACGCCAAAGGGCAGAGTCGTAGACCTGCCCGTCGGCTCTACCGGCATAGATTTTGCTTACAATATTCACAGCGAATTAGGAAACAAATGCGTCGGTATCAAAATAAACGAAAAAATGGTCCCGATAGAAACAAAGCTCAAAAGCGGCGACGTCGTAGAAGTCATGACGTCGGCTAATTCTAAGGGTCCGAGCCGCGATTGGCTCAAAATCGTGCGCACGACAAGCGCAAAGTCCAAGATACATCAGTTCTTTAAGCGCGAGATGAAGGACGACAACATCAAAAAGGGCAGAGAAATGCTCGAAAGCGAATCGCGCCACAAGGGTTACAGCTTCTCCGAGCTTATGCAGGGCAAGGGACTTCCCGACGTCATGAAGCGGTATATGTTTACATCCGAAGACGATATGTTCGCGTCCGTCGGTTACGGCGGTATGAGTACGAAGCAGGTACTCTTTAAGCTCATCGAAGGCTACAAAAAAGACAAAAAGAACGAATATAAAGAAAAAGGTCCGGACGTACCGGCGGCAGACAAAAAAGAATCTATCGGCGGCGTCATGATAGGCGGCTACAACGAGCAAAACGCGCGGTTTGCAAGCTGCTGCAACCCCCTTCCGGGCGACGAAATAGTGGCGTATATCAGCAAGGGCAGGGGCGTAGCAGTCCACCGCTATGACTGCCCTAATCTCAAAGGACTCGATAAGGAGCGTCTGCAAGCCGTCGGCTGGCCGTCGGTCATCGCTGGCGACCTTACGGCGAATATACGCGTCACTGTCATTGACCGCAAGGGTGTTTTTTCGGAGATATCGTCGCTTATCAGCACGCTCGGATATTCTCTCGAAGCCTTTCAGGGCAATCTTATGGACGACGATTCGACGGGCGTCACAAAGGGCGACATCAAGCTTTCTATCAAAATCAAAAATATGGAAGACCTTAACACCGTTCTCAACAAGTTAAGGGCTGCAAAGGACGTCATAGACGCGCAAAGATATTAGAGCGTTCGTACGTTCTGCGCCTTTAAAAAATTTTTTGTACTCTCTCCTATAAGGATATTATGAAGATTTTGACAATTGTAAATTCCGTTTTGGCGGAAAACACTTATATAGTCTATGACGAAGCGACTTTAAAGGGCTTTATCGTAGACCCCGGCTCGGACGGAGAGAGAATAGAATCGGCTATCGGGGATAACGGACTGATTGTAGACACGGTTCTATTGACGCACGGACATTTTGACCATGCGCAATCTGCGCGGTTTTTTCAAAAGAAAAAGCTCAAAGTTTACATTCACAAAGCCGACGGCGAAAAGCTGTATTCGCGGTTTAATTTGAGCCGTTATACCGGCTACGCCTTTGAAGAGCTGCACGCCGACGCCGAATTGTCCGACGGTGATATTGTCAATGCCGCAGGCTTTGATATCAAGACGGTTTTTACGCCGGGACACTCTAAGGGCGGCGTGTGTTATTATCTCAAAGAACACGGAGTCTTGTTCTCGGGCGACACGCTGTTTTCGGACGGGATAGGAAGAAGCGATTTTTATGACGGCGACTTCGCAACCCTAAAAAATTCCATTGAAACGCGGCTTTTTATTCTCGACGGCGCGACGGCGGTTTTTCCCGGTCACGACGAAGCCACGACGATAGCAAAGGAACGGAATAACAAGGATTTATTCGGTGTATAATGAAGCATATAAGAAACGATATAATAGATTAGTCCTATAACCTATCCGCCGACATATTTTGCGTCTTTTTGCCTTATACATCGTTGCCTTTTCCTTGTGTAGCTTATGCTACACGGCGTCAAATGCGCCTTGTATAAGGCAAAAATCCGCTACAATCTGTTCGTCATATAGGTTATAGGACTAATCTAATATAGAAAGTAACGATCAGGGGGTGATGTATATAAGGAAGTCAGGACAATGGAAAATATGAAAATGTTCGTACATAAATAAATTAGAACAATGGGAGATTGTTCCGTACATAAATAAATTAGGGATTTTTATAAAGTAAGTAAAAAAATATTAAAAAGGGGATAGTATACTTATGGATAAAAATCTTATCGCTAACCAATCCAATGTCACAATATTACCGGAAGCACCGAACAGAATGCGGTCGATAGACCAGATTCGCGGACTGCTTATATTTTTAAACGCCGTAACTTATATTTGCGGTGCGTTTGTAGCAATAACCTCAAAGCTTCCGTTTGTTAACGGAGACAAATTTACGTTTGAATTATTGAAGGGCATTCCGCTCGACGATATTTTCTTGCCGATGTTCGTTTTTATCATGGGCTTAACGGCTTGCAGCAGCTTCAAAAAATTGCAGGAAGCCAAAGGGCAAACCTTTGCGGCTAAGAAATTCGCCTTTAAATACTTGGTTTTAATCGGCTTCGGTACGGTGATGATGGACGGACTTGCTTGTGCTTACGAATTTATCGCCGGAAAAATTTTAAGCGAATTTAAACTCGGCGAGCAAGCCGCAATCATATTGTTTTTTGCTTGTCTGCCGCTGATACTGTTTTATTTTATAACCAAAATTATCAGGAACAAAAAGCTAACCAAAATCGCCGGATTGATGATAAAAATCGTTTGGGCATTCGGCGGCGCGGCGGCGGTATTTTTCTTGGCGACCTCGACGGGGGCAATTTTTAGCGGTGTGCCGCAGCAAAATATTTGGGACGTTTTTCAAACGATAGGTCTGGCGGGTCTGATAGCCCTTCCGTTTATGGGACTGAATAGATATGGCAAGCTTATCGCGGCTCTTGCTTTGGGCGTGCTTTTGACGGCGTTTTACCGATACGGCGGTTTACAGGGCTTCGGCGACAATATCTTTAACGGCGGTCTTGTAGGCGGCTTCGGCTGGGCTATCGCTGTTTTGTTAGGCGGATACTTCCGTGACGTCAAGCAAAAGCCCGTTTTGTATTGGGTGTCCGCTATCGTCGCGGTAGCCGTTCCGGCGGTGCTTGTCACGGTCTTTGGCTTTGTGGCGGTAAGGCGCGGCTGTACGCCCGTTTACGCGGTTTTTGCCTCCGGCTTAGGCGCGGTTATCTGGGGGATTTTTAATCTGATAGAGAGAGTCTATAAGCCTAAGTACAGCTTTTTGAGTATCTGGGGCGGCTCGTCGCTCCTGACCTACGCCTTATCTATGGTTTTCGCGACCCTGCTTCAAACCTTTGTGCCGATAGAAACGCCGCTTTTTGCGGCAATAATCGTCTCCGTCGTCATCGTCGGCGGCTTATACGCTTTAAATCATATTTTGACCCGAAAAGATATACACATCAAAATATAGCCGATAATAAATATAGTATAAAATATCTGTATTGACATTTTGCAAATATTGTATTATAATTAACTCGGTTGGAAAAAGACGGCAGGCTTGCTTTTGCCGTCTAAAAATCATAAATATAAAAAACGGAGGGAATATTAAATGGGCGAGACGAATGAGTTTGAACGCAACAATCTAAAATACACGGAGAACGGCGTAAATTTTGCAGTAATTTTTGACAAAGGCGGCAAATGGCAAGCGTCGTCGGGACAGGTAGCCTTAGCTCCTCAAAAAGAACCCGAAAAACCTAAAAACCGTCAATATCAAGCGGTTTTGGGCGACCCCTACATAGCTTCTTCGCTTAAAGAAGTAGATGCCTTGCAGAAAAAAAAGAAGTAAGGCAACACCGCAAATCACCGGAATAATAGTAAAATCATACACGGCTTAGCCGCATTAATTTAATGCGGCTCGGTCTATAATTATCGGCTTCAAATACGGGAGCAAGCATATGCGGCTCGATTGCAAAGAAGAATTCAAAAACGATTTGGAAGAGCTTGTGAGAGCTTTTTTCGGAAAGGAAACAACGGAGGATACCGGCAGCGGTATCCTTATTGATTATTGCCCCAAAAACGGTCGGATTTATGCCGAAACCGCTTACCCCGAACGGGCTATCGCAAAACAAATGACCGAAACGATAAAGTCCGCCGAAAAGCTCGGATTGAAAAGACAGACAAAGAGAATGCTCAAAAAGCTTCTCTACGAAACGTTGTCGGAGATAACGGGACGCAGCCTGCCGTACGGCTCTCTCACCGGAGTCCGACCGACAAAGCTTGCTTATGAGCTTGCCGAAACAAACGACGAAACGGGCGTGAAAAATATCCTTATAGACTATTACGGAGTGTCAAGCCAAAAAGCCGAATTGATATGTGAGGTCATCAAAAATCAAAAGGGCGTTTACAAAAAAAATACCGGGCTGTACGACATATATATCAATATTCCGTTTTGTCTGACGAGATGTGCGTATTGTTCGTTTGTCACTACCGATATTACAAAGACAAGGAGATATATAGAGCCGTATGTCGATTGTCTGCTTAGAGAGATAGACCTGATGTATGACATTTCGGGCGGCGAATGCAATGCCGTCTACATAGGCGGCGGAACGCCTACGGCGATAGACAACGCGTCTTTGGAAAAAATATTAAGGAGCGCGTCGCGCTTTAAACGCCGCGAATTTACCGTCGAAGCCGGACGCCCCGACACTATAAACGAAACAAACCTTGCGCTTATCAAGGCATACGGAGCGGACAGGGTATCGGTCAATCCGCAGTCCTTTAATCAAAGGACGCTTGACGCTATCGGCAGAAACCATACCGTCCGCGACATATACGACGCATACGCTCTTGCCCAAAAAAAAGGCTTCGTCATCAATACCGACATAATAGCCATGCTGCCGGGCGAAGACGAAGCGGATTTTTTAAAGACCGTCAGGAGCTGTACCGAGCTTGCCCCGAATAATATTACCGTTCACAATCTGGCGTTAAAGCGCGGAAGCAGGCTTACTTTGGAAAATTTCAAAAACACCGCACCTGCGTCGGGAATGACGGACGGCGCATATCCGCTCCTTAAAGAGAGCGGTTACAGTCCGTACTATATGTACCGTCAAAAATATATGTCGGGCAATCTGGAAAACTGCGGTTATACAATAGCGGGCTATCCTTGCGTATATAATATCGACAACATGGAAGAAACGCACGGCATTCTCGCCGCCGGTTCGGGCGCGATATCCAAGCGCATTATAGCCGACCGCATAGACCGCCAAGCCGACATAAAGGACGTCAAGGGCTATATCGAAAGCATCGACGCGCTGCTGCTCAAAAAAAGAGAGTTTTTTGAGAGCAAATAAAACGCTCCGTTCAATCAAAAATCCCGTCAAACTTTTTTTGCCATGCGGATACGGCTTGCGCGTCGTATAGGACGGGGATATTCATTCCGCATTTATAAGCACTTTTGCTTTTGCTTATGAGCGACTTTAATTTGAGCAGCAACGGGAGATTGTCGCGCCCGGACAAAGCTTTTTGAATCAATTCGTAAGGCTTAAAGACGAGCATTTCGCCCGACGCCGCCGCGTTAAAATCCTTTTCGGCGATGAGTCCGCTTTCCATTAAATATTTCAGGTCTTCGTCCTTTGCGTCGAGCAGCCAACGCTTTAAGATATCTATCGCCGCGTGCTTCGCGCCGGTTGCCGTCATAAATCCTACCTGATAATCCCACAAGCCGGCGGCCGCCGCCGAAAGGTTTTTGTTTATCGTTTCGGCGAGAAGCTTGCCAGCGCGTATCGAAGAAGCTATGCCCGAGCCTAACATAGGTATTGTCATAAACGCAGCGTCGCCGACTAAGGCATAGCCGTCGGCAACCATTTTTGAAGCCGGATATCGAACGGGAATAGATACGGTAATTCCGCCGCGTATAAGCTTGTCGGTCAAGGCGGGATTGTCTTGCTTTAAAAAGGCAAAAGCCGACTTCAAATCGTTTTGAGTGAGCGCGCCCGTTTGACCTATAAGCACGTTAAATTGACCGGTAGGCGAGTCTTGAATACACCACGCTATGCCGGAACGTCCGAGAAATTTTAGATACGCCTTGTTTGTGTTTACCGTGTCGGTTTCTTCGTCCGGATTTTTTTCAAAAAAGCCTCTGTAAGCGTGAAAAATCTCGTACGACGCAGGCATGGACGGAATCCCGATATCTCTCGGAAGCGACGCACGGAAAGGGGACAGCGCGCCTGATGAATCTATGACTATATCGGCTCTGATTTCGCCGTCTTGCGTAACTGCGCCCTTTACGGCAGTATTCTCGATTATCAGCCTTTCGATTTTTTGACCGAAGACAAATTCGACTCCGGCTTCTTCGGCTCTTTTGATAAGGATATCTTTGAGCGGACGGCGTTCGACGGAATATTCGTCGGCGTTTTGGGATTGAGAAATCTTTATCCATTTATCGGCGGACGGAGCTATAAACGACCAATCCTTTTTGACAAAAAAACAATCGTCGGGAACGGCTATGCCCAAATCGGTAAATAAGCTTTGGCTCACGTCGTCGTGCCAATCGTAGCCCAAATCTTCTCTCTTGTTTTTTTCGTAAACCGTCACGCCGTGTCCGCCTGTTGCCAGACCGTGCGCCGCCGCAATACCGCCTTCTCCCGCGCCTATTACTATTATCTTCATTAAAAAATCCCTTTTTATTTTGTTGCGGAAACACGGTGCAAAGCAAATAAAACTTTAAGCCGAGCTTCCTTATATATTTTTTACCTTATATATTATATAATATAATCGGAAAAATGCAATATAAAACCGAAAAATTATGAGAGAAAATTATTATATTCAAAAATTTTTTGTAAATATTAAGCGAATATGATATAATAGAATTGTCATAAACTAAACGCCGACAACTTTTGCGTCTTTTGTCATAAATATCGTTGCATTTTCCTTATGTAGCTAAGCTGCACGTCGTCAAATGCGCCTTAATCTACGGCAAAAATCCGCTAAAATTTGTTCGGCGTTTAGGTTTAGGAGAAGTCTGATAGACTTCTTATATTAAGACGGGGGGATTATGAGCGATAAAATAAATTGGTTTCCGGGGCATATGAAAAAAGCCTTAGGAATAATCGGCGAAAATTTGGGACTTGTCGACGCGGTGTTGTATGTGCTTGACGCGAGAGCCCCCGGCGCGTGTATCAATCCCGGCTTTGAAAAGATATTGAACGAAAAACCGAGATTGTATATTCTCAACAAAGCCGACCTTGTGGACGACGGCTATCTCAAACTTTGGTCGGAATACTTCCGCAAATCGGGTCACGCCTGCACGGCGGTCAACAGCGCGACGGGGATAACGTCGGGCGTTATCAAAGAGGTCAGGACGCTGCTTGCGGAAAAGATACAAAGATACAAGGACAAGGGCGTCAAAAAGACTCTTAGAATAATGGTCATCGGCATACCAAATTCGGGCAAATCCACACTCATCAACAGCATAGGCGGCAAAAAAAAGACCGCCACGGGCGACAAGCCCGGTGTGACAAAGACAAAGCAATGGGTAAAAATAAGCGACGGTATCGAAATGCTCGACACGCCCGGCGCATTGTGGCCTAATCTCGAAGACCAGGAAGCGGCAAAGAATTTATTTTTTATCGGGAGTATCAAGCCGGAGATTTTTGACAATACCGAGCTTGCGCTCATGCTGATAGAGCGGCTAAAAGAAACCGCACCCGACAAGCTCGAAAGCCGCTACGGCTTACCGCCGACCGAGAATATTGCGCCGACCGAAATACTCGAAATAATCGCCAAAAACAGGGGCAACGTCGTCAAAGGCGGCGAAGCCGATTTTGACCGAACCGCCATAGCTCTCTTAGACGACTTCAAAAAAGCGCGCATAGGCAGAATAGGTTTAGAAAAGCCCGACATACAATAACGGATAAAGAATAAAAGATAAATAAAATCAAAAAGCAAAAAGATAAAGGATAAATAAAAAAACCTTTCAAAGGACAAAGCACTATGGATTTGGTCGGGTTTGACAGAAATTATTTGAATACATACAGGCTTATAGGCGGCACGGACGAAGCTGGCAGAGGTCCTTTGGCGGGACCGGTGTCGTGCGCTATGGTGATAATGCCGTTAGGTGTCGGCGATATCATAGAAGGGGTAGACGACAGCAAAAAAGTCCCCGAAAAAAAGCGCGAAGTCTTGTACGAAAGTATTATCCAAAAAGCGATTTGTTACAGTATCCGCTTTGTCGGACACCGAGAGATAGACAAAATCAATATATTGAACGCGACAAAGCAAGGTATGAGAGAGTGCTACGGCGATATGAAGATAAAGCCCGACATTCTGCTCATCGACGCCGTCAAGCTCGGCATTCCCGACAGCCAAAGCATAATAAAGGGCGACGCAAAAAGCTACAATATCGCCTGTGCGTCGATTCTCGCCAAGGTGGCGCGCGACAGACTCATGCGCCGATACGACGCCGAATATCCGTGCTACGGCTTTGCACGGCACAAGGGCTACGGAACGGCGGCGCATTATGAGGCGATACATAAGCTCGGAATAACCGAGATACACCGCCTGACCTTTTTGAAGGGTATCGCCGCGGATATTTTAAATAAAAAAGACGGTGAAGTTTAAAGATAATCGGTATTTAAGGATATGCAATAGATGACGGAATAAGTCCTTATTGCGGTATTCCAGAAAAATATAAATTCCGATAAACGGATTAGGGCGTGTCGGCACTAACGGTAAAGCTGTTTGTGTCTGCACGCCTTTATTATATAAGCTCAAACCGTTTTTTTGATAATTTTGTAATATCGCGCTAATATTGCGAATATATTTCTTTTAGACAATCGTTTTAAGGAGTGCGTATGGACAAATTCGATTTATACAAGGATATTGCATTAAGGACGAACGGCGATATCTACATCGGCGTAGTAGGGCCGGTAAGGACGGGCAAATCCACTTTTATCAGAAAGTTTATGGAGGCGTTTGTACTTGAAAATATTCTTGACGCCAATAAAAGACAGCGAGCCGTAGACGAAATGCCGCAATCGGCGGACGGCAAAACCATTATGACGACGCAGCCAAAATTTGTGCCGGCGGAGTCGGCGGAGATTGTCATAAACGACAATATAAAGCTCAATGTGCGGCTCATAGACTGCGTAGGTTATCTCGTGGACGGGGCGTTGGGGCATACCGAGAACGGCAAGGAGCGTTATGTCGTCACGCCTTGGAGCGATACCGAAATGCCCTTTGAAAAAGCCGCCGAAACGGGAACGAGAAAGGTCATCAACGACCATTCGACGATAGGCGTAGTCGTGACGACCGACGGCAGTATAACCGATATCGAACGGAGCAAATATCTCGCCGCCGAAGACAGAGTAATCAATGAATTAAAGGCGATAGGCAAGCCTTTTGTAATACTGCTAAATTCCAAAAATCCCGAAAACCCCGACACGCTCAATCTAAAATCCGTTTTGGAACAGCGTTACGGCGCGACGGTGCTTTTAAAGAACGTCGAGAATATGGAAAAAGAAGACATCAACGCCCTGCTCGAATCTATCCTGCTCGAATTTCCCGTCAAGATAATAGACGTCAATATGCCAAAATGGATGCAGTCGCTCGGCGGCTCTCATGTCATTATAAAGGACCTTATGGCGCGCCTTGCCGACGCGGCGGACGGCATAGACAAGATGAAGGATTATGACGAAAATATATTGAAGGGCTTCGGCGAATCCGAATATATCGGCGGCGCGGACGACGCGCAGTTAGATATGGGCAAGGGCAAAATAAGCTTCTCGGTCATACCCAAAGCCGGCTTGTTTTATAAGATACTCAGCGAAACGGCGGGGGAGGACGTATCGGACGAATACATCATGATGAAGCTCATAAGGCGTTTAAAGAATGCCGACAGAGAATACTCCAAGCTAAGCCGCGCACTCTACGAAGTGGAAAACTACGGCTACGGAGTGGTAGTACCCACGACGGAAGAAATGAGCCTTGAAGAGCCGGTCATCGTCCGTCAGGGCGGCAAATTCGGCGTCAAGCTCCGCGCTTCCGCGCCGTCCCTGCATATAATGAAGGTGGACGTCCAAGCCGAAGTCAGCCCGATAATCGGCACGGAACAGCAAAGCGAGGACATGATAAAATACCTTTTAAGCGAATTTGAAAACAACAAGCAGGGCATATGGGAAACGAATATGTTCGGCAAATCTCTCAACATGATGGTCAAGGAAGGGCTAAATAACAAGCTCACCGCCATGCCCGAGGAAGCGCGCAACAAGATGAGAAAAACTCTCACGCGAATCGTCAACGAAGGCAAGGGGGGAGTGGTGTGTATTCTTCTTTGAAAGGGCAGAGCCACCGCGCTAACGCTTTCTTTTTTGCTCTTTCTTGCGAAACCGACACTCGTTGAGGTCACTCTAACTTCGGTCGCTTTCGCAAGAAATAGCTAAAAAATAAAGCGTTATCGCTGTCAAAAAGCTCTAACGAATTTTAATATGCGTTCTCTCACCGCTAACGTATACGGAAATGTGTTATGAAAACAAATGATATTTATTAAACCCAAATGTCAAAGAGTTTTTTTATCGTTCTTGACTTGACGTATTTACTCACTTTACAATGGACAAAGGAAACATCAAGCCCTTGATGTTGCTTAATGGTAAAATTAAAGATAATTTGCGATAAAAAAAGAATAAGTCTTTTAAAGTCTCATTTGAGAAAGAGTGAAGAAAGCAAGACCCGGCAAAGCACGTCGGGTCTTTTTCTTATAAAAAAGGGCTTGACAAACCCAAAATTGTCGGCTATAATGCTATTGCATGGCAAAATAGCCGACAAAGGAGCAGGTTATGGAATATATAAAAAGGCATATAGAAAGTACAATACAAGGTACTGCCGGAATGTTTCCGGCAGTGTTGATAACCGGACCGCGTCAGGTAGGTAAGACGACGGTTTTGCAACGGTTGCAGGGAGATAAGGCGCGGTATGTGACGTTAGACGACCGCCGCGCATTGGCGGCGGCAAAGGAGCAGCAGGAATTATTTTTTAGACAATGGAAGCCGCCAGTAATAATAGACGAGATTCAATATGCGCCGAATTTGTTTTCGGAAATTAAAATAATTGCCGACACGGAAAAAAAGCGCGGTATGTTTTTTATGACCGGCTCGCAGGCTTTTCACCTGATGAAAAACGTATCGGAGTCTATGGCGGGCAGAGTCGGAATTATAAATATGCAGGGGTTGACCTTACGCGAAATCAACGGGGACGCATACGACGCGCCCTTTATGCCGACGGATGAATATCTCGACAAGCGCAATGCCGGCAAGGGTGCGGATGAATATCACTATATTTGGGAAACAATCGTACGGGGCGGTATGCCCGCAATGCAGGACAAGACGATAAAGACCGACATATTCTATTCGTCCTATATCGACACATATATCAAACGCGACGTAAGAGATTTGACGCAAATCGGAGACGAATTGCAGTTTGCCAAATTTATGACGGTTGCCGCCGCGCGAACGGGAAACCTGCTGAATTTTGAAGGTATGGCAAAAGAAATAGGCGTTTCGGTCAACACAATCAAGCGGTGGACGTCGATTTTAGTTACAAGCGGAATCGTATATATTTTAGAACCGTATTTTAACAACATAATAAAGCGCGCCGTCAAGACGCCTAAGCTGTATTTTATGGATACGGGTTTAGCTTGTTATCTTACGCGCTGGCTTACGGCGGAGCAAGCGCAAAGCGGAGCGATGTCGGGCGCGCTTTTTGAAACCTTTGTAGTGAGCGAAATAATCAAGAGCTATTACAATGCCGGAATCAGTCATCCGCCGATTTATTTTTACCGCGATAAGGACGGCAACGAAATAGATATGCTGATAGAGGCAAACGGGAGCTTATACCCGATTGAAATCAAAAAGATGGGATATGCCAATACGGGCGACATTGCGGCGTTTAAAAAGCTCGACGGAATAGCCGGATATAAGCGCGGTAGCGGCGTTGTCGTTTCTTTTGCGGACGAAATGCGGTATTTGGACGAAAACAACCGGATTATTCCTTTGAGAATGATATAAAAAGCGGTATATCTTTTTGTGAAATACGACGTATTTTTTGCAAGCGGTTGCAAAAAAACAGAGAATTATTAAAAACTCTTGTGATTAAGCGGAGAGTGTGATAAAATATAGGAATGTTAAAGGTATTCGGGTATTTCAAGCGATATTGGAAGCTTATCTTCCTGACGGCGTGTCTTGCGCTTGTTCAGGCTTATTGTGATTTGGAATTGCCGAAATATATGTCAAATATGATAAATATCGGTATACGGCAAAACGGTATAGACGATTGGCTGCCCGACGTTTTTAGCCAAAAGACCTTCGGCGAGATAAAGGTCTTTATCTCGGACGCCGACTACGGCGAGCTTCAAAACAAATACTATGTCGGCATAAACGCCGCTCACTCGGGCGGACGCATATCCGAGAAGGAATACGCTTCCTTAAAGAAAAAATACACCGCTCTCGAAGCGTCTGAGGTATATATACTCAAAACCTCCTTAAAGAGCGACTACTACAAGGGTGATTTGAACGACGCCGATATCGAATACTTACGCGGAGTTTTAAAAGTCCCCGTTATCGTCTATGCGGTCTTTAACGAGATGTTTCCCGTGTCCGCCGTGCAGTTTTTGCAGAACAAGGAGTTTTTGGCTATCTTTTGGGCGGGGTTTGCGATAGGGGATTTTGTCATGACCGACCCGGGCGAAGGCTATCCCGGATATCAGGATTATTTGGACGCGAAAGCGGTTTATGAAGCCGCACGCAACGACTATGTAATGGCGAATGACGACAAGTCCTTGACGGACTTTTTTGAAATGCTGTTGGGATACAGCCAAACGCCGCCGAGCGGAATAATCTCCGTTCCGTATTGCGTCAATGCAGGCTACGGCGAGAGAGACAAAAAAGCTTTTATGGAGTTTGTCGCGGCAATTATCAGTAACGATACGCAGCACGACATGGACGACGCGACAAGGGCATTGCTCAGAGAAACGCTTCAAAACATAGGATATCCGCCCGACAGTGTGGACAGCATTATCGAAATGGCTATCGGAACGAGCTTTAACGGTGTGGACAAAGAAATCACCGACTATATATTTGAGATGGGCAATGCGGAATACAAGGTTTATGAGTATCAACGTGCCGGTGCGGACACGCATACCATTCAGATAAACTACGTCATCGAGAACGGACTTTTTATGCTGCTCTATACCTTGATAAGTATCGTGTCGGTTATCTTTATAGTCAAGCTGGCGGCGGCGGCGGCGGCAGGGATTGCGAGAGATTTGCGCCGCGATTTATTTAATAAGGTTCAGAGCTTTTCCAACGCCGAATTTGACAAGTTTTCTACGGCGTCGCTCATCACGCGAACGACTAACGACGTCAATCAAGTATACACTCTCGGCTTCCTTTTGATAAAAAACGTCATTTATGCTCCGCTTGTCGTCGGGGGCGGACTTTATTATGTCAGCTCGGCTCTCGGAATCAACGCGAGAATGCTTTACATTATCTTTATAGCCATAGGCGTATTGGCGGTGGGTTCGGCGGCGTTGTTTTTTGTCGTCGTGCCAAAATTTAATATTATGCAAAAGCTTCTCGACAGAATGAATCTCGTCGCGAGAGAGAGACTCGGCGGAATCTTTGTCGTCAAAGCCAACGACAACGAGAGCTACGAAGAAGAGCGTTACGAAGAGGTCAACCGCAAAATCGCAAAGGTCAATCTCTTTGTCAACCGAATACTCGCTATCATTGCGCCTTTTATGATACTCTTTATGAATATTCTCGGCGTCGTCGTTATATGGTATACTATATACAGAGATTTGCTCATAACCGGCGCAATCCTGCCGGGAAGTCTGCTTGCCTTTATTCAATACATCGTGCAGATAATATCGGCGTTTATTATTGTGGCGTTGATATTTATCTTCCTGCCGAGAGCCGCCGTCGCCATGAAGCGAATCGCGGAGGTCTTGGCGGTCAAGCCGTCGGTCGCAGACCCCGAAAAGCCTGTGCCGCTCGGCGCGGACAAGTTTGACCTGCGGTTTGAAAACGTCGGCTTTAAATACGGCGCGGAAGATAACGAAGTTTTAAAAGACATTTCTTTTGATGTCAAGGCGGGCGAGGTGACCGCCGTAGTCGGCGCGACCGGCAGCGGCAAGACGACACTCATAAATCTCCTTTTGCGCTTCTACGACCCCACGGAAGGCGTCATATACGCAGGCGATACCGACATAAGGCTCGTCGCACAGGAAGAATACAGAAAAAGAATAGGATACGTTCCGCAGCAGCCCGTACTCTTTTCGGGAACGATAAGAGAGAATTTTTTGGCGGCGGACGAGAACGCTTCGACAGCGGATATGGACGGAGCGATAGAGATAGCGAGAGCGGAGGACTTTGTCAACGACAGAGAATTTAAAGGCGTGTACGACTCCGGCGTCACAGACCCCGACAAGTACGACGCCGTACTCAGCTCGGCGGGCAAGAACCTTTCGGGCGGTCAGAAGCAGAGATTGTCTATCGCGCGCGCCGTCGTCAGGAAGCCCGACATTTACATCTTTGACGATTCCTTTTCGGCTCTCGATTATGTCACGGAAGCAAGCCTTAGAGCCGAGCTTATAAGAGAAACAAAAAAGCGCGGCACGGGCGTCTTGATTGTTTCGCAGCGAATCGCGTCGGTCTTAAACGCCGACTCTATCGTCGTCTTGGGCGGCGGCAGGGTCATCGGGCGCGGAAATCACAAACAGCTTATGAAGGATTGCACGGAATACAGAGAAATAGCCGCGTCGCAGCTGCCAAAGGAGGAGCTTGGCATATGAGCGGAGAAAACAGACAGCCTGGAAATAACGTTTCGTCGGGACTAAAAAGCGATACCGGCAAGGGTACGGAGATTGTAGGCGGCTACGGCAAAATCGCCTCCGAAGGCTTGCTTCTTACCGACAAGCCCTTAGAATTTAAAAAGACCTTTTTTCAGCTTATCAAGAGCCTTTCGCTGTATAAATATCTGATAATCGTCGCGTCGGTTTTTGCGGTGACGAGTACGGTTTTTGTCATATTCGGACCTATGCTTATGGCGGAGCTTACCGATATGATATTCAACGGCGTGACCGACCTGCTTTTTAACGGCAACGGCATAGACAAAACGGCGATATACTTAAAGCTTTTGCAGCTCTTTTTTCTCTACCTTATAAGCTCGTTGTTTATGTATGCGCAGGGCTTTATCATGGCTTCGGTCGCTCAAAAGGTGTCGCTCAAAATGCGCGGCGATATCAACAAAAAAATCAGCAGGCTTCCCGTCGCTTATTTTGACAAGCATTCTCACGGCGACGTTCTGTCGAGAATAACAAACGACGTCGATACGGTGGGGAATACTCTCAATCAAGGCTTGACGCAGATTATTACGGCGGTAAGCACGATAATCGGCATAGCGGTAATGCTGTTTACTATCAGCGTTCCGCTGGCTTTGACCGTGATAGCGATATTGCCGCTTTCTTATATAATAATAGCGGTCATAGCCAAAAAATCCCAAAAGCATTTTCGCGAACAGCAAAACTATCTCGGAGCGGCAAACGGCAGTATCGAAGAAATGTACGGCGGTCACAGCGTAGTCAAAGCCTTCGGCATGGAAAAAAGAAGCGCGGAAAAATTTAAGGCGGTCAACGAAAAGCTTTACGGCGCGTCCAAAAAAGCGCAGACTATATCGGGCTTCATCGACCCGTTTATAGTCTTTGTCGGCAATCTCGGCTATGTCGCCGTCATAGTCTTCGGCGCATATCTTAGCATAGCCGGAGCTATTTCGCCCGGAGAGCTTTATGCCTGTATCCAATACGTCAAATCCTTCACCTTGCCGATAAACCAAACGGCTCAGATATCCAACGTCATTCAATCGACCGTCGCGGCGGCGGAACGCATATACGTCTTTTTGGACAGCACGGAGGAAACACGCCCCGAAGAGCCGCAAAAAATGCCCGAAGCCGCAGACATCAGGGGCGATATAAGGTTTGAAAACGTGTCGTTTGCTTACGAAGAAAATGTACCCGTCATCAATAATCTCAATCTCGACATCGCTTCGGGCAGCCGCGTCGCCATAGTCGGCAAAACCGGCTCGGGCAAGACGACGGTCATCAAATTACTCATGCGCTTTTATGACCCGAAGACGGGGCGCGTACTCTTAGACGGCGCGGACATAGCTCTGTACGACAAGAAGGAATACAGAGAGAATATCGCAATGGTGCTTCAAGACACATGGCTCTTTAACGGCTCGATAAAGGAAAATATCCGCTACGGCAGACGCTCCGCGACCGACGAAGAGGTCAAGGAAGCCGCCGTCGCGGCCGGCGCGGACAGATTTATATCGGCGATGAAGGACGGCTACGACTCGCTGATAAACGAAGAAGCGGACAACCTTTCGGAGGGCGAGAAGCAGCTTCTCTCTATCGCGCGCGCAGTCATCAAAAAGAGCCGTATCATCATACTCGACGAAGCTACGTCGTCTATCGATACCCTTACCGAAAGAATAGTGCAGGACGCCGTAGAAAAAATCACAAAGGACAAGACCTGCTTTGTCATAGCGCACCGCTTGTCAACGATTATCAATTCAGACCTTATACTCGTCATGCAGGACGGCGAGCTTGCGGAGTCGGGAACGCATACCGAGCTTCTCTCAAAGAGAGGTCTGTATGCCGAGATGTACAATACGCAATTTTCCAAATAAAAAACGGCGTTTAGGTTTTGTGACAGGTCTAATATTAAATAAATAATACCAAAAAAATAAAATACAGACGGTGAAAATTATGTCGGATACGATAGCGGAAACAAAATACGGAAAGCTCGACGGCTCTCTCGAAAAAGGCGTCTATATATGGCGCGGAATCCCTTATGCGCAGACGCCGGAGCGGTTTAAAACGGCAAAGGAATGCTTACCCTTTGAAGGGGTGAGAGAAGCCAAAAAATTCGGCGGTATCTGTCCGCAGGTCGCGTCGCTAATCAAGGAAGGTCAGACCGAATCGGAGGATTGTCTGTATCTCAACGTCTATTCTCCCGACAAGAACGGCAAGGCTCCCGTGTTGTTGTTTATACACGGCGGCGCATTTGTCTTCGGCTCCGGTTCGACCTTTGTGTACGACGGTTCGGCACTCGCGGCAAAGGGCGTGGTCGTTGTCACTATCAACTACCGCTTCGGACCTTTCGGAAATTTTAATTTTTCTTTTTTGAACGACGGAAGCGAAACGGACGGCGGCTTTGCGTCGAATATCGTTTTGCACGACCAAGCGACGGCTCTCAAATGGGTCTATGAAAACATCTCCGCTTTCGGCGGCGACCCCGATAACATAACGCTCAGCGGTCAGTCGGCTGGCGCGATATCGGTTATGGGGCTTATAAATGCGCCGTCGGTCGCGGCATATTACAATAAAGCCGTGATACTTTCGGTCTTTCCCGGAATGTTTATGACGAACGATGAGAGTATTGCCGCCGCTAAGAGATTTATGGAATATCTCGGCGTTTCAACAAAGGAAGAGCTTGCGGCATATCCGGCTAAGAAGCTCACCAAAAAAACGGGTAAATATATGCTGTCATCGGGACACCTTTGGGGAACGCAGGAAATCAGACTCGTAGCCGACGGAGAGTTTTTGCCCGAACTGCCGATGGTATCGGCAAGAAAAGGCAATGACAGTCATGTACCGATACTCTTCGGAACGACGGACAACGAAGCCGACGTGATTTTCGGCTTGCCGTTTATCAAAAAAGAAGCCTACAAAGAGATAGCTTATATGAAGCAATACAACAAGGACATACTTCCGATTATAGAGACGCGCTATACCGATAAAAAGAATCTCAAAAAAATCGGAACGGACTTTCAAGTCAAAGCTCCGACCGAAGCTTACGCGCTGGCGCACGCAAAGCACGCGCCTGTTTGGTTATACCGTTTTTGCTATGCGCCCGTCCTGCTCAACGTGACGGGCGTACACGCGGTACACGCTTTTGACTTACTCTTCCTTTTTAATACATACAATAAAAAAATCTCACGTTTGCTCTTTCCGTTTTCGTCGGACAAAAAGCGTGCGGCGGCTCTCGCCGAACGTTACCAAAACGACATGATAGAGTTTTTTAAAACCGGCGCTTGCACTTGGGGAGCTTTTGACGGAGAATATACTACAAAGCTCTACGGCTCAAAAACCGGCGGCACGGAGGACGAAGTGGAAACGAGCGTAGAAAAGGACAAGGAAGATTGGGTGCGGTATTTTGCAAATACCGTCAAATGACGCCCGTTAAAAACGGTCGGAAATTTTAAAAAGCGAGATAAAATTTAATAGAAAAAAATGAGTAAATCCGGCAACGAAGATTTACTCATTTTTTTTATTTTACCGCATAGATTTATAGCGGCGGAAATTATTTGCTTATGATAACAAAGCTTTTGAATAAGAGAATTTGCGACTGTATAATAAAAAGCGGTAAAAAGCCGCGTGAGCTTTTTGAAATCCGTTTGAGAACGGGCAGACCTTTGGTCGTATGCGACAGATACGGCAGTCATATCGTCAAGGATAGCGTGCTTAACGGACGCAGCTACATAACCGCCGCCGAAGATATAGAATATACGCTCGGCGTAGCTTCGGGGCATTCGGTATACGCGGTATCCGAACAATTATTAAACGGTTATATTTCCTTTGACGGCGGAATAAGAATAGGAGTGGCGGGAGAGGGCGTAGTGGACGGCGGCAAGCTCACCGCGCTCAAAAATATCAGCAGTCTGAATATCCGCATACCCCACGAGGTCAAGGGGTGCGCGGACGGTATCAAATACATCGTCAGCGGCGGTCTGAAAAACATACTCATCTTGTCGCCGCCGGGAGCCGGCAAAACGACCTTGCTCAGAGAATTGACCAGATTGTATTCGGACAAAGCGTACAATATACTGCTCATAGACGAGAGAAACGAGATAGCCGCCGTCGCCGAAGGGCGCGGCGCGCTCGACACGGGAGAATTTACCGACATTATGTCGGGCATAGGCAAGCATATCGTATACGGCAACGTGATACGCTCTATGCGCCCCGACATGATAGTCACGGACGAGCTTTTCGGAGCGGAAGATGTGGAGAGTATACGCGATATTATACGTTCGGGAGTGCGCGTCATGGCTTCGCTTCACGCGGCGAGCTTAGATGCGATAAAGGATACGGTCTTCGGTAAATTACTCGGAATTTTCGATTATTATATATTACTCGAATCGCCCGGCGTCATGAGGGTTGTTTCGCCGCCGCCGTAAGCGTCAAAAAAAGATGCGCGAGAGAAATTGCCTGAAAAAGAGAAACGAAGCCGTAGCTTTACTTAACGCCGTCAGATTTGCGGTGAAGCTCACTCGGCGGCTTTGAACGGGGGTACGGATTATGCTTTCTTTGATTGCCGGAGCTTTTCTCTTTATCGGCTGTCTGTACGGCGGCGCGGGAATAAAACACTATTACAAGGTCAGGGCGGAGTACTTTGAAGAAATCAACAACCTTTGCAATATGCTTATAGACGAGATAACGCATCTCAAAACACCCCTTATCAAAATCTTTGAAAATTTTACTTACATGAAAAAAGACGAATTTTCAAAGCATATAAACGCTTTTTCGGAGCTGTTAAGGAGAGAAGTGATAGCCGAAAGAGCAAGCTTGCTCGCGATAACCGACACGGTATATCTCAAAAAAGAAGAGAGAACTATAATAGCGGATTTTTTGTCGCTGCTCGGCAAAAGCCATTCAGAATCGCAGGTAATAAATATAAAGCATTACAAAAACAAATTCGAGGAAATAAGCTTAAAAGCCAAGGAAGCCTACAAGGTTCAGGGAACGCTCGCTTATAAGCTGGGTATATTGTTGGGAATAGCCTTGATGATAATCACGATATAAAGACGGGCTGCCGCCCCCTGCAAAACATTGTAAAGCCTTGACGGTAATCACGGTATAGAGCCGCACACTTCATAAGGAGATTGAGTTATGAACATAGACGTTATTTTAAAAATAGCCGGAGTTGGGATATTGACCGCCGTTATCAACATAGTGCTAAAAAAAAGCGACAAGGACGAAATCGCCACCTTTACGACGCTCGCCGGCTTGATAATAGTCATCCTTATGGTCATAGATATGATAGGGGGCTTGTTCGACAGCGTAAAGTCTATTTTCAGGCTGTACTGAAAAAATTTTTGATAAAAAGGCGCGGCAATAAAAGGGTGTTTCATGGACGTATTTAAAATAATCGGCGTCGGAATAATCGGTGCGGTTATAAGCGTTTTTTTAAAGGACGGCAAGCCGGAATTTGTAATCTTTACGGTTATGGCGACCGGAATAATAATATTGATATTTATACTGCATTCTCTGACCGATGTGATAGACGCCTTTAATTCCATAGTCATCAAGACGAATATCGACGAAAAATTGTTTTCGGGAATACTCAAAATAATCGGTATCGGCTATATAACGGAATACTCGTCCGAGATATGCAGCGATATGAATTGCGGTTCGATATCGAGCAAGATACAGTTAGCCGGAAAAATCACGATATTTCTCATGGCTCTGCCCGTCATGACGGCATTTATAGATATAATCTCCGGGCTTGCCGGATAAGAAAGGAAGCACCGTACAAAAGGATAGCTTTCAGGCAAGCTTTCCCGACGGATTTTGAGGTGAAGATGCGTTACAGACGTATTATTATTCTCTTTTGCGTATGCGCCGCTTTTTTTTTGACGGTCATGCTTCCGACCGCGTACGCGGAGGAGCGAACGAGAGAGCAATCGCCGGAGGATGAGCTTGAAGAGAATACGGACAATCAACTTGACGGGCTGGATTTGTCCGAGCTTGACAGATTTATAAGCTCTCTCGACGACCGGTTTATCAGCGTCGGCGTCAAGGAATATATCAAAAAAATTATCAACGGCGAATTTGGAAACGGACCGGAGGTTTTTTTTAAAATATCGGCGGACATAGCCTTTAAAAACGCCGTATCGTTAGCTCCGATGATGATAGCTATCGTCATTATCTGTCTTTTGAGCGGCTTTGTTTCGGGCATAACGTCGGATTTTTTAAAGAAATCTACGCGTGAGATAATATTTTTTGTCTGCTACGCTCTTATCATAGTCATACTTTTGACGCAGGTCACGGCATATATCGGGAGCGTCAAGGGCTTGCTGAATAATCTCACGCGGCTGATGAATATAATATTTCCTATCTTGCTCACGCTCATGAGCGCGCTCGGCTCGGCGGTCAGCGCGGCATCCTATCAGCCGCTTATGGCGACTCTCGCTGTGACCGTCATAACCGTTATAAACAGCGTCGTTTTGCCGCTTTTTACGGCGACGATATTGTTTTCGATTATAGGGAATATGTCCGAGACGGTCAAATTAGACGGTTTCAGAAGCTTTTTTAAGACGGCGGCAAATTGGCTTTTGGGGGCGATGTTCACTCTCTTTATGCTCTTTGTGACGGTCGAAGGCATAACCGGCGCGGCTCTCGACAACGTAACTATCAATGCCGTCAAATTTGCGCTGTCGAGCTATGTGCCTGTACTCGGCGGATATTTGTCGGACGGCTTTGACCTGATGCTCGGAAGCCTTGTGCTTATCAAAAACGCTTTGGGCTTTACGGGAATTATGATATTGCTCTCCGTATTGCTGTCGCCGATAATCAAAATAGCCGTCTTTATACTTGCGCTCAAACTGACTGCGGCGATAGCCGAGCCTATCGCGGACAAGCGCATTTCAAAAATGATATCGGGTCTGGCGTCAAATATGAAGCTCTTGGCGGCGGCGGTTATCGGCGTCGGCTTTATGTTCTTTTTGACGATAATGCTCGTCATAATGACGGCGAACGTGTTTTGAGAAGCGGACGGCGGCTTATTAGATAAACGGAGAGGAATATATGCTTTCTTGGATTATTTCAATAGCCGGGATTATGGTCTTGACGGTTCTTTTGGACATCATACTGCCCGAAGGACAGACAAATAAATACATCAAGGGTATTTTTTCGGTCATAGTCGTCATAGTCGTCATAACGCCCTTTGCCGACATCTTCAAAAACGGTATCGATATAAACAAGCTCTTTGACTTTTCTTCAAATCAATACGCCGTCGACAATAACTATATAAATTCGGTCTACGCAGGCATGGAAAAAAGGGAAGAGACGCGTATCAAGGACGACCTTAAAGCAGACGGGATAATGATAGAAAGAGCCGACATTATCTTAGACGCCGCCGACAAAAAGAAAATCGTACGCATAAATATTTTTTTTAAACAATCGGTATTTGACGGAATACCCGCGCATATAAATATTAGCGACACGATAAAAACACGCTTATCGGAGCGTTACAGATTAAAGAAGGAGGACATCAGGATATTGATATGGTAAATCAGCTTGTGGACAAAAAGCAGCATGAGTTAGGCGAAACGACAGGTCGGCAGGTCTCCGTATTGCACAGCCTTTACGACAAAATAAAATCGATAAAGCACATAAAAATAATAGCTATCGCACTCGCCGGCGCACTCGCGCTCTTGATATTTGCGGCGGCAATGCCCTTAGGCAAAGCGGCTGCGGCAAGCGACCCTATGAGAGAGTTAGAAGCGCGTCTTGCCGTCATGCTGTCGGGGATAGAAGGGGCTGGAAAGGTAGAGGTCATGATAATGTTCGACGGGGGAATGGGTAAGGAAATAGCTTATACGACCGAAGTCACGACAAACAAGGTGACCGACGCAAACGGCAATTATATCAGCGAGGACACTATCGAGAGCAGCACGCCTGTCATGGTCAACGAAAACGGTCAGTCTAAGCCGATAGTGCTAAAAGAGCTTTTGCCGGATATATTGGGAGTCATGATAGTGGCGGAAGGCGCAAAGGACGTCGGCGTCCGAATGGAGCTTATGCGCGCTTCGTCAAAAATATTAAATGTCAATTCTAATATAATAGAAATTTTCACAAAGCAAAAATAAGAAAATAAATGAATATAAGGAGTTTTATTATGGCGGCAAACAAGAAAAAAATAATTATTTTGTGTACGATGGTGGTATTGCTCATTGCATCGGGCTACCTAAATTATGTACTTACAAGCAAAATTCCCGACACAAACGGCGGAGGCGACACGGCATTGCCGACTTATTTTGCTTCAGTAAAAGCCGAACGTCAAACCACACGCAACAAGGAAATAGCTTACTACGATGCAATTATCGAATCGGACAGCGCGACGGCGGACGCGAAAGCGGCTGCGGAAGCGGCAAGAATTCAGCTCGTCGGACACATGGAAACAGAGTCGCACGTCGAAACCTTTTTATTCGGCAAAGGCTATCCGGCATACTTGGTCTCCTGCACAGCCGGAAATATCAACGTCATAGTTGTAGACAACGACCTTACGGCGACCGAAGTAGCCGAAATCAAGAATTTTATTATCGCACAGACCGGCTATGTTTTGAAACAAATAATAATTAGTCCGTATACTGTTTAAATGTAAGAAAAACACCGCGCTAAAAATACTCGTTTCGGTGTCTTATCATTAATTGTTTAGTCACGAAATAAGTTTTTTCATAACGAAAAGAACAAAAAAAGCGTTAGCGCAAATACTGCAATATGCAGTAAAGCGATAACGCTGTTTTTTATCTCTTAAACTATGCAAAGAAGTGAAGGGTACTCACGGTAGCTCAATATTGGTCGGTTACGTTTTTGTACCATTCGGAGTCGTTGTGGTAGGGCTTGTTGATTTTCGGACCGAGATAGGTGATGTTGAGCGTATAAGGCTCGGACGGAGATTTTATCTGCCACCAAAGAATATTTATCGGCTTAAAATCGTAGACATAGCACATTATTTGAGCGACCTTTCCGTGTACGAGTTCTATCGAAATATAATCCGCTCCGGCAAAGACCGAGCCGTCGCTGCTGCCGCCGTTTGCCGCCGCGTATCTGTCGAGATATCCGATATAGCCGATGGCGGTGTCGGACTGTTTGAGTTTAAATGTGAAATTTGTGACGGTTTTATTTGTCGTCGATTTGGCTTCTTTAAAATCGCATTCTAAATCGTCAAAAGCAATGTCTTTAAGCTCGGCTAAGACGACGTTGAGTCCGTATACGGGTTCGATGTCGTTATGATAATAATCTTGAAGGGTCGGGTAAGGGGATTTGACGTTAGAGTAAACAAAATTACCCGAATAAGCGGCGTCGGTAAAGGCAAATATAGTATCCTGCAAATTCTTTTTATCGTTTTTTGCCGCCGCGTTGACGGCTATGATTTTGTTATACAGAGTGCGCCGTTCGGTAGCCGACGGAATTGTCGCGGCATTGCCTATTCTTGCGCCGTAAGACTTTTCTTCTCTTACATATACGCCGAAATTTTTGATTATGGTTTTTGCCGCGTCTAAGTAGACGATATCATAATTACCCGTATTCTTTTTTTCGCCGTATACGTTGACGACGCGGAATTTGAAGATATCGTCAAAACGCTTTGCGTCGGTGACGGGGTCAAATATTTTGGCATAGTTAGGGTCGGTGGCCTTATCTGTATAACCGTTTTCGTCAAATTTGTCGGCGTTCATATTATAAAATTGATTATAAACAGCCATCCAATTTGTCGTTTCTTCCCAATTATATATTTTTTCCTTTTGCGAAGCTTCTATGGCTTCCGTCATGAGCTTGTAGGCTTCGGCATTTGAAATACTTTTTTGCGGATTGATAAAAATCCATGAAATGATTCCGAGAGCGATAAAGAGCAATACGGAAATAGGTACGATTTTTTTCATTAAGCTTTGCCTCCTTTTTTGGCATCGCGCCTTTCGCGTTTTTCACGGCGGATTCTTTCAAGGTCGTCTTGCTTGGCTTTTTTGGCGGCATCGCGCTTTTCTTTGTCAAGGCGGTCTTGTTCGTCGACATCGCGGCAGGCTTCGTCGTAACGCGCTTCGATTTCGGCAAGCTTGCCGTAGGCTTCGGCATCCTTTATGAGTGCCTGAGCCGCCATGTAGGCTTCGGCGGCAAGACTGTATTTGTTGAGAATTTTGCGCGCCGCAGAAACGGCTTTGAGCTTTAAGTTGATTTCTTCCTTTGTCGTCTCGGGCAGGCAATAGGCGGCTTCAAGCTCCGATGTGTTGATTTCTTGCAGCTTGTCCTTGACGATACTCTTTTTGAGAGAGAGCAGGAGTCGGGCGCGTCTGATTTTGAAGTTTCTCAAATGCTTTTGGTCGTCGTTGTCCTTAGGCGAATTTTTGGCTTCTTCGAGAATGCTTTTGTCGAGATTTTTTATTCCGTCGAAGCCCCATTCGAGAGTCTGTCTTGCAAGCGCAAGCTTTTCGGCGTCTTGTCCGCTCTCGTATTTGACCAATTCTTCGATGACAAGCTGTGCGGAATCGATATTGAGATTGATATTTTTTGCTTCCGAAAGCTCGTGCCTTGCGGCTTTGACGGCTTCTTTTTTGATTTTCTTTTGTTCGTCGGACAGCGCCGGCGGCAGCTTGGCTTCTTTGAGCTTTTGGATATAGCCGGCTGTGTCGATTTTTTCCATGACGATGTATTCTCTCGCTTCCCTTATCTCTTCGACGCATAGCTTGATATCACGCGGCGATAAGTCGTTGCCTATATAATCCTCAAACATATTTCGGAGACGCAGGACCTTGATGATATTGCGGTGCTTGGTTTCGCTGAGGTCATAAAAAAGGTAGGGGACGAGATTGATAGCAGAGCCGATGACCGACACGATACAGAGCGTGGCAAACATACTGTTTCGGACGGCGGGGTCAAATAAAATATCGTAGTTATTTGTAAGCCCCGCGGATTCGTAAATCAACGGAATGACTATTCCGGTCAGAGTGGTGAGCGGCAAGCCGATAATTCCGGCAGTGCCGAAAAGAAAATCCATACGTCTACCCGACTGATAATGAGAATAGTCCTTGACCTCCGAATGGATAACAGGGTCGCCTACAAGACTAAATTCGTATACGAAAAGGCTGATAAAATTGAACATGAAGAAAAATGCCGGTATCTTGAAAAAGATAGACATTAGCGATATAAAGACTATATTCAGGAGATTTTGAAAAATCATCAGGTTTCTCGGCCCGATTTTTTTGATGATATACGGCGTGATAAACATGGCGATACCGCTCGCCGCACCGTTGATAGTCATGACGGCGGCATAGAGCGTATAGTTTTGAATGTGGTAGATAAATATCCACATAAATAAGCTTGTGATACCGCCTTCTAAAAACGCAGTCCATGTGGCGATTGTCCTTATCCACCAATATTTGTTGCGGTAAATCTGCCCCATAGCGTGGAGCGTTCGTATCTTAGGCTTGTATTGCTTAGAAACAAAGACACGTTCCTTTGTGCCGAAAGCCGTAAAGAGAGTAAAGAATAATCCGACTATGCCGAGCGGAACAAATATGGCGCGATAGGCGGCTATGCTCGTATATGTACCCATTTTTTCGACGAGAATAGGGACGAACATATTTGTAATCGTAGGTGCTGCCGACGCGATAATAGAGCTTACGGCAATGAGCATTGAGCGTTCTTGCGTATTCGGCGACATGACCGTGCGCAGCTCGGTATAGGTATCGTTAAAAAACGGAGATATAAAGGAAAGGGAAACGGCGAACAAAAATGTCCACATGAGCTTGATATTGTAGCTCCGCATACTGTCAAACGGCAAAAAGACAAATATTGTCGTGAGAAAAACCATCGGTATACCCATAAGAGCAATATACGGACGGAAACGACCCCAGCGCGTTCGGGTATTGTCTACTATCATGCCCCTGATAATCGTGAAGACGGCGTTTAAGAAGCCCAAAACAATATTCATAAGCTGAATATGCACGGGAGACAAACCGATAACCGAACCGATAAGAGTATTAGTCGCGCTCAAAGTGAGATAGCCGGCAAGCATTCCGATAAGCATTTTGCCGATGCCGCCGAGAGAATACGCGCCTATTTCTTTGTAGGAAATGTAGTTGCCTTTTGGCGGCTTTGTCCAATACTCTCTAAAATCGGTGATAAAATCAGATGATTTTTGTTTGATGTTACTGAAATTAATATTCATAGACTGCCTTTGATTTTATTTGAAAAATAATTTAATTTTCGGTAATATTTTGCTTCGGTAACGTTATCCGAAAACCCCTGCGCGTAACGCACAAGATATATACGGAAAGACCGATATCAAAAACCTTATTTATGCGAACCTAACAATTATATATCAAAAAAGCTCCGCCGTCAATATTAATTTTACCGTTACGGAAAAATTTTGACCCGTTCGGAAAAATTTTTTTAAGTTGAAAAATAAAAGATAAATACGGCAAAACAAAAAAATGGGGAGAAGCTCCGCTATAAGCTCCGACAAATCAAAAAGGGGGAGAAACAACGCGTTTAAGCTCCGACAAAAAAATCACGGCAAAAATTTGGTAAAAAAGACACAAAGGCAGAAAAATCGCCGTAATATAAAAAACACCCTTTAAAACTTTACCGCCTTATTGTGAATTTAACTTAAAGTTTTGGCGGTTATTGCCCGACGGATAAAAAAATTGTCTTTTTGAGAAGCCGTAATTAATTGCAAAACAAGCAAAAAAATGTTATTATAAGTACCGTATCTCAAAAGCAATGCAAAAAAAACAATATGTTCGTATAGCTCAGTAGGATAGAGCGGTCGCCTCCTAAGGGTATGACCACCGTTTCAAGGTCGAGAGAAAGTAGCAAAAACAAGCCGAAATATGGCAAAAAATGCACAAAAACAGCCCGTTTTTAGAGAACGGGGAATTGTTCGAAAAGAAATTGTTGTACTTTTGTTGCCTAAACAGACATACCTTTACCCCGCTAAGGGTAAGACGTGTCCATATATGATATATAATCTGTTCGTATAGCTCAGTCGGATAGAGCGGTCGCCTCCTAAGCGACAGGCCGTTGGTTCGAATCCAATTACGAACGCCAAAAAACCGTCACAGAGTGGCGGTTTTTGTTTCCTTTTTAACCCCTTTTGGTCGTTTTTAACTCGTTTTTGTTAGTTTTTTCAGTACAACAAAAGTACAACAAAAATATTTTCACTTAAAAAAAACGCTGAAACAAGTCGAAATTAGTTTTTTAAATTTGATATGCTTTATAAACGACTTTTTAATGTGTTGCGTCTTACTCTGATGCTGTAAATTTGACCGTTGCTGTCCCCATGACTAATTATACCCGTAAACCATTATGCGTACTCGCACGAGCAAAGGGCGGATATTAGTGAAAAACAGAGAAAAATATTTGAAGACGGAATATTTTTTGAATATTTTTTGCGAAAAATGGATTTTTTTACTTATTTGTATTGATTATTGATTCAATGTGTATTATAATGTTTGCAACAAGCGTTACTATTATGGTTTGCTGTACATTTTTTGTCATTTGACAAAAAAAGTATGTTGTCAGATACTGCTTGGCGCAAGGATATACGGAGGAGTTATGAGCAAAAAATTGAGAACGGAGTACTTTTGTTGGCGGTATTGTTCATCACCGTTGCTTTTGGGATGGCAGCTGTTTTGATGCCAAGCAATTCAAACACTGTCGCCGCCGCCACATCTGTGGGAAAATCGGCTACGCTCACGACGGTTTCATATCAACTTGACGACAATACGGGGTATAATCCTACCGCGAATAAAATTGTAAACAATTCGTCACATCCTCTCGGATGTCAATTTGCGGATATTTCGCTCGAAGCATTAACCGACGGCGGAAGTATTACGAAAGGCATATATAACGAAACGCAAGCATACGGCATTGTTGCCGGAGGCACGGACTTAGCCGGCGGCAATATCGTAGAGATCGGATTAAAATACAATTATAATACCATCTCCGAGATTAACGGAACGTCATGGGGAATTTCAACCGATACCGCAACGACGGTATACGGATTGAACGTAGGAGAGGCTTAACCCGTAGATTTATCAGTTGTCCGGAACATTTGGCGGCTCTAAAAAACAATTCGGAAACATGGTATGTAGTTAAGGCCTTTTCTTTGAGCGGTTATAACAGCGGATATTGGACGGCCATTTCCGGATTTGCGGGGACATTAGAAGGAAAAGGATATACGATAAGCGACTTAAAGATTTCAATTCCGGCAGTCAGTTATTCGAGTGAGCAATATTTTGGATTGTTTGGAATATTATCGGGAAACGTGAGCAATTTGACATTAAATAATGTTTCGATTTCCAGTAATGCGTATCACGGCGGAAGTTGGGTCAACGTAGGGGGATTGGCAGGATATTTGGCATCCGGAAAGAAAGTGGAAAGTGTAACCGTGGTCGGTACGGTTCAGGCACATCGGCGATATTCAAGAATCGGCGGTATTATCGGATATGTAAACGGCGGTACTGTAAAAAATTGTATTGCTTCGGTGACTCTCTACGGAAACGGAGATATGGGAACTATTGTAGGATATGCGTCGGGTTCTTTAATCTATGGATGCAAATCAAATACAAGTCTTATCAAATTTGTTGTTCAATATGATAACCGCTCGGCGGGAGGTATACTCGGTTCGGGTGATAATGCGACGATTGAACAGTGTAATATTTATAATACTATCATAAGATATGAAGGCGCGGGAGGAATATCCGAAGAAGATCTGCGTCCCCATATAGGTTGTATAGTCGGATGCTTAAACGGAGGAGCTATTCTGTCTGTCGGCAAGGACAGTCTATCCTACATTGTTTTGGCAGTAGGATTAAACAGTAATTACAAATATGGTGGTTTTTTAGGTATCGGACAAAAAACAAATGACCAAACAGTATTTGTCGGTAAAGGACCTTGGGGCGTTTACGGACAAGTTTCAAACGTGACAATAATATGAAGATTTACAAATTTTTTTATCGGAATAAAATAATTGTTTTTCTAATCATGCTTATCTTTGCTTGCACGATACTTTCGGCTTGCGTAAAGGATACGGGGATAGTGACGGGGATTGCAGCGGAGGAGAGAGTCGTAACGACTGAAAATGTCACTACGCTCACGGACATCTATGTCATAAGGGACGGAAAACGAGTACGGCTCGGATATGAAGAGTTTTGGTTTGTCGCAAAATATGTCTATGTGCAGGATGGCAATTTAAAGGTTAAAGATGATGCGCCGATGGTTTTTAGCGACAGATTGAAGATAATATACAGAAAGAATGAATTGATTACGCAAACGATAGAGATAGAAAAGATATACGTACCGCTCGAATCGGTGACATTAAGCGGAAAAGACGACAAAAAAACTTGTATTGTGGGTGAAAGCCTACAGCTTAACGTGAGCTTTAACCCCGAAAACGCAACCGATAAAAATGTCGTCTACAGTATTTTAGGCGGCGATGGTTCAAGTATTGCGGAAATATCTCAAACGGGATTATTGAGTGTGAATGAGAGTGCGTCGGCGGGCAGTACGGTGACGGTAAGAGTTGAGGCAAGGCATGAGAGAATTCCCGATGAAATGGACGATATAGATACGGACGAAATCACAATTACCGTGACGGAACGGGTGTCGCTTGATAGTCCTCAAAATTTTTATCAAAAGATACAAGAAAATCCGTCGGGTGACTATATATTAACGGTGGATTTGGATTTTGGAGAGATAAATAATCGGCTGCCGATACCTCTGTTTAGCGGTACGTTAAAGGGAAACGGCAAAACGATTTCTAATATTGCGATGGATATTCCCGACAGGTCTTACCGCGAGGAAAAGGATTTCGGTTTATTTGCCGTGTGCGGCGGTACAATAACGGACTTGAATCTTAGCAATGTTTCTATCGCGAGCGTTTCGTATCACGGCGGAAAATTTGTCAATGTCGGCGCGCTTGCTGGGACGCTGACGAATGACGGTATCATAGAAAACGTTACGGTAGAGGGTACGGTTCAGGCACATCGGCGATATTCAAGAATCGGCGGTATTATCGGATATGTAAACGGCGGTACTGTAAAAAATTGTATTGCTTCGATGACTCTCTACGGAAACGGAGATATGGGAACTATTGCAGGATATGCGTCGGGTTCTTTAATCTATGGATGCAAATCAAATACAAGTCTTATCAGATTTGTTGTTCAATATGATAACCGCTCGGCGGGAGGCATACTCGGTTCGGGTGATAATGCGACGATTGAGCAGTGTAATATCTATAATACAATCATAAGATATGAAGGTGCCGGGGGAATAGCCGAAGAAGATCTGCGTCCTCATATAGGTTGTATAGTCGGATGCTTAAACGGAGGAGCTATTCTGTCTGTCGGCAAGGACGAAAATTCATACATTGATGCAGGCGGCTTAAAAGAGGCTTATAAATACGGCGGCTTAGGAGCTATCGGCGCAAAGACAAACAATCAAAAAATATTTGTCGGCAACGGTCCTTGGGGTGTTTACGGACAAGCAACAAATGCAAAGGTGATATGAGTAATAAAAAGGGCAATGAAAGATATGCTTGAATTAAAAAATATAAGTAAGACCTATAAATCCCAAAAGGGAAACGAATGCCGCGCGGTGGACGGAATCAGTATCGATTTCGGGGAGAGCGGCTTAATTTTTGTATGCGGAAAGAGCGGAAGCGGAAAGAGTACGCTTCTCAACCTCATGAGCGGCATGGACGGGGTGGACGGCGGCGAAATTGTCATAGCGGGTAAGTCGTCAAAGGATTTTAAACAATCGGATTTTGACGTGTATAGAAACACCTACGTCGGCTTTATCTTTCAGGATTTCAGTATCATCGAGGAGCTGTCGATAAGAGAGAATATCGAGATGTCGCTCAAGCTCCAAAACAAAGAGGTCAAATCGGAGAATATCGAGACGGCGTTAAAGCAAGTCGATTTGGACGGCTACGGCGAAAGACGCTCCTTCGAGTTGTCTGGAGGGCAAAGACAGCGCGTCTCTATAGCGCGTGCACTCATCAAAAATCCGAAGATAATTTTTGCCGACGAGCCGACCGGTAGCCTTGACACGAATACGGGGAGACAGATATTCGAGCTGTTTAAGGAGCTGTCGCAAGACAGACTCATCATCGTCGTCAGTCACGATATAGACAGCGCGCTCATCTACGGCGACCGAATAATCGAGCTTGCGGACGGACGCGTCGTGTCGGATAAGACGAAGGTGTCCGACGTGGATTTGAGACGGTTTAAAGCCGAGTATCAGAGCAAGGTGGACGAGTCGTTCGTCGAGACGAAGGCAAGGGAAACACAAAACAAAGAGATATTCGAGCGTATAGACACAAAGCTGCCGACACGGCACGCGGTCAAAATCAGCGCGGCGAATTTTAAGCAAAAAAAGATACAATTTATCATCACTATGCTTTTGACAATCTGTTCGCTTACCGTGTTTGCGCTCTCGTATGTCATGAAAAGCTACAATTATCACGACGCGTCGCTCAACACCTTTCAAAAGCTGAACGTGAATACTCTCCTTGCCGTCAACCAAAAGGAAGTCTTGGACGAAAACGGCGAGGTGACGAATCAAGCGATAGAATTTGACTACGAGACGGTCGGCAGTGTCGTTTCTGATACGGGGAGAGCATATCCCGCGTTTAGACAGACCGTGCCGATAGAGCAATACGCACCGCTCGGCAAGGAAGAAAAATACAAAACAAAAATCAATCTTTTTGTCGAGCTCGGAGAGAGTATTGACGCGAAAAATCTCGGGAGCTTTTATCACGCCGAGCTTATTATCGGGAGCTTTCCGAGAGCGAATCAAAACGCCGTTGAAATCATGATTTCCGACTATCTTGCCGACGGGATTATGTATTACGGTGCGGTGTTTGACGGAAACTATACGGTGTACCCCAATACGGGTTACGGGTATATTTTAAACTCTGTCATCGCGTATAACGGAATAGAGTTAAAAATCGTCGGGATATTCAAGACCGATTACCGCGAGATGGATTTTGAGACAAGGAATAATTTCCGCGCGGAATTTAATCTTGCGAACATTTATTCCGCCGCACTCACAACTACGGACGCGCTTTTTAACGCCGCAAAAAAAAGCTACGCGCTGCCCGTTTCCGCGTGTCTTTACGAAACGGGTAAAGAGGACGACTATATTAAACAGACTTTATATCTCACGAGCGCGGGTTCTGTCGCGGAATTGTTAGGCGCGAGTATGTTTTTTGTCAACGTCAAGTATGCCGACGGGCATAACGCGAATACTTCGCTCATCGATAACGAGATAGTCATAAGCTACAGCGTCTTAAATGATATACTCGGTAGTTACGACGATTTTGACGATATAGAAGAGTCTTTTTTAAGCGGTTTGAGTTTGGGTATCACGCTCTTTGATATAGAGAGAAATCCCGTCGCGCAAAACGTAAAAATCGCGGCGGTATTCGACGATACGTCGATGCCCGATTTAAAATATGCGGCGGCGGTAACGCCCGCTATGAAAGAGATATACACGCGCGACAGCCTGATAGTCGCCAATCTTTTTATTCCGCTCGATGGAAAAAAGAGCGCGGACGCAAAGCTATTGAGCTATTTAGAGGAAAGGAATATCGAGTACACGACTTATGCGACGGGCGAACTTAAAATGATGGATACGCTCTTTAAAATGCTGACGCAGATACTCGACGGTGTGAGCCTAATTATGTTCCTCTTCGTCCTTATATTGTTGTACAATTTTATCGCGTCGAGTATCAATTCCAAGAAAAAAGAGATAGGGATACTCCGCGCAATCGGCGCGAGGGGAAAGGACATCGCCAAGAT
>JAITOU010000008.1 GCA_031289755.1 Clostridiales bacterium
CATACATATAACACAAAACACTCCGTACGGGTTAGCCCGACGGAGTGTTTTTTTACATATTGTCTAACGATTTTTTAATAATTATTGCGTCCGACAAGCTCGTCAAGGGTGACGTTAAAAAACTCGGCTAACGCGATAAGCGACGATAAGGTCGGCTCACGCAGACCGTTTTCCCATAGGCTGATAATTCCTTTACTTACGGAGATAGCTTTTGATAATTCAACCTGACCGATATTCCGTTCCGTACGCAATTCTTTTAGTCGCTCACCGAAATTTATTTTCATATAATAAATTTTCTCACAAAAGTAAGAAATATACTTGACATCTTACTATTGTAAGATGTATAATGAAAATGGCAATAAAAAACGGAGAGTAAAGTTATGAAAAGCAATATTTTTACAATGAACAAAAAGCTTACGATTTCCATTATCGCAGCGGTACTTATTCTTGCGATTGCCATTCCGATTATCGTGTGGGGCATAGGCAAAGATAAAGTGGTTTGGACTGCTGACGCATTGACTTCAAAGCCTACGGCACCGCAAGGTAATGTTCCGAAATTATTGGATTCTTATACGGACGGCTCAAATAATTACTTTTTGCTTGACGCCGGATATATCCGTGATATTTATGTTTCAACAATCGCACAAGTAGATTATACGGGTTTGCCGATGTCTTTATCTAAAACAGTCACGGAAACCGGTCAAATTTCAAATTCGTTTACAGAAACCATATCAAATGCCTATTATTTTTCTCGCACCGACAGCACAAAAATAAGTATAGGTGCAGATTTTACTATTCCTATCGGCAAGATAAAAACAAGTTTTGAGTGGACTTGGAGCGGTACTACTTCAACCACAAATACAAAATCTACATCGTCTACATCGACGACCGTCCGTACATTTGCCGAGTCGCAAGTGATTTCTTATTCGTTCGGTAAAAATTCCGACCCGATAGGCAGATACAGATACGCTATTTACGGCGTGTGTGACGTTTATTATAAGGTTCAAACAAGTATGGATAATCAAACATTGACGGAAATCGACATATTGATGTGCCTTCGTTCTGAAAAAGACCAATATGTTGTGCGTACGGAGTATTCTGCAAACGGAGTTTTTACAAATCCGACCGACGGAGAAATTGTGTTTTCCGAAAACTTTTATAAAAGTTTGCCTATCCCCACCAATAGCGGCTCTGGCTTGTTGCCGCAAACGGCATATATTACTACGACGTCTCTTTCTTGCAAATTAGATAACGGTTACAATTATGACCAAGTTGACCCGAACGGCGCTAATATTCATTATTCTCACAATTTTTCACTCGGTGACTTTGTTGTGGAAGGGGCAAATTATACGGACGGGCAAATAACTTTGATTAACGGATATTCGATGAGTATTGCTTTTAGGTTGGGATATGACGCCGGGAATTTACCGTTACAGCATACTATGACGTCGCGTTACATTAATAGCGACGGAAAGTCTTCAAACTTTTATAATATGCCTTGGACGATAGGCGAAAGGACGGTGGGCTACGGAATGTTGGTTGCACTCGTTCATTATAACGACGGCACGCCCGACGACAGGATATGCGTAACGGATTTTTTCAAGAATAAGAAAGCCGGCGATTTTATATACATAAAAGAAAACGTGACGAAAGAATGTACCGTTACTATTGCTATCGTTTATGAAGTTACAATGTGGGCTCCTGGATTTCTCGGTATAAGTGACGATTATTGGATGAATTGGAGAATAAATCAATCCTTCAATGCTCATAAATAATTCTTTATTTTTTCTTAGTTAAAAAAAAACGAGCGTCAACGCAAAATTGTGTTGACGCTCATTTTTAAACGCCGCTTTTTTACCGTCGGGGAAATTTTTACATATATTTACCAAATTGATACAAAATAATCCCGATGAAAAAATTAGGCGAAAAGTATAAGCTTTTGATAGTCGGGGCGGTGTTAGTGGTAGCCGTGCTGTATATCAAGGATATTTTAAATATAGCGGCAAAGCTTTTTAGCGCGTTTTCGCCGGTCTTTATCGGAATACTTTTCGCCTTGATTTTGAATATCATTCTGAATTTTTACGAACGCAAGCTTTTTACCTTCAAAAAAAACAAGCACAAAAAGCTCAAAAGACCGCTCAATCTCTTTATGACATATTTGACCTTTTTGCTCATAGTGGGCGGTCTTATGGCAATGGCTTTTCCGCACATCATAAGGAGCTTAAATGCTCTTGCCGAAAAAATACCCGGCTATATCGAGGCTTTGCCCGAAAAAATCGAGAAGCTTGCCGCTTCCTTAAATATTCCGTCCGACACTCTCGCTACGCTTATAGACAGTATTCAGGATTCGGCAAACGGTTTTTCTCAAAAGCTAATAGGGTATATCCCAAAAATCGTGGAATTTTCTAAGGGCATTTTCAAATCCTTGTACAATTTTATCATGGGCTTGGCTCTGTCGATATTTGTTTTGGGCTGTAAAGAAAAATTAGTTTTTCAGCTCAAAAAAGTCTTAACGGCATTTACAAATCAAAAAACTACGGCAAATATCTTGAAGGTCATCATGATAGCCAACAAAAAGCTCTCGCATTTTCTTGCCGGACAAACCTTTGAATGTCTTATTGTCGGTGTTGCGTGCTTCGTCGGAATGGCTGTTTTTGACATTCCTTATGCCGCCCTTGTAAGTATGATTATCGGCGTGACAAATTTTATCCCCATGATAGGTCCTATCATAGGCACTATCCCATGCACGCTCATCATCATGATAGACAGCCCCGTAAAAGCCTTGTATTTTCTCATTATCGAAAACGTCGTGCAGCAATTAGAAAGTACCTTTATATATCCGAAGGTCGTCGGCGGCAAGCTCGGCATATCCGCACTCTGGGTTTTTTCGTCCGTTCTCGTTCTCGGAAATCTTTTCGGCTTTATGGGAATGTTTCTCGGCGTTCCGCTCTTTGCCTGTATGTACACCGTCATGAGCGAATTTGTCAAAAACAGGTTAGACAGACGGGAATTGAGCGGCTTAGACGGGGAGTTTGGCACGAGGTAAAATAGTACCGCATCAGAAGTATTCTTGTTTTTGCGGAATTTTGGAATACTTGACCTTATTTTTTGCTCAAAAATCTTTTTATCATATTGTATAATTTTTCTCGAAAAAACAAAAGCTAATATCGGAGGAATACCGTATGACTAAAAAAAGAGTAAAACCGATATTGTTGATTATCGGCTTTGGGGCTTTGATTATAGGGCTGTCGTCTTGTAACCACATGACGCCAAAAGGGGTGGCTAAGTCGTATGCCGCCGATTACAAAATGATGAACGCGAGTGCCGTGTCAAATCTGTACAAGCACGAAAACGACGAGAAGAGAAACGCTTACACCGAGTATCTCGAAGAAATCTTTGAAAATATGTCAAGCGAAGAAAAAGCCGAAGCCAAGAGCGTAACCTTTAAGAGCTATGCTAAGGTAAGCGGCGGCAAGGAGAATGAAAAAGGTACTTTGACCGTGACGTATAAGGCGAACGGCGAGGGCGAAAAGCTCGATAAGGCGGTAGAGCTTGATTTTGTCAAGGTTAGGAGCAAGTGGTATCTAAAACCCGACGAGACCGAAGGCGAAACCCAATCGATAGGTGCGGAAACAAATAGCGGCGCTTACACAAAAGACGGCTTCAAGCAAAAGCTTACCGAAACGGGCGGAGCTTTAAAGGATTTCGGACGGTATATAAAGGATTTCGGCAAGAGAATTGCAGATGAAATCAAAAAATAAGCCTTTGAGTACAAATATACCGCGCAAAAATCGGCAAAAAAATTTTATCGCATTTACGCAGTGTTTCCTTTGCCTTTTACGGTATAATTTGATATAATTATATCATTGAAGCCGCCGATTAATTCACTCCGCCGTATATATCCGACGCCGTGACTTAAATCTGCGATTTCTCTTACGGGGGGTTTTAAATGAAGATTGCCATAGGATGCGACGCGGCGGGTATCGTACTCAAAGAGTCGGTGATAAATTGTATAACCATGCTCGGATTTGAATATTTGGATTACGGAACGTACAGCGGTGAGTCCTGCGATTATCCTGATTTTGCTTTGGCGGCTGCCGAAGCCGTAAACGCCGGTAAATGCCAAAAGGCGATACTGCTTTGCGGAACGGGCATAGGCATGGCTATCTGTGCCAACAAGATAAAGGGTATCAGAGCGGCTGTCTGCAACGACGAGTTTTCGGCAAAGGCTACTGCGGCTCACAATGACAGCAACGTATTAGCGATAGGCGGCCGTATCGTCGACAAAAATCTAACGGAAAAAATCGTAAAAGCATGGCTGACCACGCCTTTTGAAGGCGGCAGACATATTCGCCGTTTGGATAAGATTACCGAGATAGAAGCCAAATATTTCAAATAATTTTGTAGGTGTCTTTTTTTAAACTATATTATGCACGGCGTTATTCCGTGCATATTTTTTTATTTCAAACGTTTTTTGGGCGTAGAGTATTACGCAAATGCACGGTTTGTATAATACTATGCGCGTTGTTGTGGCGAAAAAAATAAAAAAGTATTGATAAATGGCAAATTCTTTGTCAAATATAGTTGTTTTTTTTGTCGGTTTACATTATAATTTTATAGTATTTGTGATTCGTTTTATCTTTAAATTTTGTTATAAGGAGCAAACAATGAAGATTTCAGAAAAAACCAGAGCAAAATCAGTCGAATACATGACCGACGGTATCGGGTATGTTATCGACACCTTTGAAAAGCGTTTACCGGGCGGTAAGGGCGAAAGAGATGCTCAGGAATATTTTAAGTCCGAGCTTTCTAAGACCTGCGACAGCGTCGTATCGGAGGATTTTGACCTTCATCCGAATGCCTTTATGGATTGGCTCTACATAACCGCCAGCTTGTTAATTTTGAGCTTGGCAGTTTATTTCTTTCTCCCGATACTGTCAATCATACTTGTCATTTTGGCTTTTGTTCCGCTTGTTTCACAGCTCTTATTATACAAGACCTTGTTTGACCCCCTTTACAAAAAAGAAAAATCCGTCAACGTCTACGGAGTGATAAAGCCTACCGAAGAAGTAAAAAGAAGAATAATCATCAACGGTCACGCAGATGCGACGCAGGAATGGCATTGGCATTATCTCTTCGGCATGAAAGGTCTACTCGGAGTGGCTTTGGCTGCGGTAATCGGTGCGGTCTATGTAATAGTGATTTCCATTATATCTATCATAAATAACAACGGCGTAGGCTTTAATGTGGCGAGCGGCACTCTCACATTGATTCTCGGCATTATCGGAGCGATTTTTATCGTATTTTGGGTCGCGCTCTACAAATTCCATGACAAAAAAGTCGTGGTTGACGGCGCAAACGACAACCTTACGGCGTGTTATGTTTCGCTTGCAGTGCCTAAGGCTTTTAAAGAAGACGGTATCAAGCTCAAAAACACCGAGCTTTGTGTTCTCATCTCCGGTTCGGAAGAAGCCGGACTCAGGGGCGCAAAGGCTTTTGCGGCGGCTCACAAGGAAGAATTTAAAGACGTCGAAACGATTGTCATATGTATGGAAACCTTGCGCGAAGCCGAGCATTTCTCACTTTATACAAAGGACATCAACGGCATAGTCAAAACCGACCTTGACGTCGCGGCTCTCGTCAGAGAAGCCGGCAAGGATAACGGCGTAGATTTGAAATACGCTACCGTTTCACTCGGCGCGACCGATTCTGGAGCTTTTGCTCAGGCCGGTATAAAATCCACTTGCCTTGCAGCTATGTCCCACAACCTTCAAGACTATTACCATACGCGCCGCGACACAAAGGACAACCTTGCACCCGAAGTATACGGCAAAGCCTTCGATATCGTTTCGGACGCTATAATCCTGTACGACGAAAAAGGACTGTAAAACGTATTAAATAAAAATCCAATACTAAGGCGGCAATGTAATTATTGCCGCTTTTTTATGCGCAAAAACCGAAGCATAGCACTACGCCCGGTCCGGCAGATACAAAAATCTATACCTTATCTATACAAATTTAGTTTTGCAATAGGTCTATTGAAATTTAAAAAATTTTATGGTATAATTTTAATGTTGATTTTTCAAAAGCTCTAAAAAATCTCCGCCTAAGTTAGGATACAAGTCTAATATTAAAAACATTTAAACGAGGGACTCACTTTATGCTTTACAACATTGAAAAGACCGATTACAAAAAATTTGAAATTTTTGAAAAAAACAAGTTAGACGCAAGAGGTTATTTTATTCCTTTTGCGTCCTATCAAGAAGCTGTGCAGACGGCTTTTATCGACGAAAGATACAAATCTTCCAGAGTCAACGTACTGTCGGGGGCTTGGAAATTTAAATATTACAATAAGGTGTCGGCGCTTCCCGATATCATCGATACCGACAACACCGATTTTGACGATATAAAGGTTCCGTCCTGTTGGCAAAGAACGGGCTATGAGCCGCCCGTATATCTCAACGTCCGATATCCGTTCGATACAAATCCGCCGTTTTTTCCCGAAGACGTCCCCGTAGGCGTGTATTGCAAAAAATTCGATATAAAAGAAACGGTCGGCAAACATCATATTCTGACCTTTCTCGGAGTAGCTTCCTGCGTAAACGTCTACGTCAACGGCAAATATGTCGGTTACAGCGAAGGCAGTCATAACAGTGCGGAATTTGACATCGACCCGTACATAATATCAGGCGAAAACGAGCTTGTTGCCGTAGTCTTTAAATGGTGCAACGGTACTTATCTCGAATGTCAGGATATGTTCAGAGAAAACGGAATATTCAGAGACGTCTTTATTACCGAATATAATGATACCTATATATATGATTATTATGCCGATACTTCAAAAAACGCCGACGGTACTTACAATTTGAAATTGAGTGCCGTTATCAAAGCCTATCAAGCCGAAGCAATCACGGACGGGCTTACCTTAAAAGCCGAATTGTCTTTTAACGGAGAGATATTATCTTCGGCAAGCGTAAACGTCAACGATAACAATCCGATTTTACTTCTCGAAAATCTTAACGTGCAAGAATGGAACGCCGAAATACCCGCATTATACGACCTTTATATAATACTCGAAAGAGAAAATACTCTGCTTGATTGCATACGCAGCTATACGGGTTTTAAAAATATCGAAATTGACGGAAACGTCTTTAAATTTAACGACAAAAAAATCAAGATAAAGGGCGTAAATCATCACGACAGCACGCCGCACGGCGGTTATGTCATGACACCCGAAGAGCTAAAAAGAGACATATTATTAATGAAAGAGTACAACGTCAACGGCGTGCGCACTTCTCATTATCCCAAAGACCCGATTTTTGTCACGCTTTGCGACATATACGGACTCTACGTCATCGACGAAGCCGATATCGAAACACACGGCTGTTTTGACCCCAAAAAGTCAAATTTATTTAACAAACAGGCGGGCATGAACCGTATAAGCGACGATTTAAAATGGGAGAAGCATTATATCGACCGCGTAAAGCGTCTGTATTATAAGGACAGAAATCATCCTTCGGTCACGCTGTGGTCGCTCGGCAACGAAGCCGGCGGTATCAAAAATCAGGACGCTTGCTACGCTTTTTTAAAAGCGGAAGGGACAAAAATCCCGATTCATTACGAAGGCGCAAGGCATACGCATAAGCGTCTGCATTACGACGTCATGAGTACGATGTATCCCTTTATGCGCCACGTCAACGGCGTCGTCAATAAGACTGGCTTGCCCAAATACCGCAAAGTCCCGTATTTCTTTTGCGAATACGCTCACGCAATGGGCTTCGGTCCGGGCAATTTGCGCGAATATGCCGACGCCTTTTATAAGAGCGACGTTCTGATGGGCGGCTGTATATGGGAGTTTTTGGACCATGCCGCAGAGCATACGGAAGAGAATGCAAAATACAAATACACCTACGGCGGCGACCACGCCGAAGAGAAGCACGACGGAAATTTTTGTGTGGACGGATTGTTTTATCCCGACCGCAGACCGCATACCGGTGCGCTCAATATGAAAGCCGTTTACCGACCGCTCATGATAAGCGCGGACGAAACGCAAAACGGTGCGTATATAATGACAAATAACAACAGATTTTTGTCGTCGGGATATATAGACGTCACCTGGAAGCTCTTAAAAAACGGTATCGAAACGGCACGCGGAAAAATTGACGTCGATATACCGCCGGAAGAAAGCATAAAGATAACAGTACCGCACAAAAAGCCCGACAAAAACAACGATTATCATATAAATTTTGTCTGTACGGACAAAAGAGACGGACATATTATAAGCGAAGAACAGACGGAGCTTAACTTAGCACGCCCGATTTTGCCCGACGAAACGGAATACAAAGCCGAATATACCCAAGACGCCGATATAATATTGATAAAATTTAAGGGCGGCAGTATCGTTTTTGACAAAAAAAGCGGACTCATGACCAGCCTTAAACACAAAGAAAGAGAATACTTAAATACAAAGCCCGAAAGCGGCTTGACGGGCTTTTATCCGTCCGTATACAGAGCTCCGTTGGACAACGACAATCTCATAAAGGTCTTGTATAAGCAATTCGGCACGGACGATTTGCGGCTTCGTTTAAAAAAGCTTTCGGTAAAATATGCCGAAACCGCCAAGCATTCAAAAAGTGCGGACAAAAAGGTCGAAGTAAAGATTTCTTACGGCTTAGACGGTAAATTCAAAATGTACGCCGTCAAGGTTCTCTATATAATCGACGGCAAGGGCAGAATGACCGTTACCGCGTCGCTCAAAGTGACCGCGCTTCTTTGTCGGATATACAAGAGAATGGCGCTTGTTCCGAGATTCGGACTGAACGTCGAGCTTGACGGAAAATTTGAAAATATAGAATACTTCGGGCGCGGACAAAACGAGTCCTTGCCAGATATGACCGACCATGCACCCGTCGGTATCTACAACAAAAAGGTAGGGGATTTACGCGAAAGGTATATAAAACCGCAAGACAGCGGCAACCGTTCGGAGATAAGGTATTTAAAGCTGAGCGACGCAAAGGACAACGGATTGCTCATCAGAAAAGCCGTAGATAATTTCAATTTTAACGCGGCGCACTTCACCGTCAAGCAGCTTGCGGCGGCAAAACACCAAGAGGATTTAAAGGAAACGAACACCGTTAATCTCTCGTTGGACGGCTTTGTAAGGGGAAGCGGAAGCAATAGCTGCGGCCCTTTGACGCTCAAAAAATACACAATTAATATGAATAAAACTCTTAAATTTTCATTTATTACGGAATTTTTGAATTAATCACGTTTTTTGGATAAAAAATGTCAAAAAACCCCGTTGACTTATGGAATAATCCCGATATAAAATATATTCAAAAAGCCGCAAAGGCTTTTTTGGGGGAGGCTTTATGTCGGGATTTTCCGTTGTCAAAAAGGGGTATGATTCAAAAGAGGTAGACGAATATATAACAAAAAACAATATGTATCTTGAAGATAAGCTCAAAGAGCAAAAGCTCAGAATCAACGAGCTAAAAAATCAAAATCTAAAACTCGCCGTCAAAATAAAGGAAATGAAAGGACGCGAGGACGACGTAAAGAACGCCCTGATAGCCGCGAACGAAAAATCAAAGGAGATAATGTCGGCGGTAAAAATCAAGTATGCTCTCGAAGGGCAAAGGATACGTCTTTTGCAGGCGAAGTGGACAAGCTATTTTGAAAGCGGCATGAAAAAATACGACAACGACGATTACAAAAAATGTCAGGCGCATTATATCAAGGCAGAAACGGAGATAAGAGAAATACTCAAAAACGATTTCGGGATAATCACCGAAAAAGCCCTTCCGTCGGCTAACGACGAAATCTTGACGCAATACAGGAATGAAACCGAACGCTTATTCGGCAGCGGCGGCGAAAGAGAGATTTACGGCGAGATTATCAAAAACATCAAAAAAGAATTGGGCGGAGAATGCTCGGCGGAGACCGACGCTATCGACGGCGAAGAGCCGGACGGCGACATAACCGATTATGAATTACCGTACGGAATAAAGTCTATTTCAAACGGATACCGTTCGGCACCGTCCGTTGCCGCCCCCGAAAAAGCCGAGCCGGCCGAAAGAAGAGATTTTACAAATCTCGCGTCGGTAAAGCCGGAGCAGTCCTTAGAAGAGCTGTGCCGAGAATTGGGTCTGTGATAAAACCGCAGGCGGAGAAGAAGCCGATATCGAGTAATGCTCTCGGATGCGTCCGATAAAATATATCTCATTTGCACTGCGCCGTCAAAAACCGAGATATGGTGTCATATTTCCCCGCGAACAAGCACATATTACATCATGCGCACAAGAAATAATATTTGCGGCAGGCGGGTAAGCTATTATAATGACAAGCCGCCGCATACCGTTGCAAAAATCTTAAAACAAGACGGAGATAATAAATTTCTATATTTACGCTTTATATTGTATACGCCGTAAAAATTTTCTACTAATTGTACCTGCGACGATATATCGGAAAGAAATGTCGGAAATTACGCCTTAAAAGTCCGCAGATTGAAAAATAATCAATTTTATTTCTTGACGGGGCAATAAATTTTATTTAAATTATTGACTTTTACGGGGTTATTTGATATACTGTTTGAAGTAATAAAATATTCCGAACGGGAAAGGCGCGATTTTTGACTGCACAGCACATTTTTGCCGCGCTACCGATACGGAAAACCGGAGAGAATATGAGTGAATTTTACAACGTATTAAAAGACGGTTTTGCAAAAGTAAAGCCGGAATATGTCTTTCTAATTTTTTTAATCATCGTTGTAGCGGCTTTTGCGGTAACGCTTCTTCTTTCCGAAAAAAAGCAAAAGGGCTATATTTCGGCTTTTAAAAAAGCCGTCGGCTATCTTAGCGACCCGTCTATCAAAATAGTCGGCAACACCTTCAAATTTTTCGACAAAAATTATGTCGTCTATTTTCCGCAGGCAATGCAAAACAGGCTTTCGGCTTATTTTGAAACGACCGAAGGCAGACCAAGCTCTTTTTTGACCGAAGCGGAATGTATCAAGCTCAAAGCCGACCGTGCGCGCAACAAGACTTTTTTTGCAATCTACGATTTGGTAATCTTCGCGGCATTTCTTTTGTCCGCTGCGGTTACTTTCCATGACGGAGCGGCATTCGGTATAGCGGCTATATTGCCGCTTGTGTTGGCGGTCATATTCAGATATACTCTGAAACTACGCGCCGCCGCCTTAGATACGGAGCTTTCCGAAAGCTTTTATGAGCTTGTCTATGCATTGGACGATTCAGTCGGCATCAAGGATAACGGCAGACTAATCGAACCGTCAAGCGTCATACTCGCCAGAGCGTCGGCTCTCATCGAGAGAATAATCAAAGAAGAAACGGAAGCCCAAAGGTATTATTTTATCAATGAAACCGACGGCTTAAACAAAGAACTCAAAATGGAGAGACTTTATGCGATAGCCGAAAACGTCGCTCTGATATGCGGAGAGGAAACTTCCGCCGCCACACTCAAAAAGGTCTTTGCTATGATATCCGACGCGCGGTCTTTTTATAAGTCGGACGAAGAAACGGAAATTGTCAACGAATGTCTTGTCAAGCTCAAAAACGCCGCTGTAAGAGCAGAAAGACGGTAACGGAATTTAGTTTTTATTCCGTGTAAATATTGCGTGATACTTAAGAGGTTTACATAAATGCCTAAAAATAACGAAATTGCCGTCTTGGATATCGGTTCGGAAAAAATCCGTGCCGCCGTAGCGGAAAAAAACAACAGGTCGAATATATTCGTCCGCGGAGTCGGAGAGGCTGAATACTCCGGCTTTTATAACGGCGAATGGCTTGACCCTTCGGAAATAAGACAGGCGGTTGTTTCCGCCGTAAACAGAGCGGAAGCGTCCTCCGGGCGAACGATAAAAAAGATTTTTATCGGAGTACCTTCGGAGTTTTCTTATTCCGTATGCAAAGAGCCCGCGCTGTATTTCGGCAAACAAAAAAAGATAACAAACGATGAGATTGCTTTACTTTTCAAAAAAGGAGACCGTTTTCAGGACGACGACCTTTTTGAGACGGTCAATATTTCTCCCGTATATTTTTTGTTGACGGACAACAAGCGTATCATCGAGCCGAGAGGACTTATGTCCGAACAGCTTCGCGCGCTTGTTTCTTATGTCAGATGTCTAAGGTCTTTTATCGAACAATTCGAGGCCATTTTTTCTGCGCTTGACATCGAAACCGAATTTGTTTCGTCAGTTTGGGCGGAAATAATGTATCTTTTCGAGCCGGAACAGAGAGACCATTACATACTTTTTGCGGATATAGGATATATTACTTCAAGCCTTGCTATATTACGCGGCGACGGGATTTTGCATTTGGCATCCTTTTCGCTTGGCGGCGGCAACGTAACCGCCGACATATCCGAAGTTTTTTCGCTTCCTTTCGGCAATGCGGAAAAATTAAAATCGGGAGTCGATTTGACCCGTTCATACGATACGGGCATAAACGTAGCCGATAACATTCCTTTAAAAGCCTTAAACGATATCGTTTCGGCTCGCTTAGAGGATTTTGCAGACATTATAAATGCCTGTATCAAAAAAAGCACTTATGACTGTCCGTCACATATCTCGTTGTTTTTAACGGGCGGCGGTCTGAGCTATATAAAAGGCGTCAAGGAGTTTTTGTCCGAGCTTACGGACAGAAACATAGAAATAATTGCGCCTAATGTTCCTAACTTCGATAAGCCGCACTTCTCATCGCTTTTCGGGCTTATCAATATTGCCGGCGGCAATACGCCGGACGAAAACGACAAAGACAGCGGTGTATCAAAAAAGGGTTTTTTAAACAAAATTTTCAAAAAACGTTTGGAGGCAAATAACGATGATTGATTACTCTCCGTCAATGATGGCAAAAATAAAAGTAATAGGTGTAGGCGGCGGCGGCAATAATGCCGTCAACAGAATGGTAAGCGCAAATATCAAGAGCGCTGAATTTATTGCGATAAATACGGATTATCAGAGCTTATGTCTGTCAAAAGCTCCGGTAAAACTGCAAATAGGTCAAAATCTCACAAAGGGATTAGGCGCGGGTGCCGACCCCGATATCGGTCAAAAGGCCGCAGACGAAAGCCGAAAGGAAATAACGGAGCTTTTGAAGGGAACGGATTTGCTCTTTATTACCGCCGGAATGGGCGGCGGTACAGGCACGGGAGCCGCTCCGATAGTAGCGGAGATAGCCAAGGAATTGGGTATACTTACGGTAGCCGTCGTCACAAAGCCTTTCAAATTTGAAGGCAAGAAGCGTATGGAAAACACCGCCGTCGGCATAGAAAATCTCAGAAAATTTGTCGACACGCTGCTCATCATTCCTAACGACAGGCTGTTGCAGGTTTTGGAGAAAGGAACGCCTATCATAAAGGCTTTCCAAGTCGCCGACGACGTTCTCCGCCAAGGTATTCAGGGCGTGTCCGATTTGATTGTTACGCCGTCGCTTATCAATCTCGATTTTGCCGACGTCAGAACTATAATGAAGAATAAAGGTCTGGCTCACATGGGTATAGGACAGGGTAAAGGCGAAAACCGTACTCTCGACGCCGTGAGAAAGGCCGTTCAAAGTCCGCTTCTCGAAACAAGTATCGAAGGGGCTACCGGCGTTATCTTAAACGTCACCGGCGGACTTGACCTTTCGCTATCCGAAGTTGACGAGGCTTGCCGTCTTGTTCAGGACGTCGTGGATATTTCCGCAAACATCATCTTCGGTGCCGGAATCGACGAAAATTTAAAAGACGAAGTAGTGATAACTATAATCGCTACGGGTTTTCAAGCCCCGAAAGAAGCTAAGGGCGCGGCGCGTTCGACCGGAACTATGCTTCAAGGCAACAGAGACGTACGCGGAGGCGCGCCTGTCACGGCGACTACGCTTTCAGATGACGAAAAGCTTTACAATTTCAATCCCGTCCAGACCGAACCGCAACGTCAGCAGCCTTCCGCCGGATACGGATATCAGCAGCAACAGCCACAGCAACCGACTTACGGAGCTTCTCAGCAAAACACTTCCAGAGTCAATGTCAATGACAACAGTACGCCGGCATTTTTGAGACGTTTCAGAAACGACAAATAATAAACGGAACAATATAACGGCGGAAAATTTTCGCCGTTATTTTTTGGACGGACGGATATGGATAAACAAGAGCTGAACGCGGTAATAGACGAATTGACGAAGCGTTTTCCGAACGCTCGCTGTGAACTCGGTTATAATTCGCCGTTCGAGCTTTTGACGGCGGTTATTTTGTCCGCTCAATGCACCGACAAACGCGTAAATCAAGTGACCCCGATTCTTTTTAAAAGATATCCTTCGCCGGCGGCTTATACGGAAGCGGACGACGCCGAATTGGAGCAATATCTCTATCCTTTGGGGTTTTACAAAAACAAATCCAAATCTCTCAAAGCCGCCGCCAAAATGATATTATCGGAATACGGCGGAGAAGTACCGCTCGGCTTCGATGACCTTGTCCGCATTCCCGGAGTCGGCAGAAAAACCGCAAACGTCATTCTCTCCGAAGCTTTCGGACAAAATGCTTTTGCCGTCGATACGCACGTCCTACGGGTCGCGAATAGGCTCGGCATTATACGAAGCGACGACCCTTACAAGGTCGAGCTTGCCGTGACGGCTCTTTTGGACGCCGCGCGATTGGGCAAAGCGCATATACTCTTGGTCAACTTCGGCAGATATTTGTGCGTCGCAAGAAATCCAAAATGCTATGAGTGTCCTATAACGTCTTATTGCAAGCACTATATCGATAAAAATATCAAAAACGATAATACCTAAACAGATTATGTATTTTATTAAATACCGTTTTAGAATAAAAAATTTAAAAATATACGGGAAGCTATGTACAAAATACTAAAAAAAAGAAATCTAACCGAAAACGTAGTCGAATTTGTCATCGATGCACCCAACATAACGAAGAGATGTTTGCCGGGTCAGTTTATAATACTTCGCGTCGATAAAGACGGCGAAAGAGTGCCTTTGACAATCGCCGGATACGACAGGACAAGCGGCAGCATAACGATTTTGGTTCAGTCGGTCGGATTTTCCACCATGAAGCTCGCCAAGCTCAACGAAGGTGATTTTGTCGAGGATTTTGCTGGACCGCTCGGCAATCCTACCGATTTGAGCGGTTTTTGCAACATTTTGCACGTTGCAGGCGGCATCGGCTCTGCCGTTATATTGCCGCAGGTCAAATATCTAAGGACAAATACGTCGCAAAAATCCGACGTTATATTGGGCGGACGAACCGCATCGCTTTTGACTTACGAAAAGGAACTCGGCGAATACGCCGACAATCTCTATATAATGACGGACGACGGCTCTAAGGGCGAAAAGGGTTTTGTCACCGATATGCTAAAAAAGCTTATCGACGGCGGCAAAAAATACGACGCGGTTTTTGCGGTAGGCCCTATGCCGATGATGCGCGGCGTGACAAGGCTGACGGCGGAATACGGAATACACACGATAATAAGCATGAACGCGCTCATGGTTGACGGCACGGGAATGTGCGGCTGCTGCCGTTTGACGGTCGGCGGCGTGACAAAATACGCTTGTGTGGACGGTCCGGAATTTGACGGACATAAGGTGGATTTTGAAGAAGCAATGAACCGCGCCGGATTTTATAAGGAAAAAGAAAAGGAACATATTTGCAGATTGCAAAACAAATAAATTGCACCGTGCAAACGAGATAATTTTTAAGCGAAAATTTCCAAACAAAATTATAATATTTTCAGGAGCAAAAAAATGCCCGAACCGATAAATAGGCAGCGGATGCCCGAGCAGCCGCCGCAGGACAGAATAAAAAATTTTTCGGAAGTCGCGCTCGGCTTTGACGATAAATCGGCAAAGACCGAAGCGGACAGATGTTTGAATTGCAAGAATGCGAGATGTGTTCAGGGTTGTCCCGTAGGTACGAACATACCTTTATTTATCGACCTTATCAAAAAAAATAAAACAATCGACGCTTATCTCGAAATCATAAAAAACAATCATCTTCCGGGTATATGCGGACGCGTATGCCCCCAAGAAGAGCAATGCGAAAAACTCTGTGTCCGCAACAACCCGAAAGCCGGCGGTGCAGTCGCCATAGGCGCGCTCGAACGCTATGCCGCCGATTTTGCCGCAAAAAACGGGCTTATCGCTGACGCGCCCGTGCAAAAAAACAATTTTAAGATAGCGGTGGTCGGAAGCGGTCCTGCAAGCCTTACCGTCGCCGCCGAGCTTGCGGCGTACGGCTGCGAAGTGACGGTGTTTGAAGCCTTTCATAAGCCGGGCGGCGTGCTTGTGTACGGAATTCCCGAATTCCGTCTGCCAAAAGCTCTCGTTCAATCGGAAATCGACGCTCTTATACGTCTCGGAGTAAAGATTGAAACCAATATCGTCATAGGCAAAACCCTTTTGTTGGAGGATTTATCCGACGAATTTGACGCGGTATTTATCGGAACGGGTGCAGGTTTGCCGCTCTTTTTGAATATAAAAGGCGAAAATCTCAACGGCGTATATTCGGCTAACGAATTTTTGACGAGAGTAAATCTCATGAAAGCCTACGATATCGATTCCGCCACCCCCGTCTTTGTCGGGAGAAAGGTCGCCGTCGTCGGCGCGGGCAACGTCGCTATGGATGCGGCGCGCACCGCGCTTAGGCTCGGCGCAGGCGAAGTGAGCATTGTATACAGGCGGTCAAGAGAAGAAATGCCGGCACGGCGTGACGAAATAAACAACGCCGAAGAAGAAGGCATAATCTTTAAACTTTTGACAGCCCCCGTCGAGATAATCGGCGAAAGCGGCAAGGTAACCGGAATGCAATGTATCGAAATGCAGCTCGGCAATCCCGACGAAAAGGGCAGAAGACGCCCTATTCCGATACCCGACAGCGAATATATTTTGGATTGCGACGAAGTGATAATCGCGCTCGGCACAAGTCCGAATCCTATAATAAAAAATTCATCGTCATTTTTGAAATTTAATCCGCACGGAACTATCGCCGTGAACGAAGCTTTTGAAACGTCAAAGGAATACATTTATGCGGCGGGCGATGCCGTGACGGGCGCGGCGACGGTCATTCTCGCTATGGGCAACGGAAAAACGGCGGCGCAAGCTATTATAAAAAAATTGAGCGGAAAGTAAAATTTATGTTTATAGACAAAGCGGATATATTGATAAAATCGGGTCACGGCGGCAACGGCGCGGTTTCTTTTCATAGGGAAAAATACGTCATGGCGGGCGGACCGGACGGCGGCGACGGCGGTCACGGCGGCAACGTCGTTTTTGTCGCGGACAAAAACATCAATACCTTGATAGATTTTAAATATAAGCGAAAATATTTTGCCGAAAGCGGCGAAAACGGTTCGATGAATAACAGCAGCGGCAAATCCGGCTTGGACATTACCGTCAAAGTCCCGATGGGAACGGTGATAAGAGATAAAGAAACGGGCAGAACAATCGCGGATTTATTTTACGACGGCGAAACGAGAGTCGTACTCAAAGGCGGCAGAGGCGGCAAGGGCAATGCCCGTTTTGCCAAGCCTACGCGCCAAGCTCCCGAATTTAGCCAGCACGGTGTAAAAACCAACGAGGTTTGGGTGACTTTGGAATTAAAGACAATCGCCGACGTCGGACTTGTCGGCTTTCCGAATGTCGGCAAATCCACTCTTTTGTCGGTCTTGACGAATGCAAAGCCCAAAATCGCAAATTATCATTTTACGACGCTTAGCCCGAATCTCGGAGTCGTCAAATATTATGACGACAGCTTCGTCATCGCCGACATTCCGGGACTTATCGAAGGAGCAAGTACGGGTGCGGGACTCGGCCATAACTTCCTAAGGCATATCGAACGCGTAAGACTGATAGTGCATATCGTCGACATAAGCGGAAGCGAAGGACGCAACCCTTACGAGGATTTTAAAGCCATTAACAAGGAATTAAAGGGTTACAGCGCGGTCTTAGCCGAAAAAACTCAGATAATAGCCGCAAACAAGTCCGACCTATTAAACGACGGAACGTTTTTGGAGCAATTTCAAAAAAAGGCAAAAAGAAAGGTCATTCCGATATCGGCGGCGACAAATTTTGGACTCGAAGCATTGCTTGATGCCGTGTATAAGGCACTCAAAGAGCTTCCGCCGCTCGCGCCTATCGCTACGGACGGCTATTCTTATGATAACGCAAACGACAGCGACGACAGCTTTGAAATCGTCACCGAAAAAGAAGGCGTTTACGAAATCGTCGGCGGACTCGTCCGCATACTCGAACGCAACGTATCTCTCGACAACGACGAATCCTTCCGCTACTTTCAGCGCGTTTTGCGCGATAAGGGCGTCATAGATAAGCTGTATGAGAGCGGAGCAAAAGACGGAGACACCGTCATAGTCGGCGACATCGAATTTGATTTTGTAGATTAAAGCTCACAGGGAGTGCGAAAAACTTTATTTTTGAAGTGAATTTTGCCGATATATGGAATACATAAATAGATTATGTATTCTATATATCGGCTTATTTTTTATGGATCAACCAAACTATTTATCGCATCGGCGATTATATCCGAGCATTCGCCGACGGCTACGTTTATATCCTTGACTGTGACTATCATATCCTTAAACATTTCAAAAAACCTTTTGTTTTTTTCTGCCGCGAAGTTTTTTTTGACGACCATTTCATTGCCGTAGGCTTCGATTATGTCTTTGGCTATATTTACGGCGTAGACCACAAGCGGAACGCCGACGGCTATGACGGGGATTTTGAGAGTATCGGCATTAATGGGCGGACGGTGATTTTTCACACCGCCGCCGGGTTGGAGTCCCGATGTGGATAGCTGAAAGCTTCGGCTCAGTCTTTCGGTTTTGTTGGCGGCGAGAGTGTCTACGGCAATTATAAGGTCGGGCTTTATCTTTTCGGCGGCGGCGGATACCAAGTCAAGCGACTCGATTCCCGTCATGCCTATGACTCCGGGAATGAGCGTGCAAAGGCGCAAATCACCGTTGATTACAGGATTTATTTTATTGATACATTCCGGTCCGAGTGCGTCCGCCGTCATCAAAATATTGCCCACGCCGACTACAAGAATTTTGTTTGGAGCGGTGATTTTCAAATGTTCTAATAATTCCTTTAAGGCTTCCGTCAAAGCCGTTTTAAGTTGTTTTTTTATCTTTTCGTCTTTAAAAAAATTTCCGCATTCGAGCGTGATATATTTTCCTTCGGGCTTTCCGAAGCTTTTTTCTTCGGTTTTGCGTATAATAGACACGCTTTTTTTGATATTTCCGTTGATATTTTCCGAACTGTTTTGCTTTATTCCGCTTATTTCTACCGCCATGTCGGTATATTGATAGCTTTTGTCTTTCATGGTTGTAGTTTATACCGCCGTTTATTTTTTATTCCGTCATAAAGTTATTTTGTATAATAGACTTGTATCCTAACTTAGACGGCGGTATCTATTATGTATTGAATTGCTAAAATCAGCCCAAGTAAACCCCCGTGTATAAGAAGATATATTTTGCCTTAAAAGCTCTCGACAGACGGTTTTCAAAAAAATATTTCAAAAAAATGCCCCTTTTTTCTTGACAGAAAAGCCATAATATAGTAAGATTGTTTAGGTCGTTGTCGCGATTGTCGGGGTGTAGCGCAGTTTGGTAGCGCACGTGGTTTGGGACCATGGGGCCGGGAGTTCGAATCTCTTCACCCCGACCATTGTTTCCTTATAACCCCTTGCACTCTCTTTCGGGAGCGTCATGGACCTTTAGCTCAGCTGGTTAGAGCGGTCGGCTCATAACCGATTGGTCCGCGGTTCGAGTCCGTGAAGGTCCACCATTATTATCCGGTCAAAATCCTGAAAAAGTTTTGACCGGATAAAAAAAATTTACCCAAGAAAGCCTGCGTTTTTTACTTCGTAAGCTTACTTATTCGGGATGACATATATATTTTATGCGGTCCGGTAGTTCAGTTGGTTAGAACGCCAGCCTGTCACGCTGGAGGTCGAGGGTTCGAGCCCCTTCCGGATCGCCATTTATTTTTTCGCGTCAGACCGTGCCTCGATAGCTCAGTCGGTAGAGCAGGAGACTGAAAATCTCCGTGTCGGTGGTTCAATTCCGCCTCGAGGCACCAAAATCACCTTCGGGCCTGCTGGCGTAGCTCAATCAGGCAGAGCAGCTGATTTGTAATCAGCAGGTTGATGGTTCGATTCCATTCGCCAGCTCCAAAGAATATTGCCGGCGGATAAACCGCTTTTATCATATCGTCATGGGAAGATTCCCGAGTGGCTAAAGGGAGCAGACTGTAAATCTGCCGTCTTTGACTTCGGTGGTTCGAATCCACCTCTTCCCACCACTTAAAAACCGCTGTTATAAGCGGTTTTTATTTTTTTTAGGCATATCGGATAAATGAATTTGAAACGGTTGCAATCTTATCAATATTTTGATATAATATTACTATATTAAATATGGGAGAAAAAATATGCCAATTATAAAACCGGCGTCAGAGCTGAGAAATAATTATGTAGCAATGACCGCATTAGCCAAAGAAACAAGACAGCCCATTTATTTGACAAAAAATGGAACGGGAGATATGGTGCTTATGACAATGGAAGAATACGATAAGAGAGAAGCCCTGCTCAACATTTATGAGTCTTTGAGCGAAGGCGAGGTTGCTCTAAAAGCCGGAAAAACCGTTTCATTAGACCAAGCGTCAAAAGCCATGCTTGATACAATCAAAGCGTATAAAGCGGAGTGATGAGCAGAAATGAAAAGGACAATAATCGTTACCGAACCCGCAACTAATGACCTAAAAGACATTGTATCATACATTGCTGCGGACAGCGTGAGCCGCGCGTTAAAAATGCACGATGTAATTATGGAACGTTTACATTTGCTTGAAGCAAATCCGAATATCGGCGGCTATCCCAAAACAAAGAAGCTAAAAGCAGAAGGCTATCGCAAGCTGATTATCGAAAATTATATCGTAATGTACAGATTGTCCGAGCTTAAAAAAAACGAAATTTATATCATCAGAGTATTTCACGGTGCTATGAATTATGAAAAACATCTGTGAGCCACTAAATATATTTTTTTAATTAAACGGAGATATTTCTATAATATCTAAAAAATTATATCTCCCACATTTCATTAAAAAACAATCGTTTCTGTGTTATAATTATTCTATCGGGGTATAAAGTAATGACTAATTTTGACGAATATAAAAGACTCGGTGAGCCGGAGAAGCAAGAAAAAGCGGAAAATTGGCAGACGGCAATCGGTTTACAACAGGTTGACGGCTTGACGCCGAGCGAATATTTGATAGAAACGGCAAAAGCAAATATTGACGGCGATATTACCATTGACGAGGTTAAGGCAAGACTTGACAGCTACTACAATACAAGTCTTGTCAAGGCGACCGACACGGAGCGTCTTGAAGAAGCCGACAAGGTTTCCGCACGAATTGCCGAAATATTAGCCGAAAAAACCTTTTCTTTTAAGCCGACCGAATATTTCAATATTCACAAAAGACTTTTTGACGGGATTTATAAGTTTGCGGGCAAAATCAGAGATTATAATATTACAAAAGACGAATGGGTGCTTAACGGCGATACCGTTTATTATGCGACGGCAAACAACCTGCGTGAAACGTTAGAGTACGATTTTTACCGTGAAAAACAATTCAAATTTAAAGGGCTTTCAAAACAAGATATCGTAAAGCATATCGCATTTTTTCTTTCGGGGCTTTGGCAAATCCATATTTTTGGCGAGGGCAACACGCGGACGACCGCCGTGTTTTTGATTAAATATTTATGCACGCTCGGTTTTCAAAGCGTAAATAACGATTTGTTTGCGGAAAACTCTTGGTATTTTAGAAACAGCCTTGTCCGTGCAAATTATGAAAACTTAAACAACGGCGTTCACAAAACCGACAAGTTCCTTATTCGCTTTCTCGGCAATTTACTTTTAGGCGAAAATAATATCTTAAAAAACCGCGAAATGCTACTTGATATCCCAAAAATAAATAGTGATACTGTAAAGACGGTAAATGATACTGTAAATCCTAAAAATGATACTGTAAAATCCAAAAATGATACTGTAAATCCTAAAAATGATACTGTAAAGACGGTAAATGATACTGTAAATCCTAAAAATGATACTGTAAAATCCGATAATGATACTGTAAAATCTAAAAATGATACTGTAAAATCCGATAATGATACTGTAAAATCTAAAAATGATACTGTAAAATCTAAAAATGATACTGTAAAATCTAAAAATGATACTGTAAATACAGATAATGACACTGTAAATCCTAAAAATGATACTGTAAAATCCAAAAATGATACTGTAAAATCCGATAATGATACTGTAAACGATATCGATGTCGTATTTATTTTAATTAAAGAAAATCCCAAAATCACGGCGGACGAAATAAAAGACAAATTAGATATAAGTATCTCTACTGCCAAACGAAAAATAAAAGCTTTAAAAGACGGCGGCTATATCGAGCGCATCGGTAGCGATAAGTCGGGTCATTGGGAAGTGTTAAAGGAGCAAAAATTATAAGTATGGATTGTCTTATATGATTATAGGACTAATCTATTAAAAAAAATCACATCTCTTGCATTTATATTGAAAAAAACAATCATTTTTGTGTTATAATTATTCCATAAATAAAAACTTCTTAAAAAGATTTGCCCGGGCGGTAAGGGAAATGAAACACGGATTTATTAAGGCGGCGGCGGCGACGCCGGAAATAAGGGTGGCGGATTGCGTTTTTAACGCGGCGCGGATAAAGGAAAGTATTACTGACGCGGCGGTGCGCGGCGCGGATATTCTCGTACTGCCGGAGCTTTGTGTGACGGGGTATACCTGCGGCGATTTGTTTTATCAAACGACCCTTTTGGAAGGCGCGAAGAATGCGCTTGACGATATACGCGCTTACACCGTCGGAAAGAAAGAGAGCGGCGTACTCGTCTTTGTCGGGTTGCCGCTGACGCTTGGCGGTAGGATTTACAATGTAGCCGCCGCGCTCAAAAACGGAGAAATTTTGGGGCTTGTGCCTAAGTCTTATTTACCGAATTACAATGAGTTTTATGACAAAAGGCAGTTTGCCGCCGGAAAGGATTTTCAAGGAACGGTCGTCTTAAACGGTACGGAGATAACCGTGTCGTCTAAGCTAATCTTTGTATGCCGTGAGCTTCCGGAGTTAAAGGTGGCGGCGGAGATATGCGAGGACCTTTGGGTAATGTCACCGCCGTCCGCCATTCACGCGCAGGCAGGCGCGACCGTAATAGTCAATCTCTCCGCAAGTAACGAAACCGTCGGCAAGGCGGAATACAGACGAAGCCTTGTAACGGGTCAGTCGGGCAGACTGCTCTGCGCATACATTTATGCGTCGGCAGGCGACGGCGAATCAGCCACCGACATAGTTTTTGGCGGACATAATATCATCGCCGAGAACGGCAAGCTACTCGCCGAATCACCGTTATTTGAAAACGGCATGATAATATCGGAGACGGATGTCTATATGCTGTATTCCGAGCGAACAAAATTTGCAAACTACGACGAAAAAAGCGACGGCTACACCGTCAAATATTTCAGTCTGAAAAAACACGAAACACAGCTTACAAGGCTTTATCCTAAGCACCCCTTTGTGCCTGACGACAGCGGCGAATTAAATAGCCGTGCCGAGCTCATACTCGGTATGCAGGCGCACGCCTTAAAGAAGAAACTCGGTCAGAGATTTAAAGCTCTTATAGGCATAAGCGGCGGACTCGATTCTACTCTCGCCTTGCTTGCGGCGTCGCGTGCTATGACGCTTCTCGGACGTTCTCAAAAAGACGTCTTGGGGATAACGATGCCGTGCTTCGGCACGTCGGACAGGACTTACGGAAACGCTTGCGCCTTGGCGAAGGCTCTCGGAATAGATTTTGAAAGCATAGATATAACCGCGTCCGTCACACAGCACCTAAACGATATAAAAAACCGCCACGATATAGACGCAAAGGACGCGGCTTACGAAAACGCGCAAGCGAGAGAGAGAACGCAAGTCCTTATGGACGTTTCAAACGCCGTAGGCGGTATCGTCGTCGGCACGGGCGACCTGTCGGAGCTTGCTCTCGGTTGGTGTACCTATAACGGCGACCACATGAGTATGTACGCCGTAAATTCTTCCGTTCCAAAAACCCTTGTAAAATATCTCGTAAAATACGAAGCCGTGAGATTGGGCGGAAAGACGGGGGAGATACTGAGAGCAATACTCGACACGCCTATATCACCCGAATTGTTACCGCTGAAAGACGGCGAGATAGAGCAAAAGACTGAGGACGTCGTAGGACCTTACGAATTGCAGGATTTTTTCTTGTATTATTTTATAAGATTCGGCTTTTCGCCGGACAAGCTATTGCGGCTTGCCGAAATGACCTTCAAGGACGTCTATGACAAAGCCGTAATAAAAAAATGGCTCAAAGTCTTTGTCAAAAGATTTTTTGCAAATCAATTTAAGCGGAATTGCATTCCCGACGGCGTCAAGATAGGAAGCGTCTCACTCTCTCCGAGAGGCGATTGGCGTATGCCGAGCGACGCAGAGCCGCATTTATGGCAGAATTTTTGACCGTAAAACGCTTTTTTGAAAAATTTTTGTAAAAAAGAAGCACATTTTTGTCTTTACAACAAGAAGCTTTTATGTTATAATTATTTCAGATAGGCATTTTTGTCTTGCGCCGCAAGATTTTTTGTTTCGGCAAAGAATTTTTGCTTTAAGTTTATCTCATTATCAGCATTATCTCCTAAACATTTTTTAAGGAAAACAACATATATGAAAGGTAAAATTTTTACTCCGCCGAACATCATTACCTTTGTCCGAATCTTACTGATACCGGCTTTTGCTGCGGTAATGTTTGCTAACATGATTTGGGGACTTGTCATATTTTTGATATGCGCGTCTACCGACCTTGTAGACGGATATGTCGCAAGAAGATACAATATGGTCTCCGACCTCGGTAAGCTATTAGACCCCGTAGCCGACAAGCTCATGCACATTACCGTCATGGTTTGTTTGAGCGTTATATACGGAGATAAAATTCCGCCTTTTTACATACTGACGATAATTATTGCCGCCAAAGAATTGCTTATGCTTTTGGTCGGACTCTTTTTAATCACAAAACGCGTTGTCGTGCCGGCTAATATATACGGCAAGGCGGCGTCTTTTCTGCTTTCGATAGGAGTTTTTGTAATATTTTTCGGCGAATATTCTGCCGCTGCATATCTTGCCGGATTTATCGTATCGTCGATTGCCGTTGCGATTGCGCTTCTTGCGTTAGCCATTTATGCCGCAGGGATATTAAAAGCACTCGGCTATAAAGTCCCGGACGGTGCGCAAAAAATGGAGATTGTCGTAGGAAAATCCCAAAAAACCGCAGTCGGCAAGGAACAAGACGAAGCACAAGCCGATACCGATAATTCCGAAAAGGAATAAAAGCTTTTCGGATAAAAACCGATAAACTAATGTAATTACATAAAAAAGTAATATACGGCGCAACGCGCCGTATAAAACTGCCCTAAGACGGTAGACCCGTTAGATAATCCTCATATGACGATAGGTTATTTAAGAAGTCTATTTAAAAAAACAAGCAAAGGACACAGAGAGTATTATGGATAAAGTGTTTAACCCGAAAGCATATGAAAACAAATTGTACACAATGTGGTTAAATAAAGGTTATTTCAAGGCGCGTCCGGACAAAAACAAGACGCCTTTCACCATAGTTATGCCGCCCCCTAATATCACGGGACAGCTCCATATGGGTCATGCGCTTAACAATACGATGCAAGATATCATCATCAGATTTAAGAGAATGCAAGGCTTTGAAGCGCTTTGGCTTCCGGGTACGGACCATGCCTCTATCGCTACGGAGCTTAAAGTCGCCGAACAGCTCAAAAAAGAAGGATTAGACAAAAAGGATATGTCGCGTGAGGATTTTTTGAAGCGCGCATGGCAATGGAAGGAGCAATACGGCGGTAAAATCAACGAACAATTAAAAAAACTCGGTTCTTCCTGCGATTGGTCGCGAGAAGCCTTTACGTTAGACGAAAATCTCAGCCGCGCCGTCAAGGACACGTTTATCAAATACTACAACAGCGGACTTATTTACAGGGGAAAGAGAATAATAAACCGCTGTACAAGCTGTATGACGGCTTTGTCCGATGCCGAAGTGGAATACACCGAAACGCCTTCTCATCTCTGGCATATCAAATATCCTTACTCCGACGGCAGCGGATATATAATAGTAGCGACGACAAGACCGGAAACGATGCTCGGAGATACCGCCGTCGCGGTCAATCCCGACGATACGAGATACAAGGACGTCTTAGATAAGACAATCAAGTTACCTTTGACGGACAGAGAGATAATTATCGTTGCCGACGCTTACGTCGAAAAAGACTTCGGAAGCGGAGCCGTCAAAATCACTCCGGCTCACGACCCGAACGATTTTGAAGTGGGACTCAGACACAATCTCGAAGTAATCAAGGTAATAAACGACGACGGCAAAATGACCGCCGAAGCCGGAGACGGCTATGCCGGCTTAGACCGCTTCGAGTGCCGCAAAAAAATCATCAGCGACCTGACCGAAGCCGGACTGTTAGAAAAAACCGAAGATTATACTCATAACGTCGGCGAATGCTACCGTTGCCATACCGTCGTAGAGCCGCTCATCAGCCGTCAGTGGTTTTTAAAGATGAAGACGCTCGCTCAGCCGGCTATAAAATTTGTCAAAAACAAAAAAATAGAATTTGTACCGATAAAATACGAGAAGACCTACCTTAATTGGATGAACAACATAAAGGATTGGTGCATTTCGCGTCAGCTCATATGGGGACATAGAATACCTGCGTATTATTGCGACGATTGTTCGCACGTCATGGTCGAAAACGACGCGCCGTCCGCTTGTTCCGCTTGCGGTTCAAAAAACATCAGGCAGGACGGGGACACATTAGATACTTGGTTCAGCTCGGCATTGTGGCCTTTTTCGACGCTCGGATATCCGAATAAGACGGCGGATTTAGATTATTTTTATCCGACGAGCGTTCTTGTGACAGCATACGACATCATACCCTTTTGGGTGGCGCGCATGATTTTTTCGGGGCTGCATTTCATGAAGGACGTGCCGTTTTCGGAGGTTTTGATACACGGAATAGTCCGAGACGCTAAGGGTCAAAAGATGAGCAAATCGCTCGGCAACGGAATAGACCCGTTAGAGCTTATCGACGTTTACGGCGCGGACGCTTTGAGATTTTCGCTTTCTATCGGAATAGCTCCGGGTTCGGACACGAGGTTTTCGACAGAAAAGATAGAAAACGCACGCAACTTCATGAATAAGATATGGAATGCTTCGCGCTTTGTAATACTCAATTCCGAAAACACCGAAATACCGAAAATATTTTCTTTTCGTCTCGGCGACGCGGACAAATGGATAATCGGAAAATTAAACAAGACGATACGCGCCGTCACGACGTCTATCGAAAAATACGACATAGGTCTTGCCGCCGCCAAGCTTTACGAATTTGTCTGGAATGATTTTTGCGATTGGTATATAGAGCTGTCAAAGCCCGCGCTTTACTCGGAGAATGCCAAGAAGCGCGGCGAAAGCCTTGCGGTACTCAATTATGTTTTGGTAGACATACTCAAACTGCTTCATCCTTTCGCGCCTTTTATTACGGACGAGATATATTCGTCCTTGACCGACAAAAATCTCAAAATAAGCGACAGCATCATGATAAGCCATTGGCCCGAAGTCCTAAAAAAATTTGCCGTGCCGTCAAAGGATAAGAGCTTTGAAAGCATAATGGACATCATCAAAGGCGTGCGCAATATCAGAGCCGAAGCCGGAGTCCTGCCGTCAAAAAAAATCAAGATGTATATCGTAGGCGGCGACGGAAAATATATGTGCAAAAACGCCGTATACATCAAGAAGCTTTGCAACGCCGAAGAAATTATATTTGCCGCCGACAAAAATGAAATCAAAGAAAAAACCACTGCGGCGGTCTTTGATTTCGGCGTCGTCATGATACCGCTCGGCGACCTTATAGACATCGAAAAGGAAATTGCCAGACTGACTAAGGAAGCCGAAAACGCCGATAAAGAAATACTTCGCGGACAAGGAATGCTTTCAAATCAGAAGTATATAGAGAAAGCTCCTAAGGAGCTTGTCGAAAAGGAAAAAGAAAAGCTCGAAAGCAATATCGAATTGAAAAAGAAGCTGTTAGAAAGAATATCGGCTTATCAAGAATAACCGTAAATGCAAATAATCAGGCTGTCCGAGAAGTGTAAAAGCTAATCGGACAGCTTTTTTTTGCGGCAGTTTTTTATTAGGACGCGATTTGCCGTCAAAAATACCGTGTTTCCTTAAATTTTTGAATATTATTGCTTGCCGTTGTGCATAAAATATACAGCGCAAATTGCTATGCAAACAATTCGCGGCGCGGGGGAAAGCGGTAAAATGTGGACGACGGCAGTAAGTATAGACAAACAATACGGAAAAGAATTTGATTATATTTTGAGAGAAATCGCAAAATGTAAGTATGCGACATACGCTGTGGAGGAAAGTAAAAACAGATTTTTTATCAACATAGCCGGAGAGGACGAAAACGGCGCGCTCATAACGCACAGTATAGTCAAAATCATTACCGATGTGATTTTGATATATTTTAAGGCGCGGTATATCAAAAACCGTCTTGCCGGCTGCTTGGATAGCGAAGAAGTGAGCGACGCAATGGCGATACTCATCTCGGCTTTGATATACTTTGACGCGGGGATTGAGAGCGGTATCCTGTACGGAATAATAGAAGAATCGGGCGAATATTCGATAGACGGAATCTTCACTTTCAGGACGGAGGATTTGGCGGATAATTGGGAAGAGCTGTGCGCTTTGAGCGTCAGCCTGCTGTCGATGAACCCCGACGAAACTGATATACTCAATCTAACGGCTTTTTTGATAGACGCAAGCGGCGGCAAAAAAAATAAAATAGCCGTAGTGCGGACGGACGCCGACGTGTCCGTCTTGAACGTGACATTAAAGGAAAAAATATATATACACGATATTTTTGCCGACAAAAAGCAAAATCTTGCAAACGCCGTGATAAGCGGTTATCCCGAATCGGTATATACCGAAGAGAAAGCCGCAGGCGAGATAACGGACAATTTGAAGCATATTGTCAGAGTGGAACGCCTGTCCGGAAGCAAGCTGACGGGTTTTGCCGGACAAATAAAATAGCCCCCTAAGCGAAAGACTGAAAAAATCTTGTTATTAGCAAACCGCCTAAAACACCGATTTTTAAGCGGTTTAGCAATATAAGCCGATAAAAATTTTTAATCGGCTCAAAAAGCCTTGTGTAATTATCGGATTTATTGTATAATAAATAGAAAAGAATTTTGAATTATATTATTTTTATAATAATTTCATATATAGATTGGCAATTCGACATACGTTAGTCTTTGCGCTACAAAAAGCTTTCACGTTTTGTGCGTTTAATTCCGAATTTCGGTAAAGTTTTTTTTAAAGGACTCGGTTTTTTACGGCATATTTATGTGTCAAAACGGATTAACGGTATTGTTTTTTTGCCGTCAAACAGGTAAATATGTTAAAATATCCTTTTCTTCTCACGCCCGTATACAAGGATTATATTTGGGGCGGTGTAAAACTGAGAGAAAAATGGGGGAAAGCGTCAAATTCCGATGTTGTTGCCGAGTCTTGGGAGCTATCTCTTCATCCCGACGCTTTGAGCCGTATCGCTAACGGCGCGCTGCACGGTCGCAATCTTATAGAAGTGCTGGAAGCGCACCCTGATTTTGCGGGCAAGAAATGTCTTTCCTTTCCGCATTTTCCTATGCTCATTAAGCTCATTGACGCCGCTCAAAATCTCTCCGTTCAGGTTCATCCGTCCGACCGCTACGCTCTCGAAAAAGAAAAAAGCTACGGCAAGTCGGAGGTTTGGTTTATTCTGGAAGCCGAAAGCGGTGCGGGAATATACTTCGGCTTCAAAAAAGACACCGACAGAACGGAGGTTGCGGAACGCATAAGCCAAAACACCTTGACCGATATATTAAATTTTATTCCGGTCGCTCCCGGCGACGTCTATATGATAGAAGCGGGTACGGTACACGCGATAGGCAAAGGAATAACGCTTGCGGAAATTCAGCAAAATTCCAATCTGACCTACCGTGTATACGATTTCGGCAGAACGGGCGCGGACGGCAAGCCGCGTGAGCTTCATATCCAAAAGGCTCTCGACGTCATGAATTTTGCCGCTTGCAAAGCCGAAAAGTCGGATTTTCCGTTTGTCGATTATGCCGCCTTCAAAAAGCGTCTTGTCGCGGACAATAAGTACTTTTTTTCCGAATATTATCTGCTCGATTCGGTATGTCAGCTCTATAAGGAAAATTGCTTTATCAGTCTGACCTTGACCTCCGGCAGCGCGGTCATCAAATACGGCGACGGCGAAAAGCTATCGGTAAGTAAAGGCGACACGGTATTTATCCCTGCCGGTCTTGAAGTCGCGGTGGAAGGAAGCGCGGAATTTATCACGTCGGCATTGCGTTGACTCTTATCTTACGGCGTTTTAATAATCAAAAACTACATCTCTCGGCAAAAATACTAACAAGGATTTATTTGTAATGTACATAATAGGTATCGATATCGGCGGCATGAGCGTCAAAGGCGGCGTCGTAGACCAAAGCGGCACGATTATATATAAGGCAAGCGTAGAAACAAAAGCAAATTCGGACGATTACCGCGTCATAATATCCGATATTGCTTTTCTCATCAACAAGCTTTTGCAGCACACAAATCTGAAAATTACCGACGTAAAAGGGCTGGGTATGGGCATACCCGGAACTATTGATTCGGTTAAGGGCGTCATAGTATATTCAAACAACATCAATTTTATCAATGTGCCGATAGTAGCTGAGATAAATAAGCATTTTAACGGTTTGCCCGTCTTTATCAACAACGACGCTAATGCGGCGGCTCTCGGCGAGCATAGATTCGGGTCGGCTAAGGACGTTCAAAATATCGTTTTTGTCACGCTCGGCACGGGCGTAGGCACGGGGATAATCATAGAAGGAAAATTATTTGAAGGCAAAGCTTCCGCCGGAGCGGAAGGCGGACATACGGTTATCTGTGTGGACGGCGAGCCATGCTCTTGCGGACGGCGCGGGTGCTTTGAAGCGTATGCGTCGGCGGTCGCGCTCGTCAGGCAGACAAAAGCCGCTATCGCCGAAAACCCCTTTACACTTATGAAAACCATTGCCGAAGAAAAAGGTAAAATCAGCGGCAGGACGGCTTTTATAGCCGCAGCGCACGGCGACAAAGCCGGCATTCAAGTGGTAGATAACTATGTAAAATACGTCGGAGAAGGAATAGTCAATCTTGCAAATATCTTTCGTCCCGACGTAGTACTGATAGGCGGCGGCGTATCGAATGAAGGCGACGCTCTTATAAATCCTCTTCAAAAGTACATGGACGGTCACTGCTACGGTATGCAGAACGGAAATCCGAGAGTTTTGGTAAAAAAAGCTTCTCTGACAAACGATGCCGGAATATTAGGCGCGGCGTCGCTTGTTCTTTAATTCTTTTAAATCCGAAATTTAATCGCAGAACTTATTGCGCCGTATCAAAAAAGCGTTTATAAGCTGGCTGCGGCAAATATAAAATAAATATAGTATTCTATTTTCGCCGCTATTATATAATACTCACTGCGCGCGAAGTATTCTACTGTTGTGTTATTAATAAAAAATTATTAGGAGTTGTATGGCAAAAACATTTAAAATCGTATTTCTCGGCGGCATCGGCGAAATCGGCAAAAACATGACCGCTATCGAATACAGCAATGACATTATCATCATTGACGCAGGAATGTCTTTTCCGGGCTATAATATGCCGGGGATCGACTACATTATACCGGATATCAGTTACTTGAAGTCCAACAGAGAAAAAATACGCGGCGTGATTCTCACGCACGGACACGAGGACCACATCGGCTCTCTGCCTTATCTGATAAAGGACATACCGGGCATTCCCGTCTTTGGCACGCGCCTGACAATCGCGCTCTGTCAGCACAAATTCAGAGAGAACAAAATCCCCGATAACAATCTCAACGTCATCACCGAAGGCGACGTAATAAACGTCGGGTTTTTTAAAATCGAATTTATCAAAGCGACGCATTCTATTGCGGGAGCTTGCCATCTCGCTATCGAAACGCCTATCGGCATGATTTTTCATACGGGAGATTATAAGTTTGATTATACGCCGATAGACGGCAAAATGACCGACCTTGGCAGGCTTGCCGATTTGGGCAACAAGGGGGTTGTCCTGATGCTCGGCGAGAGTACCAATATCGAGAAGGAAGGACATTCCATGAGCGAAAAGCACGTCGGGCAATCGCTCGATTATATCTTTTCGCAAAACTTAAATAAACGGCTCATCATAGCCACCTTTGCGTCTAATATTTACAGAATACAGCAGATAATAGACCTTGCGGTCAAATACGACCGAAAAGTTGCCTTTTCTGGCCGCAGTATGATAAACATCGCCGAAATGGCTTTTAAGATAGGCGAATTAAAATTTGAGCATACCGACATCGTGGAGATAGACAAAATCAAACGCTATCCGCATGAAAAAACCGTCATTATATGCACGGGCGGACAGGGCGAGCCTATGAGCGCGTTGAGCCGTATGTCTACGGGCGATTTTGACAAGGTAGTCGTCAATTCAAAGGACACCGTAGTGCTTTCCTCGTCGCCTATACCGGGCAACGAAAAAATGGTTTTGACCGTTGTCAACAATCTTTACAGATTGGGCGCGGACGTCATATACGAAGCCCTTCACGAGGTTCACGCGTCGGGGCACGCTTATGTCGAGGAGTTAAAGCTCATGATGTCGCTCATCAAGCCGAAGTTTTTTATACCCGTTCACGGCGAATACCGTCATCTAAAAAAACACAGCTTTATGGCTCAATCGCTCGGCATAGACAAAGAAAATATTTTTGTACCCGAAGCCGGCTCTACCGTCATCATTCAAAGAAGTTGTATCAAGCAAGGTCCGAACGTTCAGGCGGGCAATATTTATGTGGACGGTTATGCGACCGGAGATATGGACAGCTTGGTTTTAAAGGACAGGCAGCATTTGGCCGAAGACGGATTTATTCTCGTCATACTCAACCTTCTGTACTTGAAGCCGGGTAACAACGACGAGTTTTTTGCCGGATTGGACGTGATAACAAGGGGCTTTCACAGCACCGACGGCTTTGCCGCCGAAGTCAGAGACGTCGTACGCAGCGCGCTTTCGCAGTTTGATTTTGACCATTGCGACGACAATGCCGCGATAAAGACCATTATCAAAAGAGCTTTAAAAAAATACATCTTCAATAAATACAAACAAAATCCTATGATAATGCCGATAGTCCTTGACAGCGTAAGAGAATAACTTTTTCGTTTGTTAGGACGGGTATTTTGTGGATTGAAGTATAAGGGATAAAATGAAACCGTTAGTTGCCGTGGTCGGCAGACCGAATGTCGGTAAATCGACTTTTTTTAACAGAATTGCAGGACGGCGTATAGCCATCGTCGAAAACCGTCCGGGCGTCACAAGAGACAGATTATACGCAGACGTCGAATGGTGCGGATATAATTTTACCATGATAGACACGGGCGGTCTGGAAGTCAATTCGGATGACGAAATGTGGTCGCACATAAGACGACAGGTCGAGTTTGCCGCAAGCAGCGCAGACCTGATACTTTTTTTGACGGACGGCAAAAGCGGACTTTTGCCCGAGGATTATGACGTCGCGAGCTTTATAAGAAGGACAAAAAAGCCCTGTATATTGGCTGTCAACAAGATTGACAACGCCGTCGGCGAAGCTGCGCTTTACGACTTTTTTGAGTTAGGCTTGGGGACGCCCTTTTCGGTTTCCGCCGAGCAAGGCAGGGGCATAGGCGACCTTTTGGACGAGATAACGGGCAAGCTCAAAGAAAAAATCCCTTATACCGAGGTTTCCGACCGTATAAAAATTGCCGTCATCGGTCGTCCGAATGCCGGAAAAAGCTCCGTAGTCAACAAATTGCTGGGCTACGAACGCGTCATTGTCAGCGATATCGCGGGCACGACACGGGACGCTATCGATACCGACTTCGAGTACAAGGGCATACCTTGCACTCTCGTCGATACCGCCGGAATACGCCGAAAAAAGAACGTGGACGAGGACGTGGAGTATTACAGCGTTTTGCGTGCTTTTGACGCGGTAAGGCGCGCCGATATCGCCCTTATTATTCTCGATGCGTCGGACGAAATAACCGAGCAGGACGTGCGCTTGGCGGGCTATGTACACGAACACGGCAAGCCTTCGGTCATTTTGATGAACAAATGGGATAAGGTTGAAAAGGATTCCTTTACGGTCAATAAATTTAATCAAAATCTCAAAGAAAAATTGAAATTTATGGATTATTTTTTGCCGCTTTATGTGTCGGCTTTGAGCGGACAGAGATTAAAAAACGTCCTGCCGGAGCTTATGCGCGCATACGACAACGCCAAAAAACGCGTGACTACGGGAGTTTTAAACGACGTAATCAGGCAAGCCGTGTCCGTCAACGAGCCGCCGTCAAAAAACGGCAGGCGTTTAAAAATTTATTTTGTCACCGAAGCTATGGTAGCTCCGCCGACATTCGTCTTTTTTGTCAATGACGCAGAGCTTGTTCATTTTTCTTATAAACGCTATTTGGAGAACAACATCAGAACGTCTGTAGACTTTTCGGGAACGCCGATAAGGCTTGAATTTAAAGAAAAGAACGAAAAAGACGCGGCGTATGATTGACGTGTATATAATCTCTTTATGTATTCTTTTATAATGACTTTAAGAGAATAATTTGCCGCATTCTTTACGAAAGTATAGCAGTTACGGCAAATAATACGGATTTTGTCCGTCCGCAAATAAAAACACATTCCGATAATTTATTATCGGATAATATAAAAATTTACCTTGTTTCAGAGTGTTTTATATAATATACGTCAAATAAAAGAGCTTTCGATATTTTTCGACATAATAACTTTAAATTAGTTTGTTTCGCTGTAAAATTTATGTACCGAAATGTGTAACCGGTTGTATAATAAATTCAGGCGGATAACTTCCGTCTATGATAAATTTATTTACAGGAGGTGGAAATTTATGGACATTGAAAAGGAAATTCTGGCGGCTATTATCAAGATACTCAAAGACAAAAACAAAAACGTCGCGGTGGCTGAGATAAGCGGGAATTACTTTTATGCGGCGGACGCCGCCTTGGACGGCGGCGACGCATACCGAATAGCCGTCATCAAGCACGACCAACACAAAAACTTCGCATGAGATAAGCAATTGATAACAAACAAAAAATAAGCGGTTCGGAGCATAAGCGGTTTAACCGCTTATTTTTATTTTTTGAAGTTTTGGGGTCGTTAATCACATTGTGTCTAAAAAATACTTGCTCAAAATTTTATATCCTTATTCATGAGCGTTGCCTTTACTTTTTTTTGTATATATGATAGAATATATGTGCTTATGGAAAAAGGTAACGGATTAACGGAAGCTGAAAAAAAAATCAAACACACCTTCTCGAACGGTGAGCTTTTGAGAACGGCTTTTACGCATTCTTCTGAAAACTCCGCCGGCAACAACGAACGGTTAGAATTTGTCGGCGACAGTATATTAAATTTTGTCATTGCCGACTATTTGACGCGCAATTTTGATTTTGACGAAGGCAATATGACGGAAAGGCGAAAAACCCTTGTCAATACAAAGATTTTGGCTAAGGTAATCGAGGAGAACAAATTGGACGATTATTTGATAACGGCAAAAAATCTTACGCATTCTCCGAGAATGAAAGCGTCGTTATTTGAAGCGATAACCGCCGCCGTTTATTATGACGCGGGTATCGACGCCGCCTATGATTTTATCATAAGGTTTTTAAAAAAATATATAAAAAACGAAGAAAAGGATTATAAATCGCTGCTAAACGAGCAAGCCGTCAAAAAATTTAAAGAATATCCCAAATACACTTCCGAAGAAAAAAAAGACGGCAACGCAAAGTTTTTTGTCAGCACCGTCGCCGTCAACGGACAAATTCTCGGTGACGGACAAGGCATTTCAAAAAAAGAAGCGGAGCATATGGCGGCACGTAAAGCCTTACTCTCTTGGGAATGATTTTTAAGCGATAAGGTTTAATTTGACGATAATCGCTTTCAAACGCTTGACACAAGCCGTTTTTACTGTTAATATTTATCATATTGAAAATACATTCAAAAAATCGGAGTAATTCGACTCGACCTCTCCCGAATGGAAAGCTTGACAGAGAATCGGAATCAGCGGCTGTGAGTTCCGAAAAGCGAGTAGCGGCAAGAGCAACACCTGTTTGAACCGGTTTTATTTAATACAAGAGGACGCTTATAACGGGCGTCAAATAGGGTGGCACCGCGGATTTTTCCGTCCCTTAAAAGACATTTATAGATGTTTTTTAGGGGTTTTTTATTTTTAAAATAAAATAACCCGTGCAAAATTCACGGCGTTTACAAAAAAACCAAAAAGGAGCAAAACATGAAATCCGATATAAGCATAAAATGGCTCGGCAATCTCTCAAAAATCAAGTTTGACGACGACGGACTCAAAAAAATGGCGGCGGATATGCAGTCTATAATGACGCTTATGGATTCGTTGCTTTTGGTCGAGCCGGTCGAATTTGAGGACGGAACGGAATTTTGCGGTTTGGACGCGCTCAGAGCCGACACCGTGCGCGATAGCTTCGACCCGGAGCTTTTGGTTTCGCAAGCTAAGGACTCTAAGGACGGCTGTTTTGTCATTCCAAAAATTCTTTGACGGCGGTTTGCTAATATCTTTTGATAAGGAAATAAAAAAATGAAAATTTCGATTCTTCGCAAAAAATTAGACGATAAAGAAATCTCCGCAGTCGAATTGACAAGGCTTTATCTCGACAGGATTTCCGCCGCCGACAAACTGACGGACGCTTATCTTTATGTCAATTATGACGGTGCGATAAAGGCGGCACAGTCTGCTCAAACCATTATCGACGCCAAGCAAAGCCGCCCCTTTACGGGCATACCGATAGCTTTAAAGGACAATCTCTGTACTTTTGATATGCCGACGACCTGTTCGTCAAAAATGCTCGACGGATTTGTTCCGCCTTATGACGCGACGGTCGTCGCGAAGCTGAGAGGTCAAGGCGCGGTTTTTTTGGGCAAGCTCAATATGGACGAATTTGCAATGGGCGCGTCGACAAAAACCTCTTATTACAAAAAGACAAAAAATCCTTATGATTTGACGCGCGTTCCGGGCGGCTCATCGGGCGGAAGTGCCGCCGCCGTTTCGGTGGGGCTTTGCGCCGCCGCTCTCGGCAGCGATACGGGCGGCTCGATAAGACAGCCGGCGTCTTTTTGCGGAATCACGGGACACCGTCCGACCTACGGCTTTGTTTCGCGCAGCGGCTGTATAGCCTTCGCGTCGTCCTTGGACCAGATAGGGCCTCTGGCGGACACTGCCGATGATTGCGCCGCACTTTTGACCGCCACCGCCGGTCGTGATATCTATGACCAAACTACGGCGGACAAGACCTTTGACCTAAAAAAATCCGATAAGGGCATAAAGGGCAAACGCTTCGGACTTATCAAGGAATTGATGGGAAAAGAAGTCGATAAGGACGTGTCTGCGGCGGTCAAAAAAGCCGCCGAATGGTTCATAAACGCCGGAGCGGTAGTCGAAGAAGTAAGTCTGCCCATGCTGACGCACGCCGTGCCGATTTATTATCTCATTTCGTCTGCGGAAGCGGCGTCGAATCTCGCAAAATTTGACGGAGTGCGTTACGGCTTTCGTCCCGAAAAAACCTTAAATTTTTTTGACATGATATCCAAAAGCCGCGACGAAGGCTTTGGCTGGGAGGTCAAGCGGCGCATTATGCTCGGCTCTTACGCGCTTTGCTCCGGATATTACGACGATTATTACAAGCGTGCAATAAAGCTCTGCGGTATTATCAAGTCGCAATACGCCGAAGCCTTCAAAAAATACGACGCGCTTTTGTCGCCGGTCGCGCCGACGACGGCGTATCCATTTGACAAACTGCCCGACGACCCGGCTCAAATGTATCTCGCCGATATCTGTACCGTCAGTGCCGCTCTTGCCGGACTCCCGTCGCTGTCTACGCCGTGCGGTTATGACAAGGACGGTATGCCGATAGGGCTTATGATAACCGGCAAACGCTTTGACGACGCCGCAGTCTTGTCTGCGGCAGGCGCATACGAAAAAGAATTTGTACGCAAGCCGCCGCAATTAAAAGGCGTATCGGAGATGAAGCTATGAAATATATAACCGTAATAGGGCTGGAAATACACGCGGAATTATTGACGGAAACAAAGGTTTTTTGCGGCTGCAAAAATTCTTTCGGCGGCACGGTCAACGGCAGTTGCTGTCCCGTATGCACGGGAATGCCGGGAACGCTTCCCGTTTTAAACCGCAAAGCCGTAGAGCTTGCAATCGCCGCAGGCTTGTCCTTCGGCAGCGGCATAACCCAAAGAACTCTTTGGGACAGGAAAAATTATTTTTATCCCGACCTTGCTAAGGCTTATCAAATTTCTCAGCTTTACGCTCCCGTATGCGTGGGCGGCGGTCTCGACGTCGGCGGAAGATTTATAAGGCTCACGCGCATACATCTCGAAGAGGACGCCGGAAAGCTCGTACACGCAAGGGGCGAAACGGTTATAGATTATAACAGAGCCGGAGTACCGCTTATAGAGATAGTTTCCGAGCCGGATATGCGTTCGTCGGACGAAGCCGCCGCCTTTGTCGAAAAGGTCAGGCGCACTCTCGTATATGCCGGAGTTTCGGACGGCAAAATGGAGCAAGGAAGTCTTAGAGTAGACGCGAACATCTCTATAATGCCCGAAAATGCATCGGAATACGGTACGAGAACCGAGATAAAAAATCTCAACAGCTTCAAATTTATCAAAAAAGCCATAGACTTTGAGGTCGAAAGACAAGCGGAAGTCTTGAATGCCGGAGAAAGGGTCATTCAAGAGACAAGGCGGTACGACGAGATTTCCGGCGAGACCTTCTCGATGCGCTCAAAGGAAGATGCGCATGATTACCGCTATTTTCCTGACCCCGACATCCTGCCGCTCATCATAAAGGACGGAGATATCGAAAGGATATCCGCGACGTTGACCGAGCCGCCGTCAAAGAGATATGCGCGTTATACCGAATACGGTCTGTCGGGCGTAGACGCGGAAGTGATTTTGGAGAACAAAATCATAGCCGATTTTTTTGACGAATGCGTAAAATCGGGAGCAAATCCACAAACGGCGGCAAATTGCGTCAAGGGCGAGCTTATGCGCTGCTTCAATGCGGCGGAAAATAAAGACGCATTGCCGATAAGCGTTTCTGATTTTGTCAAGGCTTTGGCTCTTGCCGAAAAATCTGAAATAAGCGGCAACGGCTTAAAGACGGCGATAAAATATATGTTTCAGGAAGGCAAGCCGATAGACGATGTTGTCAAGGAACACAATCTGACCGTCAATGAAGATTTGTCGGTAATCACTGCGGCAATAGCTAAGGTTCTCGCCGAAAACCCGAAAGCCGTCGAGCAATACAAAAACGGCGATACAAAGGTTTTGTCGTTTTTTATGGGACAATGTGCAAGGGCGTTAAAAGGCACGGCTTTGGCTCAAACCGTTCAAGCGGAGCTAAAAAAGGCATTGGACAAGAATTAATTTAATTAAAATACCGCATTGTGTAATACTATGCGGCGTAGAATACTCTGATAAATAACGTAAAGAAGGTGAATTATGTACAGAACTCATACTTGCGGAGAACTCCAAAAGAAAAATGTCGGACAAAAGGTCATGCTCGCGGGCTGGATAGACACGATACGCGACCACGGCGGAGTCATCTTTATCGATTTGAGAGACCATTACGGCATGACGCAGATTGTCTTAAACGACGACGGAATACTTAAAGCGTCCGGCAAAGAAAGCGTAATCTCGGTAAGCGGCGTCGTCCGCGAACGCGCAAGCGAAACCGTCAATACAAAAATTCCGACCGGAAAGATAGAATTGAAAGCCGACTCCTACAAGATACTCGGCGTTTCGGAAAGAAGCCTGCCGTTCGAGATATCCGAATCGAGAGATACAAACGAAGCGGTCAGACTCAAATACAGATTTTTGGATTTGAGAAATCCGTCGCTTCACAAGGACATCGTTATCCGTTCAAAAATCACGAGCTTTATAAGGAAGAAGATGGAGGATTTGGGCTTTATAGAAATTCAAACGCCCATACTCACATCGTCGTCGCCGGAAGGAGCGAGAGATTATCTCGTACCGAGCCGCAAGCATAAGGGTAAGTTTTATGCGCTGCCGCAAGCTCCGCAGATATTCAAACAGCTTTTGATGACCTCCGGCTTTGACAGATATTTTCAGATAGCGCCGTGCTTCCGTGACGAGGACGCACGCGCCGACAGGTCGCCGGGCGAATTTTATCAGGTAGATTTTGAAATGGCGTTCGCGACGCTGGAAGATGTTTTTGCCGTCGCGGAAAGCTTGCTTTACGATACCTTTTCGGCTTTTTCGGATAAGAAGGTCAGCAAGCCGCCTTTTAAGCGCATACCGTACGCCGAATCTATGCAAAAATACGGCAGCGACAAGCCCGACCTGCGCAACCCTTTGATTATCGAGGATTTGAGCGGCTTTTTTACCGACGTGGATTTTGCGCCTTTCAAAAACAAGCCCGTTCGCGCCATAGTTGCGCCCGATTGCGTCAAAATGCCCAAGTCGTTTTTTGAGAATATGCTCGCATATGCCACATCTATCGGCATGAAGGGTCTCGGATATATTTCCGTCACCGAAAACGAATATAAAGGACCTATCGTCAAATTTTTGACCGAAAGCAAACAAAAAGCTCTGGCGGAGAAGCTGTCGCTCAAAAAAAACGACGTGCTGTTTTTTATATCCGACAAGCCGGGAGAGGTAGACAAGCTCGCGGGCTATATACGCACGGAGCTGGGAAAGCGGCTAAATCTCACCGACACGTCGCGGCATGAGCTTTGCTTCGTAACGGATTTTCCTATGTTCGGTATCAATGAAGAAACGGGCAATACCGAATTTGTTCACAATCCTTTCTCGATGCCGCAAGGCGAAATGGAAGCCTTGCAGACCGTAAATCCGCTCGATATCAAGGCTTATCAATACGATATAGTGTGCAACGGCATAGAGCTTTCGTCGGGAGCGGTCAGAAACCACAGACCCGACATAATGGCAAAGGCCTTCGAGATAGCCGGATATCCTAAGGAAACCGTAGAAGAAAAATTTTCGGCTCTGTACAACGCCTTTCATTACGGCGCGCCGCCGCACGCCGGAATGGCTCCGGGACTCGACCGTATCGTCATGATACTGACGGGTAACGAAAACATCAGAGAAGTAGTGGCTTTTCCGATGAACAGCAACGCGCAGGATTTGCTTCTCGGCGCGCCGGGAACGGTGACGGAACAGCAGCTAAGGGATATTCATATCAAGCTTCGCTAAGGTATTTTTATCCCGTTTATTTACAGTTCGCCATAGCTAACTCAAAATAAATATAAAAAATAACGCGCACTGATTTGATTAGTGCGCGCTGTTTTTTTGATATTAAAATAGGGTCTTTATTTTGTCTTTATTTTGGCTTTTATCTTCGGCTCTAATACCTTGGGAGCGATTCTCAAAATCTTTTTTGCAAAATAGTAGAGAAAAGAATTGCCAATAAACGCCTTTGCGAGAAGAATGATGTTCTCCATGATGCCTTGCGCATTGGGCGTAGAGCCTTGTATGATTTTGACGCTCTTGTTTTTAAATTCCAAACTCAATATTCGAGCCGATGCCGTTTCGAGCGGACGAATGACGATTTTTAATATATTGTCCGATTCCCAATAAGCGTAACTCACCGCAGTCATGTCAAAGCTTGCGAGCTTGATGACGCCGTAACGGTATGTACCGTCCGTGCCGAGCGGTATTTGATTAAATCTGCCTTCTTCGCTCCATTTCATCTCTATCTCGCCGTCTTTAAAATCAAAAGTCAGATAGTCGATATCTCCGAATTTTGCCGTCATCATATATGTAACCGTCAAAGGAAGCAGGCTTGTCGGCATACCGACGGCTCTTAAAAAGGGTTGCTTCTTAAAGCGCAGGACGGAGTTTTGCAATTTTGCTTCGAGCGGACTTTTGGCGGATACCGGGATATTGTCGACGGTAAGCGCGGAAATCTTTTCTTTTAAAATAGCGCTGCTTTCGGCGTCGCTTTGCAAGCCGTCTTTAAAGGCTTCGGGAAAATAAGTATAGATGATATCCATAGGCTTTTGTTCGTCCGAATCGGATGCGGTATAAAAAAAGCAGGCGTCGTAGTCCTTAAAAACTATGCCTTGCTGACAAAACATTCCGCGTGCGGCATAGGTATTCGGCGTGCGGCACATCCAAAACTGATAGCCGTAGCCGACATTAGAGTCACGTTTGAGATTTTTGCGGTTTTCGGTCTGCAAAGTCGTGGCTTCCTTTATCCACCATTCGGGAATGACCTGCCGTCCGTTAAATTTTCCGTCGTTTAGACAGCACTGCATAAACTTCGCGCCGTCCTCGCTCTTTAAATAAAGCCCCCAGCCGCCGGCTTCCTGACCGTTTTTGTCGGTTTCCCAGATGGGGACGTCTATTCCGAGCGGTTCAAAGAGTCGTGGCTTTAAATATTCGCGCAGGGTAAGTCCGGTCAATTTGCGGATAAGCGCGCTTATCATGTAGCCGTTTTCGTTGGTGTAATGAAAATGCTCGCCCGGTTCGTTGACAAAGGGAGAATTTAAAAAATCCTTTGTCCAATCTATGGTCGCCTTGTTGCCCGCAACATTGACGCTTTTGCCGCTCGTCATAGTGAGTATATGGCGTATGGTCAATTTGTCGGCGTATTTCAGGGCTTTTTTGTTTAATTTATATTCGGGAAAATATTCGTGGATTTTTGAATCCAAAGAAAAAAGTCCTTCCGTGATTGCAAAGCCTGCGGCTATGCTTGTAACGCTCTTGCTAAAAGAGTGCATCGCGTGGGGCGTATCGGGATTGTAAGGCGGACAATAGCATTCAAATGCCACCTTGCCGTGACGCACGATAATAAGACTGTGAAGCTCCAAATGCCTTTTTTTAAATTCGTCCAAAAGAGCAATGACGGATTTTGAAGATACTCCGGCAGCTTCGGGAGATTTTGCTCTTTCTAATTTACATTCATCTTTGACTAAATCCATAAAAAATCCCTTCATATTATATTTTTTACCGAATAAAAAAGCAAGGCACGGAATGAATTTTCTTTACACAAAACGCCGACACTTAAATAAAATTACAACGTTTAAATAAAATTACAATTTATTTTATCATAACACCCTAAAAATTGCAAAAGAAAAATATATAACTTTGAAAAATTACAGGAAAAAATGTCTTTTTTCTTTCTTTTCATTTTACATTGTAGTATAATAATACGCATATAAAGTTATTATTGTACAACAATATTTACGGAGACGGTATGAAATACGACGAATTTTTAGATATTACCGCATATACTTGTCCTGTGACCTTCGCAAAGGTCAAGGTAACGCTTGACGGCTTAGACGACAAAAAGACCCTTTTGATTAAGCTCAATGCCGGCAGACCGTTGATGAGCATTCCGGGCAGCTTAGAAGAAGAAGGGCATGAAGTCGTCAAAACGACCGACAACGGCGACGGAACACATAATCTTTACGTCGTCAAAAACGGATTAAACGGATAAAAAAACACCGCGCAAATCGGATAATTTACGCAGTGTTGCAGTAAGTCTTTTTTATCAACCGCCGAAGACGTAAGACTTAAACGGCGGTTTTTTAAATACACGTTTTTTCTATCAGAGCGATAAAAAACTCAACGGCGTCATTAAGCGCGTTTATGTCGCATCTTTCGTTTAAAGCGTGTATGCGCTTTTGGTCGTCCTCCGACACCGGAAACGGAGTAAAACGGTAGACGTTTTTGCATACGGGATGATAAAACTTCGCGTCTGTGGCGGCGATAAACATATACGGCGCGACCTTGACGCCCGGAAAGACCGACTTGATGACGGCGGAGATTTTTCGGTACGAATCGGTATCGGTCGGCGATATAGGCGACGGCTCGACGCCTGCTATCGGCACTTCGACTTCGATGTCCTTGCCGACGATTTTTTTGATGTGGTCTACTACCCGGTCGGTCGTGTTGCCGTCGATTAAGCGGCAGTTTATGACCGCTTCCGCGTACGGCGGCAGGACGTTAGCGGCATTGCTGCCCTTTGCCATTGTCGGCGCAAAGGTCGTCTTGACAAGCGCGGCGGCGACGGGGTGAAGCTTGGTTAAAGCAAATTTTAAAAGCGGCGAGAGAATATCCCTGTTGACCATGACAAATTTGAAGAGCGGCTTCATGTACGGCGCAAGCTCCTTGATAAGCTCCTTTGTCGGCGCGGTCCAGACGGCCGGCATTTGGTGCTTTTCGATGTCGTAGACAGCTTTGCCGATTGACGCGAGAGCGGTGGGCTTAGCGGGAGTGCTGGCGTGACC
>JAITOU010000025.1 GCA_031289755.1 Clostridiales bacterium
GAGCCGTCCGACATCGAAACGGTCGGAATCCTTACCGCGCCCGATAGGTGAGCGGCGATAAGGTCTTTGTCAAGACCGTGCTTAACGCCGGAATTATTCGGCGCGGCTTCGCCGTGCGCCGAGAGCGTACGAATAATCATAAAAGCCAAAATCACCGCCAAAGCTCCGGCGAGAGAAAGGGCTATAATACCGCCTACCATAAAAATACTCCTTTTTTAAATAATGATGTTTAAAGTTAAAGGATGATTACTCTATCTTGTCAAAAGTCCGGCGTCGAGAACGTACTGACTGCCCGTTATATATTTGGCTTTGTCACTGCAAAGAAAGAGTACGGAATCCGCCACGTCTTCGGGTTCTATCCACGGAACGGGTATGAGATTACCCGCGCTTCTGACGGCAATTTCTTCGGGTGTCGCGCCTTCCATAAAGGCAAGGCCGTCATTCATAGGGGTATTTACACCGGTAGGGTGCAGGCTAATGACGCGAATGCCGTATTCGGTATTTTCGAGCGTCCATGATTTTGTCAGTCCGACAAGAGCCCATTTGCTGGCGGCATAGTGAGAAAGGCGATTCATTCCGCGCAGTCCGCCTACGGAAGAATTGTTGATAATGACGCCGCTTTTTTGGTTGCGCATGACGGGAATAATGTATTTTCCGGCAAGCCACGCGCCTTTGAGATTGATGTCTATCATGCTGTCCCATTCCGCTTCGGTAAGCTCATGCGAATAGCCGTAGGCGCAAATTCCGGCGTTGTTAAACAAGACGTCAATGCCGCCGAATTCCTTGACGCCGCCGTTGACCGCGTTTTGGATATCAGCAGCGTTGCGTACGTCGCCGGCATATATATATGCCTTTGCGCCGAGCGCTTCGATATCGGATTTTAGCTTGACAAGCGCGTCGGTGCTGCCGTCGTTATAGACGGGATAGGTGAGTTTTTTGCCGAGGTCAAAGGCGATAATATTCGCGCCTTCCTTTGCAAAGGCAAGGCTGACGGCTCTGCCTTGACCCTTGGCTGCGCCCGTAATAAAAACGGTTTTATTTGCAAATTCTTTCATGATTATTCAGCTCCTTAGAGATTATTTTTTTGTGTAAGACGTAAGGTAATCGTCTAATTCCACTTCGAGAGTATTGTTGATGAGATTTGTCGCAATCATCATTCCGGCAAACGCCGTCAAGAGAACTATTTGTTGCTCGTCAAAGCGCGCACGCATTTTTGCAAACAATGCGTCGGATACGTCGACGGGCTTTGCCACGCAGGCGGCGGCGTATTCCATGAGCAGGCTCGATGTGTCGTCGAGCTGCAAAGCGTCGGGATTTTGACCGGCGTCGCGCAGGATTTTTCTAAAAAAGGTCGAGCATATCAGACAATCGTTCCCGTGACTGATAGCGTAAGCAAAGACGTTTAAAGGAAATTCGCCGACGGCCTTTACGGCTTCGTCGCGGAGCGTGTACCATTCCATGAGTACGCGGAAGGACGGAACGGAATGAAGCAGAGTTTTTTTCATATTGGTTATCCGTCCGTGCTTTTTTATCTGTCCGTCATATTCTTTTTTGGCTTCTTCGTTTAAAGCTTCATAGCTTTTTATCGATATTCTCGGCATATATATATTTCTCCGTTTTAAAGTTTTTTTGTAAGGCAAATGCGCATTCCCGTCGCGTCTTGACCCGCGGTTTTTACTCGGCTCAAAATTTATCTCTTTTGCTCGGTTTTTAGTTAATGATTTTTTATTTATTTATGATATAATATAGTAAATCGGGAGAGTAACTATGTATTATTTGATACCCGTTGCCGTTTACAGCGTATTTTTTGCCGCCTTGTCGGCTATGTTCAGTGAAACCGCGCCTAAGCTCAGACTGATATTAAAGTCTGCTGCTTCGCTCATGTTTGTCGTCGGCGGAGCGGTTTTTACCTTTTGTTATGCAAGCGCGCCGTCGGGCAAATATATCTTTGCGGCTTTGGCTCTCGGCGGAGCGGGAGATATACTTTTGGGGCTTCATTCGCTGATTGCCGACAAAAAGAAGCACATCGTACCGAACGCCGCGGGCGGATTGTGTTTTTTGGCGGGGCATATAGTCTACATAGTATTGTTTTTGGGGTCGGCGCAGTTTAATCTTTGGCTTTTGGCATCCTTGCCGTTGACGGTAATCATGCTTTTTGTCTTGAAGAAGAATCTCAAAAAGCCGTCTCAAAACAAAATACTCATACCGCTCGCTATATATTCGGTCGCGCTTTGGTTTATGTGCGTGTCCGCGCTCAATATGCTGATAAGCGTTCCGTCCGCCGGAAATGTTTTGATATTTGTCGGTGCGATTTTGTTCGCGGCGAGCGATTATCTCTTGGCAATATACAATTTTGCCGCAGGCAGTCAAAAGAAAATCAATATCTTTTATGCCGTGATGCTTTGTTACTGCATAGCACAATGGCTTTTTGTATATGCTGTTATTTGCCGATAATATCGTTGACAAGGCTGTAAATATTAAGTATACTATATCTATCTGTTTTGTATATTATAAAACATCGCATATAAAAAATCAAACGAATATACGGAGAAAAAATGAAAACTTTAAAAGTAATATTATTTTGGTTTTTGTCGTTGACATGGGGCTTGCCTGGAACGCTTTTCGGCGCATTCGTTGCGCTCATTCAGATATTGCGCGGCTACAAGCCTAAGGTTTATCACGGCAATATTTATTTTGAAACGCAAAGAGAGCATGGCAGTCTTAATCTCGGTCCTTTTTTCTTTTTGTCTAAGGGCTATAACGAATACACAATGTTTCACGAAGCCGGTCACGGCATTCAAAATATAATATACGGACCGCTCTTTCTTTTGATAGTCGGGCTTACGTCGATAACGTGGTATCATATCTACCGCAAAAAATACAAGGCTTTATTGCCGTCAATGACCGAAGCCGAAAGACACGAGTCCTACGAAAAATGGTGGGTCGAAAAACAAGCGTCGGACTTCGGACGAAAAATATATTATCTGCCGTACATAGAAAAAAATAAAAACGTATAGAGTGTATTGACAAAACTTAAAAGATGTCTTGTTTTATTTTTATTTTTGTGTTAATATATATAAGAAAGTTTTTATGCGTACGCTTATATTTAAATAAGCGTTGCAATGCCGAAATTCGGAGGTGAAATTATGTTGTGGATTGTTTTTACTGCGTTCGGAGCTTTGTCGCTCGCGTGTTTCTTGTGGTTTCGCGACGAAAACGGAAACGTAAAGGCTTTGCTTTTTAAGACGCTCACGAGTATTTTCTTTATCCTGACGGCTCTCAGCCGCTTGCAAGAGTTTAATGCTTTATCAAACGAAAACAAGCTGTTTTTTGTCCTTATAACGGGCGGCTTGCTCTTCGGTCTTATCGGAGATATTTCACTCGATTTAAAATTTATCGATAAGCCGAACGCCGATGCTTATACCTTCGGCGGAATGGGTACTTTTGCGGTCGGACATATCTTGTACATAGCGGCGGTAATATGTTTCTTCGGGCTTTCGCTGTCCGCTACGCTCATATCCTTTGCGGCGGCGTTGGCTTTGGCGGCTGCTATCATCGTCACTACGCTCAAAATTATGAAATTTGACTACGGCAAATTTATCGTTCCGGCTTCGGCGTACTCCTTGCTTTTGATTTTCTTTACCGCCGTGTCGATAGCCGCGCTTATAGAAGGCTCTTGGGAGATACAACCCGCGGCGGTGATTTTGACCGTCGGTTCGATTTGCTTTTTGCTGTCCGACATGATACTCTCTATGACTTATTTCGGCGGAAAGAAAGGACGTATCTTTATAATATCAAATCACATTTTGTATTATGCCGCACAGTTTTTGATTGCTTTGTCGATAGGGCTTATACGCGTTGCTTAAAAAACCGCGTCTCGATTTGACCGCTTGTTTTTGATTACGGAGATGTAGAATGATAAATTACCAAAGAAAGGGCGACGACATATACATATACGACCAAGAAAATTTTGATGCGGAAAAAATAGCCCTTTCGGGTCAGATTTTCCGCTACTTTCAGGAAGACGACGGCTACACAATATTGTCGGGACAATACAAATGCCGCTGTATTGTGCAAAAAACGGAAAAATTTGTAAAATTAAATACAAATAATTCTGAATATTTTATAAATTATTTTGACTTAAACAAAAATTATGATATAATTAATAATGAATATTCGGAACGGTCTTTCGTTAAGTCCGCCGTCGAATATTCAAAAGGTATAAGACTTTTAAAACAAGACCGTTTTGAGACGGTAATAAGCTTTATAATATCGGCAAACAATAACATACCCAGAATCAAGCTGATTATAGAGAGATTGTGCCAAGCCGCAGGGCGCAGGTACGGAGAGTATACGGCCTTTCCGACCGCAGATGAAATGAAAGATTTGACGGAAGATTTTTATACCAAAATCGGCTCCGGTTACAGAGCGCCTTATCTCCTAAAAACCGTAACGGCTATAAACGACGGATTTGATTTGGACGCCGTTGACAGGATGGACACCGAGTCGGCGCACAAATACCTTATGACCTTATACGGTATCGGACCTAAGGTGGCGGATTGCGTACTGTTGTTTGCTTACGGCAGGGGCGACGTTTTTCCGGTCGATACGTGGATAAAAAAATCCGCGCGCGAATACTTCGGAATACCGCATAACGATATCAAAAAAATCAGAAAAGAGCTTATAGATATCTTTGGAAACGATTCGGGTATAATACAGCAATACATATATTTTTATATCCGCAATATGCCGCGTCACACTCAAAACGACTGATACATACAACCGACCCGTGACGGCATATCAAATAATTGACTATACAATATATAGATAAATGCCTTTTTGCGTAAATGCCTATTTTGACCCTTTATCTCGCTTGCTTTAACGGCGATAAAGATATTCGGTTTTCTTCTTGCTTCGCAGACTGGCGATAAAAAATGGAGGGAAAATCACTATGCTTTCTGATAAAATAGCCGTTTTGACCGAAATGCGCGGTTGCAGCTTCGACTCGGATGATTTTAACAGCCTTTTTGCCGAAATCAAAAAAGAAGGCGAAATTCATTGCGTCAGATTTTATAATTGCGAAGGCGACGATTTGAGATTGAACGGCTTCACCGAGGCGGGCGGTTACGAAATACTGCCGATGCCGTATTTTACAAGCAGTATCGACGTTAGAATTATTATCGATTGCGTTTCGCTCATGTCGCAGAAAGCCGGTATAATAGTTCTCGTCAATATCAACGACGACGAGGTTCTCGTCGATTACTTAAAATCCGGCGGCGTAGACGTTTTTGCCGTCAAATGCGGCGACGAAAACAAAGAAGCCTTTTCGTTGTACGACAGAGTGTATATGATTTCCGAGCGTTCGGTCGGCGACGACTCCGACCGTGAATACGATGCTCTCGGCACATACTCCGAGCCTGAGCCGGTTGACACTGCGGAAGCATATCCTTATGCCGAACCGCAAGCCGATACCGCGCCTGCCGCCAAAGACGTATATACGGCACAAGAAACCGTCTATCCCGACACCGCAAAAGAAACCCACACCGAAAAGAAAGAAAACGAGCCTGTTCTTATCAAAACCGATGAGTACGTCAAAACCGACGAGTACGTCAATTCCGACGACTCCGAGCTTTTTGTAATACGCGGCTTTACCGAAACGACGCCCGCTCAAAGCACCGCCGCAGACGAAACTCCTGCGACCGCATACCGTAATGTTGCCGCAAGCTCCGAAAAAACTCAATCTGATTATTCGGTTCAATACGATTATGCGAATATTCAATACGCCAACGACGTAATAGACGAGAATATTATCGAAAGATTTAAAAAGCTGTTGGAATACGACGGCATCGAATAAGCAAAAACACGAGGAATTTATATGGCTAACGTAGTCTTTAACGAACCGTTGTGCAAAGGGTGCGCTCTTTGCGTCAGCGTCTGTCCCAAAAAAATTGTTTCTCTCTCTAAGAGAAGTAACGAAAAGGGTTATTTTGTCGCCGAAGTAAAGGATATGTCTTTGTGTATCGGCTGCGCCGCTTGTGCGCTGATGTGTCCCGACGTCGTTATAGAAGTATCCAGATAAAAAAGATTATCCGCGCTATAATCTAAATGAAACACCGTGCAAAAAAGATTAAAATTTTATTGTGCGGTGTTTCCTAAGTATTAGCGCGGTATTTATGATGTAAAAGGAGTAGATATGAGCGAAAGAATCCTTATGAAAGGAAACGAGGCGGTTGCCGAAGCCGCCGTGAGAGGCGGTTGCCGCTATTTCTTCGGATATCCGATAACGCCCCAAAACGAAATACCCGAATATATGTCAAAAAGACTGCCGGAGGTCGGCGGTGCTTTTATACAAGCCGAAAGCGAAGTGAGCGCAATCAATATGGTTTACGGCGCGGCAGGCGCGGGCGGCAGAGCTATGACAAGTTCCAGCAGCCCCGGAATAAGCTTAAAGCAAGAAGGAATATCCTATATCGCGGGAGCGGAGCTTCCGTGCGTCATAGTCAATATGGTCAGGTCGGGTCCGGGACTCGGCGGTATCTTGCCGTCGCAGGGAGATTATTTTCAGTCGGTCAAGGGGGGCGGTCACGGCGATTACAGAATGCTGGTTTACGGACCTGCAAGCATACAGGAAGCCGTCGATATCACCTACAAAGCCTTTGAAAAAGCCGAAAAATACAGAATACCCGTCATGATTTTGGGTGACGGCGTTCTCGGACAGATGATGGAACCCGTCGTCTTGCCCGAAATGACCGATATCGCGTCGATACCCGTCAAAGAGTGGGCTACCGACGGCACAAAAAGCGGAAAAGACAGAAGAATTATCAATTCACTATACATCGAAGCCGACGTTTTGGAGGGCATGAATAACAAATTTGCCGCCCTTTATGAGAGAATGAAAGCCGAAACCGCCTGCGAAACCTATCTTGCGGACGACGCCGAAATCATCTTGACGGCTTTTGGCATCACCGCGAGAATAGCCAAAAGTGCGGTGGATATTTTGAGAGAGAGCGGCGTTAAAGCCGGACTCATACGTCCTATAACGCTTTATCCGTTTCCGTCCGATATTTACGCGCAGTACGCGGCAAAAAAAACCGTCAAACAATTTATCACCTTAGAGCTTAATCTCGGTCAAATGGTAGAGGACGTAAGGCTTGCCGTAAACGGCGCGAAGCCGGTAGACTTTTACGGCCGCTCGGGCGGCAACATCATGAGTCCGGAAGAAACGGTTCAGCAGGTTTTAAAGAAAATAAAATAAGGAAAGGGAGAAAATAATTATGCAGAAGGTATTTCAAAAAAGCGCGTTATTGACCGATACGCCCTTTCATTATTGTCCGGGCTGTACGCACGGTATATCGCACAGAATTACTGCGGAAGCCTTAGAAGAATTAGGCGGTAAGCAAGGCATTATCGGAGTAGCTCCGGTGGGCTGTGCGGTATTTGCCTACAATTATTTTAACTGCGACATACAACAAGCGGCGCACGGCAGAGCTCCTGCGGTCGCAAGCGGAATCAAGCGCGTATGTCCCGACAAAATCGTTTTTGCCTATCAGGGCGACGGTGACCTTGCGAGTATCGGCATGGCGGAGACCGTTCATGCGGCGGCAAGAGGCGAAAACATCACTATTATCTTTATAAACAACGCGATATACGGCATGACGGGCGGTCAGATGGCGCCTACTACGCTCATCGGTCAAAAATCCACTACCAGCCAAGGCGGCAGAACGGCTGCCCTGCAAGGCAATCCTATAAGGATATGCGAAATGCTTGCGACTCTCGACGGAGCTTCGTATATAGCGAGAGTATCGCTTCACGACCTAAAAAGCGTCGTCGCGGCAAAAAAAGCCGTCAAAAAAGCCTTTGATTATCAAGTGGCGGGTAAGGGTTTTTCGCTCGTTGAGATTCTCTCAACCTGTCCTACAAATTGGGGAATGACACCCGAAAACTCTATGGAATATGTCAAAAACGAAATGACTAAGGTCTATCCGCTCGGCGTCTTTAAAGAAGTGTAAAGAAACAATTTCTCACTAATTTTTAAAAGATAACGGCAACGCAAAAAGAATAAGGAGAAAACCGTTAAATATGACAGAAAAAATTATCATCGCCGGATTCGGCGGACAAGGCGTATTGAGTTTGGGACAGTTTCTGGCATACGCCGCCATGTACGAAAACCAAGAAGCGACCTGGCTGCCGTCTTACGGACCTGAAATGCGCGGCGGCACTGCAAATTGCAGCCTTGTCATATCCGACAAGCCCGTCGCGTCGCCTATAATCGAAACGCCCGATTGTCTTATAGCCTTAAACAAGCCCAGCTTAGACAAATTTATCAATAACGTCAGACCGGGCGGTACGGTCATCATCAATAGTTCAATTATTCACGACAAAATCGAAAGGACGGACGTCAAGGCGGTCTATCTCGAAGCCAACGAAATCGCCGCAAAAGCCGGAAGCGTCAAAACCGCAAACGTCGTCGTACTCGGTGCATATATCGCGCTGTCGGGACTCTTTCCAAAAGAATCCGTCAAAGGCACGATAGCAAAAATCTTCAAGAAAAAACCCGACGTTATACCTATGAATCTCAATGCGTTTGAGCTTGGATATACGGCAGTATAAAAAACACCGCATCGTATATTTTATTTTTTGCGAAGCGGTTTTGTGCCGCTCCGCAAATTTTTTTTATAAAGACATAAATATGTCCGTTAAGATTTTGAATTTTTGTCACAGTATGATATAATAGACATCATCTATACAAATTCAGTTTTGAAAGAAGTCTGATTTATCTCGTAACATAAGGAATACTATATGAGAATAAGCCGTTTGATAGACAAAAAAAAGACCGCCTTGTCCTTTGAGATTTTTCCGCCGAAAGCCGATATGGAGATAGATATCGACGGAATATTAAACGGACTCGCAGGCTTAAAGCCGGATTTTATCAGCGTTACAAACAGCGCGGGCGGAAACGGCGCGACCGACGGTACGCTCGATATCGCCGAAAAAATAAAAAACCGTTATAATACCGAAAGTATTATGCACCTTGTATGCTCCGGCGCGTCTAAGCAAAGTATACGGGACAAGCTGTCGGCGGCTTATGAGCGCGGAATAGACAACATTCTCGCTTTGCGCGGCGACAAAGCAAATGCCGAAGGAAGCGATTTTTATTACGCCGAAGACCTTATAAAAGCCATAGACGGCAAAAAATTCTGCATAGGCGCGGCGGCTTATCCCGAAGGACATATCGACGCGCCCGATTTGAATACCGATTTGGATTATCTCAAAAGAAAAGCCGATTGCGGCGTGGATTTTTTGACGACCCAGCTTTGTTACGACAATAATCTGCTCTTCAAATTCCGCGATTTGGCGCGCAAAAAAGGCATCACTGCGCCGATTTTGTACGGCATTATGCCCGTCATTTCAAAATCTCAGGTCAGCCGCATGATTTTTATGTGCGGCGTGTCGCTGCCGGGCGAAATTGTAAAAATCCTGTACCGTTACGAAAACAATCAGGAGGATTTGCTCAAAGCCGGTATAGACTATGCGGCGAAGCAGATTAACGGACTGATACAAAACGGAGCGGACGGAATACATATCTATACCATGAACAAGCCGGATATCGCCGGACGTATAGTGAGCAGGCTCGATAACCTGTATTAAAAGCCGTAGGTTTTTTTGAGGATTTAAGGATTATGGAATTAAGAAGGTTTATAAAGAACACGCCTTTTGTCATTCTCGACGGAGCGACGGGAACTAACGTGCTAAAAAAATATCCCGAAAACTACGACGCTTTGGAGCTTTTTAGCTTTAAGGACGAAGAATTGATATACGGTATTCACAAGTCTTATATAGACGCAGGCTCGGACATCATAGTGACAAATACCTTTTCGGCGAACGCCTTTAAGCTATCCGGCAAAGGCTATTCGGTGCAAGAAACCGTCAAAAAAGCCGTGTCGATAGCCAAGCGCACCGGCGCAAAATACGTCGCTCTCGACATAGGTCCGCTCGGCAAGCTTTTAGAACCGCTCGGAGCTATGACCTTTGAAGAAGCCTACGATACCTTTAAAGAAATCATTATATCTGGCGCGGAAGTGGGCGCAGACCTGATATATTTTGAAACCTTTTCAGACCTTTTGGAATTAAAGGCGGGCGTACTCGCCGCAAAAGAAAACTGCAACCTTCCCGTATTTGCCACAATGACCTTCGAGCCGAATAATAAGACCTTTATCGGAGTCAGTCCGGCAGCAGCCGCCTTGACTATCGAAGGCTTGGGCGCGGACGCCTTCGGCTTAAACTGTTCGAGCGGTCCCGATAAGATGCTCCCGATAGTTCAAGAAATCGCGGCGCACATCAATATCCCGATAATAGTAAAGGCTAACGCCGGGATACCGGAATTTATCGACGGCAAAAGCGTATACAAGATGACTCCCGACGACTACGCTAATAGCCTTTCAAGGCTTATAGACGCGGGCGCGTCGATTATAGGCGGCTGCTGCGGCACGGACGACGGCTATATAAAGGCGGTCAAAGGGCTGTTAGCCACAAAAACAAGGCTAAAAAGACCGCTTATCAAAAAAACCTTCGTCGCTTCACAAGGCAAGGTCGTCTCGATTGACGACAATGTCGCCGTCATCGGCGAGCGGCTCAACCCTACGGGAAAGCCGCTTCTCAAAAAAGCTCTGACCGACAGAAACGCCGAATACCTTATAGGCGAAGCCCGTCTGCAAACCGAAGCCGGAGCGGATATATTGGATATCAATTCGGGAATTTTTGAAGTCAACGAAGCGGAAACATTGAGCTATGTCGTCAAGCAATTCAACGGCATTATCGACACGCCTTTTTGCTTGGATTCCTCCGAAAAAAAAGCTCTCGAAATGTCCGCGAGATATGTCTGCGGCTTGCCTTTATTAAATTCCGTCAACGGCAAGGCTTCGAGTATGGCGGCAGTCATGCCGATTGCCAAGAAATACGGTTCGCCGATAGTCTGTCTGTTATTAGACGAAGGCGGAATACCAAAAACCGTAGACGACCGAATAAGGATAGCCGAAAAAATCATTGCCGGAGCAAAGAGCTACGGCATAGGACGCGAAAAACTCGTCTTTGACTGTTTGACGCTCACGGTGTCCGCCGAACAGGAAAATGTTTTGAATACTCTCAAAGCCGTAAAAATAATCAAAGAAAAATACCGCTGCAATACCGTACTCGGACTCAGCAACGTATCGTTCGGTCTGCCTATACGCGAACAGATAAATTCCGCATTCCTGTCGCACGCGCTTTCTTTCGGACTTACGTCGGCTATATTAAATCCGCTCAACGCCGAAGTAATGTCGGCTATCGACGCTTACAGAGTACTCTACAATAAGGATAAAAACGCCGCCGCCTATATAGCCAAGTATAAGGACAAGGTCAAAAATGCCGCTATAACCGCCAAAGGCGGAGCGTCGGCCGTTAGCACGGAAGCCCGTGACAAGCTGATAGAAGGCATAATCAAAGGCAGAAAAGACGAAACAAAGCAATTAACTATCGAATATTTGCAACAGCGGGACGGTCTTAAAATCATAAGCGATTATCTCATTCCTGCGCTCGACGCAGTTGGCGCGATGTATGAGACGGGAACGATATTTTTGCCCGAGCTGCTCTTGTCGGCTAACGCCGCAAAGGCCGCCTTTGACGCCGTAAAAGAAAAAAGCCCTAAGTCGGCGGAAAACAAAGGAACGGTCTTGCTTGCGACGGTTTTCGGCGACGTTCACGACATAGGCAAAAACATCGCAAAAATGCTTTTAAACAATTACGGCTACGACGTACTCGACCTCGGAAAGGACGTACCGATAGACCTGATTATCAAGACCGTAAAGGAAAACAACATCAAGCTCGTAGGTTTGAGCGCGCTCATGACGACTACGCTAAATAATATGCGCGATACGATAATCGAAATACGCAAGGTTTCGTCGGCAAAAATAATGGTCGGCGGCGCGGTCGTCACAAAAGAAAACAGCAAGCTCATCGGTGCTGATTATTATTGCAAGGACGCCATAGACGGCGTAGGCGTAGCCCGAAAGCTCTTGTAACGCTTTAAAATATAATAATCAAAAATATCGGACGCCGTATAGCCCCAAAAATAAGGCGTCCGCATTTTTTCACAAAAAATAAGGAGCGATAAATGGAAAAAAAAGCTGTCATAATATTAAACGGCGTTTATTTGCCGCCGACGATACAAAAGGGTTATGTCATTTGCGCCGACGGCGGATATGACCTTTTAAAAAGAAATTCCGATATTTTGCCCGACGTTATAATCGGCGATAACGATTCGTTGACGGATACCGCCGTTTCGGAGAGCATACTTAGAATAAATTTTGACAGCGACAAGGACATGACGGACGGCGAGCTTGCGCTCAGATATGCCGTAAAGTCCGGCTACATTGATATAGCCGTTTACGGAGCTTTGGGCGGACGGCAAGACCATGTCGAGTCCAACTTAGCCCTGCTTGTTTTAGCGCAGCGGCTCGGCGTAAACGCCGTGATATACGACGACAACACGGAGATTCACTATATAGGCTGCGGTAAAAAAAGCTTTTTTAAAATCGTTCCAAAAAATATTATCGTTTCGATAGTACCTTTTTGCTTCTACGCGCATATAATAAAAACGGAAGGACTGAAATATCCGTTATCCGACAAACGCCTTGTCAAACATTCTTCTCTCGGGATATCGAATGTTTCCGTCGAAAATCGGATAAGTGTCGAGATTTCCGAAGGCGACGCGCTGATATTTATTATAAACGCCTAAATTTCTCATCGCACAGCCGCATTATTTTGATACAATTACCAAATATATTATCGAGGAGAATTTTACTTATGCGTATAATTTGCATCAATCCGCCGAGATTTTTAAAGTCTTTTTTGAGAATTTTTTTCAAAAAAAAGGCGTAAGGCTACATAATGCCGCCGTTTGACTGCGGCATTTTGATTATTCTTTAAAACAATACAAAAATATGTTGTTTTCGGAATAAAATCGTTTTTGACTTTGAGTATATGCTTTGATATCATTAGTATACTTTGTTTTTTGAGACAAAGCGGAGGCATATTGATGAAGAGAACAAAAGCGATTTTTTTCGTTTGCATTATTTTAACTATCGGAACGGCGATATTGCCGTCTTGTATCGGTCAAAAGACCGTCAACGGCGTTTATGCGGTTTCGACAGACGGCGCGGACACGGAATGGTACAATCCCGATATCGGTGAATATTACATAAAAAACGCTAATGAGTTAGAAGGACTCGCGCTCCTTGTAAATCGTGGCATCACCTTTAAGGACAAGATAATTCACCTTAAAACCGATATAGAAGAGCGTACCGCCTTTACAATCGGAAGCGAAGATAAGCCCTTTGAAGGGCAATTCGACGGCGGCGAAAACAAAATCTTTATCGGCGCGCCTTTGTTTTTTACCGTACAAAACGCGTCGGTAAAAAACTTGTTTTTGGATGCGCAAATAATAGACGGCAAAAGCCAAGACAGGGGTATGCTGGCAAATAACGTTTTTGATTCTTCCGTCGTCAGCGTATCGGTCGCAGTAAAATACATAAACGACAGCAATCAAAGCAATTTCGGCGGAATAACCGCGTATGCAAAAAATTCGCTGATACAAAATTGTGCCGTCACAGGGGTGATAAAAAAAGAGGACGGCATAATTGGCGGAATAGCTTCACAAGCCGAAAGCTCCGTCATCAAGGACTGCTATAACAATGCGGAAATAACCGTGTCGTATCTCAGCGAATACATAATCGGCGGAATAGGCGGAAAGCTCACCGCAACGCCGATAAGCGGTTCGGTAAATTATGCTCCGATAATACTCAAACCGTTTTTTGAAGGCGGACACGACGTCAACGGTCTGTCCGGCTCTATCGCGGGACAGACGGATAGGTCGAGCGCGGTAAGCGGTTGCTTTTATCTTGACGGACAGGACGGCGCGGTAGGCGGTTCCGACGAAACGCCTGTATCGGCTCAGGCGGTCGGCACGGAAGAATTTAAAAGCAAAGAATTTTTGGAAATACTCAACGAGCCTTTTTTGCAAGCCTTATTCAGTGCGGATACCGACGGCTATGAGATAAACGGCGGATATCCGATTTTTGTCTATCAGATACCGCGCCCGACTGTCGCAGCCGATATAAGCGTCGGCGGCACTGCCGTATGCGGCGGAATAGAAATAATGGGGAGCTTCAAAACGCAATTCGGCACACGGCTCACTATAACCGTAAAAGCCGATAAATATTACAAAATAGCCTATGTCGGCTGGCGCGATAGCGAAATAGCCTTCTACGACGACCGAGAAATAACCTTTACGACAGACGCCGTATATGAACGGTCGGAGCTTTGTATCAGGTTTGAAAAGGAAATGAGAAGCATAGAGCTTGACGGCATATCCGCGTCAAAAGTCTATGACGGCACGGTATCGGTAAGTGACGGCGGCATAAGCTTCGGCGAAAAGGGCTTGTATATAAAAAATCCTTATTTTGACGGCGACGACATATATATAGCCAACGGCTTTGACGGCGGCGACGCTATAAGGGTATCGTTCGCATATCCTAACGCAGGCTCGGACGGACAATGCCTTGTGCTTCACAATGTTCAATTCGGCGGTGAAAGCGCGTCATATTATCAAATACCCGACGTCTTCTATATCTACAATGCAGAAATAACAAAAGCGCCGCTGACAATCTATTACGGCGGAATAGACCCGGAAACACAGCTCTATACTCCCGGTAAAGCCATATCGATATACGGAAACGAGATAACGGCTGATAAATATTACGGATTTTCGGTGCATGACGACAGCTTTATGTTTTCGGGTGAATTTTATACGGAAATTTTGAGAAACGGCTCATACGTTGTATTGCAATACGGCACTGTATTGCCGATAGGCGATTATACCTTGCGTGCGGGCGGCGTGACGGCTTTAAATTATGATATAACCTTCGCCGAATGTCTTTTAAAGATATTGCCGAGACAGTTATATGTCGAATTTGACTATATAGAAACGGAATACGGCTCATTGCCGCAATTTATCTTTAAGTATTCAAATTTTGCGGACGGCGACGACCAAAGCGTATTGACCTCTTTGCCGGAATATTTAGGCGAAGTCTTGCTTGCCGGAACGCACAGGATTATACTGACGGGCGGAAGCGCGGACAATTATGTCATCGTCAATCTCGAAGGCATAATCAAGGTTCTCCCAAAAGCCATTAGCGTCTGCATAGACGAAAATCAATGCAAAATTTACGGAGAAAACGAACGCGTATTGACGGGGCGTTCGGACGGACTTTGCTACGGCGATATAATACTTTTCGTGAGAAACGACGGCGAAAATGCCGGTTTGTACCGATATATCGGCTATTCGATAGGCGGAGCGGGCTATGACGCCGCCGCTTCTTATATCGTGACCGTGATAAATCCCGACGAAAAATTCGAGATAAAAAAGAGAGCGTTGACTATAACGGCAAAGGACGCGGAAACGATTTACGGCAAGACGGCGCGGTACGGATTTAGCTTTGAAAACCTTGCGCCTTTCGATACGGAAATGAACATTTCTTCCTTAAAAATCAATATATACGCAAGCGAAGATATAGGCTTTCTTTATCCGTTAGATACCTTGCTAAACGCCGGAGGATATCTCATTCTGCCATACGGCGGCGTCAATGACAATTATCAAATAAGCTATGTATCGGGTCTTCTCACCGTTCAAAAAGCCGTCTTAACTTTTAAGATAAACAACGTGACCGTCGTATACGGCTATGCCTACTCGCCCGATTATGTCGTTAGCGGATTTAAATACAATCAGGACGCAAGCGTTTTGGATTTGAGCGGCTTGACCTTTTTTGCCGTCGGCGTCGATATATATCATGCTCCGGCGGGAGAATATACCGTCACGGCGGACGGCGCGCAAGCCCAAAACTATTACTTTGAATACGAAACGGGTATATTTACGGTAGACAAAGCGCCGCTTTATATATCAATAAAAAACCCTTTGCATATCGTATACGGCGACGCGGTAAATTTTGAATTTATCTTTGAAGGCTTAGTCGGGGGCGACGATGCGGAAGGACAGCTTGTCAATCTGCACGTTCCGTACCTGCTTATTTGCGAGCTTCAAGCCGTCATGCCTTATGCGGAAGCGGCAAATTATCGGCTTTTCTTTAACGGAAGCACACTCAAAATAGACCCGAAAATTCTCGTTTTGAGCGGCATCTATATCGCCGACAAGCTCTATGACGGCACTGCTTCGGCTGTAATCGGCGGAACGCCGATATTGAAGGGTCTTGTAATCGGCGACCTTTTGAGCGTGTCGGGAACGCCGCTTGCGCTATTTGACGGCGTGTCCGCCGGAATAAATGTTCCCGTGACCGTAAGCGGATATTTTATAAGCGGTGAAAATTCACATATGTACGAACTTTCGATACCCAAATTTTTTGCCGACATTTGTATCAATACTGTATCGGCGGACGGAATAACGGTCAGGAGCAGCGGAAGCTTGCCGTCCGACACGGTATTGCTTGTCAACCCTTATGAGGATTTGAACGGTTTAAAAAAGGATATAAAAAGAAATGTCGGCGCAAGGAATATCTACTTTGCCGTGACCGTCGCCTTTGAATCCGTTCGCGATATAGAAGGGGGTGCGAAATATAAAATATATCTTCCCGCTTCTGACGAATTGAAGGAATTAAAGAAGCTGAAAGCCGTCGTCATCAAAAACGGCAAATATACCGAAGTCGAAGCAAAAGCCGAGAACGGATATATAGTCTTTGAGACCGATGAATTAGGTACGTTTGTGCTTGTAAAAAACGGCAGTTTATGGACGGTATTTTTTCTCATCTTCGGAATTCTTGCGATTTTGTCAGTGATATACATAGTTTTTTTTAGAGAAAGATTTAAAGCGTCGAGTTTAAACAGCAAGCTTTTGCCTGTCGCGAATAATGCCGATAGGTTATACGGAACGTCGGATACAAAAGAAAGAAGCGGAGTAAAAATAAACGAAGGGAGCGAGAGCGATTCGGGTATAGACGATACCTTGTACGAGGAATATATAAGAGAAAGCATAGGCAATGACGGACTAACGGACATCGATGAAGCTTTAAGCATAGAAACGGAATTTGCAAACGACAAATACACAAGTGCAGAATTTGCAAACGATAAATTTTTAAATACGGAATTTGAAAAAGGCATATACCTAAACGCCGACGGCGCAAGCGGCTTGACGGACAATACGAATAATGCGGATTTTCCCGATAATTAATAAACGAAGCTCAGCGAGAAAAAAACATATAATGTCTTTTCGGTTCATATAATTGATATAGGCTTACTTATTTTACAAGGAAAGAATCGTATGGAAAGAATAAAATTGGACGGGCATTTTATTATCGACATTTTGAGAGCCGCGCTCATCGCGCTGTTTATTTCGATTGTGGCAGTTATCGCTTTCGCGTTTGTTTTTAAGGCGCTCGAACTTAGCGGAGCGGTGCTAAAAATCGGCAACGAGCTGATAAAGCTCATAAGTATTTTTGTCGGGACTTTTTTGGGGATAAAGGTGATGAAGCAAGGGGTGTTAAAGGGCGTTTGTATAGGTTTACTTTTTTTGCTTTTTAGCATACTGATAATGAAGATATTTAATTCGGGAATAAATGAGCCGCTTTTTACGGCGATGAACGTAGCTTTGTCTCTCTTTTTCGGAATAGCGTCGGGTATTTTTGCGGTGAATTTTAAAAGGAGAATATAAAGGCAAAGTAAAAAAACGATTATAACGCGTTTTGAGATTAAAAAAAGGTGATTTTTCTTTAAAGAAAAATCGCCTTTTTTGTATCCGTTTGATATTTATCGGTCGTTGTCCGTCAGCGTTAGCTCTGTTGTTTTTTTCTGCTTGCGCATTTTGTATTAAACAAGGTGTCGGAAACGGTTATTTTTTCCGCCGAACATACGTTGTCCTTGTTAAAAACGCATTCCGCGTCGCATTGCACATATACCTTTTCGTTTTCGACCGAAGATATTTCGGCGGCGGCTTCCAGCTCGGCAAATTGCTGCGCAAGTGCGCTGCCTTCTCTTTTTATCTTAGTGCCGCAAGCGGCGTTGCCGGATACGTTTATTATTCCGGCAGTACAATTTGTGCGTATATTGTGTTCGCAATTCGACGTGGTACATTTCAAATTATTCATCTTTATCATTTCCTCCAAATGCCGACGCCGATTAAAAGACGTCAATCACGGCTATCGGTAATAGTATTACCCTTTAAAATGTTTTTATTCCCGCGTTTTAATTGAAAAAAAACTTATATTATGCTATTATAATTATAGGCTTATCTCAAAACCTAAACGCTAATGCAAATTTTAGCGTATTTAGGACGGGTCTGCTATAAATAATTACCGTTGATTAAAGGAGATTGCACAATGAAGGTTATTTTGAATGCCGATGTCAAAGGACAAGGCAAAAAAGGCGATATTATAGACGTCAGCGAAGGCTATGCCAGAAATTTTTTACTGCCCAAAAAGCTTGCCTCGTCAGCGTCGGCAACCGTGATTAACGAAGCCAATCAAAAAACCGCCGCCGAAAAGAAAAGAAAAGACAACGAACGCCAAGAAGCGTTGTCCGCCGCCGAAAAGCTCAAAAGCCAATCGGTCGAAGTCAAGGTCAAATGCGGCGACGGTAAGATTTACGGCAGTGTCACGTCCAAGGAAATAGCCGACGCGTTAAAGACTAAGGGCTTTGACATCGACAAAAAACAGATAGTAATAAAGGAAACGATAAAATCACTCGGTCAATTTGATATCGAAATCAAAATCTACGCCGGAATTTCCGCAAAGGTAACTCTCGACGTAGTAAAAGACGTTTAAAATTTACGTCAAAATCTTTCGGAGCGGTGTTTTAAAATTTTAGAATGGAAATAAAAGGCGTTATCGAGCACATAATATTCCGAAATGCGGAAAACGGTTATACCGTCGCCGACGTCAACGTCGACGGAACGCTTACGACCGCCGTCGGGACTTTTCCTTTGGTCAACGAAGGAGAAGAAATCGTCCTTAAAGGAGAATATAAGGTCAATCAAAAATTCGGCGAACAATTCAGCGTCACCGAAGCGGTAGCTTCGCTCCCGACGTCAGCCGATTCGGTTATGAAATATCTTTCGAGCGGATTATTCAAAGGAATAGGACCTGTGACGGCATTCTCAATAGTTGAGAAATTTAAAGAAAACACTCTCGCTGTGATAGAATTCGAGCCGTTTAAGCTTGCGCGTGTGCGCGGCATGAGCGGCAAAAAGGCGACCGAGCTTTCGGAGTCCTTTATACGCCTAAAAAATATGCAAAGCAAAATCCTTTATTTGCAATCCTTAGGTATCTCTATCAATCTCGCGATAAAAATATACAAAATTTACGAAAGCAAAACCGAAGACGTCATCAAAGAAAATCCTTACCGTCTTGTCGAGGACGTGGAAGGAATAGGCTTTGTCACCGCCGACAAAATCGCCGCCGAAGCCGGTGTGGAAAAGACGAGCGCATTTAGAATGAAGGCGGCTATTTTATATGTCTTAAAAGATGCGGCGGCTGTACACGGTCACAATTATCTGCCTTTGGAAGTCTTGATAAACGAAGCCGTAAAAATACTCAATTTGGACAAAGAAAGCTTTTCGGACGCCATTAAAGGCGTTATAGACGAAATGATAATCTCGGACAAGATAAAAACCTACCAAAAGGAAGCTTATACCGCCGTAATGCTCACGGTATATTATGTCACCGAAAAAAACATCGCCTCGATTCTTGTGCGTCAAAGCTGCAATGAAAAAATCATATCGGGTATCCGAAACGACGTCGAAGAATTTGAAAGAGTCAACAATATAGCTCTGCACGAAAACCAAATTCAAGCCGTAAGCAATGCGGTGCAAAACGGCGTTTCGGTCATAACGGGCGGACCGGGAACGGGCAAGACGACGATAATCAAAGCCCTTATAGCCATACTCAAAAATCACGGCGAAACCTTTGTCCTTGCAGCTCCTACGGGACGCGCCGCCAAGCGGCTGTCTTTTACAACGGGCGAGGACGCAAAAACAATTCACAGGCTTTTGGAAATCGACGTCAAGGGTAACAAGACAAAATTTGTCTATAACGAATATAACAAGCTCGATTATGACGCGATAATTATAGACGAAATGAGTATGGTAGACCTTCATATCTTTAACGCGCTTGTAAAAGCCCTCAAAAAGGGTACGCGTCTTATAATGGTCGGCGACAAGGACCAGCTGCCGTCGGTCGGCTCGGGCAACGTATTGTCCGATATAATCGAATGCGGTTTGTTTAACGTCAATTATCTGACGTATATATACAGACAGGATTCGCAAAGCCTTATTATATCCAACGCTCATAGGATAAACGACGGGCGTATGCCCGTGACCGATGCTAAGGATAAGGATTTTTTCTTTTTGGAACGCGACGGACAGGAGGAAATACTTGCGACAGTGACCGACCTTATGCTAAGCAGGCTTCCCGGATATTTCAATGTCAAGAGCTGTGATATTCAGATACTTTGCCCGATGAAAAAAGGTTTGGCGGGAGTGGAAAATCTCAACAACAAAATTCAAGAGCTTATCAATCCTTTTTTGCCGCAAAAGCACGAAATCGCCGTCAACGACATCAAGCTTCGTGTCGGCGACAAGGTTATGCAGACGGTCAACAATTATCAGTTGGAATGGATAAAGTACTATACCGACGGTTCTTTTACGGCGGGAGAAGGCGTTTATAACGGCGATATCGGCTATGTGGAGAGTATAGACACGGAGACAAGTACCGTTAAGGTTCGCTTTGAGGACGACAAGACGGCGGTGTATACGTCTATGGAATTGGAAGAATTGGTCTTGGCATATGCCATTAGCGTACACAAGAGTCAAGGCTCCGAGTTTGATTATCTCCTGCTTGTGATAACGGGCGGCAATTACATGATTATGACGCGCAATCTCTTATACACGGCGGTCACGAGAGCCAAAAAGGGCATTGTGATAGTCGGCAACCGCGAAAACATAAAGAGAATGACCGAAAACACATTTACGACAAGGAGATACAGCCTGCTAAAAGATTTTATGTCGGAGCTAAAATAGACTTGTGTCCTAACTTAGACGGCGGTATCTATTTCGTCTTTTAGGGCTATACATCGTTGCATTAATTCCGAAAAATCCGCCGCAGTCTAATTTGGGATACAGGTCTAATGAAAGAGTCGCTAAAATACCGTTTAAATTATTTTATATATCAAGCCGGCGTGATGTTTTTTCCGTATATAGCCTTGTATCTCAAAGATGCAGGCTACAACAGCATACAATACGGTGCGGTCATGTCCTTTACGCCGATTGTCATAGCCTTTACCTTGCCGTTCTGCGGACTTTTGGACAAAAGCGGAAAGGGCGGAAAGCTGCTTGCGGCTATTTTTTCTTTTGTCATGATTACCGCCGAATGGCTCATCATAGGCTTCGATACCTTGACGGCGATAGTGACGGCGGTTTTTTTTGCTTCCGCCGCAAAAGCCGCGCTTGCGACCTCGTTGGACAATATCGCAACGGTTTATTGCATAGATACGGGTCACGAATTTTCCAAGCTTCGTTCCTTTGCGTCATTTGGGTATATAGCCGCAAATCTTGCCGGAGCGTTTCTCTATGACAGCTTGGGATTTCGCGCAATCTTGATTATATCTTCGGTCAGTATGCTTTTGTTTGCGGCAGGACGCTTCGGCGTCAAGCGGTCCGTGTCCGATTTTAAATATACAAAAAAAGAACCTGATTATCGGCTCTTATTAAAAAACAAGGCTTTTTTGTTATTTCTCGCATATCAGATTTTTTGTTTTGCCATGTTGACCTTTAACAATCATTACGATATAATCTATCAGAAGGTCAGAGAATTGCCGTCGTATATTTTTGGCATAACGACGATGATTAGAGTCGGCTTCGAGATATTGACATTTATGTTTTTGACAAAGACAAAGATATCCTACAAGCGTATGCTCGTTGCCGCTCCCGTGTTTTTGATTATTCAGTCGGCGGCGTATTTTTTTTGGATACCGACATTTTTTATTTACTTTTTGATGAGCTTCGCAGGGATAGGCAGCGGACTGATTATCTTTGCCAACAACAAATACCTAAACAAAATCGTCAGACCGCGCAACATCACAGCCGCCTTGTATATATCCGCCGTCGTTCAAAATATCTTTACGGGACTTGCGACCTTTATAGGCGGAGCGGCGATAGATATTTACGGTATAAGATATCTTTATTTGGGCAGCGGAATATTATTGTCGGCGGCGTTTTTGATTACCGTACTTTTCATCAAGAACGAGAAGGATTTTTCAGGTAGCGTTCTTCTTCGCTGAATATACAGCCGCAATATTTTTGCATATACAGACCGGTTTCTCTCGCCAACGCTTGTCCTTCTCTGAAATACGGACGGAAATCACGGTAAAGAAAGGTAACGCCGTATTTTTCGGCGGCTTCCGCCGCCGTTTTGGCTATGAGAGCGTGGTTTTGGTAGGGACTTATCAGGAGCGTCGTCGAGAAGGCTTCAAAAGCGTTTTGAGCCGCATATTCGGCGGTTTTGAATAACCGCTCCCTGTAACAATACAGACAACGGTTGGCGATATCGTTTACGGTATTTGAGAGAAACGTACGCAAACCGTATTCACCTGAGATTATAAGCTCCGCTTGCTTTGCTTCCGCATAAGCGGAAAGGGTATTTTGACGGCTCATATATTCCGTATAAGGGTGAATATTCGGATTGTAAAAAAATAGCGTCGGTTCTATGCTTTCGCCGCGTAAAACGTCTATACATTTTACCGAACACGGAGCGCAGCACGCGTGCAAAAGAAGCTTCTTGTCTTTCATGACGACAGTGTATCATTTTGCAATAAAAATGTCAAATCTAAGACATATAAGCTTACTCAATTTAAGAAAAAAGGCGGTTAAACGGCAAAAGCCCAAACCGCCTTTTTTGCTTTTTTTACGCTTTATTCCATATCCTTCATGGAGGCGTTCATATCTATTTTTTTGAGCTTTCCGTACATAAACACTCCTACGATAGACGTAAATAGAAACGTCGCGGCAAAAGCCAAGATGAAGCTGAGCGGAGTAATATGACGACCCATCATCATATTTATGCCGTCCATAAGCTTGACGACGTATTCGAGCAGAAGTACGCCGAGTCCCAAGCCGGCAATACTGCCCAAAAGCGTCAGGATTGCCGTTTCGCGGTAGACATATCCGGCGACCTCGCGGTCGTGATAACCCAAAACCTTTAACGCGGCTATTTCTTTTTTGCGTTCTTCGATATTGACGTTTGTGAGATTGTATATCACTATTACCGCGAGCGCGCCTGCCGAGACTATGATGATGATTATGACAAAATTTATTTGCAGCAGCGGTCTTTGAAATACTTCCTTTGTTTCGGACAAAAGCTCCGAAGTAGAAACACCGTTTAAGGCGGACAGGCTTTCGTTTATTTGGTCAGCGTTGCCGCTCAACGCCGAATCCTTGACGAAGATATGCGTCGTTTCAAAGGCAAAGCCGCTGTAATTCTCCGTCATATATATATAGTTGTTGACATAGTTTTCGCTTATTTTATATACGGTATACTCGCGTCCGTCAAATACAAAAGTATCGCCTTGCTTGATACCGAGCTGTACGGATATACCTTCGCTTATGATTACGCCGTCAGTAAGCTTTATCGGTGATTTGCTTTTGCGTTCGCGCAGGGTAATAAAGTCGTTTAGATTTTGCGCTTGTGCGTTTCGGACTACTATAAGCGTAGCCGGAACGTCTTTTTTGTCCGACAAAATATAGCCCATTTTTTGAAAGGTTTCTATATAACCGTCGGAATTATTTAAGTATTCCGATAAGCTGCCGATAGGCATTGAGCCGTCTACGCCCAAACAGACGTCGTATTTCAAAATTTCGCTGTATTGAACCTTTGTAATGCTGTCGGCAGAATCTTTCAGACCTAATCCGGCAAAGACGAGCGCGGTGCAGCCGGCGATGCCTATAATGGTCATAAAAAAATGCTTTTTGTATCTGAATACATTGCGCAAGGTAGATTTGTATTTAAATTTTAAATGCTTCCATATAAACGGAATTTTTTCTAACAATATGCGTTTTCCGGCTTTTGGTGTCTTAGGGCGGAGCAGAGCGGCAGACGTTTCTTTGAGAGTATGCAGTGCGGAATAAACCGTCGCGCCCAATATACTTATCACCATGACGCCCGACGATATCAGGCCCGTTCCAAAATAAAACCCGTAACTTAATTCCGGCAGATGAAACATTGTCGAAAAGGTGTTATATATGACGGCAGGCAAGAGCCTAAATCCGCTTATTACGCCGAAGGCGACGCCTATCAGGCTGGAAAACAGAGCGTACAGAATATACTTTGACGCGATTTTAAAATCGGAGTAGCCGAGTGATTTTAGCGTTCCGATAGATAAGCGTTCTTCGTTGACCGTTCTCGTCATAGTCGTCAAGACCACGAGAGTGGCGACCAACAAGAAAAAGACGGGGAAAACCACCGATATAGCTTCTATTTTGTTTGCGTTTTCTCTGAATGTCAAAAAGCTCTGATTTGTTTCTCTGTCCGATATATACCAATCCTTGTTTTCGCCCAAAGCTTCAAAGGCTTGAATTGCTTCGTCGGTCGCTTCCTTGTAGCGGTCCGAAAAGGTGTCGAGCTTTGCATTGTCCTTGACCGTTATCAACGCGTCGGTATAAAAATTTAAGCTCTCATAATACGATATGTCAAAGTATATTATAGTATCGAGATAACCGCGCCCGATATAGGTCAATTCCTTTTCCTTAGAAAAATACCACGCATTAGATACGATACCTACGACGGTATATTCCGCCGATACAGGCGCGATGTTTGCGACCCCGAAGGTCAGCACAGTGCCTACGGCGATGTTTTTGATATATGTTCCGCTTGTTTCGACGACTATTTCATTGTGATTATTAGGCAGCCGTCCGTCAAGCAAGACGGGCTTATTGACGATATTTTCTCCGAGCGTCAGATAATACAGACGTGCGGACATACCGTCGATGTCTGCGTCAAGGCATATCGCAGGAGTGATTTTGTCCGCATATCCGCTGTCGGTTAAAGCGGCGATATCATCCGCCGAGAGATAGGGAGCTTTGATGATAATGTCCGCCGCCGTTCTCGCGTCGAGATAAGCGTCTATCGAAGCGCGCATATTCGGAGCGGTGGTAGAAAGCCCCGTTATAAACGCCGCACCCAAAGCCGTTATCGCAATGATTGCCAAAAAACGACCGATATGATTTTTGATTCCTCTCGTTATGTATTTTATATAAGACCCTTTGCCGTTATTTTTTACCATTCTAACATCTCCGCATCGATAGGGTTTTCATTGATTTCGATACTCTCCACAGAACCGTTTTTGACGTGTATTATTCGGTCGGCAATGGCTTTTATGGCTTGATTGTGGGTGACTATTATGACGGTCTTATTGGATTTTTTTGAAAAATCACGCAGTAATTTCAAGATTTTTTTGCCCGTTTCATAGTCGAGCGCGCCCGTCGGCTCGTCGCAGAGAAGTATTTTAGGATTTTTTGCAATGGCTCTCGCTATCGATACGCGCTGTTGCTCGCCGCCCGATAGCTGTGCCGGAAAATTATTCGCACGGTCGTCGAGTCCGACGTCGCCGAGTATTGCTTTTGCGTCGAGAGAATCCTTGCATATTTCCGTCGCAAGCTCGATATTTTCAAGGGCAGTGAGATTTGGCATTATGTTGTAAAATTGAAAGACAAAACCCACGTCGTTGCGGCGATAATCGGTCAGCTGTTTGAGATTGAGCTTGGCGAGATTGCGTCCGTCAATGGTTATAGTGCCGCTCGACAGGACGTCCATTCCGCCGAGAAGATTGAGTATTGTAGATTTTCCCGCGCCGGACGCGCCGAGTATAGCGCAAAATTCGCCTTCGGCAATATGAAAATTTACGTTGTCGTTGGCTCGGATTTCCGTTTCACCCGTCTTATATATCTTTGTTACATTTTCAAAAACGACGTATTGACCTTCCATTTTTTGCATTTTCCTTTTTTTAGCGTACTGACACGCTTGTATCATTTCAAAATTTAGTATATAATATATAGACGGGAAAATCAACCAAATATGCGCGTATTAAAAATCTTACACATGAATCAAAAAACGTGACAATAAAAAAACAAAAAAATATTTTAAAAAACCCCTAAAAAGACATTTTATTTTAAAAAAAATATGAAATCATATATATGTATCAAGTCGGGCAACGAAAAGTCAAAGGAAATTAGCGGAGAAATAACATAAACCGTTAGAAAGAAAAAAGACAAACGGTCGGTGAGAAGCGGCATAAATTAAATATATCCGCCTTAGGTTAGGCGGATATAAAAAAATGTTGTGTAAAGCGCCGAGCTTGCTTATATGCTTTGGCTTTTTGTTTTTTTGTTTTCTTCAACCGAAAAGCGCGAGCCTAATTCCTTAGCAAAAAAGCGGCTAAGGTCGGCAGGGTCGCCTTCGGTAAAGTCGGCTTTTGGCAAGATAAAAATTGTGCGTTTGCCTACATATAGCTTAAAAGAGCGGTCGTCTTCCTTGACGGCGTACAAGCTGCGGTAGGCGTAGGCTGCTTGACGCACCGAATCGCCGCGTCCGTCAGCCGTAGATGTTTGGTGAATAGTTTTTTCGTCCAAAACGTAGTCGACCTTTGCCTTAATCCTTGACAGCCTTTCATCAGACCGTGCTTTTGAGCGCGGTATACCGACCTTGATGAGATAGAGCGGCAGGAGAATCCCGAATGCCGCAAGGATAATGCCGATTACGATAAAGCTTCCCGAAAAGGACGACTTGACTACGCCGTTCATCAAAATGCCGCCGATGATAAGCCCTATGCCCGAAAAAATGAGAACAATGCCGAGAACAATTATGCTAAATCGCGATTGCTTATCGCGGTTAGGAAACATCGCCGCCATGACTTCTACCATATCTAAATGGGTGTGAATCTCAAATCTCATAGTGTTACCCCCCCGATTTTCAATTACATTATAACACTGTGCCGTTACTATGTCAAGAAAAACAATAATTTTATATATACAAGGAGAAAAGATAAATGTACAAACAACAAAAGAATCCTTCCGCGCTGCGGTCTCAGCGTATGATAGCGGAAGCCCTGATAACGGCTATGACGTCCAAAGCATATAACGAAATAACCGTTACGGATATATGCGAAAAAGCCGATTTGGTGCGAAAAACCTTTTACCGCAACTTCGATACAAAGGAAGACGTCGTTCAATATATATTAGACGACGCCTTTAAAGCCTTTATCGCTACGCTCGACATAGAGCATATGAGTACAAGGGAAATATTTTTGGACGTATACGGCTTTATTGCAGAGCAAAAGGATTTTTTGATAATGTTTTACAAGAACGGTCTTTTTCGTTTTGCATATACAATCCTTGTAAATTTTTTGACGACCGAAAAGCTTTTTAGCAGACTTGACGCCCGAAATATCAAGCCGCAATTTTATAAGTATATGCCGCCGCAAATCGTTTCTATGGTCGTCAGCATAATAGAGACGTGGATAGAAAGCGGCTTGACCGACAATCCGTCCGAATTGGCGGAATTTACCGAAGACGTAATGTACGGCAGGCTTTATAAGTATTAATTTGAGCCGCCCTTTGACCGCCGTTTAGATTATTTTATATCGGTGACGCGGAAGCCCGCGGCTTTTACGGCTTTGATGAGCTTTTTGTCGGGGACTTCCGATGTCAGTCCTACGTCGGCTGTTTTATTTTCGAGAGAAACGTTTGCGTAAGCGACGCCCTTGACCTTTTCTAATGCGGTTTTGGCGGCGTTTGTACAGTGAGAACAGGACATACCGTCGATAATTATAGTTTTGTTCATAGCGATTTACTCCTTTTTTTTAGCGGCTTTTGTTTTGTGTAAAAGCCGTATTGACAATGCAAAATATTTATGTTATTATATTGTACATACATTAGGACAAAAAGTCAAGTACGCACTTTTTTATCATATAGTATCAAAAAAATAGCGTATATAATATGGTGTGGAGAGAATTTTATGGATTGTTGTGAGAAGGGATATAATTGCCCTGTCAGTGCCGCGCTCAAACTTGTCGGCGGTAAATACAAATCGCTTATATTGTGGCATTTATTAAAAGGAACTATGCGTTTTTCGCAGTTGAAGGTCATCGTAAAACAAGCGACGCCCAAAATGCTCACGCAGCAGCTCAGAGAGCTTGAAGCCGACGGGCTTATCAACCGTACAATCTATCCCGTAATACCTCCGAAGGTAGAGTATTCTCTGTCGGCTCTCGGAATGAGTATCAAGCCGATATTGGAAGCCATGTACAATTGGGGCGAAAACTATCTGCAAAGAAAAGGCGTCGAAATTAATTGCGGCATGAAATGATTTTTTTTAACTCTTTTGCCTAAGCCGCCGCACATTTTATAGAATAAAAATGGTTTACCTTTGCCGCGCATAAGGTTGACAATCGCATTATTTTAGTTTATACTGTTCTTAAAAATAATCACTTTTATAAGTGATTGTATAAGGACGGTATTTTTTATGTCGCAAGCGCGTACTATAAAGAACAAGATATTTGACGGATACAAGCTAACCCAAGCAGAAGCGCAAGAGCTGTATGATTTTGCGGAGCTAAAAGAGCTTGCCGAGTGCGCCGACGAGATAAGAAAGTATTTTTGCGGCGACGGCTTTGACCTGTGTTCAATAGTCAACGGCAAGAGCGGAGCTTGTCCCGAAAACTGTAAATTTTGCGCGCAATCCAAGCGGCATACGACGGGCGTAGAAACCTATCCGCTTTTAAACGAAGGGGCTGTCAGCAACGCCGCCCTGTATAATCACAACAAGGGTGTAAACCGCTTTTCGATAGTGACATCCGGCAGAACGCTAAGCGACGGCGAAACGGACATCGTATGCAAAAATTACAAGAGTATAGCAAAGACCTGCGATATCTTTAAATGCGCTTCGCACGGACTTTTGACCTACGGACAGTTTGAACGCCTTATAGATGCCGGAGTCAAAAGGTATCATTGCAATCTCGAAGCTTCGCGTAATTTTTTTCCGAAGATTTGCACAACGCATACCTACGACGATAAGCTCACGACCATAAGGAATGCTCAAAAGGCGGGCATGGAGGTATGCAGCGGCGGAATTTTCGGAATGGGAGAATTGCCTACGGACAGGATAGACATGGCGTTCGAGCTTAGAGAGCTTAATGTAAAATCCGTGCCAATCAATATCTTAAATCCTATTAAGGGGACGCCGCTCGGCGATTTGCCCGTATTAAATAAGGACGAAGTGATAAGGATAGTCGCCGTATACCGTTACATACTGCCAGACGCCGCTATAAGAATGGCGGGCGGACGCGGACTCTTTGACGATAAGGGCGAAGCGTTCTTTTTGTCGGGCGCAAACGCCGCCGCGACGGGCGATATGCTGACGACGGGCGGTATAAGCATAGACAGCGACAAGGCACTTATCTCAAAATTAGGCTTTAAATTAAAATAGCTATTATTCCGCTTCCGATATGGCTTCCACAGGGTTTGCTTCGGGCAATCCGCTGTCAGTACCGATATCGTCTTTGATTTTTTTTATTTCAATCGGCAATTCCAAATTGTCGATTTTTTCTTTTGTTATGCCTTTCATAAAGATAATTGCGGCAATCAAGGCGCAAAGCTCCGCGATAGGAAAAGCCCACCAAACGGTAGCTTGCGGATTTTTTGACAAGGTAAAGAGATAGGCGAGCGGCAGGGTGACGACAATCAGTCTTATCAGCGAAACAATCAGAGAGTGGACGCCCTTTCCGAACGCCTGAAAAATCCCCTGAAAGGCTATATTAGCTCCGGCGAACAAATATCCTACGGTAATGACGCGAAGCGCGGTCACGCACAATGCCACCGTGTCTTTTGACAGAGCAAAAATCCCCGCTAACGCCGCCGCGGACGCCTGCAAAACAATCAAGCCTATCAGCATAATGGCGAGAGTATAAAGCATTCCGTATTTTATGCCTTCCTTTACGCGCTTTTTGTCCTGCATACCGTAATTAAAGGCGACTATCGGAATAATCGCGTTGTTCATGCCGAATGCGGCAAAAAACACAAATTGCTGTATTTTGTAATAAACGCCGTATGCCGTCACAGCCGCTTCTGAAATCCCTACAAAAATGATATTGACTCCGTAGGTCATAAAGGACATCAACGCTTGCATGACGATTGCAGGCAGTCCGACACGGTATATTTCTTTGACGATGCCCTTGTCGGGCTTGATATACTTTAAATCCGGATTTAAATCCTTATTTAAGGTGTGATGAAAAATCACCGTCAGGACAAAGGTGACGAGCTGACCGATGACGGTCGCGTATGCCGCGCCTTGTATGCCCAACGCAGGACAGCCCAAATATCCAAAAATCATGATAGGGTCTAAAATGATATTTGTGACGGCTCCCGACAGCTGCGCGACGGTGGACAGGACGGTGCGCCCCGTCGCTTGCAGCAATTTTTCGTATACCATAGACAGGATTGCACCGAAAGAAAGGATTGTACAGATACTCAAATACTCCGTACCCATTGCCAAAACTACGGCGTCCTTTGTCTGCGTACCGATATATGCCTTTATCGCGAAGATTCCGACGAGCAAAAAAAGCGCGTATGTAGCTAAGCCCAAAAATATACCGTTGCCGGCGATACGGTTGGCTTTTTCGCGGTTGCCTTGACCCAAGCTTTTTGAAAGCAGCGCGTTGATACCGACACCCGTGCCGACGCCGATAGCTATCATTAGCATTTGTATCGGAAAGGACAGCGTGAGCGCCGTCACGCCGTAGTCGCCCATGCCCGATATAGATGCGGTATCCGGCATTTTGCTGACAAAATATGTGTCAACGATATTATAAAAGGCTTGCAAAACCATTGATATAATCATCGGCAGCCCCATACCGAGCATTAGCTTCCCGATAGGCTTGATTGCCATTTTGTTTTGTGGAAGCGCGTCTTGATTTAATGTCATATTATTATTACTCCTAACAAATTGGTATTTTTACATAAAAAATGAGCCGTGTAAATCAATTGGTCTTATGTGATTTACACAGCTCATTGTGTATTAGATTATATCATATTTTGGGTGTCCGCGCAAGTTTTTTCTTGCCCTTTATTTGATTTTGTGTTATCATGATTATTAAGACGTGCCGTGAATCCCATGTAAGACCCGTTGATTCTGCGGCATTTTTTTTGTATCAAAACAAGGGGGGCGTTCTTTACGGAAGGTTTAAAAGACGGCTTTGTCATCGTCATAAGCGGCAAAATGTCCGGCAGAATCGGTCGGTATATCGGCAACAAGATGGCGGACAATCAAAAAGCCATGATATATTTCGGCTACGAAGGCGAAGAGCTGAGATATGCAAATTTTGCGGAGCTTCCGCATACAAGCGTCCAAAATGATTTCGGGCGCACGGAGCTTTTGAACCGTTTTTACAATTTGAAGCGCGACCTGAAAAAAATCGATTTACGCGGACACCCGACAATCAGAAATCATTCGGCTGACCATCGCAGCTTACTGAGCGAATACAACATGGTGCGTATGCTGATAAACGAATCTCTCGACATCAAGCACGTCGACCGTAACCGCACCGAAAGAAATATATTCATCTCATACGCGCCTAACGACGCGCTTTTTACTTATGATTTGATTTCCGATTTGGACGATTACAAATACAATGTCTGCGGCGATTCGCACGAATTACCGCCGTCAAAAAGTCTTTTGGAGAGCGTGACCGAACGGTGCGGAATTATTCTCTTTGTCCTGTCAAGGCATACCGACCGCGCCCGATTAAAAGCCGACTACACGTTTTTAAAAAAATACGCCGAAAACAACGAAACGTCCTTTAACATCGTCTTTATTCTCTCCGACAAACAAACCGCCGCTCCCGAATACGCCATGTCCGTCCTGGATTTTTCGGGAAAGGACGGCAAACGTTTTAACGAATTGCTTTATGTGCTGTCGATATAAATAATTATAGCTTTTTATCCGTTGCATATAGGCGCGGATATTTGCTTTATCTATGATATGATGATATACTTATTTTGAAACAAAACAAAACAACAAAATAAAATTAAGGAGTGGATATAATGAAAAATTTAATTGTAGTTTATTCATATCATCACGGCAATACAAAAAAGCTTGCCGAAGTAATAGCAAAAGAAATAAATGCGCAAATTATTGAGTTGCCGCAAAGCGACGGCTTGTCTGCTGATTATGAAATTATCGGCTTTGGTGCCGGTATAGACAGCGGACATCACTACAAAGAGCTGTTGGAATATGCGGAAGAGCTGCCGCAAACGGACGGTAAAATAAAGGCATTTATTTTTTCTACGGCAGGAATATACAAAGAAAAGAAAACCTATAAGGACCATACACAATTACGCGATATACTTATAAAGAAAGGCTTTGAAATAATCGGCGAGTTTGCTTGTTCGGGTTTCGATACGAACAGTGTATTAAAACTTTTCGGCGGTATCAATAAAGAACACCCGAACGATAACGATTTGGATAATGCAAAAACATTTGCAAAAAGTCTTATAAAATAGAATAGTCCTAAAAGTATATTAAAGACAACCCAACGGTAAAACTTTATAAAAATGGCGAGATAGAAAAATTTAAAAAAAGATTACAAATGTCCTGTTTATGGTTCTTAATTAACGAATGGAAGAAAGTTATGTTAAACCATAATTTGACCCCGATTATTAGAATTGGCATAAACCACCTATTAAAGCAAAGGAACAAGAAAATGAAAAAAGAAAGTAACAATTTGCCCACAATAAAAAATTCAACGGCGGAGTTTCTTATTTTTTCAAAGCAGTCCGGCGGAGATAATATTGAAGTCCGTGTGCAAGACGGCACTGTTTGGCTTACTCAAAAATTGATAGGCAAATTGTTTGATAAAACACCCGAAAACATTTTAACGCATTTGAAAAATATTTTTGCAAGCAACGAACTTGACGAAAATTCAGTTACTAAAAAATATTTAGTAACTGCCACAGACGGAAAGAATTACAATACATTGCATTATAACCTTGACACAATTATTGCGGTTGGCTACCGTGTTAATTCAAACAAGGCAACCGATTTTAGAAAATGGGCAACAAGGGTTTTAAGCGATTTCACTTTGCACGGATATGTATTAGACAAAAAGCGTATGGAAAACGGAACATTTTTTGACGAAGACTATTTTGAAAGGTTGCTTGAAGAAGTCCGTGAAATTCGTTTGAGTGAACGCCGATTTTGGCAAAAAATAACGGATATTTATGCAACGGCTTTTAATTACGATGCCGGGTCGCAAACGACGAAAGATTTTTTTGCAAAGGTTCAAAATAAGGTGCATTTTGCAGTTCATCATCAAACGGCATCCGAAGTGATTTATGATAGAGCGAACGCAGGCAAAGAAAATATGGGTTTAACGGCTTGGGACAAAGCCCCAAACGGCAAAATTGTGAAAACCGATGTAACGATAGCAAAGAATTATTTAACCAAAGACGAGTTGGATAATTTGGCACAGATTGTTTCGGGTTATTTGGATATTGCCGAGCAACGGGCAAAAAGTAAAATCCCTATGGATATGGAAAGTTGGGCGAAGCATTTGGATATTGTTATTTCGGCGAGTGGTAAAGATTTGTTGGAAAATGCAGGCAAAATCACACGAGAGCTGGCAAATGAAAAGGCTTACGGCGAGTTTGAAAAATATCGCCCAATACAAGATAAAACGTTTGCAAGCGATTATGATAAATACATTGAAGAAATAGTTAAAATAGATAAAAATAAAAAGTAATTTTTTCTCGGCGCAGAGAAAAGCAGTGTCAATAAAGAACAATAATAAAAGAAGGAATTAAACAAAATAAATTACGGCTATTTGATTTCATTTTTTTATTTTTATGATACAATATTGCTATGGACGATATTATCAAAGCCTTGCAATCGCACGCAGACGAAGAATATAAAGAATTTAATTGCCGCCTTGTCAATGACAACGGTGTAAAATATATCGGTGTCCGTACGCCGATTATAGATAAATTCGTAAAAGAAATCGCCAAAAGCGATTGGCAAGAGTTTATAAAGGCTTACGACAAAAATTATTATGAATTGCGGATTATACACGGCAAGTTGTTATCAAAAATAAAAATTGACTATTATGAGTTGATACAAATGCTCGACGAATTTTTACCGTATATTACTTCTTGGGCGATTTGCGACTGTTCAATCAAGCATTTCAAACAAATTGCGGGACACGAAACCGAATGTATTAAAATCGCAAAGCAATATACCGAAAGTGAAAATCAATTTGCGGTTCGTACCGGTTTGGGTTTGTTATTCGGCAATCTCATAAACGACAAATATATCGGCGAATTACTGACAATTTCAAAATCGGTAAAAAATGACGGATACTATGCCAAAATGATGAATGCTTGGTTGATAGCGGAATGCTGTGCAAAATTTCCGCAAAAGGTTGAAGAATTATTGTCGGAACAAGTCCTTGACAAATTCACACAAAATAAAGCAATTCAAAAAATAAAGGAAAGCAATAAAATCGGCAAAGATTTAAAAGACAAGTTAGCGGAATATAAGATTTGATTTTTCGGTTGCTTTGAAACGATTTTTAAGTGTTTTTTAGGATAAAAGCGAAAAAAACAAAAATATTTGATATTTTGCTTGCAAATTTTATATCGATATGATAAGATATTACGGTAAATTTAAAGGAATTTAAGGAGATAAATCGTGCCTCAGATTAAATCACAAATAAAGAGAGTAAAAATTACTGCAGTTGAAAACGCAAGAAACTCCGCCAAAAGAACCAGAGTAAAAAACATCGTCAAGAAGTACAACAACGCTATCGCGGCAAAGGAAACAGCGGTTGCAGAAGAGCTTCTCAAAGAGGTTATGAGCGTAGTCGAAAGCGCGTATCTCGACGGCATTTACAAGAGAAATACCGCTTCGAGAAAAATCGCAGAGCTTTCAAAAAAGCTTTCAGAACTCAAAAAGGCTAACTAATAGCTTAGCTTAATTCACCGTAAATAATAAGGTTAAAAAATTCCCGTCGCATTAAAGCGGCAGGGAATTTTTATGCGTTAAAACTTAAAAAAAACTACTACTTTGCTGACAAAATAAAACCGTCAAGAATTATGTCTTGACGGTTATTTGTTTTTTCGATTAAATTTTCCTTAGCGGTATTTAGGGAGATAATTGCCGTGAGCCTTGATAAGGTCGTCGCAGAGCTTCCTGATATCGTCTAAGCTGAGAACGGACGACGTGTGGGGGTCCATAAAGCAAGCTTGATATATAAGGTCCTTTTTCTTTGTGCGGGCAGCCTCGACGGCGAGCAGCTGGGGATAGATATTAGAAGAGTTTAGGGCGGCGAGCTGTAAGGGGAGGTCGCCGATAAATTCGGGACGGACGCCCTTTGCGTCTACTTCTACGGGGACTTCCACGCAGGCTTCGTAAGGAAGATTTGTTATAATGCCGTTGTTGACTATGCTTGCGCCGAGCTTAAAGGCATAATCCGTCTCGACGGCGTTTATTATGCGCGAAGCGTATTCATGCGACGGATTGTGCGGCTTGCTGAGATTTGCAAACTTGCTTTGAAGCTTCCAATCTATTATTTGACGTCTGCAACGTCTTGGATATTCGTTGAGCGGTATCTTGTATTTGCGTATGAGATGATGATAGCCGGGCTTGATAAAGAAAGGATTGTATTCGGCATTGTGTTCGGAGGACTCCGTGACATAATAGCCGAATTCTTGCATCAGCTTGTGGCGTACGCGGTCGCGGTTGTGAAATTTGAGATAGTCGCCTGAAAGCGAACGGCGTTTGATTTCGGGATAAAGGTCGTTGCCTTGCGCGTCGGTGATTTTTAGAAGCCAAGCCATGTGATTGATACCGGCGATGAGCGTATCGCAATCGTTGATTTGGTCGCCCATATTGACGCCGTCCAAAAGGTTTGCCGCGCATACCTGTACGCTGTGGCAAAGTCCGAGCGTGTAAGGGTGAAGATATCTCTGCATATATCCCGTGAGCATAGCCATAGGATTTGTATAATTTAAAAACAAAGCGTTCGGGCATACCTCGTACATATCTTCGGCGAAGTCTTCGAGAACGGGAATGGTACGCAGTGCGCGGAAAATACCGCCGACGCCCATAGTATCGCCGATTGTCTGTTGAAGAGAGTACTTTCTCGGAAACTTAAAATCAATGACAGTTGACGGCTTGTAGCCGCCGACTTGTATAGCATTGATAACGTATTTGGCGTCGCGAAGAGCTTCCTTGCGATTTTCCGCGCCGCAATACGCCTTGATGACGGCGCGGTCTCCGGTCGAACGGTTTAAAAGATTGAGTATATTAACCGATTCGGCAAGACGCTTCGCGTCGATGTCGTACAACGCCACTTCAAAATTTTCGGGTAAAATTTGCATACAGTCGTTCATAATATTTCTTACAAAGACCGTGCTGCCCGCACCCATAAAGGCAATTTTCATAACTTTCAACTCCAAAATACGTATTTAAACTATTATAGTACAAAAAGCGAAAAATGTCAATACATAATCTCTTCAATTATATTGCGATAATAATAATTAATATATGTAAGATAGCAAAGTATATTTTACGGCAATAAAAAAGGCGCATATTGACGGCATTTTAAAAAAAATAAATTCAGACGAAATATTTAGTATAATAGTATTGCAAAAAGAATAAAATCATTATATAATATACATATAAAAGCCAACGGCAAACAAAGCGGATACATTTACATATGTGATGTTTTTACGGTGCTATGCGCCGTATTGCTTGCCTTTATTTTTAAGGAAATATCTATGAATAATCTGACTGTAAAAAAAGCGGTGATTCCTGCCGCCGGCTTCGGAACTCGTTTTTTGCCCGTAACAAAGTCCGTTCCAAAAGAAATGCTTCCGATTGTCGACAAGCCGGCTATCCAATACATAGTCGAAGAAGCCGTCGAATCGGGCATCAAAGAAATACTCATTATCCTGAGCCGCTCAAAAAAATGTATCGAAGACCATTTTGACACTTCTTGCGAATTAGAGTATTTTTTAAAAAAACACAACAAAATCGAAGAATTAAAAGTCATTTCTATGGCTCACATCGAAGCTGAGATTACATATTTACGCCAAAAAGAAATGCGCGGCTCCGGCGCGGCTATCGGTCTGGCAAAAAACTTTTCAAACGGCGAGCCTTTCGCGGTGCTTTTCGGCGACGACGTGATATTTAACCGCACAAAGCCTTGTCTAAAACAGCTTATCGAAGCCTACGAAAACACCCGTCTGTCGATAATCGGCGTTCAGCCCGTCGATGACGAAACGGCTATGAAATGCGGCGTCATCAAAAAAGGCGCGGTAAAGGGTCGTTATACCGAGATAAAGGGCATTGTAGAGAAGCCTAAGGACAAGCTCTCTATGCCGTCAAATCTGGCAAGCTTGGGGCGTTTTATCGTGACCCCGGATATCTTTGACGCTTTGGAACGCACGCCGCTCAGAAATAACGAGGTCTTCCTGACCGACGCTTTGGATATAGTAGCCAAAGAAGCAGGCGCGTATGCCTACGAGTTCGAGGGCGACAGATACGACATCGGCGACAAGACCGGCTTTATCATCGCCAACATCGAATACGGTCTGCGCGACAAAAGCACTCGCGAAAAGCTCGAACAATATCTTAAACGGTACAATAAATAATAAAACGAACGGCAACAATTTCACACTCATATTGCCGTACGCAAAAACAATAAATTAAAGCACATAAATTACCGCCGCTAAAAACAACAAAGGAGTAACGACAATGAAAGAATTAAAGGGTTCAAAAACGGAAGCAAATCTTTTGATTGCTTTTTCGGGTGAAAGCATGGCTGTGAATAAATATACTTATTATTCGAGTCAGGCAAAAAAGGACGGCTATGAGCAAATCGCCGCTATTTTTGCCGAAACCGCAAAAAACGAACAGGAACACGCGAAGCTTTGGTTTAAGGCTTTGCATAACGGCAGAATGCCTGATTCGACGACAAATCTAAAAGACGCTGCCGACGGTGAAAATTACGAATGGACTCAAATGTATTACGAATTTGAAAAGACCGCAAGGGAAGAAGGCTTCGACAACTTGGCGGCTCTGTTTGCCGGAGTGGCAAAGGTCGAAAAGACCCATGAAGAGCGATACAAAAAGCTCATCGCCAATATCCAAACGGAACAGGTCTTTAAAAAGGAAGAGCAAAAGGCATGGCAATGCAGAAACTGCGGTCACATACATTACGGCGACGAAGCTCCCGAAAGATGTCCCGTCTGTTCTCATCCGAAAGCCTATTTTGAAATCTTCGCGTCAAATTATTAATCGGCATCAAATAGTGAAGTAGGTTTTGAGAGAAAACCGATACAAAATTTACGCTTGTTTTTATAAGACTTATCGGAAGTATTATACAAACGGGCGTTTTTTATAGTATTACGACGCGATTTTATCAATGGGAGCAATTTAATGGCGGCATATCGACCTACTTGTTAAAAAAGTAACGAATTTTCTTGACTTTTTCGGACGGCTATTATATCATATTAATCAAAATACAGATAAACTTACGGAGTGGTTAAGACGATATGACGGACGGCAAAATTAATGACGGCAAATTTGCGGCAGGAATCAAGAAATGGGCGAAAAGGTGGTTTATCGAAGCCTTCGGCGGAATGGCACAAGGTCTGTTTGCTACGCTCATAATCGGAACGATTATCGAACAAATAGGTAAATTATTCGGAGATAACGCCTTCGGACGTACTCTTCAAGTCGCCGGAATCATCGCTCAAAGGCTCATGGGGGCGGGCATAGGCGCGGGTATCGCTTATTCGTTAAAGGCAAATAAGCTCATAGTATTCTCGGCGGCAGTAGCCGGAATAATCGGAGCGTACGCGGGCGCGGCTTATACGAGCGGAGTGAGCGGCTTTTACGGTAGCGCGACGCTTGCAATATCTGGTACTACTATGTCGCTGACAGGTCCGGGCAATCCTATCGGAGCATATTTGGCGGCGATAATATCGATAGAAGTCGCTTCCTTGATAGCCGGAAAAACCAAGCTCGACATAATACTTTTACCGCTTGTGACGATTTTTGCCGCAGTTTTGACGGCGACGCTGTTGTGTCCGCCCGTCATAACGGTAGTCAATTCTCTCGGAAAGGCTATCGCTTTGGCGACGGGCGCGCAAAGCTTCATCATGGGAATAATCATAGCGGTCGTCATGGGCATTTTGCTCACTCTGCCGACGAGCAGCGCGGCTATGTGGATAGCCGTCGCAGGCGGCGCAATGGCAACCGACCCGAATATGCAGCTTGCCGGAGCGGCGGCAGCAGTCGGGTGTGCGGCGCATATGGTTGGCTTTGCCGTGGCGAGTTTTAGAGATAACGGAGTCGGCGGTCTTGTGTCGCAAGGACTCGGAACGAGTATGCTTCAAATTCCTAACCTTATGAAAAAACCCGTCATCATGCTTCCGGCAATAGCGGCGAGCATAATAGTCGGGCCGCTTGCCACAACAGTTTTTAAACTCTTCTGTTCGCCGTCGGGCGGCGGCATGGGAACGTCTGGCTTGGTAGGGGTTATCGCAACGGTGACGACGTCTGCGGAACGGGGAGTATCGCCGCTCGCTATCGGCTTGGGAATAGCGTTGCTCTTCTTTATAATTCCGGCGGTCGTTTCGTTTATCGTCAGTGAGTTATTGAGAAAGAAAGGCATAATCAAGCCCGGAGATATGAAAATTTAACTACAACATTTAGATGACGGAGCGTTTAAAGAGGTAATAATATGATAAGGTCAAGCGGAGTATTGCTGAATATATCGTCTTTGCCGGGCGATTTCGGGATAGGCGATTTTTCGGAATACGCAAGAGAATTTGCAAAAAACATTTTGGAAATGGGCTTCCATTGGTGGCAAATTTTGCCGCTCAACAAGGTGGGCGCGTTTAACTCGCCATACGACAGCGCAAGCTCGTATGCGGGAAATTATCTCTATATCGACCCCTACGGACTTATCGCCGACGGATTATTGTCGCAAGCCGACGTCGCGCCGTATATCCACACGGGACAGCCATACATAGTAGAATACGAAAATGTAAAATTCAACAAAAAGCAGCTTTTGAGAAGGGCGTTTGAAATAAATATAGACAAAATACCCGACCTGATAAAGGTTTTTGCCGAAAAAAACGCCTATTGGTTGGACGATTATGCTTCTTATATGGCGTTGAAGCGGCATCATTATGACGCGGCGTGGTTTGAATGGGACGACGACATCAAGTTTAAAAGGCAGCCGGCATACGGCAGACTTTTGGCTTCGCTTTCGACCTATATATTGTTTTTTAAGTTTGAGCAGTATCTCTTTTGGAAGCAATGGGGCGAGCTTAAAGCTTATGTCAATTCTCTCGGCGTAAACATTTTGGGGGATTCTCCTATATACGTTTCTTACGACAGCGCGGACGTCTATCACAATCCGCATTATTTTCAGCTCGACGACGCTCTCGCAATGAAAAAAGTCGCCGGAGTTCCGCCCGATTACTTCTCAGAATCGGGACAGCTTTGGAACAATCCCTTGTACGATTTTAAAGAAATGAAAAAGGACGGCTATTATTGGTTTCGCAAGAGAATAAGCCGTTTGTTAGATATATACGACTCGGTTAGAATAGACCATTTCAGGGGCTTTTCTTCTTATTACGCGATAGATAAAAACAGCGCTACCGCGTCCGGCGGCAAATGGCAAAAAGGACCGGGTACCGCGCTTTTTAAACTGATAAAAAAAGACTATCCCGATGCCGGAATAATCGCCGAAGATTTAGGAATAATAGACGACAAGGTAAGGGGCTTTTTGAAAAAGACAGGCTTTCCGGGTATGCGCGTACTGCAATTCGGTTTTGACGGCGGCGACAGCGAAAACCTGCCGCATAATTATATCAAAAACAGCGTGGCATATACGGGTACGCACGACAACGACACCCTTTTGGGCTGGCTGTACAATCTCAATGACAACGTAAGAGAATATGTATTCAGATATTGCCGTTTTGCCGGCAACGATTGGGGCAAGGGCGGCAAGGACAACCTGTCGGTCAAGGTCATGATAAAAATGCTACTATCGTCGGTCAGCGCGCTTGCCGTCGTGCCTATGCAGGATATTTGCGGCTTTGGAAGCGATACGAGAATGAACGTACCCGGACAAGCCGAGAATAATTGGCTTTTTAGACTGAAAAAATATTATATGAACGACATAGACAAGAGATTTTTTGCGGAAACAAATAATATTTATCACCGCAACAATATTCTCACGGAATAAAATTTTATTTTTGACGAAATATCGTCAAGGAATTGCGCGGAATGCCGTTAAATAGAATACTATGCAAATCGGATTACACAAAAAAGGTAAAAGAATGTACAAAGGATTTGAACCGTTTTTTGATAAAGACAGCAGAGTTTTGATACTCGGGAGCTTTCCGAGCGTCAAATCGAGAGAAAGCGGCTTTTATTACGGAAACAAGCAAAATAAATTTTTTAAGACTCTTTCAAGATTTTTTGACGAAGAAACACCCGATAGTATCGAAGCCAAAAAGGATTTTTTGAAACGCCGCAGGATAGCCTTGTACGACGTCATATCCGAATGCGAAATCACAGGCTCGTCCGACAGCAAGATATCGCTTTACAAAAATGCCGATATGGACGCGGTGTTAAATTGCGCTCATATAGAAAAAATACTTTTGAACGGCACTAAGGCGTACGGAATATTTAAAAATCTTTATCCCGACAGAGCCTGTATCTTAATGCCGTCCACAAGTCCGGCTAATCCGCGTTATGATTACAAGAAATGGGCGGACGCGCTTATGTTTTTAAAGGAATATTAAGGACGCGCACAAATCGGATAAAATTTTTACCGCGTTTTTTTGCGCGGTCTGTTCTTAGGCTTTTCGGCACGGAACGCCGCAGTGTCAGCCGAATGTCTTTATTCGTTAAAAAAGCAAGATTTACGCCTTTACAATTTTCGGGAATTATGGTATACTTCAAGCATATGGATTTTCCTCAAAAAATTGCCGAAATAAAAAACACCGTTAAGACAATCTGCGCCGAAGCGGGCACGGACGCCGACAAGGTGATTATCGTCGCCGCCGTCAAAACACGGTCGGCGGATGACGTTTGCCGCTTAAAGGGCTTGATTAACGACATCGGAGAAAACCGCGTACAGGAGTTTAACGAGCATTATCTCGAAGTCGTATGCGGAGCGGAGACCTTTAAGTGGCATTTTATCGGTCGCTTGCAGACAAATAAGGTCAAGTATTTGATAGAAAAAGACGTTTTGATACATTCCTTAGACAGAGAAGAGCTTGCCGCCGAAATAAACCGCTTGTCCTTAAAGCACGGCGTCATAACCGAGTGCCTTGCAGAAATCAACATTGCAGACGAACCGTCAAAAGGCGGAATACTCTTTGACGATACCGAGAATTTTTTGAAGAGCTTGGAAAATTATCAAAATATAAAAATCAAAGGCATTATGAGCGTTTTGCCCGCGATAACTCCCGAAGAAGGACTTGATGAGTATTACATAAAGCTTGGCGGCTTGTACGAACGTATCAAAAAACTTTCGATAAAAAATCTCGATTGCAAATATCTTTCCGCCGGAATGTCCAACGATTACCGGACTGCGCTCAAATATGGCGCGAATATAATCAGACTCGGTACGTCTATCTTCGGGCCGCGTGATTATACCTTATAGCATGACGGATTTTGCGGTATGATAAAAGCCCCGCTATACCAAAGACGATAAAACAAACGTCGCTTTAAGGAGTCTTAGGTATGGGTCTTATAAAAAGATTTTTGGATTTTTGCGGAGAAGAGAGCCGGAGTGTGCGGATATACGCGCCGGATTATAGAGAAAACGCCGTCCGCCGCAATAATAATGTCAATAAACCGCCGAACCCGACGATGCGCAATTACGGTCAAAGGACACGGCTTAGCCAAGCGGAATATCCTTCCGACGTATACGCGCCGTCATCGCGCCGCAGCCACGCGCCGCCGCGCAAGAGCGTAGAGTTTTTTGACGAAAATGCGGAAAGGAAGTCCGTCGGCAACGGTAATTCGTTTTTCTTAAACAACGTACCGTCCGCCGTAAAAAAAACCGCCCCTTCGGATAAAGCGGTTTACGAAAGCCCGAGCAATATCAATATGTATTATCCGCGTTCCTTTGACGACATAATACGGCTCGTCGATTCGTTAAAATTTAAAGAAGCCGTCATAGTCGAGCTTTGTTATTTGCCGGACAGCTTGTCGCAAAAAATGCTGGATTTTATGAGCGGAGCTATGTACGCGCTCGGCGGCGGAATGCAAAGAATAAACGGCAGTACGTTTCTTTTTACACCGCCGTTTGTCAAGGTCAACACGGCTAAATGCCGTTAAAAACCGAAGTATTCTATTTTAACCGCTTAACTGTAATACTGCGCGTTACTTATGAATGAAATATCAAAAGCTAAGGTAATATTAAAAAATGAAAAAGCCCGATTTGAAAATAAATTTTAAAGCTATAACTCCGGCACAAAAAAAGATGCTGCTGATAGAGCTGATTGTCGCCGTCGCCGCCATAGCCGCAGATTGGATATCAAAGCTTGCGGCTTTTGCCGTTCTCAAAAATCACCCCGACGGCATAACGGTCATCAAGGATTTTTTTCTGCTTTTTGCGGACAAAAACGACGGCGTGGCATTCAGTATGTTTTCGGGATATTCGAGATTGTTCGGAGTGTTTTCCGTATTGGTTTCCGCTGCCATCGTGTGGTATCTTCTCAAATATCCCGGCGAACACAGACTCATGCGCAACGGTTTTCTTTTGATTTTTTGCGGCGGAATAGCCAACGGCATAGAGAGATTGATTTACGGATATGTCCGTGATTTTATATGCTTTACCTTTTATTCAAATTTCAACATTGCCGATGCCGAAGTCGTCGTGGGAGCGATACTTGTCGCCGTCTATCTAATCTTTTTCTCATCTAAGGATTTGAAAAACAAAGAAGCAGCTCGCTTAAAGCAAGAACGGCAAGCCGATACCGCGAAAGAACCGCAAGTCGGCGAAAAAAACATACAAGAATGATTTACGATTTTGTTGTCGATGAAAGATATGAAAATCTTCGTTTGGACGTGTATTTGACGGCTGTTATAGACGGCGTTACGCGTTCTTATATCAAAAATCTTATAGACGGCGAAAAGTCGTCCGTCAACGACGTTGTCAAAAAGGCGGGATATATCCTAAAAACAGGCGACCGCGTCCATATTGAGACGGGCGACCGCAGTATGTCCGCTTCCGCCGAAGATATTCCGCTCGATATAATCTATCAAGACGATGATTTTGCCGTGATAAACAAGAAGCAAGGAATGGTCGTTCATCCGGCACGCGGCTCTCTGAACGGTACGCTCGTCAACGCTCTTTTGCACAGCTTCAACAGCCTTAGCGACGTAAGCGGCGACTCCGTTAGACCCGGAATAGTTCACAGACTCGACAAGGACACATCGGGACTCCTTGCCGTCGCAAAAAACAATGCCGCACATCTGTCTTTGAGCCGTCAGATAGCCGACAAAACGGCAAAGCGTTATTATATCGCTCTCGTAGACGGCTATGTCAAGGAAGAAACGGGCATAATCGATACCTTTATCGGACGCAATCAAAAAGACCGAACAAAAATGGCTGTGCAGCAAGACGGACGCAAAGCCGTCACGCTCTACAAGGTTCTCAAACGGTACAAAAACTTTTCTCTTGTAGAATTCGAGCTGAAAACGGGACGCACTCATCAGATAAGGGTGCATTCAAAACACATCGGACATCCCGTGACGGGCGACAAGGTTTACGGCGGAAGCCTTAGGTTTGAGACCGAAGGGCAGTTACTCCATGCGTACAGACTGATAGTCGCACACCCGTCAACGGGCATCGTCGCGGCTTTTGAAGCGCCGTTGCCTGATTATTTCAAAAAAATCATAGACAAATTGGATAAAAACGAAAACTTATAGGCGTTTATAATATTATGGAAAAATGTATATTGATAAGATACGGCGAAATATTTTTAAAAAGCGGCAACAGACCGTTTTTTGAAGGTCTTTTAAAGAAAAACATCAGACAAGCCCTTAAAGGCATAAAATTTTCTCTTTCGGTATCCCAAGCGAGATACTTTATCGAGAGCTATAACGAAGCGGACGAGAACGCCGTAATCGAAAGCTTAAAGAGAATTTTCGGCATTCATTCGCTGAGTGTCTGCTACAAGGTCGATACGGATATCGAAAAAATCGGTCTTCTATTGAGCGAAGTATTCCAAAAAACGGGGAAATTCAGAATATCCGTCAACCGTGCCGACAAAAGAATCAAGCAAAGCTCGATGGAAATAGCCAAATACTTAGGACACGTCCTGTTAGAATCGGGCAGCGGCAGGCTTTCGGTCGATTTACACGATTTTGATTATGAAATAAACGCCGATATACGCGAAAACGGTTACACATACCTTTTCTTTGATAAAATCAGCGGAGCCGGCGGACTGCCCGTCGGTTGTTCGGGCAAGGGACTTTTGCTTTTGTCGGGCGGAATAGACAGCCCGGTCGCCGGATATATGATTGCCAAACGCGGAATGAGCGTCAGCGCGCTGCATTTTTACAGCATTCCTTTTACAAGTCCGCAGGCAAAAGAAAAGGTCGGAGAGCTTGCGGAAATACTCAAACGCTACACGTCCGGCATGACCGTTTATTTTGTCAAATTTACAAAAATTCAAGAAGCTATACACCAAAAATGCCCTAACGAATATCTGATAACGATTATGCGCCGCTTTATGATGAGAATAGCCGAAAAAATTTCCGATAAATACGGCTTCGACGCCGTTATAACCGGCGAAAGCTTAGGACAAGTCGCAAGCCAAACGGTCGAAAGCCTTACGTCTACGGCGGACGCTACGAGCAAGCTCATTTTGCGTCCGTTGATAGGCTTTGACAAGAATGAAATAATCGATATCGCCAAAACGATTGATACATACACTACGAGCATTCAGCCGTATGAAGATTGTTGCACGGTCTTTTTGCCCAAAAATCCGTCTATCCGTCCGAAACCGGCGATTGTAACCGAAGCCGAAAAGGCTTTGGACATAGACGTACTCGTAGATGAAGCTTTGTCCGATATGGAAATCGTAAATCTGTAAGACTATTTATGTTTTAATTGCTTTATAATGTTTTTTTAGAATACTCGCGTTAGGCGAGTATTCTATTTTACGGCAAAAATCGGTATAATTCAATCGGAAATAAACTTCGGGAGATTTGCCGCAGAAAATATATCGCAGTACGCGCTCCTTTGACCGCCGTTCAGTGCGGCAATTTTGTGTCGCTTTTCAAAGCTATCCTTATCTATATTGAGCGTCACTATGCCCGTAGGCCTTTCAAAATCCGCAGGCGTATAGTCGCGGTATAATTCGGATAATATCTCCTTAGATACGAGCGTGGGATATCCGCCGCCCGTCACACTGCCGCTCAAAGCCGAGTAGGCGCAATTGCTCAAAGAGCCTTGCCACGACAGCAAGGTATGGCATGATGTGTAGGTTACGTTCCATGCGTCGTTATTGAGCGTGTTATCCGATAAGTTGGCTACCGTTCCTGATTTTGACGCGGTATCAAATGGCAGCGGAGCAAGAAATTTTGTCGTTCCCGACTTAGACGTTTCTTTCAGAATGTCCGTCAAGAGATAGGCGTCCTCTTGCCGTAAGACTTTTTTGTAAGATGAATTTTTTTGATATATAAGGTTGCCGCCGGAGTCGTAGATTGCTTTTATAAAGCCGATTTTTTTGTATTTTCCGCCGTTTGCGAGCATGACGTACCCGGAAGCAAGCTCAACGGGATTTAATCCGTCGGTCAAGCCGCCGAGAGCTATGGCAAGACCGTCGTTTTTTGACAGCCTTATATCCATTTCTTCTGCGAAAGCCTTTGCTTTTTCTATGCCCAAGCTGTCGAGAATTTCTGCGGCGACGGCATTCGACGATTGCTTGACGGCATTTCTGACCGTCGTCCATCCGACGTATTTATTCTTGTAATTTGCCGGAGAATAACCGTCAAAATCCTTGCGAACGTCATTCACGGGCGACGAAGGATATATGAGCTTTTCTCTGAAAGCCGGAGCATAGACAAAGAGCGGTTTTGCAATCGAACCGGGCTGTCTTTTTAACGAATATACGCCGAGTATATAGCTGTTGATGTAAAAAGCGTTTATGCCGCCGTCAAAATTATCCGCCAAAAGCGACATTGCGTCGGGGATTTTTCCGTTTTTATTTTTTAAAAGATGTCGTTCGTCGTTTACCGCGTCGTACAAGATTTTTTGTTTTTCTCCGTCGTAATAAGTGTGTATTTTATATTCCGACGACAATAATTCCTTGCCGCTAATGCCCGTAATCTTTGACGCTTCGTCGAGTACCGCTTCCATATAAGAGGCGTTTATTGTACCGCTTTGTTTTTTGTCCGACACAGTCAGCTTGTCAAGAGATGCGGAAGCGGCGGCGGCAACGCCGACGTAACCGTTTTCTTGCATAAGTTTCAGTACAAGATTGCGTCTTTTATGAGAATTTTCGGGGTTTTTTAAAGGAGAATACAAGGACGGATTTTTGATAACGGCGGCGAGCGTCGCGCATTCCGCAATCGTGAGTCCGCTCAATTCCTTGTCAAAAAATATCTTTGAAGCATTTTTGATTCCGTAAATGCTGTTTCCAAAATACAAACCGTTGAGATACGCTTCCATAATCTCTTCCTTTGAATACTTTTTGTCGAGTTCTACGGCAAGCTTCATTTCCTTGATTTTGCGTGCAAGAGTTTTTTCGCCTGAAAGATGAGAGTTTTTTACCAATTGCTGATTGATTGTCGAAGCGCCTTCTTTGAAGGACGCCGAAAGAAGGTCGTTTTTTGCCGCGCCGAGTATGCGGATTACATCGATACCGTTGTGCTTAAAAAACCTTTTGTCTTCGACGGCGACAAAGGCGTTGACGAGATTGCGCGGAATGTTCGGGTACGGTACATAGGATATATCGTTTTTGTTTTTAAGCGGATTGTCGTTATGGTCGAAGATTTGCAGATTATTGACCGTACCTGCCGATGATATTTTTGAGCCGTCGATTTTGATTCCGTGGGTAATGTCAAAAAAAACGGCGGTTGCCGAAAAGCAAAAAAAAGCCGTAAGAATATAAACGGTAAGCATGATTTTTTTGAAGAATTTATTTTTGGATTTTACCATTATTTTTTCCGTTATTATTAGTGCGCCGATAAGGCTTTTTGCGGCATTTTTTTTTGCCGTTTTACATCGTTAAGGACAAAAATCGTCCCTCAAAAATGCAGACAATTTATCGCCGTAGTAATATTATTGAAAAAATTTTTATATTTATTTAAAAACTCTTAAAAAATGTTGAAAAAATTTCCGCGAACAAGTATAATTAATAGTATGTTTTATTATATCGTCACTTACGGATGCCAGATGAACGTCCACGAATCGGAAAAAATAGCCGGAATACTCCACAAGGACGGTCACACGGCGTGCGATACCGCCGAAGAAGCGGATTTGATAGTTTTCAACACTTGCTGTATAAGGGATAATGCCGAAAAAAGAGCGTTAGGCAATATCGGCGCTTTGAAGCAACGCAAAATAACGCAAAAAAATTTAATCATAGCCGTTCTCGGCTGCATGACGCAGCAAAAAGGCTTCGCAGCTTCGATGAAGGAAAAATATCCGTATGTAGACATCATACTCGGCGCAAACAATTTGCATCTTCTTCCGTATTATCTAAAACTCAACGACAGAAAAAACTCCTTAAAGATTGAAGATACCGACACTTACGATATAAATATTCCCGTCGATACATTTAGGACGAGCTACCCGAACGCTTGGGTAAACATAATGTACGGCTGTAACAATTTTTGTTCATACTGTATCGTGCCGTATGTGCGCGGCAGAGAAATCAGCCGTCCGCCGCGGGAAATAATTAACGAAATAAAATTCCTTTTGGACGAAGGCTACAAGGAGATAACCTTGCTCGGACAAAACGTCAATTCTTATCTATGCGAAGGCTATAATTTTGCGCGTTTATTGTCCGATATATCCAAAATAGACAAAAAATTCCGTTTGAGATTTATGACGTCACACCCTAAGGATTTTAATAAAGAAATAATAGACATTATAAAATCTTCCGAAAACATTTGCAATCACATACATTTGCCCGTTCAGTCGGGCAGTGACAGAATATTAAAGCTTATGAACCGCAAATACACTTCGGCGCACTATATAAAGCTTGCCGACGCCGTATATGAGAATATCGGCGGCGCGCTCATCAGTACCGATTTGATGGTGGGTTTTCCGACCGAAACGGACGGGGATTTTGAAGACACATTGTCGCTTGTCAAGCGTTGCCGCTTTTCGCAGGCTTTCACCTTTGTCTATTCGCCGCGCTCGGGGACGCTTTCGGCAAGTATGCCCGATATAGACAAAGAGACAAAAAAACACAGAATAACCGAGCTTATCAAACGTCAGAACGCAATTACAAAGGAAATTTCCGACACATTCAGAGATAAGACCGCCGAGATATTAATCGAGAACGAAAGCGACGGCATTTTTACGGGCAGGACGACAAACGGCAAGCTCGTGTCCTTTAAAAAAAGCGGAAGCTATAAGACGGGAGATTTTGCAACCGTTCTCATATCCGTCTCAAAGTCCGCTTCCTTGACGGGAACTATACTTCTTGACGCAAACCTTGCAAATAAATAAACCTTTCGCCGACAATCAAAAAAGCGCGCCGTTAAATGCGCGCAGGCGGAGTAAGATAAAAAGGATTTGAACAAATGAACAATAAGCTTTCTCCTATGATGGAGCATTATCTTTCCGTAAAGAAGCAATACGGCGACGCTATCCTGATGTACAGGCTCGGCGACTTTTACGAAATGTTTTTTGAAGATGCGGTAACGGCGTCGGCTGTTTTGGATTTGACCTTGACGGGACGCGATTGCGGACTCGATAAGCGTGCCGAAATGTGCGGCGTTCCGTATCACGCAGTGGAAGGATATATCAAAAAGCTGATAGACGCCGGATATAAGGCGGCGATTTGCGAACAGCTCAATACGCCGGAAGAAGCAAAGGGCAAAATGGTTGACCGTGCCGTCGTGCGCGTCATCACGCCGGGAACGGTCATCGACGACGCTCTTTTGGACGAGAAGAGCGCACGGTATATCGTGTCGGTGTATGTTGACAAGACGGGAGCCGGACTTGCTTATGCCGATATGTCCAGCGGAGAATTTAAATGCCGCGAGATACAAAACGCCTGCATCTTAGAGGACTTACTTTTAAATCTCTCTCCGTCGGAAATAATAACCGACGAAGGGGCGTTCGGGTTTGTTTCGTCTATGAAATCCATCGAAGCGGGCAGACTCGTCAAGCCGCAAAAATATTCTGATTTTGCATATAAATATGCGAACGCCGAAAAAAAATTAAAAAATCAATTTTCGGTTTTTTCACTCGAAACCTTCGGACTTACCGACAAAAAATATGCCGTGCCGGCTGCCGGCGCGCTTATGGAATATCTTACCGACACGCAAAAACGCCGTTTGGTTCATTTTAATAAGATAGTCTTTTTAGAAGACGGTTCGCATATGTTTCTCGACAACAATGCGAGAAGAAATCTCGAATTGACCGAAACGATAAGAGATAAACGCAAAAACGGAACGCTGCTGTGGCTTTTGGACAAGACCGTCACAAGCATGGGTGCAAGGCGTTTAAAGCAAATTATCGAAAATCCGTTGTACAATGCCGAAGCCGTCAACGAGCGTTTGGATGCCGTTGAAGAATTGACCAAGAGCGCAAGGCTAAGAGACGGTTTAGCTCAAAATCTAAAAAAAATAAGGGATTTGGAGCGGCTTGCGGGTAGAATTTCCTACGGAAATCTCACTCCCAGAGATTGTCAGTCGATAGCCGAGACCTTAAACGTCTTGCCGGAAATAAAGACCTTTCTCTCAAATTTTCACGGTAAATTATTCAAAAAAATCAATGAAAAAATCATGCCGCTCAAAGAAACCCGCGACCTTTTAAACAGAGCCATAGCCGACAATCCGCCTACGCTTTTAAAGGACGGCGGATATATAAGAGACGGCTTTGACGAAGAGCTGGATTCTTACAGAAACGCCGGACGAAACGGCAAGGCATTAGTCGCCGAAATCGAAACGGCGGAGCGTGCCGCTACCGGCATAAAAAATCTCAAAGTCGCCTTTAACAAGGTTTTCGGATATTATATAGAAATAACAAGCTCGTACAAGGACATGACGCCTTACAGGTATATACGCAAGCAAACTATGGTAAACTGCGAAAGATATATAACCGAAGAGCTTAAAGCTTTGGAAGAAAAAATACTCGGCGCGGAAGAAAAAACCGTCAAAATCGAAGCGAGATTATTCGGCGAAATTAAAGCGGCTCTCATGACGGTCATTCCGTACCTGCAACAAACGGCGGAAGCCCTGATAATGCTCGATATAATACTCTCGTTTGGCGTTGTTTCCGTAATACATAATATGGTTAGACCCATAGTGAGCGACAAAATCAAGGAAATATCGATAACCGCCGGAGTTCACCCCGTCGTTCGCGCTCTTATGAAGAACGACTTTATCCCGAACGACACAAAGCTCGACGCGAACGAAAACCGAACGCTCGTCATCACCGGACCGAATATGGCGGGCAAAAGCACATATATGCGTCAAGTGGCGATAATAACGCTTATGGCTCATATAGGCTGCTTTGTTCCGGCAAAGGATGCGCGTATCGCGCTGACCGACAGAATCTTTACGCGAATCGGCGCGAGCGACGACTTAGGTCTCGGACAAAGTACCTTTATGACGGAAATGATAGAGATGACGGGGATTTTGAACAGCGCGACGGATAACAGCCTTTTGATATTAGACGAAATCGGCAGGGGTACGTCCACCTACGACGGGCTTTCTATTGCATGGTCTATTCTGGAATACTTGTCGGGGCATTCGAGAGCAAAAACGCTTTTTTCGACGCATTATCATGAGATAGCCGAGCTGGAAGGACTCTTGGACGGCATAAAAAATTATAAAATACTCGTCAAAGAGACGGGCGATACAATTCAATTTCTGTATAAAATCGCAAGGGGCGGCGCAAATAAAAGCTTCGGCGTCAAGGTCGCTTCGCTTGCGGGCTTGCCGCAGGAAATAATATCGCGTGCGGAAATTCTGATGAAGAAGCTTGAAGAATCGGACATAAATAAGGACACAAACGCGCTTATGATAGGCAAGCTATCGTCAAAGAACGGCAAGCAAATGAGCTTTATGGAGCAGGAAACAGACAAGGATAAGGTCAAAAGCGACATTTACAACATTATAAAGGATACAAATCCCGAAACCTGCTCACCGCTTCAAGCACTTACGATTTTGAGCAATCTCAAAGAAAAGATAAAAGAATAAGCAGGCAAGACGTTTCGGCAATGCTTTAAGGAGAAAAAATGCCCGATATAAATATTTTAGACAGCTCGGTATACAATAAAATTTCCGCCGGAGAAGTGATAGAACGCCCAAGCTCTATCGTCAAGGAATTGATTGAAAATTCCATAGACGCGGGAGCTTTTGAGCTGACGGTCGAGATAGAGGAAGGCGGTATAAAAAGCGTCAAGGTTTCGGACAACGGCGCGGGAATCGACGAAAAAAATATCAAGAAAGCTTTTTTGCCCCATGCGACAAGCAAGATTTTGAAATCCGAAGACTTATTCACGATATCCTCGCTCGGTTTTCGCGGCGAAGCGTTGGCAAGCATAGCCGCCGTGTCGATAGTCGGCATAACGTCAAAAACCGAAGGACAGGACGCCGCTTGCGCTATGGAGATAAAGGACGGAATATTCGGCGACATCAAATATACTGCGGCTAATCGCGGCACGGTCATTACGGTAAACGACCTTTTTTACAATGAACCGCCGCGCTTGAAGTTTCTTAAACGTCCAAAAATCGAAGAAGGATATATCTCGTCGGTCATTTCAAAATTTATTCTGGCTTATCCCGATGTAGCCTTTACCTACAAAGCCGACGGCAAAATGATATATCAAACAAAGGGTGCGGGACTCGAAAACGCCGTATATGAAGTATACGGAAAGGAAATCTCGGACAATCTCATTGCCGTCGATTATACAAACGGCTATTCTTCCTTAAAGGGATATATATCCGTTCCGGGCTATTACAAATCCAATAAAACCTACCAAACGGTTTTTATCAACGGCAGAATCGTCGATAACGCGCTGATATCCGCCGCCGTATTAAAGGCTTACGGCGACAATATAATGAAGCGCAATTTTCCTATATTGATTTTGGATATTATCATGCCTTTTGACGAAGTGGACGTCAATGCGCACCCGACAAAAAGCGACGTAAGGTTTTCGGACGAAAACAAGGTATTTTCGTTTATATTACACGCCGTTCGGGCAAGGATAAACGATTGCATAAACGGTCGCAGAGAAATTGCCGCCGATATAACTAAAACCGCTTTGCCCGAAAACAAAGCCGACAAAAAAGAAGACGTCAATCAATATAATGATTTTTGGAACGGCGAAGCTTCCAAAAAAGCTCCTTTGCAAACACCTGCGGAAGCCGCCGACAAATCGGTTTCTTTTGAAGCCGACAAAGGTCAAAAGCGCACCGATATAAATATCGAAGCACTCAAAGCACTCGGGCGCGGCTCTTTTGGCGCACAATTCAGAAGTAATGCAAAAAACACGCTAAACGAGAATACTTCGCCGTTTGTAATACCGCAATACGGCGCGCCGCAAGCCGATATCAAAATCGGCGTTGCGCCGTACGACGCGCCGTCGGCGCAAAAAACGACCGTATTTGCCGACGCTCCAAAAGACCGCGCCGTTGTATCCGAAGCGGATATTTTTGAAACAAAAAGCACGGCGTCTAAGACGCGGATATTTGATTTTGTCAACGACGGACGGCTTGTCGGACAGGTTTTGAATTGCTATATAATTTTTGAATACTTGAACGAAATGTATTTGATAGATCAGCACGCCGTACATGAACGCATAAATTATGACCGATTAAAAAGCAAGGACAGAAAAAAGGACAGCCAGATTTTTCTCGTTCCGTATATCTTTTCGCTGAACCATGCGGAAATAAGCATCATCAACGGACTCAAAGATTATTTGTGCGATTTGGGCTTCGATATAGAATACTTCGGCGGCAACGATTACAAAATCTCCGCTGCACCGATAGATATCGACATCAAAAAATTTATATCGGATTTGTTATCCGAGATAAAGGACACAAGACAGACGAACGATTATTTAGAAGAAAAAATAATACAAACCGCTTGCAAAAGCTCCATAAAATCCGGCGACGGCTTAAACGCTTTGCAATTAAACGAATTTGTAAAGCTCATCAAAAATTCGGATATTGCGCCGACGTGTCCGCACGGACGCCCCGTTTATATAAAGATTTCAAAAAACGACCTTGACAAAATGTTTAAAAGGATTGTTTGATTATGAGTAAAATCATTATCGTTGCCGGACCTACGGCTTCCGGCAAAACCGCGCTTGCGGTCAAGCTTGCCAAGACCTTTAACGGCGAAGTCATATCGGCGGATTCTATGCAGATATACAAGCGGCTCGATATCGGAACGGCAAAGCCCACGGAGAGCGAAACCGACGGCGTTAAACATCATTTGATAGATTTTGTCGAGCCTGACGCGCCGTACAACGCCGCGCTTTATCAAAAAGACGCGAGAAAAATAATCGACGCGCTGATAAAAGCCGATAAAACACCGATATTAGCCGGCGGAACGGGGCTTTATATCAACAGCGTCTTGTACGACATGAATTTTGCAAATTCTGATAAAAATCCCGAATTGAGATGCGAGTTGGAAAAAAAGTACGACAAGGACGGCGGTGCGGCTATGCTCGAAGAGCTTTCGCTAAGCAATCCCGAAGTCGCGGCAAAATTGCACGTCAACGACAAAAAGCGCGTAGTGAGAGCCTGCGAAACGGCGTTAATCGGAAAAAAAACCGACGGCGACGAATTTAATACAAAGCTGTATTATAACGATTATATATTTGTCACGCTCAATCCCGACCGTGCAAGGTTATATGCAAAAATCAATGAGCGAACCGACTTGATGTTAAAAAACGGACTGACGCAAGAGGTCAAGGAGCTTATAGATACCGGCTTGACCTTCGATATGCAAAGTATGCAATCTATCGGCTATAAAGAATTTGAAGGTTATTTCTTTAAAGGACAACCTTTGGAGAGCGTCGCCGAAACGATAAAACAACATACGAGAAATTATGCAAAAAGACAAATTACTTGGTTTAAAAGATATAAGGCAAAACAATTTGACACCTTAGACAATAATTGTCTTGAAAGTGTTACGGACTTTGTCGGAAGCAGTTTAAAGGCATAAAGATACTTTTGCATAGTATTCTATAAAAAGCCGCTTTTACTTGCATAGTATTCCACGATACGGCTTTTACGGTTTAAATTTTATAGGAGAAACGGAAATATGGTAAACGCAAAGCTTACGCAAATAATATATGAGCTAATACGCGGTGCATCGCTGCATTTGCCGCCGGACGTTATGAACGGTCTCAGGCGCATGGCGGCAATACAAGACACTCCGCTCGCAAAGGAATTGTACGGCTGTATCTTTGACAATCTAAAAAAAGCCGCCGAGCTTAACCGTCCTATATGTCAGGATACGGGTGCGTTACAGTTTTTTTTGAAGGCAGGCACGGGCTTTCCGTACCTTAACGATACGGAAGACTCTATAAAGGACGCCGTAAGACAAGCTACCAAAAAAATTCCCCTGCGTCCTAACGTCGTCGAAAGCTTTGAAGAAAAAAACACGGGCGACAATATCGGAAGCCGTGCGCCGTGGATAGAATGGGAAATCGTGCCGGATAATCAGGATTTGCAAATAACCGTTTATATGGCGGGCGGCGGCTGTTCGCTTACGGGCAGAGCAAAGGTCTTGATGCCGTTAGAAGGCTATGAAGGTATAGTCAGATACGTCTTCGATACGATAACCGAATGGGGCGTCAATGCTTGTCCGCCGCTTATTGTCGGTGTCGGGATAGGCACTTGCACCCCTACGGCTGCGGCTCTTTCCAAAAAAGCTCTCTTGCGTCCGATAGGACTTCATAATGCAAATCCGAAAGCACGCGATATGGAAGAACGCATGAAGAAAGGTCTTGACAGCATAGGAATAGGGCCGCTCGGAATGTCCGGAAAAGAGAGCCTACTCGCGCTCAATATCGAATATGCCGCACATCATCCCGCCACTCTCGCCGTAGGTATCAGCGCGGGCTGTTGGGCGACAAGGCGCGGCAAGGTACTCATATCGAAGGACCTTACGGTCAAAAGCGACAAATAAACGGTCGGACAAAAGGTGATTTATGCAAAAAAAAATATTGACCACGCCCATAACGGACGACATGATAAAAGACATCAGGATTGGAGATATCATATACCTTACGGGTATCGTCGGCACAGCCCGTGACGACGGTCACCGCCGAGTCGTCGAAGGCAACAGACTTCCCGACTTTGATTTGACGGGAACGGCGGTCATGCACGTCGGACCGATAGTCTTGGGCGACAGAGCGCACGGCTTCGAGATAATAGCAGCCGGTCCGACGACAAGCCGCAGAATGGAGCGTTACGAAAAGGAATTTATACAAAAAACAGGAGTAAAATTGATAATCGGCAAGGGCGGCATGGGTGAAAAAACCACTGCGGCGTGTAAAGAATTTAAAGCCTTGCACTGCGTATATCCGGGCGGCTGCGCCGTTTCGGCGGCGACGGCAGTCGAAAGGGTTTTGGGCGTCGAATGGGAAGATTTCGGTATGCCGGAAGCTTTTTGGATTTTGAAGGTGAAAGAATTAGGACCGCTTATCGTTTCTATCGACACCAACGGCAACAATCTCTTCAAAAAAAACCAAGCGGTTTTTGACAAAAAAAAGGAAGCCGCTATCGAAGAGGTTTCGGGTCATGTTCATTATTCGCATAAGTAAAATATTTGGAGAGTGATTTTTATTAAGCAAGGAGTACACGGGCATGATTGACAAAAAAGACTTTTTACAGACCTATATACAAATAGAAAGTCAGGTTTTTGTCAGAGCCGACAAAATCAAAAGACACAAAAGCTTAATCGACAGTTTATCGGTCGGCGAGTCGGCTTTTTCTTTTTTGGATATCGTATATATTTTAAATTCTTTATCCGAAAACAATATTACCATTAGCCGACCGCTTGCCGAAAGGGTTGTTTACCCGATTTTGCGTAAAGAAACAGACGCAAATAATTTTGACGCAATCAAGCTTATGCTTATGCTTTATACGAAGTACGGTTACAGCGAAAAAGACAAGTACACGGAGAAATATCTATTGGAGCTTGGTTTTGTTATCAATCCGAACGACAAAGAATTTTTGATTTTGAGCGAGAAATTGCTGAGCAGTTATTTTGAATACACATTACACGAGCTTCCGCACGGTATCTTATACGGCGCAGACGGAGCGACGGAAGCGCAGTGCATCGAGCTTTTGAGTTTGTTGGACAGATACGAAATTGTGTGCAAAAATTTACAAGCCGAACAAAAAGCTTTAATAGATAAATGCCGCTATTATTACGGCGCGTATAAAAATTATTTGCCCGTATATAAAGAGTTTTGCGGTTTTGCGGATTTTTTAAAGGAACAGCGATAAAAAATCGTAAAAAATCCTTATTTTTTGATTGACGCGGCGGGATTATGTGTGATATAATGTCGTATGTAAAGCAGAAGTAATTCTCACCTTGCGTCGATTGATGGCAACGGTTATTAAAATTCAATAATTTGACGGCTTATTAGTTTGTTTTTTTATGATTTTTATGCGGAATGCTTTTTGCTTTCCGCTTTTTATTTTTTTTGACGGAGGAAAAGATTATTAAAGATCTTCAAATTAACGATCAGATTCGTGATCGCGAAATCAGATTAATTGATGAAGAAGGAACTCAGCTCGGTGTAATATCGACGCAGGAAGCCTTGCGTATGGCAAGCTACAAGGACCTCGACCTTGTAAAAATATCTCCGACTGCCGTGCCGCCCGTATGCAAAATCATGAATTACGGTAAGTACAAGTACGACCAATCGAAGCATGAAAAAGAATCGAGAAAAAATCAAAAAGCCACCGAATTAAAAGAAATTCAGCTTTCGGCAGTCATCGACACCAACGACCTTAACACAAAAGCAAAACACGCCGTAAGGTTTTTATCCGAAGGCGACAAGGTAAAGGTCGTCTTAAAGATGCGCGGCAGACAGCTCGCTCATCCCGAAATCGGTATGGGAATAATAGAAAAATTTTATGATACCGTCAAAGACGCTGCCGATATGGAGAAAAAACCTTCGCAAGAAGGCAAGAGCATTACTCTCATAATCGCGCCGAAAAAACAATAATCGGCATACATTAGTCAATTTAAACAATCAATATACATTATTATATTACGCAATAATCACGGAGGTAGGTTTATGCCTAAGCAAAAAACGCACAGCGGCGCAAGTAAGAGATTCCGCGCAAAAAAGAGCGGACTCGTCAAGCGCGCTCGTTCAGGAAAAAATCATATTTTAGCAAAAAAATCGACAAAAAGAAAACGCGGTTTAAGACAGGGAACTTATGTGGACTCCACGCAGGCAGCCACAATAAGAAATCTTATTCCTTATCAGAAATAATCTTTGGGAGGCTATTACAATGAGAATAAAGAGAAGCGTCAACGGCGCAAAAAAACGTAGAAAAATATTAAAGCAAGCCAAAGGTTACTTTGGAGCAAAAAGCAAGCTTTATCGGGTCGCCAGACAGGCGGTCATGAAATCCGGCAATTATTCCTATGTCGGCAGAAAGCTCAAAAAGAGAGACATGAGAAAGCTCTGGATAGCGCGTATCAACGCCGCCGCCAGAATCAACGATTTGTCATACAGCAGATTTATTTACGGGCTTAAAGCGTCCGGCTCGAATCTCAACAGAAAGGTTCTCGCAGACCTTGCTGTCAACGATGCTCCGGCTTTTAGCGCACTTTGCGACGTAGCAAAACAGCAGATTGCCAAAGCGCAATAATTTTGATTCGCAATTATTTGATATGCTAATCGACCGGCGGCTGTATTTTCAAAAAATATAGCCGCTTTTTATAACCGACAATGCGAGTATTCTCATATATACAATCTTTTGGAATACTCAAAAAAAGAGCGTGCGATATGTTGATAAGCTCGGTTTCAAATCCGAAAATCAAAGAAATCCTTGCCCTAAAAGACAAAAAAGGCAGGCACTTAATGCGCGCCTTTATAGCCGAAGGCGCAAAGCTTATCGCGGATATACCGAACGGCACAGACGTTTCGCAATACATCTTGCGGGAAGATTTCAATCTCGACACCTTTCGGTTTCAGCCGGAAGCGGAGATTTTGACGGTCTCTAAGTCGGTTTTTGACAAAATATCCGACGTGGAAACGCCGCAAGGAATAGCTGCGGTCGTAAAAATCGCCGAACGGTCAAGCGACCATTCACGCAATGCGCTCATACTCGACCGAATAAGAGACCCCGGCAATCTCGGAACACTTTTGCGGTCTGCGGCGGCGTTTGATTTTTTTAACGTCCTATTGATAAATTGCGCGGACACATATTCTCAAAAAACCGTCAGAGCAAGCATGGGCGGTATCTTTAAGCTCAACATCACTGAAACGACCGACGACGCCGAAATACAAAAATTTATACCGTCGGATATCTATCGCTTTATCGGACTCGATATAGGCGGAGAAGAAATATCGGGATTTTCAAGATGCGGCGATACCTTAAAGACGGCTCTCATAGTCGGCAGCGAAGCCGACGGTATGTCGGACTATCTGTCGGAGAAATGTTCGATAGAGCTGTCTATCGGCATGAGCAACGGTATCGAATCGTTAAACGCGGCGGCGGCAGGCTCTATCGCAATGTTTTATCTGCGTTCTTTAATGTCGGGCGGTCGCCTAAGTTAATATTATATCGTTCAAAAAATACATAATCCGATTTTTAAATTTTGAAACAAACTTTAAAGCAGGAGTTTTATTTATGTCAGGACACAGCAAATGGGCAAATATCAAACACAGAAAAGCCAAAGGCGATGCGGCGAAAGCCAATGTCTTTACAAAAATAGGCAGAGAAATATCCGTCGCCGTCAAACAGGGCGGACCGGACCCCAATGCCAATGCTAAATTAAAGGATATTATCGCCAAAGCAAGGGAAAACAATATCCCTAACGACAATATCATGCGCAGCATCAAAAAAGCTTCTGGCGAAGCCGGCGGAATTAACTATGAAGAAATCACTTACGAAGGATACGGTCCTGCGGGCGTAGCTTTTTATGTCGAATGTCTGACCGATAACAAAAACCGCACGGCGGGCGAAATCAGGCACATTTTTGACAAGAGCGGCGGCGCGCTGGGAACAACGGGAAGCGTCGGCTTTATGTTTAAACGCAGGGGAGTCATCGTAGTTGACGGAGAAAAGGACGAGGACGCGGTAATGCTTGCGGCTCTCGACGCCGGAGCGGAGGATTTTGCTTCCGACGGCGACGTCTATCTGATATATACCGCTTCGCCCGATTTATCTTCCGTACGCGAAAAGCTCGAAAAGAACAAAATCGAAATAATATCTTCGGAAATAGATATGATTCCCGAAAATACGGCTGCCTTAGACGAAGAAAGTACCGCTAAGGTTTTAAAAATGATAGACAAGCTCGATGAAAACGACGACGTTCAAAATGTTTTTCATAACGCCGAATTAAAAGAAGATGAAAGCGAAGAATAAACGCTGTTTATAAAAAACCGTCAAATAGTAAAAGGGTGTTTTTATGGATTATATAGAAAGTATTTGCGCGAAAGCAAAGAAAGCTTCCGAAAAATTAGCGGCACTTTCGGGGGAGAAAAAAAACGCTATGCTCAAAGCTATCGCGGATTCTCTGCTAAAAAACCGCGACGTGATTTTGGCGGCGAACGCCGTAGACATAAAAAATTTTCCTAAGGACAAAAACTCCGCTTTTTTGGACAGACTTATATTAGACGACAAGAGAATAAACGCTATCGCGGACGGCGTAAAAGAAATAATAAAGCTTGACGACCCGGTCGGCAAAACGACCGCCGTTTGGACGGTAAAAAACGGACTTCAAATCAATAAGGTCAGAGCTCCGCTCGGCGTAATAGCCGTAATTTATGAAGCGCGCCCGAACGTCACGGTAGATGCGGCGGCTCTTTGTCTAAAATCCGGCAACGCTTGCATATTGAGAGGTGGCAAAGAAGCCGTCAATACAAATAACGCTTTGCATAGTATTATGAAAAACGCCTTAAACGGTAATACCTACGACGGCGAAGTAATCCAATTTATTGACAAAACCGAGCGTATATACGCCGGAGAGCTTTTGAAAATGAACAAATACATCGACGTCGTGATACCGCGCGGCGGCGAAGCCTTGAAAAATTTTGTATTAGAAAACGCCAAAATGCCCGTAATCGCATCGTCAGGCGGAGTTTGCCATATTTACGTCGAAAAAACAGCCGATTTAAAAATGGCTTCGGATATAATCTTTAATGCCAAGACCCAAAGGCCGGGCGTGTGCAACGCGGCGGAAACCTTACTTGTAGACGCGGAAATAGCCGAAGCTTTTTTGCCGGCTTGTCTTAAAAGACTATCGGAAGCCGGCGTCGAGATACGCGGCTGCAAAAAGACGCGAGAGATTTTTAAGGACGCAATAATAGCCGAAGATTTTGATACCGAATACGAAGCGCTTATACTTGCGGTCAAGGTTGTCAATAATTATACGGAAGCGATAGAACACATCAACGCCCACAATACCAAGCATTCCGATGCCGTCGTGACAAACGACGAGAATGTAAAACGCATATTTGCGCAGCAGATAGACGCCGCCGCGGTATATATCAATGCGTCGACGCGATTTACCGACGGCTTTGAATTTGGCTTCGGCGCGGAAATGGCGATAAGCACTCAAAAGCTTCATGCCAGAGGTCCGATAGGTCTTGATGCGCTGACATCCGAAAAGTATGTCGTTTACGGCAACGGGCAGATAAGGTAAGCGTAGGCTAACGCATCATAACCGACATAAAGGAGATTAGATGACAAGCAAAAAAAGATTGGTAATAATAGACAGCAACAGTCTGCTTAACAGAGCTTTTTATGCTTTGCCGCTTAGTCTAAAAACAAAGGACGGTCTTATTGTAAACGCCGTCTTCGGCTATATCAATATGCTGTCAAAAATAATAAGCGATTTGCGTCCTACGCATATCGCCGCGACTTTTGACCTCGGCAAACCCACATTCAGACACATCAAATACAAGGAATATAAAGCGACACGGCGTCCGATGCCGCCGGAGCTTGCCGCACAAATGCCCGTTATAAGGCAATTACTCAAAACTATGGGGATAAATCCGCTCGAAAAAGAGAGCTACGAAGCCGATGACCTTATAGGAACGCTCGCAAAGCATTGCGATTATGAGACTTATATCGTCACGGGCGACCGTGATTTACTTCAAATGGTCGACAAAACAACAAGGGTTTGGCTGACAAAAAAAGGCGTTTCGGAGGTCGTCGAATACACCTTGGACAAATTGACGGAAGAAGGTATCGAACCTATCAACATTATAGATTTGAAGGCTCTTACCGGAGACGTTTCCGACAACATACCGGGCGTCAAGGGTATCGGCGAAAAAACGGCTTTTACTCTCATCGCGCAATACAAAAATATTGAAAATATCTATGCCAATATAGACGAAATACAAGGCAAAACAAAGGATAAATTGATTGAAGGAAAGTCTTCGGCGTATATGTCAAAAGACCTTGCGACAATAGATACCGATGCGCCGATAGATTGCTCCGAAGAATGCTACAAGCTTGTTTATCCTTTTCCGGCGGCGGCAAAAGAAATGCTGTCGGAGCTTGCAATGAAGTCGGCGATAGCAAAATTTGATTTTTCAACGGAAATTACGGCGAACGCAATAGCCGCCGCCGCTCTAAAAAAGAACAAAGCCGAAGAGATAATCATATCCGGCATTAAGGATTTTAAGGAGCTGCTTAACACGTGTGAAAAGGGTCGGGAAGCGGCGTTTTGCATGGACGGCGACATTCATTTGAGCTTTGGCACGGATAAAGAATATATCCTTAAAATATCTTACGACTTTTTAAACGTCGGCGAAAGCCTTTTGTATACCGACATCATATCCGCGTTAAACGATTCGGATTTGCAATTGACGGTCTTTGATTACAAAACTTTAAAGCATACCCTTCAAAACGACGGCTTGCAATTAAACAACGTCGCGTTCGATGTGATGCTCGCGGCGTATCTTGTCGATTCAAATGAAAACTATTCCAAATTAGACGATTTATTGGAATACTATGCGATGCCGTTGACGGAGAAAGCCGAAGGCTTGTTTGCGCTTTCTGTCATGTTTAAAACAAAATTGTCCGAATTGAAGCTTGACGATTTATATTACGAGATAGATTTTCCGCTTATAGACGTGCTTTTCGATATGGAAAACGCCGGTTTTAGAATAGACAAAAAAATTATGGAAGAATTGTCCTTAAAATATACGGCGGAAATAAATTCTCTCAAAGAAGCCGTCTACTTAGAAGCCGGAGAAAAATTTAACATCAATTCGCCGAAGCAGCTCAACGGCATACTTTATGATAAGCTCAAACTTCCGGCATTGAAAAAAAACAAAACGGGATATTCTTCGAGCGCGGATATCCTTGCGGAAATCGCGGACCTGCACGCCGTTATACCGATAATTCTCAAATACCGTCAATACACAAAGCTTCAATCCACATATATAGACGGGTTTAGAAATATGATAACGACCGAAGGCAGAATCCATACGGTTTTTAGAAACGCTTTGACTACAACGGGACGTTTGTCGTCGATAGAGCCGAATATGCAAAACATCCCGGTCAGAGATTCCGAAGGACGTGAAATCAGAAAAATGTTTATCGCCAGCGAAGGCTGCAAGCTGATTTCCGCCGATTATTCACAGATAGAATTGCGTCTTATGGCTGACTTTTCGGGCGACGCAAATCTCATAGAAGCTTTTCAACAAAATCTCGACGTTCACTCAATGACCGCATCAAAAATCTTTAATGTCGAACAAGCATTAGTTACAAGAGAAATGCGCCGTGCCGCAAAGGCCGTAAATTTCGGCATAATATACGGAATAAGCGATTTCGGGTTGTCAACGGGACTCGGCATAAAAAGAAAAGAAGCAAAACAATTTATCGAAAAATATTTCGAGTTATATCCGGCAGTCAAGGAATATATGAATCAAAACGTCGCTTTTGCAAAGGAGCACGGCTATATAAAAACTTATTTCGGACGCATAAGATTTTTACCGGAGATAAAATCTTCAAATTTTACGGCGAGAGGCTTCGGCGAACGCGCCGCAATGAATATGCCTTTGCAAGGCTCGGCGGCAGATATAATCAAAAAAGCCATGATAAACGTCGCCGCAAAAATAAAAGAAAACCGTCTTGAAACAAAGCTGATTATGACCGTTCACGACGAGCTTGTCGCGGACGCTCCGATAAACGAAACGGAAACGGTCAAAGCGATATTAAAAAGCCAAATGGAAAATGTCGTCAAATTAAAAGTTCCGCTGACGGTTTCTATGGAAGAAAGCTATTCGTGGCTGCATTAACTTGTCCTAAAACCTATTGATTTTAGATAACAAATTCAAGGAAAATAATTATGAATATACAAGCTCTAAAAGCCGTCGAAAAAATCGAAGCGGAATTAAAAGACGTTTACAAAAAAATAGACGAAACGGCTTTATACAATTTTGATAAGGTTTTAAAAGCCTTTCAAAAAAACAGAGTTTCTCAAAGACATTTTTTTGGAAGCACCGGCTACGGCTACGGCGACGTCGGCAGAGATACCTTGAACGCTTTGTTTGCCGACATAACGGGCAGCGAAGCTGCGATTTTGTCGCCGTATTTGGCGTCCGGCACACACGCTTTGACCGTCGCGCTTTTTGGATTGTTAAAGCCCGGAAGCTTATTATTGTCCATAAGCGGCGAACCTTACGACACCTTAAAGGACGTTATTTCAAAGGAAAACGCCGGTTCTTTAAAGGATTACGGTATCAAGTACCGTTTTGTAAGCTTAAAGGACGACAAATTTGATACGGATTCCATAAAGGAAGTGCTTTTATCCGAGAAGAATGTTCCGAAGGTCGTTTTTATCCAACGCTCAAAGGGCTATAATTGGCGCAACGCTTTGTCCGTGTCGGATATAAAAAAGATTTCTGCTTTTGTCAGGAATATAGAATACTCTGCAATAATCATGACGGATAATTGCTACGGAGAATTTACCGAAACGACCGAGCCGACCGAAGTCGGCGCGGACATTATAGTCGGTTCGCTCATAAAAAATCCCGGCGGCGGACTTGCGCCGACGGGCGGATATATTGCGGGAAAAAAAGATTTAATAGAAAAAATTTCTTTCAGATTAACCGCACCGTCGATAGGCACAGAAATCACATCTTACATAAACGGATATTTGCCGTTTTATCAAGGCTTATTTTTTGCGCCGAGCGTCGTAGCCGCAGCCTTAAAAGGTTGTGCGCTTATGACGGCATTGTTTAGAAAGCTCGGATATAATACGATGCCTGAGCCGGTCGCAGTGCCGTCGGACATTATAACGTCGATAGAATTTTTGAAAAAAGAAGAACTACTTGATTTCATGAAGATAATTCAAAAAAATTCTCCGGTAGACAGCTACGCAACGCCGGAAGCTTGGGATATGCCGGGCTACGAGCATGAAGTCGTAATGGCGGCAGGATGTTTTGTCGGCGGCGCGTCAATAGAATTGTCCGCAGACGCGCCGATAAAAGAACCTTACACGGCATATCTGCAAGGCGGCTTAACTTACGAACACGTCAAGATAGCCGCAATAAATTGTTTTGAACATTTTAATGATTTGAAAAAGATTTAAAGCATCAAACAAATCATTTTAAAGATTTAAAAACCGTATTTGCAGCCAAATTTATAAGAAAAAACGCCTAAATTAGCCTTAATTTGCCACTATCTATTCGTAAAAGAATTGTTTTACGAATAGATATAGATATCGCTATTTTATCCCCTTAAAGAAAATTTTTCAATTCATTAAATATTTTTTCCATTTTGTACCCCTATAAGCCAAAATATGACGTCTTGGTGACGTGAAAATTTATGTTGAGTCATAACCCTTTCCAATTCATTAAAATAAGTACAAACGTACGTTCCGCTGTTAATTCGATAAATTAAAAATAAACGACAATGTTCTTTTCCTTTAAGACTTCTTATAATATAATGATGACCATTCCGAGCACAATGAATTGAATACTCTAAATACAAATGCGCGGATACAAACGTGAACATAAGATTATAAACACGTCCGCTCGGCGGAGCTCCGACGGGAGTTAAATATTTACGCTTACTGCGACGATGATACATTATCAAGACCCAACTCTTTACGACGCGCCAATATAAGCTTTTCAAATTCTTCGGATGTATAAAGATTATTCAGAATACCTAATCTATCAGAATACTCTTCAGAAACAATAGATTCAACTAAAATCATATCAGAACCAACAAAAGCACGAACAACCTTTTTACCTTGACCCAACCAAGGCTTCAACACATTTTTTCTAATAAGACGTCGCAAATCCCGACGTGGAAGAAAACGTGCATTTAAATGCAAATCAAAAAGCATACTGCAAAATGAAGAATTAAGAAAAGAAAGTTTTGATAATTTGTCCATAAACTATCTCCTATTTTTTATTACGAACAGAAATTTTATTTAAAGCATTAAAAAAACGCACGCCATCAACAGAATTCGATGAAGCAAAATGATGTAAAAAATCAAAATCCCTATTTTCACAATTACGCAGAAATAACGAAGCATAATATTCGTGATCATAACAATCAAAAATATTAAAAGGCACAGAATAACGCTTATTCTTACCTTTTAAACCACCCCTACCAGCCGAAGAAAAGGCAAATACATTATCATAAACACGATAATCCCATGTCGTAACAAAACTGTTGAAATCAAATAAAGAATGACGAAGAGATACAGAAACCGGTTCGATAATACAATCTGCAAGACGTCGAACACTAAGATCAATAGATGTTTCGCCATGACAAGTCAAATAAATATCAAGCCCCCAATGTCGATGCTTTTCATATTGCTCACGAACAGAAACCGCAAAATTCACCCAATCACGAGCATCTAATTTAGACGCAGCTTCATCAAAAAGAATAACAGCATGCGGGGGAACAAAACAAGGACGATTAGATAACATATCATCATCAGTAGGCAAACGAAAATCATCAAGACAAACTTTATAAACCGATGTAACAGAATAACCCGGAATATCAACAGTAACCGGCACATCAGAATAAACAATATGATCCTTAGGATAAGAAAAATAAAAACCACCAAGATTATAGCCATGAATTTTATCCCAACTCAAAGACAATCGTTCATCTGCCTTAACAGTCATATATTCAATCGCCTTAGACGCTATAAAAGAAGTTTTACCACTCCCGGGACGACCAATAACAAGAAAAATAGCCACTTTGAAAACCCCACAAAAAACAATTGACTTTTTTAATAAAACAACATATAATAATATTAACCTAAAGAAAATTTCTTTAACCCCATGAGGTATATTGTTACTCAAGGGGTTTTCTTTTACCCTTTTTATCTAAAACCCAAGAACCACACTCATAACGACGTTTAGCAAAGCGTTTAATATCAATACTCTGATTTTTAGGCAAATAACGCTTTCCAACTTTAACAACTTCCGGAGATTTCAAATTTATTTTATTACCGTTATAATCAGTAGCATAATATAAATTATTAACACCACTCGGAAGTTCCATTTCTTTAAACTTAACTTTTTTAATAAAACCACGTTTTAAATCTCTAAAACGAATAGGATCTTCATTATACAAATGCGTCAAATAAACAGCGCGCATTTCCTTTCCTTTACGATCATAATAAACCGCATAATCATGAATTCCTTCCGGATTTTTAGATCGAAACAAATATTTGTTTTTTATCCTAACAATACGCATAAAATTTATTCACCCAAAACAGACAATTCCTCTATCTGTTCAGTAACGGCAAAAATTTGAATATCTAATTTTGAAATAATGTCTTGCGTATTCAAAATTCTTAACTCAACATAACTCTTTGCAAAAACAAAACCGATAACCTCGTCGGAATCGATATCTTCCAACAACAATAAAGCAGCTTCGATGTCAGCAAGCTCAGATTGCAAACTACCAAGCTCAACCGTATAATTAGTTTTAAGACTAATTAAAGACGACTGCAAACTCATAAGCGATACAAGCTTTAAAGCCGATAGCTCTTCAAGATTCGCCCCCTGCTCATTAAGCTCGTCATTGATAGTATCAAACAACGCAGAATAATAATCATTAAGCTCATCGAGACCCGGTATTATGCCGCCATTCCCCAACTGTTTAAGAATATCATTTATCAGACTAAGCAAGTAAGCCGAATATAAACTACCGGATTCCGCGCCTTCTTCATAAGCTCCGCTAACATCCTCTTCAGTATAAAGATTATTCCGAAGCTCGAAATATCTATAAGTATTATAGCCGCCGAATAAAAGACCTACAAAAACCAAAACAGAAACTATTATTATTATAAATTTTTGCACATTACACCCCCAACGTCCATATCTCAATATTTTTAACAAGAAAACTTTCTAAAAGACCGAAAAAACCTATTAGCTCATGAATATAATCATAGTCCAGCACTGCAGACGGAGAAAAATTCAAAACAATTGAATCAGAAAAAATTTCAATTTTGACAATAATTAAATCAGTAACAATAAAATAATCACCCAAAATATCCGAATAAAACTTGGAAAACAAAAAACAATTATCATAATACTCATCGCCAACACTTAACAACGCAAAATTCAAAGAGCTAAAACCTAAATAATCATAATAAAACAAAGCATTAAAATTAATACGCTCGTTGGACAATAAGTCATCGTTTAAAGTTATTGTAACCCGTGTATCATGATTATCAATTTCCGTATATGTATAATACAACGAAAAGAAATCAAAAGCTAACCCAGGCAAAGCAGGCGCATCTAAATGCAAAAATCCGTCATATGAAAATAAATGATAATTATAAATAGTACCGTTATAATACAAAGACAAACACCAAGAAAAAACATATTCAAAGTTATATAACCAATAATTATCAATAGAAACAGTATAAAGATCATCAAGTCTAAAAAGCTTTGCTTTCGCTCCATCCCAATACTGAAAATATATTAAACTATAATCAAAATGTTCATTAAAATCATAAGGAAATTCAGCGACAAAATCAAAAGCCCCGTCGTAATAATCAGTATCACAATTTTGATATGCAAATATTGAAATCTGAAAAGAAAAAGAATATAAACCAAGATGCTCGATGTCAACCGTGTAATCACTCGAGGCCAAAGAACGAGTAGTCAAACCGACAGCACCGTCAGAACCGTTTTCACCAGGCTCACCTTGCAAACCTTGTTCACCGTCTTGACCAACAGGAAAACGCGCTGTAAATCTAACCTCAACAGTAGCAATAGACATAGCAGTTATATAACCGACACAACTGTCAGAACTAATAACAAGATCATTAAGACTAAAAACAACATTATTAGGAACAAAAAAAGATTTACCATAAGAACGAGTAAGAGGAAATGAATAAACCTCATTTACAGCAGACGACAAATAATGAACAGAAAGACCATTTATACCGTCTTGGCCATTTTCACCATTAGCTCCTGACTCACCTTGCTGTCCTTGTACATCTATCCCGGTATCGATGTCCCCTATCCACCAATGACCGTCTACGCCTATATACGGCGTCAAACCATTCTCACCGTTTATACCGTCTTGACCATTCTGTCCGTCAGAACCGTTATCACCGTTAAATCCCGGCGTTCCTTGCTGTCCTTGCGCATCTATCCCGGTATCAATGTACCCTATCCACCAATGACCGTTTACACCTATATACGGCGTCAAACCATTCTCACCATTTATACCGTCTTGACCATTCTGTCCGTCAGAACCGTTTTCACCGTTAGCTCCCGACGTACCTTGCTGTCCTTGCGCCGATATCCCGGTATCGATATCGCCTATCCACCAATGACCGTTTAAACCAATATACGGCGTCAAACCATTCTCACCGTTTGTACCGTTTTGCCCATTAAGTCCGTCAGCTCCCGACTCTCCTTGAAGACCTTGCTCGCCCGTTACACCGGTTTCGCCTTGTATCCCCTGCTCGCCTTGCGGACCTTCCGCTTCAACAACAAAATTACGGTCCGGAAATAATCCGGATTCACCAAAAACAAAACGATCAACCCATACTCCGCCAAAAGCAAAAATAAGCTCTAAAACAACAAAACCTAAAATTACACCGACAACTTTTAATTTATCAATCATTTTTTTTAACCCTCACTAATAATTTGATTTTTTTTAGCTATCAACAAAGTCAATTTTTCGTTGACAATAGACAAACTTAAAGTATTTTTACTGATAACATAATCCGCTACTGCTTTTCGCGAAATATAATCTGCAATAGTAGATTCTAATGAACCGACTTGACTTTGCAACGCAGAAAGCTGATTAGACAAAATAGTACGACGTTGAACATAAAGCGGATAATTATAAACGATGTAAATATAATAGTAACAAAGATAAGAAGCATTTATACCAGAAATAACTAAATGACTATCACCGTTTGGCGAATAAACAGAATGACCCAAAGCCATGAAAGCATTCACAGTATTAACTATATTAACAACACTATAAGTATCATTCCAGCCATCTCTCCCAAGCTGTGCACGAGCAAACGAATACTCTGACGCTTCAATCGACGTTCCAAAATTACCCCAAGAAGAAGTATATCCGGCAGAAGCATCAATAAAAGACATGTCGATATTAGGTGGAACTAAAAAATCAGAAGTAGAACACGGTAAAGCCAATTGAGCCTGTATATATCCAATCTGCTGATTTACAGATTGCAACTCAAATTGCAAAGCTCCGACACCGGCAACGGCGGCAAGCTCACTTTGATAAAAACTTATCTCCGCTTCGAGACGATTTTTAATTACATTATAAGCGGAAATTTGAAGATCAAGCAAAGTTAACTGATCCAACCCGACACCGATATCAATATCAAAATCGACAATATAACTTTCAAGCAAATCAATATAAGAAATCAAAACATCAAGCTCCGCATTAATAGCGTCCAATTTAGACTCATACTCCGCCACCATATCGTCATATTTTTTCTTTGCAGCAGCTTCATTCTCTACGATTGTACGCCGCAAACCGGCAATAAGCGTCTCGTAAGCCGCACGGTCGCCGACTGCTGCCGTGTAACCTTTATCGTATGCTCCTTTTACGTCATCAGCCGTATAAAAAACTTCTCCGGCACTAACAACCGACTTGACAGCATTCCAATTTAATCCGACAAAAAGACTCAAGCCAACAATCACAACGAACAAAACCGAAGCAACAATTATCTTTGTTCTTCCACTCATTCAACCACCTCATCATAATAAATTACCGATATATTTAAACCGTGGTCAAGCATATATCCATAAAAATACGATATGCTGCCATTCACATTATCCATACTAAGTTCAAGCCGGGTACGTCCGGCAAGAAAAACAAACTTAATACCTAATACGCTTTGCGCCGTTTTATTACCTTCGATGTCAAAATAACTAAGAGAATACTCCCCATAAATATAACCGGCTTCATATTGTGTTTGACTACAAGGATTACCGTTAACAACAATCCGGTAATCGAACTCTTGACCGTCAAATTCGACGTGCGTATATGTATTGACATACTTATACGTATTAGTACCTGCAACAAGCTCAAAAGCAATAACAACATCTAAATTAATTACATCAACACGCTCAACCGTTTCATATTGCAAAGTACCGACTATATCCGACTTAGCCGTATAAATCCGATAAAGGTCAAAGCCGCCAAACGAGCCGAGAGCAATAACAACAAAACAAATAACATAGACATACCACTTCACAACACACCTCCGGCACCGTTAAAACAATCAGACGCTTTTACAACATTACTACCAACGGCACTAAAACTCTTCAACCCCGTATCCCAAAGAGAATAAGATAACAAATTAAAATCTTGACCGCTGCCGTTCAATACGGTAAAACTATCAAGCCGCAAACCGAATAACCCATAAGATGCAACCCCGACGACATTATAACCGTAATCTATAAGATATACATCTTCAAGGTCAAGCCGGATATGTAAATTTAATCCCTTATACTCGGACAGCTCGGCAAGCCGTAAAGGATTGACTATAAGTAAATAACCGCCGTAAACCGACGAATAAACATAATCAAAGTCTCTCGCAGTCAACGTATAATCAACGACGTACTTCCAATACTCATCATTAATTTCCATACCGGTACTGTTATAATTCGGGTCATATCCAATCATGCCAAACACAGACTGCGGCGCAAAAGATGCACCGTAACGATAATTTTTAACATCTACAGAAAAATATGACATATTAAAAGTCGCATCTTGCAAAGGCTTAAATTGACCGTCCTCGAACACTTCAAGACTAAAATAACTTTGAAGCTCGACAAGCGGCAAAACATAATCACCATAACCATAGGACGACCGAGTAAGATACATTTTAGCCATTTCAAAAAATTGCTCGAAAGTATAAGACTTAGTTATATAATCGACGTCAGTAATCGGAGTAGACCAAATATTTTCACCGTTGTTATCATACTTCCATGCGTTACGATCTTCTTTTTTTCTAAAAAGATCGCCTATAATTCCAAAACCGGTTTTTAATACGTTCTCCAAAGGCTTAATAAGATTTACAGTAGACTGCGTTTCAACATACGTTCCGTCTAAAACAACGGCATAAGGCGTACCGTGTAATACGCCGTTCTCGATATCAGCCTCCGACTTAACGTCAACTATCATTTTAAAACCCGGTTCTTTTGCCGGTATCGAAACGTATGTACCGTCAAAACCGTCATAATAGTAAAATTCACCGTTAATCTGTTGAATACCGTACGACTTTACTCCGACCATATTATAATCGGTATAATAATTAAAAATAAGCTCGGTCATCTCATCGCCGCCACCGACCGCAGCATAATGATTTAATTCAAGAAAATATTTTGCATCGCCGTTCTGGTCGGTAAGAGTATGGACATAACTATACAAACCCGTCTCCGGAGTATTAATAAAAAAATAAACGTACACCCAAGCCGTACCGAATAAACCGAAAATAACGGCAAAAAGCACAGTTAATACAGACGCTAACGCTTTCATTAAATAACCCCCTTAAAACCGCCAAGACCGCGCTGAATAAACTCTATTGCGCTGTCAAGCCAAAGAAGAAACGCTTGTACAGCGTCCAAAGCCCTATCCCCAAATAAAACGACGAAAAGTACAAGCAAAAATGCAACAACCATTATACTACCAAATATATATTTCATGATACCCTACCGATATCAAAAAAAACTTTAACTTAATAAAATTTTTTTTGAATAAACTTATTTTTTTGTTACCGCCGGACGTGATGCCGCCGAAGCTTTATTGAAATCCGCCAAAAGTACGCCATTGATATCACGCTTACCGGCGATTATCTCGTTATACTTTGCCGCACTGCCGCGAAGTGAAATAAACTGCTTATCCAGTTTTTCAAGCTGCTTGGCTACGGTAGCTCTTTCAACTTTACTCAAAGAAGAATCGTCGAGCTGCTTTGAAAGAAAAACAGAACGCTTATTGATAGCATCGGCTTTCTTCTCACGACGTACCGCCAAAAAGCCGAGAAACCCTGACGCCGCCTTCTTATCGCCGCGAGCAGTAGCCGAACGAGCGGAGACCGCATTATCATAATCGGATTGATCGGCAACGGCAGAAATATAGCCGCGCATATACGCTTTCTTGTTATCATTCAAAGAATTACCTTTAAAATCCTTTTTTTCCCGAAGCTCCTTACCGTAGCGAGACGCTTTTTCGCCGGTAAATTCACCGCGCGGTTTACCGTTTTTACCCAAAGTTTTACCTTGAATCCATGCCATATTGTTACACTCCTTTTTTGCCTTTTTCAGGCTTTTTTATTTTTTCTTGGTGTCCGATTTTATTTAAGGCAAAAACCGGACAAAAATCCAACAGGAGAAGCATAAATAAAAAACAAGCCGCCGAAAAAATCTATTTGAATTTTACATAAGGACTTTTTAAAAAAACCTTTGTAATATTGATAAGCTCCGGAGCAGAATCCAAACTTGTCTGCTCAAAGACACAAGTAACAACATCGCCAAACCGCAACTCAGGCAAGATAACCGGAGCAACCTTGACAAACAACGAAAGATGCTTAGCTTCAATACGTTTATCAAAAGCATTGACCGATTCCGGGTCCACTAATTCAATCGAACAAAACGGTTGATTAGTTTTTTTTGACTTCCCGGCAAAGCCGCTTACAAAGACTAAATTCTTTTCCATTACTACTTCCTTTTCCGGTATTTCTTCTATAGCCGCCGGAACGGAGTTAAATTTATCTAAACGGCATTAATATAGCACGTTTTGACCCTTATATAATGACCGACAGCTTATTCAAACGCAGATAATCCGATACAAACCCAATCGGATGTCCGTATACGCCGAATTTCTTTTTATCCGAGATAATACGAAAAGCGTCCTGAACCTTACAGCTCCCCCCGATTTCCTCAAACAAAAGATACTCACCGTTACTCAAACCGGCACGGTAATATTTAAGCCCGAAAGACGGTATCTCCGCATATACTTGCCAAATCTTATAATTTTGAAGGAACTTGAAACGCTCATCGTCATTACGAAATTTTATATGCTGTTGAGCAATCATCTCAACATCGTTTACTTTGGCAATACAAGGCGCAGACGTTCCCATAAATTCATACTTTAACGCCGCGTCATCGGATACAAATGAATTACTTTCCGGATTATCGTTTTTCGATTCGCGGACGTCCGCGAGAATGTTATAACCGACGGTAGCGGTATTATTTATAGGCTCGGCACACTCCGGATAAGGAGCCGGCAAAGCCGTTATCTCTAAATAATCCTCTGTAGAATAACGATTACACGTATAATGTCCGGAATGCTTGCTACCGTCCGAACAAGAAACAAAATATATCGTAAAAGAAGAAGCTCTCGTTTGAATATCTAAAATTTCAAAAAAACAACCAAAAGAATCTACAACGACGTCTCCTAATTCAATATTTGCCATAGCTTTCAACCGAGTATCCAGCCACTTACGCTCCGTTTTTTTTATATCCGGAAAAGAAAACTTTTTAGACTCGATATCACCGGATAACTTAATTACTTCCTTACGGGTACACTCGATTTGAGATTGATGCAATTCCTTTATCCGCCGAACGGACATATTACAATTAGCCTTTTTACGCTCGTCGGAGGTGAGAGGGAGAAGAGCTTCGAGCTGGCTATAACTGTACTTTTGATAATCAGTAAGAAGCTCAGGCTTATAATCCGAACCTTCCGAAGCCAAAAACGCCCGACTTACGGCAATAAGCTTTGTCGCAGTAGAACGTACAAGATTATACTTCTCTTCGAGAAACTCGAAAAAATCCTTTGCATTATACATATAAAGCTTGTAAAAATCTTGAAGAACAACAAGCGAATGTCCTAATATTACATAATCCGTCTTACAACGCTCTAAAATATCGGGAATACTTACCAACGACCGCGAAAAAGCAGAAAGATCATCAGAACGAAGAGAAATAAAACTACCGTCAAAACTAAAAGTATATGAACGACCGTAAGAAGAATCTCTGATTCTCGTAAATTCGATTTTTACACCGCCCCAATTATATATCTCACCTACTTCATAATCCCCGGCAGCTTTTATTGCAGATACAATATCTTTACTTGACATTTAAAAATTACCTTCCTTAAAATATTTCTTCAGAATATTCACATTCCGGGCAATACAACCGACCGCCCTCTAAATAAATCATTTGACAACCACAGACCAAACACGGTAAATCAAATAAGCTACCGCAATCTATCTCAAAATCTCTCATGCTAACTTCTTCCGACAAATCTTTACCCATTTTTAATCCTCCGGGAATTCAAAAATAACGGGAATCCCCAATCCGACGAAGCTATCACCAATATAAGAACGTACACTCTCAACATAACTATAAAAATCATCAAAAACTTCTTTGGCACGCTCCGGAGTATTATAACAACCAAGCCATACAAAAGAACGAACGTTACATTTTTTAGATTTACCGTTAGAACCGACGTCGCGCATCACACTGTTCGCCATTATCATATTTTCATACAACTCGAAAGAATTTACCGTTACGACACAACAACCAGATTGACATTTTGCTAAAATAGACACGTTCATTTTAAAGCTCCTTTTCTAAGTCAAATAACAAATTCCCGTATAGTAATTCTATATAATCATCTAAATCACCGGCAAAAGGAAAAACACCGGCATCTAAATCATTATTCTCGAAATCACTGAAATACAAAGAATAACCGCAACCGTCGCATTCGACTTCGAGACCCATACCGTCATAGACCATATCACAACCGCACTTCGGACATTTTTTTACTTGTATTTCAGGCTTCATTTTATTCATTTCCCCGCGTCATCAGATTTTAAAGGCTTTTCCGAAACACCCATAATCTCAGTTACCAACTCCGGATAAAATTTACTCTTTTTTAAATAAACATTATCCATTATATCTTTGCCGCCATAATAATCAACACCGGTCGCCTTAAAAGATACTAAATCTTTTTGAAAATTCACATCTATAATTTTAAAAATAGAAACAAATTCCCAAATAACATTATTGTTTTGTTCGTCATGAGCACAAAATAAATTAAAAAAACACTCGAACATATCCCGAAACTCTCTTGAATAACAAATTTCATTAAAACTATAAGGACTAAAACTTTTATAAGAAAAAGAAAAAATATCCTCTTCAACGTCCGCAAGATGCTCGGCACTTATTAAACGTTTAAAAAATAAAACCTTAAAATTATTAGTGTATAACTCTTTTTTTATTTTTTCACCTATCAACCTTTTTTTATTTATGATTACAAATTCTTACGAAGCTCCGGCACTTCAAAGCCGCAACCGCCAAGATAATCGATACAGATATATATTCTCCTACGAAAATCCCATGTCATATGTTCACCACAAATCGGACATTTATATCCCCAAAAACGACGAACAAATAACTTGATAAAATTTTTAAATTTAGTATCAGAAAATTTCATTTTTACCTTGTATTTTTTATTAAATAATATTTAGCAAAGCTAAACTTTAAATCATTATATAATAATATTGCTAAACTGTCAAGATACTTTTCTAATTTTCCTAAACATTTTTTATAAAATATCCTATAATATCAAATATGAATGGAAAAAGATTAATACAAATAAGAAAAATTAAAAAAATAACACAAAACGAAATAGCACAAAAACTAAATATATCAAAAAGTACATATTGCACATGGGAAAAAGGTTTATATGAACCAAGCATAGAAAATTTAATAAAAATAGCAAAAATACTTGAAACCCCAATAGATTACATTTTAAATCAAGACGAAAACATAAGTGAAATTGAAACATTATACTATCCTCTATCCGAAGAAAACAAAGAAAAAGTCAAAGCCTACATACAAGGAATATCCGATACAACACCAAAAAATAATTTTAATAATATAAAAAACAGTTTTAATAACAATGGAAAAATAAACTTCTAAAACAACAAAAAAGGCAAAACTAATGAAAGAAATAAAATGTGAAATATGTGGTTCGGAAAATATAAAATTAAAAACAACCGAAGGTATACCTGAAAAAGAAGAAATATTTTATAGTTTAACAATAGCAATAGTTTTATTAGGAAGTATTGTATCGTTTATTTTACTAATAGAAACAAAAAAAGCACTATTTTTAATAATGTTTCTGCTCATGATAGCAACAACAGGAATAATATTTTTAGTGCTTTTAATGAAAAAACCAACATTAAAAAAAACAAAAGCAAAATGCAAAAAATGCAATAATACATGGATAATAATTACAGACAGAAAAACAAAAGAAACAATAACAACAATAAATAATCAAACAAATGAAAACGACAAAAAAAATGAATATCAAAAAACATATATTGCAAAAGACAATCTACTAACTGAATGTGAAAAAATTTTTTTTGAAAAACTTAAAAAACTCTTTAACGAAAAATATATTGTACAACCACAAATCAATTTAGCAACTATAATAAAAAAAGAAAGTACAGACAAATATATAAATGAACTTTTTAGAAACATAGACTTTGGAATTTTCAACAAAGAATATAAATTACTAATTCTCATAGAATTAAATGATTCTTCACATCTTGAACCTAAACGATATGAAAGAGATAAAAAAGTAAAAGAAATAACTCAAGCAGCACAAATTCCTTTAATTACATTTTGGACAGACAAACCTAATGAAGAAAACTACATTTACAATCGAATAATTAATATAATATCAAAAGAAAAATAAACGGAGAAAAATATGTCAAGAGAATCCTTAATATTAAATTGTGATGTTTTACAACAACAACAAACTGTTCATGACTACGAAAGCTTCGGCTGGGAGCTACTCAATGTCTCAGATAATAGAATATCTCTATCAAGAGAAACACAAAATCAAATTTACCCGGAACTATTAAAACATCAAATTCAATATGAAGAAATAAAGAAAAAAATCAAGGGTGAAAACAATTATTTTGAAACAATAAAAGCACCAACTAAACCAATATATAAAGCAATATATTTTATTATACTATTCATTATCTCTATTATTTTTTTTATTATTTATTTTAATAGTCAAAACAAAAATACTCTAATTTTAGGAATTATATCGATAATAATTATAATTATTTACATTCTATACATAACAAACAAGAAAAAAATATATAATTTAGAAAATGAAAAATATCAAAAAACATGCGAAGAACACAACATAACAATAAACAAATTAAATTACGAAAAAAATAAGATATGTGAAACGAGTCGAGCAACATTTTTTTCAAAACAATAAAAATATCTCCCACCCCTTGCCAAACAGTAAAAATCCTATTAAAGAAAATAACTATTGACTTTTTTTTTAAAAATAAGATATAATAGTAAAGGAAACAAAAAAAGGAAATGCTACACAATGGAAATAAGACTTTTACGAAGTGCTTCAAAATACATAGCAAAACTAAACGAACCTATTAAAAGCAAAATTTTAGACGGTATAAAAAAATTAGAAAATGACCCACCTCAAGGAGATATAAAAACGCTAAGCGGACAAGACGGTTATCGATTAAGAATAGGAAATTACAGAATACTATTTGAAATACGAAACAATAACATAGAAATTTCAAACATAGGACTAAGAGGTCAAATATATAAAAGGAAATAAAAATTATGAATGCTTTAAGGAAAGAAATAAACGACTATATAAACCTAATTCCCGATAAAAAACTATCGGCTATTTTACCGCTTGTGGAAATTTTAGCCGAAGATAGTTTTATAGTAGAAACGAATCTAACAAAAAACGAAAAGGAAATTATCAAAAAAGGAAGAATAGAATTTGATAAAGGAAATTACGTTACCATTGACCAAATAAAATAGGAGGACTTCCTTAAAAAATACGGAAAATAAAAAGAGAGTAGAAATCAAATCTACTCTCTTTTTTTACAATTTTATAACTCGACATCATCGTCCATTTCCGAAAGAACTTCTCGCAAAATTTGCATAACTTTATGTACGTTTTTTCTGCTTATAACCCTTAAACCTGATTTTTCAATAAGCTCCTTTGTTTCGTCATAGCTCATAAGCATATCACGCGGCTTCTCAACCTCTTGTAATATATACACAACAGCATCGTACCAAAAAGAAATACTTGTATCTACATCATCTTTTTTTTCAAAGCCATACCATGCTCCGTACCCCTGCACAACCTTAATATTTCGCAAACAAAAATATAGAGACTTGAACTGCTCATAACTCATAAGCTCATGAGTTGTATCGTCCGTAACCTTACATATATACTTGAATAATTCAAAATATTCATTATCTTGAATTAATTCAAGATTGCAAGAATAACCGATTTTTAAACGCTCGATATCGTTTTTTATAATCCGACGAAGCCTAACCTTCGGCAAAAACTCAAACGGAGCGACAAAAGAATTATTACCGACATTTTTAAACGGATAAACGTCATTCTCATTGGAAGCTTTAAAATAATCATAAAAACTTTCTCCCTTTAAATCATTTTTTTTTGACGTACGCCGAATTTCTTCTCTCTTTATACGGTTATACTCGTCTAATCGATTCCCGTAATCGACATAATCTTCACCTTCGACCTCGTTTATCATAGCTTGGCGTTTATAGCGTTCGAGTTCGTTATCAAACAACAATCGCCAAAGCTTTTGAATTAATATTTCTAATTCTGAAAATTTACGGGTTAAAACCTTTTGACCGGTTTTATAGTCAATACTATAACTATAATCATTTACTATATTTTTCACTATAAAATAATCCGGGTCTAATGCAAGTAATAAATGAAAATGCGGATGAAAGCTATTGTCTTTATAAGTTATTTCAAAAGAGCGAAAAGCCGCACGATAACCTAATGAATTAAAATCTATTCCGGCGATTTTATCTTTACCTTCAAGAAAACGAATAAAACGAGAACAGCATTTAAACATAACATAAGAAACCATTTTTAAATCAGCTCCCGGACAGTTCGGCTCGGTTAGAACTAAATGCCAAAGACTCGACGTCTTACCGGTCTCTGCGATGACTGAACTGAAACGCATCAGCCGAGACGCTTGTAAAAGCCATTGACAATTCGGACAAAAACGATTCCCACATAAATTTATTTTTTTAAGGTCGGCAACCTTTTGCACTTGATAAAAATCAAAACTGAGACTTTCATTACAATCTTCTACACGCTTAGAAAGCAACGTATAACGTTCAAGTTCTGTTTCGTCAAAAAGCATTTGAAAATATTCGGCTAAGCGAGCATTGTATTGACGAAAGCCTTTACGGTCATTATTGAAAAGATGAGAAGCGTCAAGAGAATCCATGACATCAAGCACTTTATTTGTTTTTTGTAAAAATTTTTTTTTCTCGTCTATCTCTATAGCCGATTTAATGCGAACAAAATTATTATCGCTATGTTCGCAAGCTTCTACGCGTCGCTTATAATCAAAAAGAGAAAATTTATCCGTAGAAAAATCATAATCACGAAGGAAACGATTAATAGAATTTTTTAATGCTTCATTAGACATATCTTCACCATTATTTTTTTTGCACCACGACTTGTTTGTAATATATCAAGTCGGGGGGCTAACGCCCCCAAAAGGGCATAACAAAAAACTTTTTAAACCGGCGCCCGGCGGCGCGGAGCTACGCTTTCCGCCGCCGCCGATACGCGAGCTATCAGTCAAATTGCGTTTGACCTGTCAAGAGCCGGGTAGTATTTTTTAGATTTTTAAAGCTTTAAAAATCAAAAAATCTCCACACCTTAACTCTTGACAAGTCAATTTTTTGCGTTCAAAAGGCTGCGCCGAAGCAACTCAAGAAGCTGATAACTGCATAGTGCGTTGCTTCGTCTAACCATTTTAACGCAAAAAAACTAAAACTCTATCACCTCAGCAATCTAAAAAGCTGATTACAACATTCTCGCGGACGTCCGCGAGACTATAAAAACATGACAACATACATATTTTTTCGGTAAAAAAGCAAAATCCAACACTAACGTATATACTTATATCTAATATACATTAGACAAAAAATTAAAATGCAAAAAATCACCTTATCTACCGAATATAACAAATAGAATTTAGAAAGAATTGTTTTGCGAATAGATGTAGATATCGCCCATTTTTCAACCAAACGGCAAAGGGTCAGAAATTAAATTTAATTTACCTTGCACAAAACGTTCAAAAGGCTTTAACACAGGTATTTCTCGACTAATATCAAAATCAAAAGCAACATCAATACGCCGCAAAAAAGCTTTATAAGTATTGATATCATAAGACTGAATATCAGAATATTGCTTAAACAAAGACACATTAGAAACTATATATACCTTAGTATAACAAGCAACTTTATCGCCATATCGTGCCGGTAACATAAGCGGATAAACATCAAGATAATTTAATATTAATTCGATACGGACGCTTGAATGAAACTCATCGAAAAGTATAACATCTTGCCCACGATACGAATCAAACATGCCGACACCGTAATTAAAAACCTTAAAAACATTCTGAAAACCGTGAGTATTTAAAACATGCATAGTCTTACCAACACCGGGACTACCCGAGATATAAACAACATATAAATCACGCTTAGAAGTCATGAAGCGTTCTTCCACATAAGACTTACGCAAATTGTCAATTTTTCTATAATTATGAAAGAATTGTGAAGGATAATTCTCACGAATTTCAGAATCGGAACAACCGCTTTTTATCATTTCCATTATATCGGTTAAATCAGTACGTTCACGTTCTTCCGCGAAATCACCGAACTCATAAAAAGTATCACTTATACGAGTATCCTTATCTTTACAATAGTCTGCTGCTTGTTTTTTAGTACCGTGACGTTGCTCAATATGCGCACGTGGAAAGTAATTTTTCATTACATCAAAACGCTTACCAAGAGAAAACTCTATGTAAAGTTGAAAATGTTCAGTACCCGAATCACCTTTCTCACGTTGAAAAACAAAATACTTTATATGCGGTAAAAACTTTAAATAATCAAAAAATTCAGAATCACTTTGAACAGGATTATTTAAAGTAATACAAAAATTACGAAATTGATTAGCCATAAATATAAAACTCCAAAAAGTTACAAAGTTACACAGTACCGTAAAGGTAATACTATCTTTACGGAGTAGTTTAGTTACTATCTCTACAAACCAAATATATACTAAAAGAACGACATATCAACGTAATGCTATAAAGGCAAATAATGTAACACGCATTAGTAAAAATGTAGTATTAGATATCATACCCGAACGCATTGTTTTCACAAGGTATCTATCAACGACGCTCCGCTTTAACCAACAGATAAACATACAACGCAAAATTAATCGTTAACGGTTCCCCCCAATTCGGGGTCAACGTCACGCACAGAAAAAAGGGCATCATAATAAGAAAAATAACAACGATCATCGTAGTAACAAGAAGCAGAAGGAGCAACGATATATTCACTAACCTTATCACGAAAAGACTCAGTATCCATATGAACAACAACAGAAGAAGATGTTTCAGTATTACCGGCTATTTCATAAGACGAAAAACGAAAACCATAACCATAAGGAGATAGATAATAAGGCAAACGCAAGAATAAGAAAAGACGATTAAGTAAAACGAACAAAAAAGGCTTAGATTTATGTTCAGACGGTTGTAAGACGATATTATGAGTTATAACACGACGAATAGAAATATGTATATTATTATAGTCTTGCTCGGTCAAAATTATATAACCATCTGTATAATGACGGAAAAGACGAAAAAAAGACTTGACACTATCAGGAACATCTTTCATAGACGATGGAAAAAAATGACCTATCTCATCCACAAGTAAAATCTCACCTTCATAAACACGCATTGAACAATCCATATGACCCGTTTCAAGACGTTGTGAACGCCACTTCCCGACCTTAACCAAAATATAAATAGGAAATGAAGACAAAATATTATTCTCCCATGATAAAGTATATGCTAAAGTATTATCAATAGTAATCGGAGCATTAAGACCATACATACGATTACTCGGATATTGAGAATTAAGAATTTGAACATTATAACTTACAAGTGAAGTATCAAAATCACTCTTTACAGCAAAACCATAATCCGTATTATATTCAACCGAACCGGTTAATGTATTATACCAATAATAAGATTGAGAACTTAAAAGATTATTATAAATAGGTGCGTCAGTATTAGCCGCATAAGAAGACGCAGAATCACCTAACGGAAAAAACACGAAAGATAAAGTTAATAAAATTAATGCAACAAAAACTATAATAAATTTACGCATAAAAAAACCCCTAAAATTAATGTGGCGTGAGGAGAGATAAACTCTCCGACCACGCCACAAACCAAACTAACCGTTAACACGGCTAAGTAACCAACGAACAAAAAATAATGCAAAACCAATACCGACAAAAGAAAGCATAACAGTCGCAAACACAGTTATTTCACCCGTCGACGTTACAAAAACGTTATCAAAGAATGAAACAATAGAACCACCTATACCTTCTAAAAGTCCGCTAATAGCCGTGACAATAATTTCTATCAAATCAGCAACAACAGTCATATTTATGTACCCCCTTATTTTATTTTTTTACAGCATAGCCGGAAAAATCTACAAATTAGAATTAGAAATAGCCGAGAAAATATCTTCCAAATAAAACTTAGAACGTGGATGCTTCAACGAAATAAAATAATCCTTACCGTCAATCTTTAACGTGTAAGAAAAATAAGGAATATCACGTCCAGAATCCTTGTCATGAAAAACTGAATTTTCTTGCGTCAAAGAAGCATCTTTCAACTTTAAAACTTTCATACTATCACCCCCTTTATCATAATTTTATATCACCGTCTTTTAAACGTTCAAGCCAAAAGACAATAGATTGCTCACGAGAAAATTTAAATTGATAACAAGAACGAGAATCAACATCATAGAAAGTTAATATATATGTGCCGCTTTTAATGCGATAAATAATTATTATTCGATTATGAGAAGAACCCTTTACACTCTTTAAATAATAATGATGACCGTTTCGAGCGCAAACAACGACATATTCGCCGCGTAGTTTATAACTACATTTGTAAGTAAGATAAAAATTATATACCTTCCTACCCTTCGGCGCACCGACAGAAGCCTTATGATATTGCATAGCCAAAAAGAAAATCAGGAGTAACATCAAGTATCAAACAAATATCACGAATAAAGCAAATAGGAACAGTTCCAAGATGTTCCCAAATAGAAACTTGACGAGAATTAGTACCAAGCATATCAGCAAAATCAACAATAGTAATACCAAGAATATTGCGACGAGTACGAATCCGACGACCTACATCAAAATTTTTTTCCATCAGCGAACCTCTATACAAACATAAGCACCATCAAATATACGTTGATAAAGGTCATAACCGAACAACCCTTTATCAAAAACAGTACAAAGATAATGCAAAGAAACAGAATAAAAATCAGAACGGCTTAACCTTAAAAAATCAACCAAACCACCAAGCAGCGGAACATTAAAAGTCTTAATCTCATTTTTTACTACATTAGACATTTTTTAACTCCTTTAATTAAAAATTTAATCAAGCATTACTTGACAGTACATATTATAAATCAAGCATTGCTTGATTGTCAAGCATTACTTGAAAAAAAATTGTATAATTTTATTATGTTAGGAAAAAAAATTAAAGAATTAAGAACAGAAAAAGGAATAACACAAAAAGAACTTGCGAAAAAATTAAATTTATCACCGCAAGCGATAAGTTTATGGGAAAAAGATAAAGCAGACCCCGATTTATTAAATATAAAAGCAATAGCTAAATTTTTTGAAATTTCAACAGACGAATTATTAGAATTTGAAACATATATATATTCTTTTGAATACAAACACGAAAATACAAAGCTAATACACAAAGAGAAAAAATAAAGGAACAAAAAAATGACCAAGTGGCAAAAATTCAAAAACATGATAACAGATAACTTTCTTCACCCAAAACAAAAAACGAAAAAAGGATATATAAAAGTATATAGACCTTACGAACCAAACACACAAAAAAACGGCTATATATACGAACACAGATATAACATACAACAAGAAATAGGAAGACCGTTAGAAGAAAACGAAATTGTACATCATAAAAACGGAATAAAAAACGACAACAAAATAAAAAACTTACAAATAACAAACAGACAAGAACATTACCAAATCGAAAAAAAAATAAATCCGGAAATAAAAAAAATTGTAAAATACAGTTATTACAAAAAGCACAAAAAATAAAGAGAGAGCAGAAAAATCTACTCTCTTTTATTTTACAACTTTCAAACCTTAGAATAATACTATACACTACACCTACATTAAAGAACCAATTTTAAACAAATATGACGATTATAACAAATAGAATTTAGAAAGAATTGTTTTACGAATAGATGTAGATGTTTAGCCCCCTTGCCCATAAGGCAAATTTTCGGGTCTATCTATCTTTTTTTGCTTTAAACACCCCGACATAACAATTTTTTGTCTTTTATTTTATCTCGATTTTTCCCTATATTTTTGTTTGCTTGTAAGATAAGCAAGTCTTGAATTTCATAAGACACACACTTGCTTCTTATATCTCAAAGATTCTTTTTATATACTTATTGATTTTAAATTTACTGCCTAACGGTATTTTTTCATTAATTTCATCATCTACATAATCGCCGACATCTCTATACAAATAATTATTTTCTTTTTTCTATATTCAGAATACTTTCCGAAACCCTAATGACTTTAAAACTTTTTAAATCTCGTTCTGTCTTAATAGCCGTGCAGAGTATTCTAATGAATTTTATTATAAATAAATTCCCTATGTAACTATTTTTTGAATACTATGCAAAATAGAATACTCTACTACTTGTTGTTTAGTCGTAAAAAAAGACAAGCTCATGAGAGTTTGCTATTTCAGAAAGGATTTTTTTTCTATAAATATACTTCCGCCCATAGCGATTACGCTACGGGCGGAAGAAAAACAAAACCGATACTCTAATTAACATTCATCTTGCCATTTTGGTCATTTCACGTTTTAGGCGTGAGATTATCTTTTTTTCAAGACGCGAGATGTAGGATTGAGAGATGCCCATCATTTCGGCTATTTCCTTTTGGGTTTTTTCGTCTGCGCCGAGTATGCCGAAGCGCAGGCGTATGATGAGCTTTTCGCGGTCGGATAGCTTTTTGTAGGATTCGATGAGCATATCCTTTTCGATTGTCGTCTCGATATTCTTATATATTCCGTCCGGCTCTGTGCCCAATATGTCGCCGAGCAACAGCATATTGCCTTCCCAATCCACGTTTAAAGGCTCGTCGAGAGATACTTCAAGCTTGATTTTGGATATTTTTCTCAGGTGCATGAGTATTTCGTTTTCGATACAACGGCTGGCGTAGGTCGCAAGCTTTATATTCTTTTCGAGATTAAAAGAATTTACGCCCTTTATCAGTCCGATTGTGCCGACGGATATCAAATCCTCGATGTCTACCCCTGTGTTTTCAAAGCGTTTGGCTATATAGACAACAAGCCGCAGATTGTGTTCGATAAGCTCGGTTTTTGCGTTTAGGTCACCCCTTTGCAGACGCGTCACTGCGTCATATTCTTCGGTCGCTTCTAAGGGCTTTGGCAGGGCTTCGCCGCCGGATATGTAATCTACGCCTTTGCCGTTACCCTTATCCTTATCCTTTCCGAAGCTGAAAAATTCTTTGGCTTTACCGGGAACTTTTTTTAAAAAATCCTTTACGCCGCTGAGTGCGGCGGATACCTTGCCGCCGTCTTTTGGCGTTTGCTCATCTTTGCCGGCGGAATAACCGACATTCGGCTCTGCATTGCCGGATTTTGTAAGCTTTTTGATTTTTTGCACCGTTTTTTCAAAAAAATCTTTGATTCCGTTCATAAAAAAATTACCTCCGTCTTATTGCCGCACCGCATACGGTAATCGTCATATCATTTCGTTGTGTAAAAGCACGCTGAAATTTTTGAAACTTCTGTCGGCGACGGCAATTGTCATATTTTCTATTATATTCACGCCCTTTTCCGAATATATCAAAAACTTGTCGGTTTTAAAAGCCTTTAAAGAATTTGTGCCCGCAACCGTATTTATTTCCAATGCAAAAATGTCGGGCTTCTCTGACTGCATAAGCTTCTCGGCGATATCCGGACACAATATCGCTACGGGCGTATTGTCACGAGTATCGTACAGTTTATTTCCGCTGTCATAATACCCCGTAAGCTCTTCCGAATAGCCGCCCATTACAAGTCGTGTCCTATAATAAAACGTCTTTTTTCTTGCTTCCTTTCTTACCAAATAAAGCTTCCTTATAAGTAAGAAAAATCCCGCACTTCCCAAAAATATAATCGGAAGAATATCGCTTCCGTATACCGCCGCTCCGCTTATCGTATCGGTTTTCATATTCAAAAGCCCCGTTATCATTCCGCCCAAAAAAAACGAGTATCCGACAAAGACAATGAGCCGCAAAAGATATCCTTTTAAGCTCTTGTTTTTTAATACGAGCAACATCAAAAAAGCCGCAGACGCTTTGTAGACAAAGACAAAATGGTGTATAAAAGGCAAAAAGAAAGCCAAAGCCGTTCCGATAAGCGCGGACAGCAAAATGCGCTTTACGCTGATTTTTTCTTTGAGCGTCACAAGCGTAAGATACAAAATAAGCGCATTGATTGACATATTTTCGACAAACAAATATTCTATGTATACGACCATATTTCATAATAATGATAAAGGCTTCCGTGTACAAAATACTTTCCATGTCTGTCGAAAAGCCAATAAAAAACGGCGTTTTATGTTTTAAAACACCGTTTAGATATAGAATACTATGCAAATTATATGTGGAATACTATGCAAATCGAAGTATTCCATAATACTATGCTCACAAAAATTCGACGAGAATGCTGTTTAAAGAATAAAAATACTCGTCCTTTACCGAGAGCTTGCCGTCTACAAGCTTAAAACATTTCTCGTATTTTTTGAGTGCGGACGAATACTTTTCAAGAAAATTTATTTTGTATTCTTTGTTTAACTCGGAGATATTTATTCCGTCTGACAGACGCAAGCCAAGCATGATTTTCTCGTACAAAGCGTTGTCAGGCTCTATTAGAGTGACGTTTACCGAAGGCAAAACACCTTTTAGCAGGCCGTCGCGGTATTTTATTATACTGCGCGGATTTTCGTATCGCTTATTTTCCGTAAATGAATGGGCGGCAGCCCCCAAGCCGAGATATTCTCCGCCGCGCCAATAATTGAGATTGTGGCGGCATTCCAGACCATTTTTTGCAAAATTACTTATCTCATAGCGCAAGGTTTTGCGCTCTTTAAGATATTCGCAAGCAAAATCATAGCAATCGGCGGCGGCATCGTCCGACGGAATGTCTACAAGCCCGTTTTTTACGTTTTCAAACAAAGCCGTTGCTTCTTCGACCTTTAAGGCATAAGCCGATATGTGTCCAACGCCGAAGCCCGATATAATACGCAAGGTTTTTTCGACTTCAAAAATCCCTTCGTCCGGCAAAGCCAGCATGACATCCGCGCTGACGTTGTCAAAAATCTCCGCAGCGGTTTTGAGCGCGTTTGTGTTGCTCTCGACGGTTTGCAGCCGTCCGACTTTTTTTAAGGACGCGCCGTTCATTGTCTGTATGCCTATGCTCAATCGGTTGATACCTACGCTCTTAAAAAACTTTACTTTTTGAAGCACGCAAAAGTCCGAAGGATTACCTTCGGACGTTATTTCGGCATCTTTTTTGATATCAAAATTTTTGTAAAGGCTTTCGAGAATTTCCGTTAAGCTCTTGTCGCTCAATAATGACGGCGTGCCGCCGCCAAAATACACGGTGTCGAAGGTCTTGTTTTTCATATTTGCTTTTTGCAAGCTTGCTTCTTTTAACAAAAGCCCGACATAAGCGTCTTCTTGTTCCGGCGAATGAACGACGGAATAAAAGTCGCAGTAATGACATTTTTGTCTGCAAAAAGGTATATGAAGATATATTCCCGACATGGTTTTCCTTTTACCTAAGCTCCGAACGGCGTATTTTGCCGCTGATAGTTTTTGGCAGGTCCTTGACAAATTCGACTATTCTCGGATATTTGTAAGGCGCGGTGTGGCTTTTGACGTATTCCTGTATTTCTTTTTTTAGGGCGTCGCTCGGCACGGCGTTTTTTGTCAATACTATCGACGCTTTGACGACCTGTCCCCTTATCTCGTCGGGCGCGCCCGTGACGGCGCATTCCAGGACATACGGCAGCTCCATGATGACGCTTTCGATTTCAAACGGGCCTATGCGGTAGCCGGAGCTTTTGATAAGGTCGTCGGTTCTGCCGACATACCAATAATATCCGTCCTCGTCCTTCCATGCCATATCGCCTGTGTGATAAATATTATTGCTCCATGCCGCAAGCGTCTTTTCTTCTTCGCGGTAATAGCCGTTAAAGAGTCCCGTCGGCTTGACTTCCGTCCGCAAGACTATTTCACCGACCTCGCCGACGTGAGCCGAAACGCCTTCGCCGTTGATAATGTCGACATTGTACTGCGGAGCAGGCTTGCCCATCGAGCCGGGCTTAGGCTCCATGCCGATGAGATTTGCGACGGTGAGAGTCGTTTCGGTCTGACCGTAGCCTTCCATGAGCTTCAAGCCCGTCGCCTTATAAAATTGCTCGAAGACCTCCGGATTGAGCGCTTCGCCGGCTATTGTCGCGTGCTTTAACAGGGACAAATCGTATTTTTTTAAATCTTCTTTGATAAAGATTCGGTACATAGTCGGCGGTGCGCAAAACGTGGTGATATTGTATTCCTTAAACAGCGGAAGTATATCCGCCGCTTCAAATTTGTCAAAGTCGTAGGTCATTATTGCCGCTTCGCAGAGCCACTGTCCGTAGAGCTTACCCCATACCGCCTTGCCCCAGCCGGTATCTGAAATCGTCAGATGTATGCCTTCCGGGTCTACGTTGTGCCAATATTTTGCCGTGACAAAATGTCCGAGTGCGTATGTAAAGGGTTGAGATGCGATTTTTGGATAGCCCGTAGTGCCGGAAGTAAAGTACATGAGCATACTGTCCTTGTGACAATTGACGCCGTCGCTCCCCTTAGGCTTTTCAAAGACTGCGGAAGAATTTTTTAACGCTTGGTCATAGTCGAAGAAATCACAGCCGTCTTTTTTGCCGCCGGTTATCATAACGCTTTTGACGGTCGGACACGCAGGAAGTGCGAGAGCGACCTGTCTTGCGACGTCGCCGTCCGATGTTATGACCGCAGCCTTGACGCCCGCCGCGTTAAAACGGTATTCAAAATCCTTTTGAGTCAGAAGATTTGTCGCCGGAATTGCCGCCGCACCGAGCTTATGCAAGCCGAGTATCGCCGACCAAAACTGATGATGACGCTTTAAGACGAGCATAACCCTGTCGCCCTTGCCTATGCCGAGAGATTTAAAATAATTTGCGGCACGGGCGGAATTTTCTTTCATGTCCTTAAAGGTAAAACGCCTTTCTTCCTTGTCCTTGCCGAGCCACAGCATGGCGAGCTTATCTGGCTTGTGTTCGCCTAAATAGTCAACGACGTCGAAGGCAAAATTGAAATCGTCCTTTTGAATAAACTGTATATCTTTCAACGCGCCGTTTTTATCCTCTTTGACCTTGACAAATTTTTCGTATATCGGCGTTTCGTCGTAGGTGTATTTGAAGGTATGCTCCGCTCCGTGTGCGGTCGAGGCGTGACCTTCTATCTCGCTGATGTCCTTGCCCTTAGGAGGAATGACGACCGCCAAAAACTCGCAATCGGCTCCGTCTACGGCTATCATGCCGTGCTTTTTGCCGCTGTCGTAGTATATGCTGTCGCCCTCGTTTAAAATCTCGGTGTAGGCGTCTATCTGTATTTTTAACCGCCCTTTCAAAACATAGTCAAATTCCTCGCCTTCATGCTCCGTCACGCTTATCGGAGTACTCTCTATCGACTTGGAATACTTCGCCGTGACGAGATAAGGCTGGGCTATTTTGTCTTTTTTTAAGGAATTTAGATTGTAATAGATAAATTCCTTCTTTGGCGGCAGCGCGTCGCCCTCGCCCTTGCGCACAAGCTGATATGTAGACAGCTTCGGCGATTCGCCCGAAATAAGGTCGGATACGTCGATAGAAAAAACCTCCGCACATTTGTATAGAAAGGTAAAGGAAAAATCCTTCTTGCCTTCTTCCGCGAGCAGATACTCCGCAATCGAAACGTCGGTGGCTTCCGCCATCTCCGCCTGCGTTTTGCCGGTGATGATTCTTAGGTCTTTTATTCTCTCCGCAACCTGTTTGACTTTGTCCATTATGTTCTCCTTATAAAAAATCCCTATGCCTTATAAAGACATAGGGACGATTAATTTTACTTTAACCGCGGTACCACCCGATTTGACGCTGTACGCGCCCGCTTTTAGCTCTAAGAAACCTTATCACTTCCCGACAAATAACGGTGTCGTCTCCGAAACCGCTTAATAACCGGGCAAAAAACCCGTCGTTCTGCGGTCCTGCTAAGAAGAGATAAGCAAATCCTTTTAAGTACCGCCTTTCACCTATCGCGGCTCTCTGACCTTAAAAATAAATAAATCTGCCGTTGGCTTCCATTATCGCATTTTTGAATAATGAATAGATTATAATACATTTTTTAGCGATTGTCAATAAAAAATCGTGGGGTTTTTTATTTACTTTTTCTTAATCTTCTCCACCGCCGTCAATCAAAACAAAGGCAAATATTAAGTGACGTTTCGCCTATATTTACAATCTTTTTGCGAATGTTTGTAAGTATACTTTTAGTATTTAAGATAAATATTCTAAGTATATTTAGAATATCACTGGTTTTTCTTATGTTTTTGGTACAAATTTTGTATCGCTTCTGCCTTTCTTTTTAAATAATTGCTCACTGTCAACATGTAAATTCAGTTGGTCACGCGAAGGTAATACTGAAGGAACAAAACTACGGATGTCTCTGCAATGACTCATTGATATTATTTGCTGAAGACTGCGTGACCCGTATTTGAATTCTTGAATTTCCAACAAATCCCTTAAGAGTTCTTCTTCTATATTGCATTTTTTCTCACTTTCCACATCGATAAATGTAAATATACTCTCCATATACCGTGCCAAAAGGTCGCGTAATATAACTGCGCGGCGCAACATATAAGAGCTGTCATTACTGTCAATTTTATTTATCCCTATAATGTCTATATATCCTTTAAGTCGGCTCAAAAAATCTGGTACCTTAGCCGATATAAATTCATTTTTCTCGGATTTCGCATAAAAAACCCCTTGTTCTTTAAAATCTTTAAAAGTATTTTTTGTCGCACCGGCAAAAATAAATATCGCTTGTCCCAACGGTCTGATGTTGCCGTTTACGACATATTGTCCGTCTTGCATAGGCGCGAGAAAATATTTTAGCCACCCCCATTTTTCTTCTCCAATACTACTGTCAAATTCGTCAAAAAATACTACCGGAATTTTTCCGCGGATATTTATATCTGCGATATCGGCAAAACTATTGTTTAACTCGGAAACATCACTAATCTGCGCCAAATTTACTTCCTTATTCTCTATTCTCTCATTTGAATACTCTTTTAATATTTGTTTTATTCCAAAAGATTTTCCGGAACCGGGAGGTCCGAAAACCGCTATGGAAATAGGCTTCATTTTTTTTACATTGGTTTGTTTTTCTCCATGCGGAGAATTTATATATTCGTCAAATAAAATTTTTATAGTATTGAATCTTTCAATTTCTTTTCTGTCTATCGCCGTTAGGTCCTTTATTTTTAATACGGGAATAGTTTTGAAAAAGTCTTTAGGACCGTCCACTACAATTTTTACCGCAGCATCTGCAGTCGTTTCGTCATTCGACGAACGTTTTGTTAATATGCTCCAATCCGTTTCGAGTGCTTTTTGTTGTTGTTTGTCATTCCCAAGCAAAGGGACTACAACATCAGAAAAATTTTCCGAAATATATTGTTTATTATTTTGAAAACAGTTAACGACTTTTTTGTCGAAATATTTTTCAACTCTTTCTTTTAGTACTGTTTTCACTTCAGTATTATAGTCTTTGTCATCCGTGCGTTTGGGAAGTATTGCACCTAACTTAAAATGTTCCATGCCCATATCGAGCGCAAATTTCACATTTGATACGGTATCCGTGCTACCCGCGCATAAGGCATAAAGATATGCGACTATTGTCGTCTCCGGAATTCCTTCGACAAAATTTTCATCACGCCGCATAGTCGCACCTTCGCTTAATTCCGGCGCAAATATCAATTTGAATTCAGGTCCATTAACTATTATCGCGCCTTCTTGTCTTGCGTATACAATAAGATTTTTGAATTTTCTTAAATTTTCGGCATAATGACTGCAATAATATGCGTTGTAAAAATCGGTTACGCTCTCTTCCCATGAACGTTGAATACTGATTATCATTTTATTGCTACGGCAATCATCAAGTGTCGTTATAAATGTTATTCTATCTAAATCTTCTTGGGTTATAGGTGTTGTTCCATCTTTTAAATTGGTAATTCCATTGATGTAATCATAAAAATGTTGATTAGACGGCATCAAAAGCTTTTTTGCTTTATTATTTACAAAAAGTTTCGTTAATAGTTTTACGGTTAGATTGCCATTTTTTTGTCCAAAACCAAGCCCTTTATTATTAATTATTATAACATCATTTTCATTAAACGTAACGTTGTCAAGGTCATTATCATTAAGTACTATCTCCGGTCTTGTTATGCTGTTTTCAGTACATCTATAACCGGAGCGTTCTGTTATTCTTGCGATCTTTGAGTTCTTTGATTTTTCATCATATTCAAGCGTTAAAAAAGAGGTCGCCTCGTCTTTCTTTGCCAATATTATTTTATTATTTTCTATCAAACACGGTCCTATAATATTAGGTATATCGTAACCCGAAAAGACTTTTTTAAAATCGCTCGAGTTTTTTTCAATCTCTTTTAATATGGTTAAATAATTGTATATTAAGGTGGTTCCTGTATATAACTTATGCACGCATGCTTTATCTGTGTAAATATCGGAACTTGTAGGCTCTTCTTTTAATAAATAATGTGACTTCATAGTATCGCCGAAAAGATAAATTTTACCGTTATTTTTTTTTACCGACATTCTCTTTTCGACTTTTTTTTCAGTCGCAGCTTTTTCAGTCGCAGCATTTGCTTCCGCTATTTGAGAGACAGTTTTTTTTATTTGCATAGTTTTTTCTCCTCTGTATTACCTAATTTATTTTTTATCGCAAAATGCCACATTCAACGATATTGATAAAATTTTTCTCTTAAATACATCAGAAAAATGCCCGAATAAAAATATAAAAAGCGCATTTCTCCTGTTATTACCACATAACTTGAAACATTTCTCAAAGGAAAGCTCAATACGGAAAAAATACACTTTTTACCAATAAAAATGCTTCCCTTTTGAAAAAAAAATATTCAGTTATGTGGTAGCTATACTATAACACAAAATTTATTAATTTGTCAATATATTTTATAAAGTAAAAAAACAACTATCAAAGTTTTTGTCTTTTTCTCGCCGAATTTGAAATATTTTTATCTAAATCTAATTTCATTACTCATATTAAACATCTTTTAACTACTATCTAATACTATTTCGCGTTGAAAATTACTCTAACCTGCGGTGTCTTTTTGGCTAAAAGCCGTCGATTTTTAGGCTTTTTACGTACCGCCAAGTACGCCGGAGCCTAAAAACGCCGTCTTTTATCTCAAAAATCCATCCGTGGTTTAAAGCAATTTTCAACGCGAAATAGTATAAGTTAAAAAAATTTAATAAATAATATGTGGAAATGTGTTGATTTTGCGTAGATTTTGTGATACAATTTACATATACTATAAAAAAGAGGTAAATCATATGAATAATTTAAACGCTACAAAAAGCGAAACCTTGCATATAAGAATTAGAGAAGGACTGAAAAAAGATGCTGAATCCGTACTACAAGACATGGGATTATCCACGTCGGAAGCGGTAAACATTTTTTTGGCACAAGTAGTCAATACAAACAGTATTCCATTTATAATAAAAACAAAAATTCCCAATAAAGAAACACTTGAAGCACTGCAAGAAGCAAAAGACATTGCAAGCGGTAAAATCAAACCAAATCACAAAAGCATTGATGAGCTTTTTGAAAAAATAGAAAAGAATTAGCCATAAAAAAGAGAGCGGAAACAAAATCCGCTCTCTTTTATTTTACCGATAAATTTACACACAAAAAACCTACAAAATCACAATTTTTTCAGATAATTGACTTCGAGTGGGGTCAGCTCTCGGTGTGCGCCGCGTGAGAGACCGCCGAGTTTTAGGTCGCCTATCGATACGCGCTTTAAGAACAGGACTTCCTTGCCGATTGTCTCGAACATTTTTTTGATTTGGCGGTTGCGTCCTTCGTATATCGTCATCTCGAAGCGTGAAATATTGTCGGAAAATTCTATCAGCTTGATTTTTGCACGGCTGGTCTTGACGCCGTCTATCTCGACGCCCGCTCTAAGAGTCGCTAAGTCGCTCTGTAATACTTCGCCGTCGATTTTTACATGGTAGGTTTTTGGAATTTCGTTGCTCGGATGTGTGAGATAGTTGACGAGCGCGCCGTCGGTCGTCAATATCAGCAGTCCTTCCGAATCATAATCGAGTCTGCCGACCGATACAAGACGTTCTTTTAGGTCTACATAGTCATAGATGGTTTTCCTGCCCTTCTCGTCGTTTCGCGTGCAGATACAGCCCTTGGGCTTGTTAAACATCAGATACAAATTCTTTTTTGACAGAACGAGCTTAATGCCGTCTAAGGTCACCGTGTCGTTGTCGGTATTTATCTCTTGACCGATGACGGCAGGCTTGCCGTTGACTTTGACCTTACCTTCTTCTATCAGCTTGTCGCAAGCTCTGCGCGACGCCGCGCCGCAATCGGCTAAATATTTATTGATACGCATAATTTAATCAAACAGACCTCTAAAATGGTCTAATACTCCTTTTTCTTTTACGCTATCAATAGTATACATTTTTTCTTCAAAAAGCAAGTGATTATCGATGTTTATTTTTATTTTTCCTGCATAATCGCCTTTTTTGACGGGAGCTTTGAGTTTTTTGACGTCATATTCATAAGAAATATTCTCGCTCGCACTCAAAGGATAATACCTTTCTTTCGGCGATGCCGAAACGCAATTTTTTGTTCCGTCCGATATCGGAACGGCGACACTTTGCTCCGCAGATAATATTTTTGTCATTTTGTAGTTTTCAAAGGAACGGTTGAGCAGCGACATACTGTCGTTCCACATATCGGGATGATTGAGAACGACGGTCACGACCTGCATATCGTCTCTCTTTGCGGAGCTTACAAGACATCTGCCCGATACCTTTGTATAGCCGGTCTTTACTCCGTCCGCTCCGGCATACATACGGAGCATTTTGTTTTTGTTGTTGAAATAGCGCGCTCCCGTGCCGCCGCCCGTGTCCTTTATCGTATATTTTTCCGCCGACACTATCCGTTTAAAAATCGGGTTATTGAGTCCGTATGCGGTTATCAGTGCCAAATCGTATGCGGACGTATAGTGTGCGGCATCGTGAAGCCCGTGCGGATTGACAAAATTTGTATTCTTTGCGCCGATGTCGGCGGCTTTTTTGTTCATCATCAAAGAAAATTTGTCTATTCCGCCTGCCGTAATTATGGCGAGAGCCGCCGCGCTGTCGTTGCCCGACATGAGCATAAGACCGTATAATAGGTCTTCTACGGTCATTTCTTCGTTTTCTTTTAGATAGATAGACGAGCCTTCTATGCCGACCGCGCCTTTTGGTATCTTTATTTTTTTTGCGATATCGTTATTTTCTATCGCGACTATCGCCGTCATGATTTTTGTCGTACTCGCCATAGGCAGGGGCGCGTGTATATTTGAGCCGTACAAAACCCTGTTTGAAGTCTGCTCCATAGCTATGTAAGACGACCCTGCCGCAAAAACAGGCTCTGTGCGTCCTATAAAAAAAACCGCCGCCGAAAGAGAAAGCAAGACCGTCGCAACGATAGCTATAAAGCATTTAAAAGCTATTGCTTGTCCTTGTCTTTGTCCTTGTCTTTTTTTGTAAATAACGCGGAAAATAAATTCTTTGCCGCCTTGCTCCATTTGTCTTCTTCCTCCCCGTTCATTTTTATCAAGCTGCGTCCGCCGTCGTCGCCGACCACCAAAAATCCCAAAGGATTTATAGATACGACCGAGCCGCTGCCGCCCGCGTGCGGATAATTTGACCGCGTTTTTGAACCGCCGTTGTCGTTAAACTCACTGCCGCCGGCGATAAAGCCGAAAGTCACCTTGGATATCGGCACGACAAAGCTCTCGCCCATCTCGATAGGCTTGCCGATGACGGTATCGACGTCTATCATACTTTTCAGGTTTTCCATTGCCTGAGCCATAATATCATTTATATTAGATTCCATAAACCAACCCCGTTTTTTAAAAAAATTATGTAAAAATAAGCTCCGGCAAATATTTTTTTGCATAACACGCCCTAATATTGTGAGCAATATTATTTATTTAATGCGTTTCTTCGACAAAAAAATCCTGATGATTTTATAAACAAAAATATCGAAATAAGCGTTGACGGCAGTCTTTAAACAGGTCTTATCGGAAGTGAAGATGTTGACGTCAAAATCGTCTATATTGAATTGCTCTTCGATTACCTTTGAAAAGCTCTCTATCATGTTGGCAAAAAACATATTGATAAAGAGAAATTCCGTATAATCTCCGCCCCCCGCCAAAACGTCAAAATAAAGATTTTTAAATTTTAAACGGCGAATGATTTTGATTATATCGATTTTTTTTACCGATTTTTTTTCGTCCGCCGAGCCGTGTGTGTCTTCTACGGACTTTCCGCCCCTTTTGTTTTTTAGCTTTATGTCCTTGTTAAACAAAAAAACGGTAAATTCTCCGTCCTTGTACATTCCCCTTAAAACCGTTTTTTTTATACGGAAAGGCAGAGAAAAATACAAAAGAAATTTACCGCTCAAAACGTCGAGAAAACAATTAATTTTCACCTTCGCCGGCACAAACATGATAAGCACCGCCGAAAAAAATAAAATACCGCCAAGCAACATATCGTTAATATAAACAAAAGCGCGGTATTTATACGGATATATCATTCGTTTATTTATTTTTGAACCGATAGAATAAACAATATTTTCATTAATAACTATTGTTATGTTGACAAGCAACAGATAGTGTGCTATAATAATTAAACAATATTCAAATTACATTTAGTAAAGGATAACAATGCAACAAACCAATCAAAAAGACCAATTACTTGCTCAATATAAAAAATCGCTTTCGATAATTCGGATTATACTGCCTATTGTTATCGGTGTTTTAGAATTGTTGGGGATTATTTTAATAATATATCTTGGACATATTCATTTGTTGTTAGCTTTGTTTGGATTAGTCCCGATATTAGTAGGGGTTGTTTGCTTGATTGTTTATATTTTTAGTGTGCGGCACATAAAATCTCAAATTAATGAAATTACAAACGACTATGTTTCTCTATAAGCTTGGTGAGTTGTGGATTTCTGCGTATTGCGGTATATTTGCCGATTACTGCTTTTTGACAAAATGGCGCAAGCCGCCGTCCGGCTCCGTTTCTACAAGCCTTTTGCCGAATAAAACCGAGCCGCTTCAAGGTAGGAATCCGCAAACCGAGTGTGTACCGTAGTTATGCCTTTGTCTGCGGCGTATTTTTCAACGACCGCAAGCAATTTGCTTCCGATACCTTGACCTTTCAGCTCCGGCTTGACAAAGAACCTTTTCAGCCACAAATCGGTCGGCGAAACGGTTTTAGTTCCTAGCATTCCGACCACGCGGTCGCGCCTATCAATGGCGAGATAAAAAACGTCACCGCATTGAATATAGTTAGCCCCGATGTCGAGCAAATCGTCTTTTAGATACAGCCCGTGTACTTTGTCTGACGCATAACCCGTAGCTATCGCGTCCTTTGCCGCAAGAAAACAAAACAGCATATCGCCGCGGTATTTTTGTTCGTACGGAATGATACTGATATCAACCTTTTTTAACTTGTTGTTGCCGTGCAGCTTTTTGAATTTCATATCGCTTTCTCCGAAAGAGATTATGACAATAAATGCCTTATGCCGTCCTTGTCCGAGAGCTTATACAAAATGATTTTGTTGCCCCGTGCCGCGACAGGCTCGGCGGCGGTTTTTTGAGCCAATTCGCCGATAAGCTCTTTGGCTTTCAATTCGGAATTATTCAAGACGGCGACCTTGACAAGCTCGCGGCTCATTAGGGCTTCTTTGACGGACGTTATGAGGTTTTCATTGACGCCGCCCTTGCCGATTTGAAATATCGTCTCCGCAGAGTTTGCTAAGGCTTCCAATTCTTTTCTTTGTTTTGATGTCAGCATATTATATTTCTCCTTTTGCGCCGTCTTGATGAGCGTCCGTGAGCTTCACCTTATAAATCTCTCCGATTTTCAGCTCTCCTGCGGCATATATTCTTATATAGTTCTCCGAATAACCCGAAAAGAGTCCGTCGGAATTTTTTTCTTCTATCAATACGTTTAAGATTTTTCCTTTAAAGCTGTCGATATACCGTTCTCTAAGCGAGTGTTTTAAAGCCGTAAGACGTTTGACTCGCTCCTTTATTACGTCGTCCGCCACCATTATCTTTAATTTCGCGGCTTCCGTTCCTTGCCTTGCCGAATACGGAAAGATATGAATATCGGCAAAAGCAGCCAGCTCGGCAAATTTTAAAGTGTTTTCAAAAGCTTCGCCGCTTTCCGTCGGAAAGCCTGCGATGATGTCGGTCGTGACGGCGGCATTAGGAAAAAACTCTCTTATCAGTCGGGTTTTTTGCATAAAAAACTGCGTGTCGTAGCGGCGGTTCATATCCGCCAACACCCTATCGTCGCCGCTTTGGAGCGACAAATGAAAATGCGGACAAAAATTTTTGAGAGCTTTGAGCGCGGTCAAAAAATCTCCGTCTATCACACGCGCTTCTAATGAGCCTAAGCGTAAGCGTAGGTCGGGTCGCGCTTCATGCAGCCTGATTATAAGCTCGGTCAAGGACGTTCCCGTGTCAAAGCCGTATGCGCTGAGATTGATGCCGATGACTACGGTTTCCTTTTGGGCGGCGGCGGATATTTCGGCGATTATGCCGTCCGCGTCTCTCGACCTGCTATTCCCTCTAAGTATCGGGATTATGCAATAAGAACAAAAATTGTCGCAGCCGTCCTGTATTTTGACAAAGCGTCTGGCTCTGTCGGTCGATGCAAAATCCATTTCTTCGTATTTTGCCGACAATGCGGCTGACTTTGCAAAATCAACCGCGCCGTTTCCTTTATACAAGGCTTCTACGACGTCGGCGATTTTAGATTTTTTTGCAGAACCGGATATATAATGCGCGCCTTTTTTTTCAAAATTCTCGGCATTATTCTCAGCCGCACAGCCTATGACGACAATCTTTGCCGCAGGATTGCTTTTTAAAGCCTTTGTGACGTATTGGCGCGACTTGCGTTCCGCTTCGCCCGTGACGGCGCAGGTATTTAAAATATAGGCGTCGGCATAGGTCAGATCCTCCGAAACGGTATGTCCGCGTGCGGTCAAAGCTGATTTTATCGACTGCAATTCGTATTGATTTACTTTACATCCGAGATTTATAAGCGATATCGTCATACAGAGCCTTTTGCGGGGTTGTTTCTGTTATATTCGGAGGCGATAAGAGCGGAGACGACTACTCCGGCGGTTTCACAGCGCAAAATACGTTTGCCGAGCGTTATTGCCGCTATGCCGTTGTCCTTAGCGCAGCTTGCTTCTTCGTCCGTAAAGCCGCCCTCCGGACCGACAAAAAACGCCGCGCTGAAATCCTTTGTCTTAAAACGCTCCGAAAGCTTACAGAGCCGTCCGTCGGTTTCTTTTTCGTAGGCTATGATAGGCAGAAATGATTTTTTTGCGATATTGACGGCTTCTTCAAAATCGACGGGCGGTATTATCCGCATGAGCTTATTTGCGCCGCACTGCTTGGCGGCTTCCTTGATAATTTTTTCAAGTCTTTCGATATTGACGCGGCTGTCGTTGACGTGCGTGCTAATAAAAGGCACAAATACGCTCACACCCGTCTCCACCGCCTTTTGAACGATTATTTCGAGCTTGTCCTTAGACGGAATAGCTTGAAGCATGGTGAGCTTAAATGGCAGCTCTGTGTCGTTGACTATCGTTTCGTGTATCGCGGCGGTCAGATAGCCGTCGTGTATCTTGTCTATCGTAGCGTAATAGTCCTTGCCGTCGCCCGTACAGACGACAATTTTAAACCCTTTTTTTAGGCGCAGCACCTTGACGATATGATAAAATTCGTCGTTGTCTATGACGGCGCATTGTTTATCAATTTTTTCACTCGGTATAAAAAATCTCTTTATTTCCATTTATTTATCCGTTGCTTTCCGGCTCTCTTTGTCTGATTGTTATCCTTCTCGTATTGTCGCCCGTTCTGTATATATCCGTTTCAAAGACGCGGCAGTTACCGAAGCTTTTGTATTTGTTCCATTCGATAGCGGTTATTCCGTCGCCGCCGAAGATAAATTCTTCCAAACCCAATTCAAAAACTTCTTCTTCGTTTTCGATTCGGTACATATCGAGATGAAAAAAAGGTGTCCGTCCGCCGTAATATACGTTCATAACGGTAAAGGTCGGACTGACGACAGTATCGGTTATTCCGAGTTCTTCGGCTATACCTTTTGCAAAATGAGTTTTTCCCGCGCCCAAATCTCCGTTGAGCAATACGATGTCGCCCTTACGAAGCGTCTTTGTAAGAGTCTTGGCGATGTCGATAGTCTCCGATACGGAGTTGGAAATTATCTCTAAAAACATAATAAACTGTAATACTCATTTACGCGAAGTATTCTATCTACGGCTCAAATCAACCGCGAAGTATTCTATTTTATAACTTAAAATCGATAATATATTCTTTGCCTGCCGTCAAATGTATTCCGTGGATTACTCCGTCGTCTATTATCAGGTTTTCGGGAGCTTTTCGGATATCCTTCAAAAATTCGGGAATGTAAAGCTCGATTGTCTTTGCCTTCTTTGCTTTAAAGGTTATCTCGAACGAGCCTTTTTCAAATAAGCTTTTGCGCTTTTCTCTGTCCCAATTTATGTCTATCGATACCGCCCCTTTTGCGGACAAGCCCGTTATCGCGCCGCGCACAAGGCTTGGCAATACGCCGTTAAACAGGCGTATTGACGTGTCGTCGGACGAAACGAACATTTCTTGTATTGCAAGCGTGCAAGCGAGATTCCCCCCGATATTGATTTCAAACAATTCGTCGTCCGTGCCTATGCCGTAGCCCCTTATATCCGCGTCGGTCGTCATGAGATTGTTGAGCGTCAGATTTCGGACGATATAATTCAGACATTTTTTTGCTTCTTCCTTTAAGCCTAAGCCAAAGAAGCTGTAAGCATTATACGCGAGAGAAAGCGAGGATTGTTTTTTTAGACCGTCCGTCATGATGTGACGCGCAGTATCTATGTAGGGTTGAAGCTCGCTCTGTCCCGTCGAAAAGCTGATTTCTCTCATAGGATTTACCGAATAAAGCTGCGGAAAATATTTGACGTCAAAATCGGCGATTTTTGTCAGATGATATTCCTTAATCTTACCGTTCTCTACCTCCGGCACGGGAAGTCTGTCAAATACTTCCTTCCACTTCAACACCTCGTCGGGGTATGTTTTGGTTATCTCCGCTCCTTCTATGAGATTTGAAAAGAGCTGACGCGCTATGATAAAATCCGCGTCCGACGAAGCGTAAACGGCAGTCACGCCCTTTCCGTTAGGCGAATAGGACGGAATGCTTTCGTATTTGTTACCGTCGCCGAGCTTAAAGAAGTCCTCATAAAACGCCGCGACGTCCTTCATAAACGGCAACGCTCTTGTCTTTAAAAACTTCACGTCTTCGGTAAAAAGATAATATTCGTAGTACAAAAAGGCGACTATTCCGGCAGCTCCCGTGAAGTACAACGCTTCTCTCGAAAAATTACCTGGCAAGCCCGTGTCGGTAGACATGACCGCAGGGATAAAGATTCCCTTAGCATTATAGAGCCTTAAAGCGTTCTTTTTTAAATCGTCGTAAACCTTGTCAAAATAATCGAAGAGCGGCAGCAAAAGCGGAGTCATATTTCCCGTCAACGCCTGATAATAAACGAATTGCAATTCGCCGTTAAGCGGAATAAAAGGAGAATTGGTCTTGTAATCGCTGTACCAAAGACCGGCAGGCTTGACTATTCCGTCTCTGCCGCCCGACGACACAAAGAGATAGCGTCCGTATCTCCAAAGCTTTTCGATAAGGGCGTGCGGTATATCGCCTTTTCCGGCCTTTAAGAGCAATTCTTCGATAGGCGCGTCGCTGTCTTCGGCGTCAAGGTCAATCTCGGCAGTTTTTAACAGCTTTTGATGTAAGACCGTGTGTTCCTTTAAAAGCTTGTCATAGGTCAATTTGTTGTTATATAGCTCGGCTTTGATATTTTTAAATTCGGTGTCGCGCTTTGAGTCGACAAAGACCTTTACATAGACCGTCACGCATTCCGCGCCCTTTATGGTGATGACGCTGTTTGCAAACGTCGACGTGCCGCCGACGTTGACGACCTTTGCGACAGCTCCGAAGTCCTTGCCGTTGTCGCTCTTAGCGGCAAAAAATATAAATTGATTTTCGGTTTTGATTTCAAAGATGTCGGGAACTTTTGCAGGGTTTAGCTTGACGGATGAGGTGTCGTGAAGCGAGAGAGATACGACGGCGTTGATTTTGCCGCCGCCCGACTTATTTATCTCGTACAAGAGCATATCGTTTGTACGCGAAACAAAAAGCGATTTGTCTACGGTAGTTTTGCCGTCCTTAAAGAGTACGGATATTTCTCCGTTGTCCATATTGAGATACCGCGCATAATCGGCGGCAGGCTCGGACAGCTCAATCGAAGTCTTTAAATCGCACAGCGGCAAAGGTGTGGACGTTTGGGGTCTGTACCCCTTGTTTTGGAGCAGCTTAGGATAAAGCGCGCCCGCGTCCTCGTACTTACCGTCCTTGACAAGCTTTTTCAAATCCTTTAAAGCGGTGGAGATGTCGGGCAAAACGCTTATGTTGCCCTGCCAGCTCAAACGCGAATGGGTTATCATGACGGTATCCTTACCGGCATTGCCGAGAGCGTACGCGCCTATAAGCCCGTTGCCGGCAGGCAGAGCTTCGCGCCACTTGGAATAATTAGTCAAAGGCGGTTTCTCGAATTTTAAAATATTTTTAATATCCGTGTTCTTAGAATTTAAATTCAACATAATCAAACCTCCGAAATTTCCCTAACCGTCTATTATTATATCAAATAATCTATCGGTTTGTCTAATAATTTCTTTAAGTAAAAAATAAAAGCGAAAAATGAAACGTAAAATTGTATTTTTTACTAGAATTGCTTTACCGAATTGACAAAATCAGTCTGTTATGTTATATTATTAACGCGACACAACTTAATACCGAAAACAGGTAAACAAATAGCCAAAGCTGCTATCTCTTTCACCTGTTTTGGTGTTGTGTCGCAACAATTAAGAGAGTTAGCGTTTGGAGTGCGTCTCTTAATCGGGGCGCATTTTTATTTTACGGGAGATTTTATATGAAGCAAAAGAAAAAATATCTATTATGTTTATTATTGCTATTGTCCGCTATCATTTTACTTACTGCTTGCAGCAAAGAAACTCTCATATATCCCGATACGGGGCGTTATAGCAAAGCTTACGATAATGTCACAGACCAAACGACGATAGCTTTTTATATTGATTTGTATAACGAATCGTATTTGAATGTTTCGAGCATAGAAATAAGCTTCGATTATTATCTGAACGATAACAAGCTCGGATGCAGAACGATAGAATACAGACAGGAAATAAAACACGGTGAAGATTACAGGCTTGACGAAAGCTTTATTATTGCGGGAGAAATAGACAAAATTATTTATGTTTCAGCTGATTTTGAATACGAAAATTTTTGGCAGACGTATATTGCCGATATATTAGCCAGATATTGGTATCTTTTACTGATTATCGGTATTCCGCTTCTGATTGGACTTGTTTTCGGCATTCGTGATTTTTTAGAAGAATATTGGTATATAATCGTCGGGATAATCGTCATCGCCGCTATCGTATGCGGATTTATATTTTGGAAATGGCAGATAATGCTTTGGATTGTCGGCGGCTTGCTTGCGGCAGGCATAGCGGCTTTCATAATTTATCGTATAATAGAAAACAAAAATTTAGATTTATATTATTATGAGCAAATGAACAAAAAGCAATACGAACAAATGACCGTAGCGGAATTAAAAGCGCTTTGCAGAGAGTACGGCATAAGCGGCTTCTCGGCTTTGCGAAAAGATGAAATTATAGACCTGTTAAAAGAACACGGCGAAGAAGCTTCGGACAACGACGGCGAAGAAGCCGATAATGAAAATACAGAAGCGAAAGCTTCAAAATCATCTGACGCCGCACGCATTCCCAAAATAAAGCTGACCGACATAGCGGGTCTTGACGACGCAAAAAAAGCACTCGACGAACGTGTAATACTTCCGTTAAAGCACAAGGATATTTATTCTAAATACGGCAAAAAGGTCGGCGGCGGCATATTGCTGTACGGATTGCCTGGAACAGGAAAAACGATGTTTGCACAAGCCGTAGCGACGGAGCTTGACGCTAAATTTTTTAGTATCAAATGTTCGGATATCGAATCCAAATGGAGCGGAGAGGCGGAACGGAATGTCAAAGCTCTTTTTACCGAAGCGCGCCGCTGCAAAAAAGCCGTTATCTTTTTTGACGAATTTGATTCTCTCGGAGCGCGCAGACAAAACAATGAAGACGCCTGCAACTCTCATGTAACGCAAGAAATATTGACGCAAATGCAAGGCGTGGAAGAAGCTTCAAATATGCTTTTGTGATAGCCGCCACAAATTGTCCGTGGGCTTTGGACGGCGCGTTATTGCGTCCGGGCAGATTTAACGAAAAAATATATATTCCCTTGCCGGATTATGACGCAAGATTGTTTATACTCGGTAATAATTTAAAAAAATGCACATTAGCCGACGACGCGGATATCAAGAATATAGCGGCAAAATTAGACGGCTGCAACGGAGCAGACGTCGTTGAATTTTGCGAAAAGGTCAAAATGACGTTAATCAAAAAAGAGATAAACAAAACGGCAAACCCGATTATTACTCAAAGCGACATATACGATATACTCAAAAATACAAACAGCTCCGTTTTAAAAGACGACTTAAACAAAATGAAGGATTATATCAAATCATAAAATCTGACCAACATAAACGCCTCGTACTCCTTGCCGTCTTTCATCATTTTGAGCTTTGTGTATACCCAATTTTCTAATTGTTCCGTTATGAGTCCTGCTTCGATAAAGGGCATCGGGTTTAAGAGAAAGACCATATCCTTGTCGTTCTTATCTAAATGCTGCGCCCATTCAAAGGCAAATTCGTTGCCGAACGAAAGCCCGAAATGCCCCATGTCTTCGTCGAAGCCCAATGCGTTTCGGTTTGTGCGTACGGTCTTTTTTAGTGCGGAGAATTTTTCCGTTTCGGTCACGGTCTTTGCGTTCTCTAATTCTATTGCAAGGATATTTCCGTTGACGTCAAAATCCGTCAGCTTAGCTACATCTAAGCCTGCCGATATAAATTCCGATAAATCGACTTCTATCGCAAGCCGCTCGCCCCATAAGAATTTTTCTTTGCCGTTCGGCGATATCAGCGTATGTTGTCCGCTATCGTATTGATAACGCGCTTCGCCAAGCTCCGCCGATAAATCCTTAAAGGATTTTACGGCATAATTTGCAATGACGTCGGTCACACTGCACGCCGTCAAAACAACCGCCGTTATAATGAGCAGCAAATAAATCATTTTCTTTTTCATACTTTTTCTCCTGCGGATTCTTTGACTGCGGTCTTTTTAAAAAATCTCAAACTCAATGCGTTTAGCAGCACCGAAACCGAGCTGAAAGACATTGCCGCCGCCGCAAATATAGGATTGAGTAACGGGCCGCCTAAGAGATACAGGACGCCTGCCGCTATCGGTATGCCCGCGGCATTGTAGCCGAATGCCCAAAAGAGATTTTGCTTAATATTCCTTATCGTACTCTTACTGAGCTTTATCGCCGTAGGCACGTCCGTCAGGTCGCTTCTCATAAGAACTATATCGGCGGATTCTATCGCGACGTCCGTACCCGAGCCTATCGCTATGCCGATATCCGCTTGCGCGAGAGCCGGAGCGTCGTTGATACCGTCGCCGACCATACCGACCTTTTTGCCTTCCGCTTGCAGCTTCTTGACCTCGTTCGCCTTGTCTTCGGGCAAGACCTCGGACAAGACTCTCGTAATGCCTACCTGCCTTGCAATGGCTTCCGCCGTTTTGCGGTTGTCGCCCGTTATCATGACGACTTCTATGCCCATTTTGTTTAAAGCCGTTATAGCGTCCTTACTGCTCGGCTTGACCACGTCGGCGACGGCGATAATTCCTGCAAGCTTGCCGTCTATCGCGACGTACATCGGCGTTTTGCCTTCGCCGGCTAAGGCGTCCGACTGTGCCTCTAAGGCTTCGAGAGAAATGCTTTTATTCGCCATGAGCTTTTTGTTGCCGAGTAAAAGGCTTTTTTTGTCTATGTTGACGGAGATACCGAAGCCGACAATGGCTTCAAAATTTTCTATCTTTAAAAATTCGAGATTTTCTTTTTTTGCGGCTCTGACTATCGCTTCGCCGAGCGGATGCTCCGAGCCTTTCTCGGCAGACGCTGCGATTTGAAGCAACAGCCTTTTGTCCGATTCGTCCGCGCTTATTACGTCGGTCACCTCCGGCTTACCTTCGGTGATTGTTCCCGTTTTGTCAAAGACAATGGTTTTGATTTTGTGCGTCGTTTCTAAGGCTTCGCCGCCCTTTATCAAAATTCCGTTTTTTGCACCCATACCCGTTCCGACCATTATAGCCGTCGGCGTGGCAAGCCCTAAGGCGCACGGACAGGCTATGACGAGTACGGATATCAGAATAGTAAGCGAAAAGACAAAATCCCGTCCGCCTATCATCCATGCGGCAAAGGACAAGACGGCTATGCCGAATACAATCGGCACAAAATATCCCGATACCGTGTCCGCCACCTTTGCGATAGGAGCTTTCGAGCCTTGCGCGTCTTCTACGAGCTTTATTATTTGAGCAAGCGCGGTGTCCGCACCGATTTTTGTCGCTTTAAATTTTATCAAGCCGTTTTTGTTGATGCTCGCGGCATACACTTTGTCTCCGGCTTTTTTGTCAATCGGCATACTCTCGCCCGTGAGCATAGATTCGTCGATAGCCGTATAGCCGTCGGTCACTACGCCGTCCACGGGTATTTTCTCTCCGGGCTTGACGAGAATTATGTCGCCGATTTCCGCTTCGTCGATTTGAATTTCTATCTCTTTGCCGTCCTTTATAACGGTTGCCGTTTTTGGAGCTAAGCCCATAAGCTTCTTTATCGCATCGCTTGTCTTGCCCTTCGATACGGCTTCTAAAGACTTGCCGAGCAAAATGAGCGTGATAATGACGCCCGCCGTCTCGAAATACAGATTTTCCACCGCGCCGAAAGACCCCGACGCAATGGCTATCAGCGAATATATACTGTAACCGACCGCCGCCGTCGTGCCGATTGCAATCAAAGAATCCATATTCGGACTGCGCTTCCACAACGCCTTGTAGCCGACGGTATAAAATTTGTAGCCGACGGCAATGACAGGCAGTGTCAGCGCAAGCTGCAATATCGCATAATTGAGCGGATATTTCATCGGCTCTAAAATATCGGGAATAGGCACGTTCCACCACGACACCATAGGTCCCATAGCAAAATAAAGAAGCGGAAGACTAAACGCCGCGCCTATAATAAATTTTATCCATAAAATTTTTATCGCCCTTTGCTTGTGTATTCTGTCTTCGTCTACCGCCGTCTTGCTCTCCGTGTCAAGAGCCTTAAAGCCCGCGTCGTCGACGGCTTTTTTTATCAATGAAATTTTTGTTTTTAATGCGTCATAGCTTACCGTAGCTTTTTCAGTCGTAAGGTTGACGGACGCGGATAACACGCCGTCGGTTTTATTCAATGCCTTTTCTACCGCGCTCGCACAAGCGGCGCAGGTCATACCCGAAACGGCAATGACGACGGTTTTTGCTTCGCCGCCGACTTCCAACTCATAGCCTGCCTGCGATATCGCCTTTTTTAAATTTTCGACGCTCACAGCGTCGCCGCCGAAGGAAACGGTGAGTTTTTCGGTGGCAAAGTTTACGGAAGCTTTTTTGACGCCGCCCACCTTTGCGGCGGTTTTTTCGACCCTGCCGGCGCAAGCGGCGCAAGTCATTCCGTTTATTTTATATGTTTTTTCCATTAAGTCGCTCCTTGGCCGATGGTAGTATGCAAAGGCTAAATCTTTACATTTTGACAAATCTATTTTTGTCGTTTTACATATGTATACGGTTGAATCGTAGGGGCGCCGCTTGCCGCGCCCGTTCCGTTTTGCGTGAGTTTATGGGCGCGTGCTTGCGGCACTCCTACTACTTAATATTATTATACCATATAATACTTATATTAGTATGTACGCACTATTTTGTAATGCAGTACCCAAAAAGATACTTCATACGACGGTAATCGTACTGTATGCCATTCCCATAGTCGTGCAGACGACCTTATATTTTCCGGGCTTTGTCGGCGTGAAGGTCACCGTCGTCGTTCCGTTTTTTGTCAGCTGCTGATTGATACCGAGCGCGCTTTGCTTTATTCCGGTTCGGCAACCCAAGCTGCTGCCCGCGCTTATTACCCATTTTACCTTCGTTCCTGCCTTTACGGTAATGTTTTCGCCGCCGCTTGCGCTTGAAGTTGTGCTTATCGTCTGAGTGCCGCCCGAAATGCTTGCGCTTGCGCCCGGTGCGCTGCCCGCTCCGCCGCTCGCAAAAAGTATAATACTCACCGTAATCAAAGCAACCGCCAATGCGGCTGCGCCGATTAGCAAATAACGCTTCTTTCTCTGCGCTGCTTCTGCGGCGCGCTGTGCCGCCAAACGCTCTTCGAGATTCTTTTTCTTGGCGGTATTCGCCGATATTTGCTTGCTTACGTTTTTGTTACCGTTGTTGTTGTTTGACATTTTTATATCTCCAAAATTTATTTAAATTTAGCGGCATAAAATTTTATCTGATTTATGCGGTGTTTCATTTAACTTTATGCAATAACTATAATTTTACTTCTAATCATGCCCATCCAACAGCTGTAAGAAAAAGTGCCGCTCGTTTCCGGAGTAAATTCTATCGTATTATCTCCGGCAATGAGTTCTTTGGATATATTCCATTGCTTTATATGTATCTCGCCGTTGCAGCCGTTCAAGATATCCTCGTCGGCTTTGATTATCCAAACGACGGGAATACCCCTTTTTACCTTAATCGCGCTGTACCTGCTCGTTTCCAAATCAAATGAAACGGTCTGGATATTGTTTTGATAATCGACGACGGATTCGACCGTAGAACCTACGCCGCCAAAATAGCCCGGCAACGGCAAGCCCGAAAGAGCCGCGCCGTTATTGAACATAAACATTCCCATTACGATGACGAGCACCGCGCTCACCGTCATAATCTTTTTGGCGAGTTTTTTGGTCAAAACGGAGCTTAATGCGCCGACAAAAAACATCAGCGGCACAGTCCCCAGGCTAAAAAGGAACATTGAGAAAGCGCCCAAAAAAGCGCTGCCCGTACTGAGCGCGTAAATCTGCATAGTTTGCAAAGGTCCGCATGGCATAAGTCCGTTTAACAAGCCCACGATAAGGGGCGATTTGCTTTTGGCTTTTTGCTTCCCGATTAGCTTTGCAAAAAATTTGGGCATACGCGGAGTAAAACGCCGCAAAAAGGTCAAAAGCCCCAGCATATTCAGACCCATGATTATCATAAAAACCGCCGCGACAATGGCTACGATACCTCTCCCGATATCCGAAAAAGTCAGCACCGAGCCGAGCGCGCCGACTATAAAGCCTATGACTGTATAGGATACAACTCTGCCGAGATTGTACAACAAGCTCGAACGAAAGGTCGAAGCGTTGATTTTTGTCTTTGAATGCGGTTTGTCTTCGGTTTGCTCCCGAGCGGCTTCTCTCACAGGTTCGGGTTCTGACTCCGAAAGAGCCTTGACCGTGTCGTCCTGCGGTTTTTCTTTGACGACGCATTGCGAAATGTTTATGCCGCCGCACATGGCGACGCAATGCACCGAGGTCAAAAGCCCCAGGACAAAGAGTGCGCCGAGTGCGGTATTTTCTTTTGCCGTCGGAAAAATATTGATAAAATCAAATAACCCTAATTGATTAAAGATAAAAAAACCGCCGAGCAATACTATTACCGCACCCAAAAGCCCAGCCCACTTAGGTACTTTTTTTCTATTGTTACCGAGTATCTCTTGTTCGTCCTTAGGTCGGTAATCAAGCTCTCTGATTATTTGCTTGATACGCGCATAATCGATGACGCTTTCGTCGTACGCGACGATAGCCGTGCCGTCGTTATAGCTGACCTGCACCTCCAAAATGCCCGTCGTATCCGACAACGCGGCTTGTATCTTGCTTTCGCAATGGGCGCAGGACATACCGTCTATATAAATCTTTTTTATTTTTTCGCGCATTTATTCACCTTGCGCCTTATCGCAGCAAGAATTGACAATTTCATCGATACACTCCCGTATCCTTGCCGTGCCGTCCGCATACCTGCAATATACCGCTATAGGTATGTCGCGGTTTGTGATATGCTCGCCGCTTATGATGTAGCCTTCACTTATACACGCAGTAATGAGATTAGTCAAGGTTTTGTCAAAGGGTTGTTTTTGATAGGATATGTTTTCCAGAATTTTTTTTGCGTTGTCGCCGCTTGTTTTGATGTCGATGACCTGCTCTTTTTTGTTTATCGTTATTTCAAATTCGGTATATGCACCCAAGGCGACCTCCGCATAGACCTTTTTGTCAAAGGAAACGGACGGAACAATAATAAGCGCAAGAATTACAAGCAAAACCGCCGCCGCCCCCGACAAAAGCTTTACACGAAGGCTTATCTTAGGTGTATGCGCCGAAACTATTTCTGTGCCGATGTCCTTATATTCGGTTAAATCGGCTTTTTTTATTTCGGTCAGCACGTCGGGTATCTGTACATTATCGGCTTCCGAACGCAATAAGCGTTTGATTTCGTTATTCTTCATGTTTTTTTGTCTCCGTATTTTTACGCATTTTTTTGACGGCTCTGTTATAAAGCCACTGAATAGTTCCGATAGGACGACCTACGATTTGAGCTATTTCTCTGTGCTTGTAGCCCTGTGCCGCAAACAGAGAAACGATTTCTCTTTCCTGTGCCGTCAGCGTTTGCAAGGCGTCGTTTAGGATAATGTTGTCCGTCCACATGGTTTCATTGACATTTTTGTCTATTATATGCTCCGAAAAATCTTGGCAAACAATTCTTTTTGCATTGTTGTATTCGCGGTAAGCGGCGTTGCGCGCTATAACCGATATCCACGCTTTGGGGTTTGTACCGGGCTTGTATTGTCCGATGTTTGCCGCCGCTCTCAAAAACGTGTCCTGCATGACGTCCTTTGCTTTTTCCGCATTTTTCAAAATCGAGTACGCCAAAATATACACGCCCTTTGACGTTAGCTCATAGATACCGTCAAGCGCATCGATATTGCCTTCCCGCAATTCGCGCATATAGCTTTCTAATATTTTATCCGACACGCATTACCGAACCTTATCGCTCCTTTGTCCTTCTGCTAATATAATACACATTCGCATAGTTTTGTTGGAGTTTTTTTTAATTTTTTTTAGACGCAAGAAATTATTAACAAGTCTATTATATATATTTCAGTTTTTTAAGTCAATTAAAGGCTATTAAGTTTAAAAAAATCCGACGGAAGAATCACCGTCGGACTTTTTGTTAGTCGGTTTTGTTTACCGTACAAGGCTGCTGTTTTATTCGGCTATCTGCACAAACTGACTGCGGTAAAGCTCCGAATAAAATCCGCCTTTCAAAATCAGCTCGTCGTGCTTGCCGCTCTCTATGACGTCGCCGTCCTTTAAGACCAAAATGACGTCGGCGTTTTTGATAGTAGACAGACGGTGCGCTATGACAAAGCTTGTGCGGTTTTTCATAAGGGCGTCCATGGCGTTTTGAATCAACACCTCCGTTCTCGTGTCGACCGAGCTTGTCGCTTCGTCGAGTATGAGTATCTTAGGGTCGGCAAGAATTGCGCGCGCTATCGTCAAAAGCTGTTTTTGTCCTTGCGAGATATTTGTGGCTTCTTCGTTCAGGACCATATTGTAGCTTTGAGGCAGCGACCTGATAAAATGGTCTGCGTGCGCCGTCACCGCCGCGCTCAATACTTCTTCGTCGGTCGCGCCGCTTCTGCCGTATCTGATGTTTTCCATAACGGTATCGTTATAAAGCCACGTTTCCTGTAATACCATTCCAAAAAGCGACCTCAAATCGTTGCGCGTCAAATCTCTTATGTCGTTTCCGTCTATGAGTATTCTGCCGCCGTTCAATTCGTAAAAACGCATGAGCAGCTTGACAATCGTCGTCTTGCCCGCGCCCGTCGGCCCGACTATGGCTATTTTTTTGCCTTCGTCCACATGGCAGGTAAAGTCGTTGATGACGATATTGTTTTCGTTGTAACCGAATTTTACGTTTTCAAAATCTACCACGCCGCGCAGCGTCTTGACGTCGGCGGTATTGACGGTATCCGCG